>NZ_JACIGW010000027.1:0-1051 GCF_014198105.1 Aliirhizobium cellulosilyticum | reverse complement strand
TAGAGCGTTTCCTCGTATTTCTGAATCGTTTCGGATACCCAAATCACCTGTGTTCTGATTCACTGATGCTGGCTGGATGGAGGCCAGCATTCTATGACCGCACCGATATCGAATGATCTTCGTGAGCGTGTTGTTGCGGCTGTTTTGAGCGGCGAGAGTGTCCGTACAGTGGCTGCACGCTTCGAGGTGGCGGCGTCCTCAGTGGTGAAGTGGTCTCAGCGCCATCGCATGACGGGATCGGTTCGCCCAGACAAGATGGGTGGTTATCGCAAGCGCATTCTGGAGCCACATCGTGACTTCATTGTCGAACGGCTCACTCAAAATCCGCATCTGACGCTGCACGGACTGAAGGACGAGCTCGCCTCGCGAGGCCTCGCCGTCTCCCATAATACGATTTGGAAGTTCATCCGCAGCGAGGGTCTGCGCTTCAAAAAAAACGCTGTTCGCCCTTGAACAGGCTCGTGCCGATGTTGCCCGCAGAAGAGAGCGATGGAAGACCCTGCAGCAGCACCTCGATCCTGAGCGACTGGTGTTTATTGACGAGACCTGGATCAAGACCAACATGACGCCGATCAGGGGCTGGGGACCAAGAGGCAAGCGTCTGCGAGCGTTTGCGCCACATGGCCACTGGCGCACGCTGACATTCCTGGGTGCCTTGAGGAACAATCGGCTGACAGCGCCTTGTGTCTTCGACGGGCCAATCAATGGCGAATGCTTTCGCGCTTATGTCGAACAGCAGTTGGTGCCGGTGCTCAAGCCAGGCGACATCGTCGTCATGGATAATCTCGGCAGCCACAAGTCGGCGACAATCCGCCAATTGATCAAGGCCGCCGGTGCCCGGCTCTGGTTCCTGCCGCCCTATTCCCCAGATCTCAATCCGATCGAGCAGGCCTTCTCGAAGATAAAGCATTGGATGCGCAATGCACAAAAGCGCTCCATCGACGATACTTGGCGCCATATCGGCAAACTGGTCGAAACAATCCAACCCGACGAATGCGCCAATTATCTAACAAATGCAGGATACGGTTCCGTCAAAAGGTGAAACGCTCTA
>NZ_JACIGW010000026.1:0-1276 GCF_014198105.1 Aliirhizobium cellulosilyticum | reverse complement strand
TTGGAGTGAACCCCTCGGGCTGGACCATCGAAACAACGCAAACTAAGCCGCCTGCTGGGCGAGTTGGGTTTCAAATTCTGCTGGCGACAAATAGCCAAGGGCTGAATGCAGCCGTTTGGCATTGTAAATCTGCTCGATGAACTTAGGCAACTGTTCGGCTACGTCAGCGAAAGTCTCGTAGCCTGCTGGGTAGATATCCTCCACTTTCAGGGTCTTCATGAAGCTCTCTGCCTGCGCATTGTGATAAGGGTTACCGACGGCGCTCATAGACCCCTGTAAGCCTGCCGCATCGAGCGCTCTTCGGTAGGTCTCACTTGCGTACTGGCATCCGCGGTCCGTGTGGTGAATGCAGCCGGGCGGAGGCTTTCTGTTCTCGAGTGCCGACCGCAACGCTGCCAATGCAAGCGGCGTATCCAGGCGTTTCGACAGGCCATAGCCGACGACTTTCCGGCTGCAGGCGTCGAGAATGACAGCAAGATAGCAGAAGCCAGCGGCGATGCGGATGTACGTGAAGTCGGCCACCCAGACCATGTCAGGCCGCGACGGGATCACATTGCGATAAAGGTTCGGGTAAATCGGCGAATCGTGGTTGCTATCCGTCGTGCGAACATACCGCTTGCGAGGCTTGATACCGAGGCCATTGGCCCGCATGACGCGGGCGACACGCTTGTGATTAACGAGGTGGCCTCTTCGCCGAAGCTCGTGCGTCACGCGCCGGTATCCGTAGCAGGGCAGCTCGTCCTGGATGTCTTCTATGATTGCAACGAGCTCGCTGTCGCGGAGATTTAAAGCTTTTGCCGTTGATTGGTAATAGTAGGTGCTCCTCGGGAGATCGATCATTTTGCACCCCCGTCTGACAGAGCAGGCCGGGGGCCGCTGATGATGGAGGAGCTCGCGCTGTCGGCGGCGATCGGCTGGCGCGGTGTTTTTTTCACCAGGTCCAGCTCCATTGTAAGCTGGCCGACCTTGCGTTCGAGCGCCGCGATATGTGCCTCGTACTCCGCAATGACGCTGGCCTCAGCCTCTTCATCGTTCAGCTCGCCACGATCGAACTGCGTCAGCCATAGCTGTATGAGATTGGCCGAAACGCCATAGGTACGCTGCGCGTCGCGCCGCCCGATGACACCGTTTCGGATATCCTGGCAAAGCTGTAGTTTAAACGGTGTCGAATGCCGTCGATATGGACCTCGGGACTTCATGAGCCTTCTCCGATTAAGGCCCGCAGAGTGTATCAGTTTTTCCCTGTCCTGTGGTCCAGCCCGAGGGGTTCACTCCA
>NZ_JACIGW010000025.1:0-1317 GCF_014198105.1 Aliirhizobium cellulosilyticum | reverse complement strand
TGGAGTTGCCCCTTAAAAACCGGACAGGATCAGCTTTCGGTTTGACGGTTTAAGAACTCACGAGGCGAGCAATACCCCAATGCCTTATGCGGGTGAAGGGTGTTGTAGTGTTCGAACCATGAGGGCAGTTGCGCGATGACGGTCATGGCGTCCGGCAAGGGGTTCACCGAGACGTAATCGCGCTTGAAGGTTTTGACGAAGGCTTCGGCCATTCCGTTGGACTGTGGGCTGCGAACGGGCGTTGAACACGGCTCCATGCCGATATCGATGAGCAGCGATTTGGTTTCCTTTGCGATGAAGCAGGAACCGTTGTCCGTCAGCCATTCGATTGGCTTTGGAAGTGTGTTGACGAGACCGAAACGGTTCTCAACAGCCGTGATGACCAGGTCCTGGACGTCCTCGCTCTTGATGCCCTCGGTTGTCGCGACATGGGCGATGGCCTCGCGATCACAGCAATCGAGAGCGAAAGCAACGCGCACCTTCTCCTTGTTGTCGCAGCCGATTTCAAACCCGTCTGAACACCAACGCAAATTGGATTGCTCGACGGCGACGCGGCCATCGTGGCGACGGATGTCGATTGCACCCGTATGGCGCTGAAGAAGCATGCCGTGAACCTTCATCACCCGGTAGACGCGTTTGGCATTTGGCCATGGACGGTTTTCGCTGCGGGCTTTACGGCGCAGGATCGCGTGGACCCTGCGATATCCGTAGGTTGGCATGTCATCGATGATCGTCTTGATCTCATCCATCAGTTCCTGATCAGCGAGCGGCGGCCGCCCCCTGGCTCCGGAAGGACGTTGCCTCACACGTTCCGCTATGTTGGATCGGGCGACACCCAAGGTCTCGCACACCGCCGTCATCGCGAACCGTCCCTCGGCAACGACAGCGAGCGCAACAGGTGTTTTTTTGACCCTGATGCTATCTCAAGCGCTTCTTTGAGGATTTCGCCTTCCATCGTCTTTTTGCCGAGGAGGCGCTGAAGTTCTTTTACCTGGTTCTGAAGCGCTCTGTACTCGGATGCCGGGACGACCTCTTCCTGCGATGCCGTCGCCGTCAGCGCACCTTGCGCCGCCAATTTACGCCAGGCGAACAACTGGTTCGGCTGAATGCCATGCCGTCGAGCAACGATGCTGACCGTGACATCCGGCTCGTAGGTCTCCTGGACTATCGCGAGCTTATCCGCTGTCGACCAGCGACGGCGGCGCTCAGGGCCGGACAACACTTCTATCTTAGGTATGTGACTGGTCATAATGGGCACATTACTCCTAACACTTAACAAGTGGGAGATCGTGTCCGGGGGTTTAGGGGGCCACTACA
>NZ_JACIGW010000024.1:0-2754 GCF_014198105.1 Aliirhizobium cellulosilyticum | reverse complement strand
AACAAAAACCAGCAACACCAGAACATCCACTCGAAGAAGTAGTTCGGATGGCGCGAATACCGCCAGAGGCCGGTCTCGCAGACCTCGGTCTTTGCCTGCGGCGTCTTTCGAAAGCGGCTTAGTTGCAGATCCGAGATTGCTTCGCCTGCGAGCGCTATGACGGCGATGATGATGCCGAAAAGGTCGAGAATGCGAGGGAAGGGCGCTTCATTCGTAGCTGCCATGCAGACCGCCAGAACAAGGATGAAGGCGGCGAGTGCCTGAATCTGCAGAAAGAAGAAAAGCCGCCATGAGGCGCTTTCACCCCATTCTTCGATGAATTTCGCATAACGGGGATCCTCGCCTGCCCCTCTGGTTCGGGACCCGATATGGCTACCCAACCTGAGTGCCCAGGCCGCTACCATCACCAGAATTGCAACGCGCCGCTCGGAATCTCCATCGGCGAAGAGCGCCGAGAGGATCCCACCTACACCGACAGCAAATGACCAGATCGTATCGATCCATCCACTCAAGCCGGTCGCGCGCTGGATAGCCCATGCGCCAGCCATGGCCAATGACAGCCAGAATGCGATGACGATCAGCAGAAGCATGTCCATGGGCTCCTCCCAAGGCAAGGTCTCAATGCCTTCACTGAGATCTACGGAGAAAAAGCCCATCCAGTTTCATGACAATCAGAAAAAATCGAAAAATTCTTCTCCTCCGGGAAACTAAAAGCCGGAAGCGCTCGTAACCTCTTGCAGATGCATCGAAGCAATCCTCGCAACTGATGGAGGGAGAACTGCATGAGTTGGTCAGACGAGGTCACCGGGACGCAACTTGATCTTTCGCAGGCGCCCGCAGAATTCGGCTGGGCGGGCACCATGCTTGAGAGGTTCTTGGCGGGTGTGAGCTACGGCCATATCAAGATCGTGCTTCCATCCGGTCAGGTCATCAACAAACAAGGTGTTCAGCCCGGTCCCGAGGCGATCATACTGATCCGAAATTGGCGGATGTTGCGTCGGGTGATTGCGGCAGGCGATATCGGATTTGCGGAAGGCTTCATCGAAGGTGACTGGACAACGCCCGATCTGACGGCGGTCATCCGTTTTGCGGCCAGGAATGGAAAGGCACTGACGCCGGCCATCGAAGGCGGCTTGCTGATGCGTGCCGTCAACCGCATGAAGCATCTGTTTCGCGCCAACACGAAGCGTGGCAGTCGCAAGAATATCGAAGCGCATTATGACCTCGGCAATGACTTCTATGCGCTGTGGCTTGATCCCTCCATGCTCTATTCTTCAGCGATCTTCGAAGAGACGACGCGAACTCTGGAGGAGGCGCAGAGCAGAAAACTGGACCGTATCGTCGAGAAACTCACGCTTGCGGGCGGAGAGAGCGTTCTCGAGATCGGCTGCGGCTGGGGCGCACTTGCCACTCATCTGGCAAAGGTGAACCGCTCGAAGGTAACCGGGATCACCTTGTCGCCCTCTCAGCTTTCATGGGCGAACGGTGTTGTCGGACAATCCGGCTTATCAAGCGACGTCACGCTCCTTCTCCAGGATTATCGCGACACCGACGGGCAGTTTGACCGTATCGTTTCCATCGAAATGTTCGAGGCCGTTGGCGAGGCCTATTGGCCGAGCTATTTCGATTGTTTGAAACGTTGCCTGAAGCCCGGCGGTCGTGCCGTTCTGCAGATAATCTCGATAGAAGAAGAGCGGTTCAGGACATATCGGGGAAGTACCGATTTTATCCAGCAATACGTGTTTCCCGGCGGTTTCCTGCCATCGGACAGTGCCTTGTCGGCGTCTGTCGCTCGATCGGGTCTGGCTGTCTGCGAGATCGAGCATTTCGGGGCTTCATACGCCCGGACGCTGGCGGAATGGCGAATTCGTTTCGAGGAGAACTGGCCGCAGATCGCCGCACAAGGTTTCGACGAGCGATTTCGGCGTCTGTGGCTCTACTACCTTTGTTACTGCGAGGCAGGTTTCGAGGAAGGGACGATCAATGTCGGGCTCTACACGATCGAGCATGCATCGATGCCGGGAGAAGGAGGTCTGTCGTGAAAGAGATGAGTGTAATGTTGATCGGTGCTTGCCTCACATGGGGGACGACGGCCCATGCCGCCGATATCGATGGCCAATGGGCCCGCAGCGATGGAAACGCTAAGGTGACGATCGCGCCATGCGGATCCGACATCTGCGCGGTCAATACCTGGATAAAGCCGGGCACGCCGAAAGAGAAGGAAGGCGACAAGCTGGTCATGAGCATCAAGCCTGATGGTGACGGCATTTATTCCGGCAGCGCTTTCGATCCGCAGCGGGACCTGACCTATCGGCTAACAGTGACGGTCAAGGGAGACAGGATGACGACGAAGGGCTGTATCGTTGCCGGCCTGTTGTGCAAGGGCATTAACTGGACCCGGATCGATTGAGTGCACCTCAAGAGGAAATGCCTATGAAAAGGTATCTTGTCGCCTACCTGGTAACGTTGATAGCGATGGTTTTGATTGATGCCGTGTGGTTGAGCATCATGGCCGATCGCCTCTACCGCCCGGTGATTGGCGACATGCTGGCGCCGGAATTCCGGCTTATCCCGGCGATAGTGTTTTATCTGATCTATCCGGCTGGACTGGTGTTTCTGGCAGTTCGGCCCGCATTCAGGCAAGGAGCGCTTTCTGCCGCGGTCCTCTCTGGTGCCGTCCTGGGCTTTACTGCCTATGCAACCTATGACCTGACCAATCAGGCAACATTGATACGCTGGTCGACAGCATTGACG
>NZ_JACIGW010000023.1:0-4294 GCF_014198105.1 Aliirhizobium cellulosilyticum | reverse complement strand
AAAACCGCCGACTACGTTTCTCTTTCTTCATTAGGATATGAACCATTGAGTGCGCTCACGGGCTGTTCGCACCTTCGGTGCTGCCCTCCGCGAGGGCGCCGGCCAACTTTTAGGGTTGATGGCGGCGACGGCCTCTGGCCTGTATTGGCGAGCGTTACTTAACGTAGAGTTTGTCGAGATCGGGCCTGTAGCTCAGTTGGTTAGAGCACACGCTTGATAAGCGTGGGGTCGGAAGTTCAAGTCTTCCCAGGCCCACCATTCTCCTTTTTAAGGTGTTTGGTTTGTTCGATCTTGACCCTCCTGATGGCATTGTCATCGGGTGTTGCGATGGTTGGGGCTGTAGCTCAGCTGGGAGAGCACCTGCTTTGCAAGCAGGGGGTCAGCGGTTCGATCCCGCTCAGCTCCACCAATTCGCTTTTGGTGTCGAGATGACGGGTACATATCCTTTGAAGAAGTAAAAGTTTGCATCGCTTCGATGAAGCGCATGCCTGTTCTGCAAAAATCGTGAAGAGAAGATTGATCTGGAGGCTTCCAGGTCTGGGTTTTACCGCAAGGTAAGCCTGGGTTTGAAGCTGATCCTTATGATGTCGTTGATGGCCTAGCCGGCCGGACACGAAAGAGGGATCGGTGGAGATAGGAAGCTTGTCACTCTGGTCGGTCATTGTTGGTGTTTTGACCTTCGGGTTTTGGCGCCTCTGATGACTTATTGATGTCCGGTTGCTAACCGCACGGACCCGGATTTAATCTCGAGAAGCTGGTCTTAAGATCAGACGTAAAGAGGCCGCTCGGCGTGGCCTCGTCAAAAGCGATCTGATCGACAAAGAACACGTCGATGTCATCATGAGAAGGATGGGTTGTAAAAGGTAGCCCTTCCGCCTGACCTGAAGAAGGTTTGGCTATATTGATGAGCATTGGCAATGAGAACGATTAAGTGTCGTAAGGGCATTTGGTGGATGCCTTGGCATGCACAGGCGAAGAAGGACGTGATACGCTGCGATAAGCTGTGGGGAGCTGCGAATAAGCTTTGATCCATGGATCTCCGAATGGGGCAACCCACCTTAAATACCTAGAAAGTTTAAGCCGTGTTTAGGCACGGTTTAGGTTTCTAGGTATTGTAATAAGGTATCTAACTTTCGAATACATAGGGGTTAGAAGCGAACTCAGGGAACTGAAACATCTAAGTACCTGAAGGAAAGGACATCAACCGAGACTCCGCAAGTAGTGGCGAGCGAACGCGGACCAGGCCAGTGGCAATCAGGAATAAAGCCGAACAAGTTGGAAAGCTTGGCTAAAGTGGGTGACAGCCCCGTAGGCGTAGAACACTGATTGTCCTTGAGTAGGGCGGGACACGTGAAATCCTGTCTGAACATGGGGAGACCACTCTCCAAGCCTAAGTACTCGTGCATGACCGATAGCGAACAAGTACCGTGAGGGAAAGGTGAAAAGCACCCCGACAAGGGGAGTGAAATAGAACCTGAAACCGGATGCCTACAAGCAGTCGGAGGGCGCAAGCCTGACGGCGTACCTTTTGTATAATGGGTCAACGACTTAGTGTAACTAGCAAGCTTAAGCCGGTAGGTGTAGGCGCAGCGAAAGCGAGTCTGAACAGGGCGTTCAGTTAGTTGCATTAGACCCGAAACCGAGTGATCTAGCCATGAGCAGGCTGAAGGTTGGGTAACACCAACTGGAGGGCCGAACCCGCATCTGTTGCAATAGATTGGGATGACTTGTGGCTAGGGGTGAAAGGCCAATCAAACTCGGAGATAGCTGGTTCTCCGCGAAATCTATTTAGGTAGAGCGTCGAGCGAATACCCCAGGGGGTAGAGCACTGGATGGGCTATGGGGACTCACCGTCTTACTGATCCTAACCAAACTCCGAATACCTGGGAGTACTACTCGGCAGACACACGGCGGGTGCTAACGTCCGTCGTGAAGAGGGCAACAACCCTGACCTCCAGCTAAGGTCCCCAAGTCATGGCTAAGTGGGAAAGGATGTGAGGATCCCAAAACAACCAGGATGTTGGCTTAGAAGCAGCCATCATTTAAAGAAAGCGTAACAGCTCACTGGTCTAAATAAGGGTCTTTGCGCCGAAAATGTAACGGGGCTAAAGCCATGCACCGAAGCTGAGGATGTGGATTTATCCACGTGGTAGCGGAGCGTTCCGTAAGTCTGTGAAGGGGGATCCGTGAGGACCCCTGGAGATATCGGAAGTGCGAATGTTGACATGAGTAACGACAAAGGGGGTGAGAGACCCCCTCGCCGAAAGACCAAGGGTTCCTGCTTAAAGTTAATCTGAGCAGGGTTAGCCGGCCCCTAAGCCGAGGCAGAAATGCGTAGGTGATGGGAACCACGTTAATATTCGTGGGCCTGGTGGTAGTGACGGATTGCGTAACTTGTTCAGACTTATTGGATTGTCTGGGCGGGGAAGCGGTTCCAGGAAATAGCTCCATCATTATAGACCGTACCCGAAACCGACACAGGTGGTCAGGTAGAGTATACCAAGGCGCTTGAGAGAACTATGCTGAAGGAACTCGGCAAATTGCACGCGTAACTTCGGAAGAAGCGTGACCCCTTTTTACGCAAGTGGATTGGGGTGGCACAGACCAGGGGGTAGCGACTGTTTATCAAAAACACAGGGCTCTGCGAAGTCGAAAGACGACGTATAGGGTCTGACGCCTGCCCGGTGCTGGAAGGTTAAGAGGAGGGGTGCAAGCTCTGAATCGAAGCCCCAGTAAACGGCGGCCGTAACTATAACGGTCCTAAGGTAGCGAAATTCCTTGTCGGGTAAGTTCCGACCTGCACGAATGGCGTAACGACTTCCCCGCTGTCTCCAGCATAGACTCAGTGAAATTGAATTCCCCGTGAAGATGCGGGGTTCCTGCGGTTAGACGGAAAGACCCCGTGCACCTTTACTATAGCTTTACACTGGCATTCGTGTCGGCATGTGTAGGATAGGTGGTAGGCTTTGAAGCGGGGACGCCAGTCTTCGTGGAGCCATCCTTGAAATACCACCCTTATCGTCATGGATGTCTAACCGCGGTCCGTCATCCGGATCCGGGACAGTGTATGGTGGGTAGTTTGACTGGGGCGGTCGCCTCCGAAAGAGTAACGGAGGCGCGCGATGGTGGGCTCAGACCGGTCGGAAATCGGTCGTCGAGTGCAATGGCATAAGCCCGCCTGACTGCGAGACTGACAAGTCGAGCAGAGACGAAAGTCGGTCATAGTGATCCGGTGGTCCCGCGTGGAAGGGCCATCGCTCAACGGATAAAAGGTACGCCGGGGATAACAGGCTGATGACCCCCAAGAGTCCATATCGACGGGGTTGTTTGGCACCTCGATGTCGGCTCATCGCATCCTGGGGCTGGAGCAGGTCCCAAGGGTTTGGCTGTTCGCCAATTAAAGCGGTACGTGAGCTGGGTTCAGAACGTCGTGAGACAGTTCGGTCCCTATCTGCCGTGGGTGTAGGAATATTGACAGGATCTGTCCCTAGTACGAGAGGACCGGGATGGACATATCTCTGGTGGACCTGTTGTCGTGCCAACGGCATAGCAGGGTAGCTATATATGGAAGGGATAACCGCTGAAGGCATCTAAGCGGGAAACCCACCTGAAAACGAGTATTCCCTATCAGGGCCGTGGAAGACGACCACGTTGATAGGAGGCGTGTGGACGTGCAGCAATGCATGAAGCTTAGCCTTACTAATAGCCCGATTGGCTTAATCGCTCTCATTGATCAATGCTCATCTGCTCGGCTCAGCCGGGCGATGATGCAACGACGTGTTCTAAATAAAACAGGCTAACGCCTGCCAGCTTCTCTTCACATTGCCCTTAGATGACCTGGTGGTCATGGCGGGGCGGCCGCACCCGTTCCCATTCCGAACACGGCCGTGAAACGCCCCTGCGCCAATGGTACTCCGTCTCAAGACGTGGGAGAGTAGGTCGCTGCCAGGTCTTCTAAAGGCAATGCACGCACAAGCGTGAAACAATCTTCTCACACACGAAACCTATGGCCCCTGGCCAAACTCCAAGGGCCGCCCAAAAGCGGCCTTTCGGCGTTTAATGGCAAAAACAGAACATATGAAATGCAAGGGATGGCTCACCAATCTATAGCCGGTGCGTCCCTTACAGGAGACAAAACCCAATGGGTTTTGCTCCGGCACAGTCCGCCAACGCAAGACGTTGGCGTAGTCGCGCAAACCAAAGGTTTGCGCTTGGCGCGGGGTGGAGCAGCCCGGTAGCTCGTCAGGCTCATAACCTGAAGGCCGCAGGTTCAAATCCTGCCCCCGCAACCAAA
>NZ_JACIGW010000022.1:0-7282 GCF_014198105.1 Aliirhizobium cellulosilyticum | reverse complement strand
AACTCGCCCAGCAGGCGGCTTAGTTTGCGTTGTTTCGATGGTCCAGCCCGAGGGGTTCACTCCAATACCGGGTCAGTTCTCAGTGGCAATCAACAATCATGCTGCTATCGGACACTCAAATTGTCATGTTACGGGAATGATACGTCGCCCTCTGTAATGAGGATCTATCGTCATGCCGGGGGCTCGTTATAGCTTTTCTCCTCTTTTTCGGCATGCGCTTCACATGGTGTGCAATCCAACATGGTCAACGAGGGAAAGAGGGCCACCGCAATCGCCGACACCCTGTCAACGTGGGAACTAAACCTGTTCGGGCGTGTTATCTCCCGGCATTCAAAGAGGATGCTGAAATAGGAGGAACACCATGAAAAAACTCACTTTTGTCACTGCGGCTGCACTCCTCTCGGCATCAGCCGCATGTGCTCAGAGCGAAACCCCGAAGACGTCGCAGACTACCCCGGCCGTCTCCGCTTCCGGAGAACAAAACCCCGGGGCGCCGGTCGCAGGGAAGAACAGCTTCACCGAGGCCCAGGCGAAGTCGCGCATCGAAGGCGCGGGCTACACCGACGTGTCCGGCCTGAAGCTGGACGACCAGGGCGTCTGGCGTGCAATGGGAACAAAAGATGGCAAGGCCGGCAACATCTCGCTGGACTTCCAAGGCAACGTAACGATGGCGAAGTAATCTGGACGAACGAGCTCCAGACAACCAACGAAAAGACACGAGGAGACACCTATGCAGACCGTAACAGGACTATTCGATTCCTACGACGATGCCCGTGCAGCCGTTAGGGCGCTGGAAGACGCCGGCGTAGCATCCGACCACATCAGCATCGTCTATTACAAGGACGGTAAAGAAGAGGTCGAAGGACAGGGCAATAACGCTGCCGAAGGCGCGGGAACCGGCGCTGGCATTGGAGCAGTCGCAGGCGGTGCTGGCGGCCTTCTGACTGGCCTCGGCATGATGGCCATTCCGGGCGTCGGGCCCGTCGTCGCCGCTGGCTGGCTAGCCGCCACCGCAGCAGGTGCGGTGGCGGGCGCTGTCGTCGGCGGAGCCGCCGGTGGCATCGTGGGAGCGATGATCGAATCTGGTGTTCCGGAAAAGGACGCTCAGGTCTATGCCGAGGGCATCCGTCGCGGTGGTGCCGTCGTCGCGGCCAAGGTCGAAAGCGACAAGATCGTCGCCGCGCAGTCTATCCTCGACCGCTCGCACGCTGTCAATCTCGGCACCCGTCGCGACGCCTATGCAGCGGAAGGCTGGACACGCTTCGATGAGACCGCTGATCCGTACACCTCCGAACAGATCGAGGCTGAACGCCGTCGTTACCGCGCCGATCCGCGGGTCTAACATCTGCATCCATAAGGTGGGCCGCTTCATCACGAGGCGACCCTCCCTGGTTCCGCCTCCAGCCTCACAGCGGTGCCTCGGGCTTTCGAGGAAGCGAGATAAGTTCACGTCCCTACATTACTACGGGCGTTTCAAAACAGCGCCTTACGCCTTATCGGCTATGCGCCGTCTCAAATCAACGCTTTCTCAGATGCTTAGCCGATCTGAGTTGCTGATCGTGTGTTCGAATCCTGTTCAAGACTTAGAAGTGTAGCAGTTCCAACACGCGGAACGCCATTACTCTGCGAGCTTAAGCTGCTGAGCCTACGAAAGGCCATCAGCCACCTTCGCCAGATGGGCGACCGATGTTGCCTTCAACTTCCCAATCATGTGCCCCCTATGGAGTTTCACTGTTGGCTCGGCGAGATTGAGTCTGCGGCGATCTTATTCAACCAACCGAAAGCAGAAATTCAGCTTCAGCCGCTGGGTCTACCGTCAGCGCAACCTCGTGGACGGTTCTTCAACCGTGTCGAGCAGATGCGGGGCCGTGCGACGCGATACGACCGGCGCGCTGTGTTTTACATGGCCGCCTTCAAGCTTGCAGC
Source organism: Aliirhizobium cellulosilyticum (assembly GCF_014198105.1). Classification (NCBI taxonomy): domain Bacteria; kingdom Pseudomonadati; phylum Pseudomonadota; class Alphaproteobacteria; order Hyphomicrobiales; family Rhizobiaceae; genus Aliirhizobium; species Aliirhizobium cellulosilyticum. Next base: position 5,356 of record NZ_JACIGW010000022.1, on the reverse strand, counting down.
GACGAGGATATGGGTCGCCTCTGCTAATGAGTCCGCATCCTAGCAAGCCGCGAGTTTTTCGCGTGCGCGTTAAACCCCTATTTTTCGCTGTTCGACGGACATTTCGAGTCTCCTGACAGAGAACGAAAATACGGGAACTAATGCGCCAGGTTCAGCAGCACCCACCTCTTCGCTCACTGTTTCGCGACAGCGGCATTCATCTCACCGGCTCTCACCCCGGAAGAAACTAGGTCGGCTCGCTGTGAATTTGGGTCGCACAATCCTAATCATACAACCAGCAATGCTTTAAATCCGGAAGGATCGAATCAAAAGTAATCTTTCATAAACCCTACTTTTCTTCTGATTCAAAACAACTCCCCGCAAGTAAACTTCTGTGTTTCAATAGATAGGGGGAAATGGGAGGGGAAGATGATTACTGATTTTGCGCAGCGCCTGGCGGACTGCCCTGACATCACCACCGAACAACTCGAAGCCGTGTCCCTGTATTTGTGTGCAAAGCTCAATCGCGAGCGGGCAGAAGATCGAGCAATATCGTTCCTCACGGTCAAATCTAAGCGATTGGTCGAAGAAAGCCTGCTCCTTCGGATTGAGAAGATGAGGTCTTTGGACAAGGACGCTGTGTAGTCTAGGAACCAATTCTACGTTCGTCGTGTTCGCCTCCTAAAGGAGAACAGCATGCGACCACAAGACGAGCCAAGTCTACAAAATCACACCGAACCGGCGGCGAAGCAGCGACAGAAAGCATTATTCGGGCGCTCAGCCCTGACCCTTATCGCGGTTTTGGCAGCTATTGCAGCTTGCGTCTGGATCGGTATTGCTGTGTTCGGCATCACGACAGGCACTTAGCGATGGCAGAGGGCATCCCAACCAAAACAGGTTATGGGCGCGGATTGGTCGTGCTTGTAATCATGTACTGCTCATGATCGCGATTTCGGGATTCTGGTACTTTCCCAGCGCCTTAAGCCTTATGCGGCTCATCGCAAATACTGATTGAGGAGTTGTTCCGGCGTGGATGTTTCAAAAGACCTCCGCTGGAGAAACTAGCCCGGTGCTTCTGCATGCGTTCACGCTCAATTCACGCCGCCGACTACGCCTCCGGGATTACGATCTGCATAAACCCGCAGGATCGCAGTGAACGATACGACTCAAAGACAAGAGAAACTGGCCGTCCTCGCCAGACTTGTGATCTACGCAAGGGGATGTGCTGGGATAATAAAGGCGACGCAGGTCGAAGAGCGACTGGCCGCAACTCTCGATGCTATAACATCAGAGCTTGGCAGGAGATGATGCGGTTATTCACAGGGTTGGCGACCTAGACGAGAGGAATTGTTCCGCATTATTGCTGAGCCGTTCGCCTCTCTAGCGCAATTGTTTTTCGTTTAGACACAGCCTCGCTGAGAGAAGTTCGATCATAGTTCTCACCGCAAAAATGTATCCAAGCTTTCGGAATCGCGCGGGCCGTGTTTGCTCGGTCCCGTTCACAAATAATCGCTTGGGCCGCATCGGGCGCGATTGTTACCGCAGTCGGACTTGTAGCCCATGACACCGCAATTGTTCTCTCGATAATCACCCTTGCCATGCTCCGGGTCATGGCTAACTTCAAAGCAGCCAAAGACCTGCAAGATGAGGGCGGGTGATGAGCGAAAGCAAAATTGCGTTCGCGAGCGATTGACCCGCTATGAATAGAGCCACCGCACAGGCTACTGCGATCTTTGTGTTGAGGGTATGCTTGTTGATCCGACCTTCACATGGCGCCCACGTTCCAGCACATGGTGATCAAGCGCCGCGATCAGGCTATCGACGTTGTCGTGCTCGACGTCGAACGCTTTGATCAAAAAAGCGGCCGCTTCTTCTCCTAACGGGCTCTTGGGGTCGACCGAATTTTCAGCACACCATTCCTGATGCGTGTCTCTGATCGTGTTGAGTTGGTCTACGTTGAAGACCGACGATGAGTTCATGGGAGTTTGTGTCCTTCATCCATAACGCGAAAGCCGCTCTCTTAGTGGCGTAAGTTCAGAGGAACGGCACGCGTCACATCATCGAGCCTTGGCCCTTTGACGGTGCGATATTTAGCGGCAATTAGGTTATAGACCCCAAATGCGGCTAGCCCGATCGCAATGACGACATAAAGAACAGAGCCGAAAGGCAGTTCACGGAGCCACTCAAGCGCGTCTGCGATACCTCCCGCCTGATCTGGATCGACCTTGAAGCCAGCGTACGCAAACAATATCCCCGTGACAGAGAACACTGCACCTCGTGCCATGAGACCATACATGCAGATGTAGGAAAGCACTCCGCTCCGATCGGGGAACTGGACATACTTCTCGAATTTCCGAAGAGCACCTTTAGCTCCAGTGACAATACCTCCAACGATCAGTCCGATCCCGATCGCGATTGCTACATATGAGCCGGAGGGCTGCGACATCACCCACTGGGCGAGCCCTTTCTCTCCTGATCCACCGCTATCACCACTCGCACTGAATGCGCGCCCAAGGGCATATACGGCGAGACCAGTGTAAGTCACTGCGCTAGCAAGCAGCGCAGTCCGTATTACCATGGCTTTGCCGTCGTTGCCCTGCCCATCGGCATCAGCGATCGACTGAGCCAGCCGCCAGGCCACAAATCCGAGGAGCCCAAAACCGATCAATCCAACCCAGACGCGGCCGAGTGGCTGTTGCAGCAGGGTGGAGATCGCTGTTTTCGTTTCTGGCTGTCCCCCGGCTATCCCTGAGAAGAGTGCCAGAACCGCAACGAGAAGAAACACAATACCGCGGGCGGCGTAGCCCAGTTTCGCCAGTAGTTCGAAACGCATCACGGCTCGCATATCCATCTCCCGGTTGTTCGCGGTATCAACGCACGAGAACGACTGTTGTTGCCAAAGGGCATGGCACTGCCGCCCCTTATTCGTATTGTCTGCTCGTATTGGGTCATGTGGCGGCTTCTCTTGACCACTCGGCGAGCTTGGAAGAAACTGCCTCGACAGGATTGGAGGGTTCAGTGGTAGAGCAAAGTCGCTGGCGACACATGCGGACCGCGCCAAAGATGGCAGTCGGATACTTGTGACGATCTATCCATCAGAGCAGGGGCCTGGAGCTGTCGATCTTGCCTATTGGTCGAAAAGTGATCAGTTCGCGAAAGGCGGCTGGCGGTCCTCTGATTCCGCGCCTGGATTGATCATCGGATATGCCCAGCCTGAACTGAAATGCTGGATGCCTATGCCTGCAGCCGAGCTCGATCAGATAACTGTCCCGGCCTGGCAAGGCCAGAGCGACGACGAACTTGATGGATCGGGAATTTAGTGGAGGCGGCACTGGTCAATCCTCCTACGTGCTTCAGATTATCCGATGTTTGGTGAATTGGCCTTCACTCCGGGGGTGTCGCCACATTTTCATTACCTTTCCTGCCGGTGATTAAATCGAGACGCTTTCTGCCGTCACTCGGGTAGATGGCATCAACTCTAACCCTAAAAATTGCGAGCCGGGGCAGCCCGAGGTTGCGCACCAGCCAATCGGCGATACCAACTATGTTCATTTTTCTGCTGGAGAAGCTTTGACTTGGCGAAGATGCAGCAATCGCAATGCAGCGGGAACCGTCAAGGTGCAAGACACTCGTCGCAAATGCCGCAGCCATCCTCGTCCATCACCCAATTAGGAAGGTGGCGACAGCAACAAGCGCAAACGGCCAACTCGCCCTCAGTCACGGGCTGGGGCGGCAGAATCTCAATGTCGGCATCCGAAAACAGCTTGCTCATTTCATTAACCATCCCGATGCTCCCGAAGCGAAGATCGCGACTCGAAATAGTACCGGATTTCCAGCGAACAAGATGGCTTCTGGGAGCTGGAAAAATTTTCGATCGGGGTCTTGAACGACAAAATCTCAAAAACCAAATCGGTCAACGCCGACGGCCCAATGAGGGGGTCGGCTGACCGAGTAGGCGGGTTTCCCCGCTACCTTCCATGTTGCTTTACGGAGGATATGGGTATGAGAACTGAACTTGATTTTGCCCCGCTCTATCGTTCTAGCATCGGCTTCGACCGCATGTTCAACCTGCTCAGCAATACGCAGCGCCTCAACGCAATCGAGACCTGGCCGGCCTATGACATTGTCAAGACCGGCGAAGACGACTACCGCGTCACGATGGGGGTGGCGGGCTTTGGCGAAGGTGACCTGGATATCACTCAGGAGCGCAACGTCCTTGTAATCAAAGGCGGGAAAGCCGAGGAGCTCCAGGGCGAATATCTCCACCGGGGCATCGCTGGTCGTTCCTTCGAGCGTAAGTTTGAGCTTGCCGATCATGTGAGAGTGGAAGGGGCCGATCTGAAGAATGGACTTCTGACGATTGCCTTGAAGCGCCAGGTACCCGAAGCCATGAAGCCGCGCAAGATCGAAATCGGCGTTCCTTCGTCCGGTGGCGCGCCGCTCCGGCTCGAATCCGACCGCAAGGTCGCCTGAACTTAAGCAACTGACAAGAGCTAGCGCTTGCTACAGCCGGCCCGATTTGGGCCGGCTTCTGTCAATCAGTCCATTTCGAGCAGACGAAGGAGGTCGGTATGTTGCTCGCCCAATTTGATAAGCCCGTCTACGCACAGCGCCGGTATTTTGTGCAGGAGATCACCGGACTGGATGACGTATTCGATTTTCTCGACGAGTGGCCCAACGAGAAGCGAAACCTCGCTTACGAGACTCTTGTCCGATACTGTCGTGAAGCGGCGAACGGGCACTGGCCAATCGACGCAGTCCGAGAGAATTTTCGAGTTTTTCTGAAGCAGAACGGCAAGCTCGCCGAGCTCGAAGAAGTGCCTCCCCATCTTCGCCGTGACACCGATGCGAAAATCGGTGGAATGTAAGGTCGGGACTTGTCAGTTCTGCCGCTTATCGACCCCTTTGAAATCCTGCTATCCGGGGCAGGCGACTTGCCACACCGACTGCGGCTCCGATCCTTAGCCAATTTGCGGGTTCGCGCTTTGTAGCGGCCCAACAGCTCGGCATTAAGTATAAATCAGTCCAAGTTTTATCCGCACCTCCTCAAACACCGCGGCCGTTGAGCGTCTACAACAAGCAACTCCTGTAAACGGGCACTCAGTCTCGCCCCAGCCCGTAAATAACCCATTGAAAGAATTCAAAACGGGAAATGAAACGGGCGAACCGTTCGCCGAGAAACCAGCTCCGTTTCGCCCCTTAAAGTTAGTCGAAAAAAAACCGGTCTCAAGAGACCGGTTCAATAAATTGAAGTGTTGGTTTCCACGCAGAACTGAGCCGGTTTGGAGTGAACCCCTCGGGCTGGACCATCGAAACAACGCAAACTAAGCCGCCTGCTGGGCGAGTTGGGTTTCAAATTCTGCTGGCGACAAATAGC
>NZ_JACIGW010000021.1:0-7505 GCF_014198105.1 Aliirhizobium cellulosilyticum | reverse complement strand
CCAGGCGGGTGCGCTCGAGAGCGTTGTGACGGAAGACTTCGACGGCTTCGGCCATCTGGCCGATTTCGTCCTTTCGGTCGAGACCATCGATTGCAACGCGGGCATCGCCGGCGGCAAGCGACGCCATACGTTCGCGAAGGCGCGCCATCGGAGCCGTGATACCCTTCTGGGCGATCGTCAGTGCCAACACGATAGCAACGGCGATACCGATCAGCATGCCGATGAGCGCTATCTGGATCGTCGACGAAACCTCGTCCGTCAGCCGTTGAGTTCCATTCTTGATGAGCTCTGACATGGCGGCGTTGTTGGCGCCAGACTTGGCTGAGAGATCAACCGTCAATTGTTCAAGTCTTGAAGAGATGGCGTCAAACTGGATCTTATCGCCGGCCGCATGTGCTTTAAGTAGGTCGCCACCAACGGTGACGAGGGCGTCAAATCCGGCCAACAACTCGTCAATCGCGGCCTTGCGACTCGGCACAAGGCCTGGAATTTGTGTCAGGCGTGAACGCGCTCCAGTCATCTCGGTGGAGAAGCGAGTAGAGAACTCAGTGAACCGCTCCGACTTGGGATCCTGATCAAGCGCGCGATTCAGCCAATTGACCGCCGTCCACATCCCAGCAGCCCCGCGGGGACCGTAGGTGGCAGCCGTCCCTTCATTCAGCAGAAAGTCCGAATAGGAGTGGTTGGCGGCGTTGAACTCCTCGGTCACGAACAGGAGACCGCCTAAAGAGATAACACCGAGAATGGCGATTGCCATAAGAAATTTAGTCTTGATCTTGAGATGCTTGAGCATAAAATTACCTTGGATGACAGCTGAAGAAGCTGGCGCGCGGCGGTTTATTAATTGAGGCGGTGCACATCATGCGCAATGAGAACAAAGATGTTCGTGGATTCGATGGAAGAATAGTTTTTCATCCTAAATAATACATTAAACGTTGGTTTTTTTATCAGCCTCAACCAAAATTGAAATTTAGCAATTCTGGCTACGTCCCCTGTATTACATTCAATACATGACCGCCGGTCTCTGGTTAGCAAATGTCATCCAGCATGTCTTTTGCCGACCAGGAATATCGTTGGCGACCAATGATCACAGACGACTAATCGGCGCACGTGATTTATAACTTTCGGCGCATCAGCCAGGCAGCCTCCATGCAGAACCCCTCTTCAGATTGGTTGAGAGGAACAAGCTCAGCGGTCTAGAACCCAATAATTGACAATTGCCATGTCCGCTTTGTCGCGATATGGCTCGTTTCTGCAGGTGATAGTGGTAGCAAGTTGGAAACAGCCAGAAGACATAGATCGCTGCTTTGCTGTCTGAGGAGGAGCAAAGATTGGAGGTTTTCGTAGCCCGACAGAACATCGAACGTTACCGAAATCTGTTGGCACAAAAAGAATGGACCGATCCGGAGCGACAGATGCTGATCAGTCTTATCCGCGAAGAAGAGGCAAAAATTTCCCGCGCAGAGGAAGGTAAAAATTCGCCGACAGGTCTTGACGGGGCGTGAAAGCGTTTCGCGTTTAATAAGTCTTATACACAGCTGCGCTGTTGGCTCGCTTTCGCGGGGCAGCCTTAGGTTTTGACATTGTGCGTGTCGCTAGCCTCTGGGAGCCCAGGATGACTTCCCGGCGATAAAATGGGTGAACTGCGCGTCGATCCAGTTTTCGAAGATGCGACTATCCCTCAGCGTCAGAAGTAGGCCCTGCGGCGATCGCACCGTAGTGCGGTAAATGATATGGGCAGCACTCTCGCGGCCCACAAGCGTGCATCAGGCGGGGTTGACTTAGCTACCGGAAATGCAGCGAAGCGCTCGGGTTGGTGTTTCCGTCATACGCAGACACGACAAACAAGCTCAAACAACTCTATCAGATGCAGCTGATGGAGCTTCTCCATACGTTAGCAAAGCGGATTAAGGATTAGACAGACGAAAACCTTTACCACGTAGCTGGCGACACGTGTAAGCTTGGGCCTACTCTACGCCAAGCGAAAGTTGTGCGGCGACTCTGCGCCAAAAGCGTCGCTATTCCTCCTGAGAGCCTTCCAAGGATGAAGCGACGGCTTCTGACCGATCACAAAATTACCGGATCAGGCACGGGTGGTCCCTCAAGGACAGCAAGGACAACGGATGCTGAGGAGCCAGCTGGGAGTGAATAATAGATCGTCTGAGCACTGCGCCTCGTCATGACCACGCTCCGGTCGCGCATCTTCTTCAGGTGCTGCGAAATCGCGGACTGGCTCATGCCTACACGGGCCGCCAGTGCTGTAACCGAGATTTCTCCCTGCTCAAGTATTCTCAGGATTTCCAAGCGCACCGGACTACCGAGAATGTCGAGCAGTTGGGAGGCAGCTTCCAGGTCGAAGGAGAAGGTCGACATTTAATATGATTCCGAATCAGTATTTGCGCATATGATAATAGACGCAGTGAGCACGGGCAATATCCACCATATATCCCGGTTGACCGCTTCTCATGCAGTAGCGCTGGATTGCAACTGCAGTAGAGAAATTATTCCCGCGCGGGCCAATGGGCGGGACAGGTGGAAACCTTGCAGGTGGTCGCAACCTAGTCCCTTGAGAAGTTCCAGTTGCTCAGCCGTCTCCACGCCTTCCGCTGTGATCTTCAGCCCCTTCGCCTGAGCCATAGTGATTATTGCCGCAACCATGGCCCTGCTATCGCTGCGATGCAGGTCATCGATGAAGGACTTATCGATTTTAATTCTATCGACCGCGAATTTCTGAACTCGAGAGAAAGAAGAGTAACCCGTGCCGAAGTCATCTATGGCGATTTTAACGCCGGCGCTCCGCAAGATCGTTATACTCCGGTCAAGCTGACGATTGTCTCCTATGGCGACGCTCTCCGTTAACTCGATTTCCAGCCGCTCGGGTGACAATCCCCGGTTTGCCAGAGCCGTCATTATCCGAAGCGAGTAGGCAGGTGATTGCAGCTCCAATCCAGACGCATTGATTGAAACCGTCATTTGCGGAAGTTCGGACAGAACGCTGCAGGCATCCTCCAGAACAATAATGCCGATCTCATGAATTAGCCCGGTTTCTTCGGCTATGGGAATAAACTCCGTGGGGCTGATATATCCACAGGTGGGGTGCTTCCAACGCACAAGTGCTTCAAGCGAACATGCTGCCTCGCCCAGGGCGGAGTAGACCGGCTGATAGAAGACTTCTATTTGCTCTCGCTGCTCGATTGCTGCACGCAGATCGTGTTCGAGTTCGCGGCGCTTGCGAAGAAGCTCGGCCATATGACTGCCAAAAATTGCATACGTGTTTTTGCCGGCCGCTTTCGCATGATAGAGCGCAATATCGGCCTGCCGGGTAAGCTCTACAGGATCGCAGCGGCCCTGCGATAGCGCGACACCCACACTGGCACCGATCACGATGTGGGCCCCATCGATGTCGAATGGCCTCTTAAGACATTTGACGATATCGTCCGCGACTTGGCCCACCTGTTCGACAGCCTGTTGATCGAGCAGGAGTGTGAACTCGTCACCGCCGATGCGGGCCACTACCGAGCTCGGTAGCAGTTCGGACATTCTTGATGCAGCCATTGAAATCACTTTGTCACCTGTGGGATGGCCGAAGGTGTCGTTGACCTCCTTGAACCGATCCAGATCAACGAAAAGCACACAATGCTTGTCCTCCACATTCGCTTTTGCAACGCGGGCTGCGAGCTGTTCGTTGAAGTAAAGTCTGTTGGCCAACCCGGTCAAGTTGTCGTGGTGGGCCTGGTGGCGAAGGGCTTCCTGGCTTGAAGCAAGCCGACTGGACCGACGCCAGATCGCGCCTCCCGCCAGGCTAGCTGCAGCAAATAACGCAATCAGAGCAAGGAGCAGAGCGGGTGAAGTTGCCTTGAGTACACTTCGGCCGGGTCGAAATGGCTTCCAATGAAAATAACCGACAACCGCTCCTGAACGTGCCTTCAGCGGGACGAAGGAGCGCTCTTTGTCCTTTGGTCGCTGAACGCCAAATTCGAGGGCGGCGAACTCATATTCTTGGCCGATCAAGGACGGTAGATCCCTGTCAAGGAAACGTACCGCTACGTGCAGGTTCTCGTCCCCGCGAACCTGTTCTACCTCTCCGCTATCCGAAACGATCGGTTTCACACTGACTATTGCGGGGCGGAACCCGACATAGATCAGGTCGACCTCTCCTATGGAAAGCGTGCGATCGTCCATCCCTTCAGTATCCCCCGCGGCAAGTCTTTGCTTCAGCCGCTCCGCAAGCGGCAAATACGCGGTAGCGAGGTCATCGGTACGCGGCGGACGCTCATTAGTGGCGATATACTGATAAATAGGCTTTAGATCTTGCCCGAGCACGACGGCCGCATCATGTCCGAAATATGTATGCATCCAGACACCCAGATTGGCATCCAGCCAGTCTCGATCCCGCTCCAACGCTCCGCGGACTGCATCGTCCCAGACGGTCGCACTTTCTTGCTCGTGTGCCACTCCCGCCCTAAGTTTGGAAACCACAAGATTAACAAGATCTTTCTGTCGCGCCGCAGCTACTTCGTCGGCTTGTCCAGCAGCCCAATGTAAAGTGATAAAGAGGAGCCCACAGATTAAAATCGAAAGGAGAGCCGGAAACGCCCGTCGGAGAAACCAGTGTGACAGCAACTGCTTGGGCATCGGGGACCTGCAATAAAGTTTCGCCCAGTAATAGTTGGCGGCGGTTAAGGCCGTGAAAAAAGAGTTGGTTACATTCCTGTAAAACGGTGTGTAGTAAAGTCGCATCCCAAGAGCGTGAACTCGTAAAATTCGAATTGGAATGAGGAAGCGGATCTGGAGACCCGCTCCCGCTCATAGCCCTTGGTGAAGATTTCTACTTTCGAACAGCTCCCTCAAGGCTCCTGATAGAGCCAACATATCTTGGCGGACCGCTATGACCAGTGCGAGCCTTTCAGGAATTGGGCTTGAGTTCACGCCGGTACCGGGCTCACAGCATCGTACGATGCCGGGCCTTCGAAGGAATGTTGCGGGGTCGACAGTTTGCCTGAGCCGAACACATTACCACCACTCCCGAAGATCGCTGGTTCGGCCTTACCGTGCCGCTACACGAAGATCTCCAGCCGGGTGTCCGCGAGGTGCTGGAAGAGGTTGTGCTTAAATCTCAGGTCGTTTCCGACGAGCGTGCCTAATCGATCCCATGTACTCTTCCGGGTTGGTTCTCAAGTCGCCAAGTATTATTGACCGACCAATACCGATCGGGCGGTTTTTCAGAGTGTTCCAAATAGTCAATAAATGTTTCACTTAATACTTGCAGCAGGCCGCATGCCATGTATTCTGTCATCGAACCTGGATCCCACGTCACGTGGGTGGCTATCCCAGCCGCCTGTCCGCTGGGCAACTTAATCTCTCTTTCAGTGAACAGCTGAACTATTGGACGAGATTTAACCGACAGGTTTTACTTAATAGTTAGTTCCATTGGCCAGTCCATTCTATCGTTTGCATACGATCTGACTTGCCCACTTGGCGAAAACTTTCACATCCAGTTCCGCGCTTGGAAACGGATTACCCGCGTCCATGTTAGGATTTCTGGTGGTATATGGGGAGTCAGTCTATGCATTCCGGCGGCTTAGTGCTCGGCTCGAGGATCAAGGACAAGTCACCACGCGGTTTGGCTGTGGTTCGCTGTGGAGACAGCAGTCTACATCGGAATTGGGCCACGGGTCGGCGCCATTTCGATGTCGGGGTCAGTTATTATGGATCAGACTCTGCGGTCGAATTTCCGGAAGCTGACTACGTACATCGTTGCAAAGGCGGCAAGTGGGATGGCCTGTTTCTTTTCTTCAAACAGTTTCCCGAAGCGATTGACCGCTATGACTACTTCTGGCTTCCAGACGATGACATTGATGCCGTGGCCGCTGATGTTGACAGTCTCTTCGTGCTCGGCATTGAGAATAACTACCATGTCTACCAACCTTCACTCGATGAGCGCTCCTACTATTCGCACCTCATCACGCTGCGACATCCAAGTTTTGATGTCCGGTATACAAACTTCGTAGAGGTGATGGTACCTTTCGTTAGCCGCGAAACACTCGTTCGCTCACTTCCCATCATCGAGAAGACCGCTAGCGGCTTCGGGCTTGATTTCCTTTGGCCTCAGATGGTTCGCGAGATCAAAGGGGAGGCGTACCGGGGCGTCGCAATCATTGACGCGATCACGGTGCGTCACACCAGACCCGTAGGCGGCAATCTTCACCAGTTCATGCGTGACACACGACGACAAAGTGCCATGGACTAGATGGATGCTACGATGGAATGGATAAAGGACGCGCGTGGTGCAAAGATCAATGGCGTCGGTGTTCCTCGCATTCGCATATTGTCAGGTACGGTCCGTAGTGGTCGCCATCTCAGTGGGCTGGCGCTGGCGCGTCGGGTCGGGTTAGACCTTTTGTTCCGGCTCACAAATAGATCTCAGCCGGTCAGGTGGGTTGCTGCAGTTAAGCATGCTGTGAAAGCCGAATTTTTGAGCCAAAGTTTGATCTTGCCAATCGCCGGCATAATTCAATCGTTGCCGCACATCTGAAAGAATAGGGCTATGGCCAAGCTTCTCGTTGTTGGGGCCGGTTTCGCCGGCGCGGTGCATGCTCGGGAGCTTGCGAATGCAGGCCACGAAGTCGATGTCATCGATAAACGTGACCATATCGCCGGCAACTGCTTTGACTATGTCCACGACTGCGGAGTGCGCATCCACCGGTACGGGCCGCACCTGTTTCATACCTCCAACGATCGCGTGGCCGAATGGCTATCGCAGTTTACCGGGTGGCTGCCATATGAGCATCGAGTCGTGGGCGCTCCTTGAAGACGGGCGCAAGGTACCGTTGCCAGTAAACCTTGATACTATAAATGCCGTGTTTGGCACCGGCCTCGAAACAGCAGATGACGCGATGTCCTATCTTGCCTCGGTAGCCCTTCCACGGTCACCGGTTATCAGTGCTGAGGACCATCTTTATTCTACCATCGGAAAGGAGCTGACCGACCCGTTTTTTTGTCCTTATACGAAGAAGATGTGGCAGCTGGATCTGTCCGAAATGGATGCCGCTGTCGTTCGTCGTTTACAAATACGCACCGATCGTGATCCGCGCTATTTTCCCACCGACACATTGCAGGCGTTGCCGACGGATGGGTATACGAAAGCGTTCGAGAGGATACTCGATCATGACCGAATCTCTGTCCGGTTGAGTACATCGTTCTCCAGGGACTACATGGCCGGTTACGATGCTTGCTTCAACAGCATGCCGATAGATGAATTATATGAATTCGATCTCGGTGAGCTGCCCTATCGGTCTGTTCGCTTTCACGTCAGTGACCATCTTGCTGAGACGGCTGAGGGTCTAGCAACGATCAATTACACAGATGCTGGTCCCTACACACGAGAGACATGGTGGCATGTTCTCCCCGTGGAGTTGCCCCTTAAAAACCGGACAGGATCAGCTTTCGGTTTGACGGTTTAAGAACTCACGAGGCGAGCAATACCCCAATGCCTTATGCGGGTG
>NZ_JACIGW010000020.1:0-12060 GCF_014198105.1 Aliirhizobium cellulosilyticum | reverse complement strand
TTAAGGCCCGCAGAGTGTATCAGTTTTTCCCTGTCCTGTGGTCCAGCCCGAGGGGTTCACTCCACTACCGGGTCAGTTCTCAGTGGCAATCAACATCGAGCTGGCAGCCGCCGCCCAAAGGCTCCCCTACAAGCATGGAAAAGCCGGAAAATACTGGCCGGATGACACCCCCGCAGGCCGCCGGCAACGTCTACTCGAAGTATGGACACAGATTGTCGGGCTGTTGGATGTGAGGATCGAGGGAGTTGCGGCCGCGCTGCCTATGCCACCTCTCGACTGTCGCGGATATGAGATGAAGGCGTTCGAGGACATGTTAGATGCCGCGGTTTGTTCGTGGGTAGGCACCTGTGTGTTGGATGGAAGGGCGAGGCCTTATGGCGACATGAAGTCGGCAATTTGGATACCTGAGGTGTCGGTCGACTAGGATCGACGTCTAGCGTCGCGGAAGGCCTTCAAACTCTGATGTGCCCGATCACGCGACGCCAACGCTCGATATAGCCATTCACGAATGCCTGGTTCACGCCGGAAGCCGTCATTTCGGCAGCCAGACGATCAAGGTCGAACGCTTCAAGAGGCGTGTGCCTCGGGTAGATCTTCAGGGTGTATTTGAAAGTGTCTTCCCAACTTCTTTGCACCCCGACTGTCTCATCCAGCAGATGGGGATGGTATCGATCGATCAGGTCGCCGAGGGTCATCATCACCATTCTATGCTCTTTCCATCAAAGGCGATGAATTTCCCAGTCTCATTGAGGCAATCAGCAGCTTGCAGGATTGCCGCCGCCGCATCGTCGGCGCTGACAGTTGGGTGTTTGCCAGAATAAGGGGCTGATAACCCTGTTTGCACGGTGCCTGGATGGATGGCGGCTATCACTGCCTGAGGATGAGTCCGCGACAGCTCGATTGAGGCCGTCCTTACGATCTGATTGAGCGCGGCTTTTGAAGATCGATATGAAATCCAGCCACCAAGTCGGTTGTCACCGATGGAGCCTACCCGTGCCGAAAGGAAAATCGCCGTGGATCGGCTCTGACGATTGAGCCTTGGTAAGAAGTGCTTTGCGACGAGTGCCGGACCAACTGCGTTGATATGAAACTGACGAAGCATTGCGTCTGGGTCTATTTCCCGAAGGGACTTCTCCGGCCCGCGGCCGTCTATCGTCAAGGCTCCAGTCGCACAGACAATAAGATCCAATGCCTTCCCCGATAGCTTTTCAGCCGCAGCGGCAACCGTTCCCTCATCACGTAGGTCAAGGCCGCCACTGCTTCGAGACAACGCCACGACGTCGCCAACGTTCAGCTGTGCTCTCAAATGCCTGCAGATAGCCGAACCAATTCCTCCGCTTGCGCCGATCACTACTGCGCGGAAACCTATCGGTAGAGACTGCAATTGGCACCGTCCTTGTAGGATTTGCTACCAAAGAAGACCATCGACATCGAACTTTCCGAGCCGCGTAGAGCAGTGACAGGGGCGGGCAGCTATTTGGGGGCAACCGCAAGACGTTGCTTCAGCAGCCAATCCCATAGTTCCGGGTCATTAAGAGCGGACATTTCCACGTCAGAATGGCTTACACCTTCCAAGACCGAGAGCCGTGCGTCACGCTTCAGGGCCTTGAGGCGCTCATACATGATTACAGAATCCGACAGCGGAATGACGTCATCGTTCGTGCCGTGGAAGACCCAGAACGCAGCCTTCTCGTTCGTCCTGTTCAGATAGTGGCGGTTTCCGCCGCCTGCGATAGGAACTACGGCGGCAAATTTTTCGGGGAACTGCTCAGCCAAGGCCCACGCCCCGAACCCGCCCCGGCTATAGCCAACGACGTAGATGCGGGAGCTATCGGCGCGGTATTTCGAGATAACCTCTTCAAGCGGCGCTTCCACCTTTTCTATCGGATAGAGCAGTTCCTCGCTCGGGTTCTGAGGAGAAAAGACAAGAAACGGCAATTGCTTTCCACCCGCGATCAGCTTTGGGATGCCGCTCGATTTGACCTTCTCGATGTCGTTTCCGCCCTGATCCCCTCCATGGAGCCATACGACGAGCGGGTAGGTGTCTTTCGATGCCTCATATCCATCCGGCGTGTACATCAGGTAGTTGAGGTCGCTCTTCACGGCCGCTGTCGATGTCGTCGCCACTTGCTCGGCGTGGACCGCTCGAACAGTGCACGTTCCCAACGCGGCAACCAAAGCAGCAGACAAAATCCATGGTTTCATCTGTTCATCTCCTCCTAGACGATTGTTTAAGTTGGCACATGCGCTTGCGTTTAAACAACCCAGTCCACGCAATTCTCCGGCCTGGTGGGAAACTCACCTCAGCATGTCGGCGATCTCGGCTGCAGCGAGCCTTGCCTCACCATGCCGAGGCAGTCCGCGATAAAGGCGAAGTTGGTGCTCGGAGCAGAACCAGCGCGTGACGGTACGGCTTTCCTCAAAGCCGTAGCATCCCCATTCCTTGCAGTCGTCGAATTCGCAGTAATGCTCAACGATCTGATGCCCGCCTGAGCGGACTGTTCGTCCTTCATCGCTCATGGCGTTCCTCGATTAGAATGTTTGCTGTCAGCAAGCATGGAAAGCAGGCTTCACAGCCGTCGGTCCCACGTCGATCACAGCCAATCGCGAGGATGCGCCGCAGCTCGACGAATTCGATGGCAGCGCCGAACTTCTTCACCAGCGCCTTACGGTCGTAGACACCATGTCTGTCGCAGCGACTGCAGGACATGTCTATCTTCTCAGCGTGGTAGTCCTTGAGGCAAGGCAGGCTCATGTCGCTGGGCAATCTGCTATCGGCTGGGTGCTATTCCCCCTGCCAAACTCACCGGGATACATTCGGTAGAATTCCAGCGTGTCGAAATAGTAGCCGTCCAGGGGAGCGCCGTAAGCTTTGGCTTTTGCCTCTATGCCTTGAGGTAATGAGACAACGTCATTGCCTTCAATCCAGCCATAACTGGCGCTCCGCGCAGCTTCCAGCGCGGACACTCCGCTGCGCCACAGAACAAAAGCACCGCCCAGCTGACGACTGAATGCGATCTCTACCCACGAGGCGGTCGAGCCTTCATCGGTTAAGATATCAGCTTCAAGGAATTCGAAGTCGTAAAGGTCGGCCCTCCAGCCAATCTGTACAAGCAGGTCTGGATCAGGCTCCTCTTCGAGAGGAAACACCTCGCCTATCGTGAACATCTCTTCTCCTTTGCGAATATGCGGGCAAGGGAGCGACTGCCGCCAAGCGGCTCCATTTGTTCTTATTATGTTCCGTTTTGACGTTGAGTCAACATGGAAGGAAAAAAGCGATCCGAGGGGATGGATGTCGCGAGAGTGAGTTTGAGAGGGGACTTAAACTCGTGCGGGGGACGGGGGCTACTCTCGCGACGCGGGTAGAACACCGCGTTTGCGAATTCGTTCCGTGAGAAGCGGCCAGAGCAGCATATCTGATGCTCTGGCCACACTCGTCCCCACGAGATCTCGACAAAAATCACGAGAGTGGTGGCAGTATTTCAGCATTTCTGCGCCCCCGCTGTCTGCGGAAAGCGCCTTTCGTTTCAGGCAGCTTTCTTGGTGCTTTTCAACGGAGTTGCAGGCACATTGCAGCCCTTGCTCATCATGGCCGACTGGATTGCCTGCACTTTACCCTTCGCGACCGCGACCTGGCCCTCTTTGTCGCCCCCGAAGGTGGAGGACATCGGCACACCGATCAGAAACACGCCGAACGCGTCGCCATTCGCGGCGTCGTGTTGCTGCTTGGAGACCGCGGTGAGGCTGGTCTGCTCCTTCAGATATTCCTGAGCCAACTGCTCACACGACAGATTGGTATAGGCAGCCATCGGAATGTCGGCAGGGACGATCGCGTCCGGTCGTTTTGCGCACGCAGACAGGGCCAGCGCGAGCGCCAGCATAATTACTTTGGTTTTCATAGTTTCCCCATTACCCCGGCGAAGATTCGCCGAGCACAAATCTGCCGATAGCAGGAAGGCTGTCAATCTGGTGTGGTCAATTTGTAAGGTGGCGATAGGTCACGTTGCTACCGTGTCTGAATTCGCCCCTCGTGTCGAAAATTTCCGAAACTGCGAAAGTGAAGTCGCCTTACCATAGGAGACGATCTGGTGGCTCGGGTATTCAATATTGTCCGGAGAACGCGGGTGCGGAGAAGTGTAGCCAGAGTCGTAGGCTCGACTTTCAGAGTGTATGTCACAGGATGACTGTGGTCCCTCATCATGATAGCGGTTCGCGTATTCTGCGATAGGACAATCAGATTTGCCCACCCAGTTCGATATGTTTTCCGACGAGCCGCCGGCTGGATCTGAGCCTGCGCTCCGTCATTCGAGCGAGCGATCTACCTCCCGGCAGATGACGGAGGCGGAAATGGTCGAGCATCTGGCCGCGACCGGACGCTATCGGATCCTGCAGAAGCTCGAGCCGCGCAAGACGGCGGAGTTTGTCCGGCCCGGTTTCCCTTCGAATGGCGTCATCCTCGACACCGAGACCACGGGCCTCAATTTTCGCAACGAAGAGATCATAGAGATTGGCCTGATTGCCTTCACGTTCAACGAGCGAGGAGAGATTGGTGATGTGACAGGTGTCTACGGTGGCCTGCAGCAACCCAATAAACCTATCCCGGCCGAAATCACCAAGCTGACCGGCATCACGGACGAGATGGTTTCAGGTCAGATGATCGACATGAAGGCTGTACGCACGATGGTCGCGCCGGCCGACCTCATCATTGCCCATAATGCCGGTTTCGACAGACCGTTCTGTGAGGTTTTTTCGTCGGCATTTTCGGACAAGGCGTGGGCGTGTTCGAACGCCGAGATCGACTGGTCGGCGCGGGGCTTTGAAGGCACCAAGCTCGGCTACCTGATCGGCCAGGCAGGTTATTTCCACGAGGGCCACAGGGCGGTCGACGATTGTTTCGCCCTGCTCGAAGTCCTCGATCGAAAGACCGATCGTGATCCATTCACTCCATTTGCGGAGCTGTATCTCAACAGCCAGAAATCCCGCGTCCGCATCTTTGCGGAAAACAGCCCATTCGATCTGAAAGATCACCTCAAGGCGCGCGGTTATCGATGGTCGGACGGCAGCGAAGGACGGCCGAAATCCTGGTGGATCGAGGTGGATGAGATCGATCTGGCCGGCGAGCTTCACTATCTGCGCACCGAGATCTACCGCTATCCGGAAGCGGATCCACCGACCAGATTCCTGACCGCCTTCGACCGGTTTCGCGGCTAACGGTTCGAAATTAGGCAGTCGACGTTGGAGATCCGCATCTGGCGCATGGCTGGACTGCGGCGAGCTATCTAACCCATTTCGCCGGACGCTGTATAAACAATCCCAACGAAGCGATGTACCTCCTCCCACGGAGCTTCGTGTTTCAGGCGACCCACTCCTCCTCCCGAGGTTGCCTGAGTGAACAGCGGCACTCCTCCTCCCAGTCGCTGTTCGGTTCTTTTCGAAAAGCCTGCCGCTCCTCCTCCCGCGGCAGGCTTTTTCGTATTCCCTTACATGCTGAAATCCAGTTCCGGCTGCTCGTGACCGTCGCCATTATCTTCGGTGCCCGTGAGCGATGAAAGGGTCACCCCAAGCAATCGCACCGAACGCCTGAACGGATAGACCGTCTTCAGCAGCTCGGAGGCAGCATCGAGAACGTCTTGTCCGGTCGTAAAAGGCAGGGTGCCGGTTCGGCTTCTGGTGGCCTGTGTAAAATCCGAATATTTGATCTTCACCGTTACGGTTTTGCCGGAGATGCGTTTGGCCTCGCAATAGGTCCAGACTTTGTCTGCAAGCGGCTTCAGCTCGCCGGTTGCGCGGTCGAGATCGTCGATATCTCGGCTGAACGTGTCTTCGGCACCGACGGATTTCCGCACTCGATCAGGCCGAACCTGCCGGTCATCGATGCCACGTGCGATGCCATAGAAGTAAGGGCCTGACTTTCCGAAATGCTGTGAGAGAAACTGCAGGGACTGGGCTTTCAAGTCGGCACCCGTTTCGATCCCGAGTTTATGCATTTTCTCGGCCGTGGCCGGCCCGACATCGTGGAATTTCTTGACGGCAAGCCCCTCGACGAAGGCCGGGCCATTCTTCGGGGTGATGACAGCCTGACCGTTCGGTTTGTTGAGGTCGGAGGCCATCTTGGCCAAAAACTTATTGTATGAGATGCCGGCTGACGCATTCAGTCCGGTGACCGCCTTGATCTTCGCTCGGATCTCCAGCGCGATCTCGGTCGCAATCGGCATATCTTTGAGGTTGTCGGTCACGTCGAGATAGGCTTCATCGAGCGACAGTGGCTCGATCAGTGGCGTGTATTCAGCAAAGATTTCCCGGATCTGCTGCGAGACGGCACGATAGACCTCAAAGCGAGGTTTTACGAAGATCAGCTCGGGGCACTTTCGCGCGGCAGTGACCGACGGCATGGCAGAATGAACACCGAATTTCCGCGCCTCATAGCTGGCAGCGGCAACCACGCCTCTTGCCGCAGCACCGCCGACCGCAAGCGGTTTACCGCGCAGCTCGGGATTATCCCGCTGTTCCACCGACGCGTAAAAGGCATCCATGTCGAGGTGGATAATCTTTCGGGTGGTGGGAGAGGTCATGGCGTCCTTCGATGCGATCTCAGCGGCTGGCGAGCACTGGCATCGGCGATTTTGCAGGATCGAGTTTGAGCCAACTCACATCCGTATCCTCTCCACATAGGAAAGAACAAAGTAAGAACAATCATGCAAAGAGTCAAATCAGGGCAAGATCATACGGCAGCGGCGGTCAGAGCAGCATTTCCGCCAGCTTGGCCATTGCCTGCATGAAGTCCGGTTGGAGCGGAACAATATTGCCACGCCTCTCCAGGAGCTCTCGCTGAGCTGCGACGATCGCCATGCTCCTCTCCAGCAGCCGTCTGCGCTCAAATGGCATGACATCGTCGATCGTATTGGCAGCGTAGATCAGCTCAGCAACAAAGTCCGTCGTCTGTGACACGAAATAAATCCATCCGAGATTATCGTGAACCGGAAAATACCTATTCCTAACACCCCAGCCGCAGTTCTCTCGTCTATCACGGGAAGCACCATTGCATGCATTGTCGCAGCGCAGATGAGATTTCACTCAATCGCGCGTCATACACGAACACATGAATGCTAAATTTAGCATCTATGCACTCACGCCGGCTTCGATACAAAGGTAGTGGGCAGGGTAAAAGTATGGTCTTCTCGTCGTTTGATGTATTGGGTTCCGACGATCTGACGCTTTTGCGGGGCGTTCTGGATGAGCTGTGCCAGGAAAAGGAGCTCGACATCAAGGCTCCGCAAGCCGAGGCTATGGCTCAGGAACTGGTAAACTGGTGGCTGTTCGGGGTGCGCACGCCCGTGAACCTGAAGCAGATCATGGAACCTGTCTCCATCTGACCATCGACCCAGCAGGTTATTCATCAGCAGTACCCGATGGCCTGTGAGCATATTCAGGACTAGCCTGCAGTCTTGGCTGAGCGGCCATGTAACGTATCCACGGTCGATCCGATCCGCACATCCGAGCTTAACGCGGTCTCGGTGCGCGCCGCGCCGATCTCATCGTCGAGAAGGTCGATAGCACGAGGCAGGCCATCCGTGCCGGCACGGCAAAGCCGGCTCGCGATGTCGCCGTAATGGCAGAGCCGCTCAGTGACGTTCAGAAGGTCTCGTCGCTGGTTGAGGACGAAACCACCGATGTTACCCCCTTGATCGACGTTTATGGCATTCGCGGCCAGCGCGTCTATCGCATCGCCCCTGTTGCATCGGATGTGCCTGAACGCTCGGTTGAACGGATTGCCGCGGTATCTTGTGCCATTGCCAAGGCTTGGGTCAGCCACTGGCGCCGGCCTGTCCGGTTGTTGCCGCGACCCGAGCTGATCACGGTCATCGCACTGATGCCCGACCATCCACCAGCCTCAATCACCTGGCGCGGCAAGCGCCGCAAGGTCAAATGCGCCGATAGTCCTGAGCGTGTCTTTGGCGAGTGGTGGAAGCGCGGTTCCGAGATGGAGGCGGTGCGCGACTATTTTGTCATCGAGGGCGAAACTGGCGCGCAGCTCTGGGTGTTTCGAGCCGGCGACGGTGTCGACCCAGAGACAGGCGACCACCGCTGGTTCTGTCATGGGATCTGCGCATGACTTACGCCGAGCTGCAGGTCACTACGCATTGTTCCTTCCTTCGCGGCGCATCGTCGGCTGAAGAGCTGTTTTTGAAGGCGAGCGAGCTTGGCATCGAGGCGATTGGCGTCGTCGATCGCAACAGTCTCGCGGGGATTGTCCTGGCGCTCGAAGCATCGCGAGCAACCAGCTTGCGTCTAGTCGTCGGCTGCCCGCTCGATCTGCAGGACGGCATGTGGGTGCTGGTTTATCCCACAGATCGCCTCCCCCATTCCCGGCTGACGCGACTGATCACGCTCGGAAAAAGCCGCGGCGGCAAGAACAACTGCATTCTCTATTGGGACGATGTGATCGCCTATTCGGACAGAATAATAGGCATTATGGTGCCTGATCACGGCGATGATACCTGTGCTCTCCAAATGCGGAAACTGGCCGATGTGTTCGGCGACCGTACTTATGTGTCGATCTGTCTGCGCCGGCGGCCGAACGACCAGATGCGGCTGCACGACTTTGCCAACATGGCGGAGCGGTTCCAGGTAAAAACCGTGGTCACCAATGACGTGCTGTTCCATGAGCCGGGCAAGTGGCGCATACAGGATGAAGGGGGCGGTGTACCGAAGGACATCGCGTCCAAATTGGCCGCAATGGGGAGTGTTGGCAGGATACTGCGGTGCGCCCGGCGTCTGGATTCTTGCGAGATCATGAATTTCTCCCATGAGTGGACGATTTACGCATCAAGACAGATGCATCGCGCTTATTGCACCTGCACCAGCTTCCACCCGTTCCCGAAAGGATCACGGAAGCTTGCGTCGACCGAGCCATATTGGGCTGTGGGTTCCTGAACAAACTCGACTCCCCGCTCCCGCATGCCATGGAAGGCCTTCACGCAATCCTCCCCCACGTGATCCGATGGTGGCATTGCTCCTTTTGCGATCGCCTCTTCGAGACCGCGCGCGGTCGCTTCATCGATCAGCGGCTTGACATAGATGCCTGCGACTTGAACACCATGTTTCATGCTTGTCTCCGTGTTACCCTTTCTGGCTATCCGCTTTCAGTCGGCGGCGCTTCTCCGAAACTGCTATTTTCAGGTGTGGGCGCTCCGCCGTGCTTATGAAGCGGGGGGTACCAGGTTCAGCGAGCCTGCTTCCGCCCTCAGCCGCCGGCGCATTCCCATGGGAGACTCGCCGATGATATCCCGGAATGTCCGGCCAAACGTGCCAATGCTCTCCCAGCCGACTTGCATGGCGATGTCTGTTACGGCCATTTCCGTATCTCGCAAAAGAGATGCCGCGCGCTCCACCCTTCGTGTAAGCAGATAGCGATGTGGCGGGGTGTCGAAGGCTTGCCGAAAGGATCGGGCGAAATGCGCTTCCGACGTGCCGCTCACGCTTGCCAGCCGGGCGACCGACCAGACTTGATGGGGCGCTCGGTCCATGTGGTCCTTCGCGCGCAAAAGGCGGCGCAACAGCTCCAAATCCTTGTTCATTCCGATCCCCTATTGTGGCCAGGCTGCGGAAAAATCGAGGATCGCAGCGACAGGCGCCTCTTTACAATGCCTGCATTTCGTTCCAACGTCACCACAGGCGAATGCCTTTGCTCACAGTCGTCAAGCTTCAGTTCAACCGCCGCGCACGGCTGCGAATTTTTACGTGCTGACCTCAACGCACGCAGCGATCGAGGCACTACTCCTCATAACTGACAGACCTCTACTCACGGAAACAATGGCTATCGCTCTGTTGGCTGAAGCAACGCGATCCCGAAAGGCGCATCAGCTTCGAGCCCGGTACGCGCGAGGCTGATCACGTGCATCCGCTGATCGCCTTCGTCAACACGAGTTTTACGGCGTCGTTCACTCCCTCTTTTGGCGGCGCTGGAAGCAGAAGACATGGACAAAGCTGCCAGAACCACCCTTCGGAGCTTTGGACGAGACATGGTTGTCCGCCTGCATGAGCAGCTTAAGGAAGTGATCGGTGTTGGGCAGCGAGCCGCATAAATCCGCGAGATATGGCGGAATCAGATGAGGTGTAACGTGCCGAAAATCCTTGCTCGCTGCCTGGCGGTATGATCATCCCAGTTGCCCGTGCAATGAACCGGCGCCGTGATGACCGCGTGTAGTCCCGCAAGCGCTGCGCGGAATTCATCGCCTTCCATCTCCGACATCTCAGGCGTATAATGCCGCCACAGAGGGGAGGCCGCAATGACGGAAGCGGACAAGGTGTTTGCCGGCAACATTCCGGCGCTCTACCAGCAGCACATGGTGCCGATGCTGTTTGAACCTTACGCGCAAGAGATGGCCGGCCGAGTTGCGCGGCTGAAACCGCAAACACTGCTCGAGATCGCCGCCGGAACTGGCGTGCTGACCCGGGCGCTGGCGGCGCGGCTTGGCGACACCGCAGAAATCATAGCGACTGACCTCAACCAGCCGATGCTCGACTTAGCGGCCCACCTGCAGAGAGGCGGTGGGAAGACAACGTTTCGACAGGCCGATGCGCAGGCACTGCCGTTCGATGACGGCAGTTTTGACGTCGCCGTTTGTCAGTTCGGCGTGATGTTCTTTCCCGACAAATTGCAGGGCTATCGCGAGGTCAGGCGGGTCCTGAAGCCGGGTGGCAGCTACTTGTTTTCGGTTTGGGACAGGGTGTCCGCGAATGCATTCGTCACCACCGTCAGCGACGCTCTCGCGAAGCGGTTTCCTGCCGACCCACCGCGGTTCATGGAGCGCACGCCGCATGGGTACTTTGACACCGACGCGATCATCGACACGCTGCACGAAGCCGGCTTCTCCGAAGTCAAGGTTGAAACCGCCGACAAGATTTCACGCGCCGAGAGCGCTGCCAGTGCGGCAGCCGGTTATTGCCAGGGCAGTCCTTTGAGCGGCGAGATCGAGGCGCGCCAACCCGGCAAGCTATGGGCGGTAACAAAGGCAGTTGCCTCGGCATTGGCGGAGCGGTTCGGGCCGGGCGAGATCGAGGGCGAGGTCCGCGCCCATGTCATCACCGCGCGAACATAACTGCGGGCTGCAGAGGGTGACGCGACCTGCGGTAGATGAACCGCCACCGGCGCCCATCTCGCGGCACTAACCTTGACCTCAAAACCTTACCGTCGATCGGCATTGCGATCGCGCGACGCGGATCCTGACAGTCAGCCACGGATTTTTGGCGGCCGCCGAGATCGGCATGAAAAAGCGTTACCAGCTGGTGCCGGCACGCAGATGATGGAGCGCTGATCTGATGGAGCGCTGATCGTCGGGAAGGTGCCGTCCTGGTAGTTGCCGGAACTGGTCGAGCTGGGGATGGCAAAAGCCGTTGGTGTCAGCTGGGACGGTAGCCAAAACGCTAGAGGTCACGCCGCAGGCGGCGCAGCGGATCGTTTGGAACTGGGTTGAGAAAATGACAGGGAGGGGTCGGGCACGGGTAGTGATTTAAGACATCCGTGGGCCGACAATAGCGCAAAAACGGCCTCGATCTACGAATGCCTGGGCTTCACAAGGCCGGTTCCTGAAAAGCACCTTGCATTAAAACTCAGCCGATTTGAGAAGCCACTTTGTGCACAGGCGATATCAGATCATCCTGCGCTTCGCACAGCACGATCCGTTGCAAGAGCCTGCCTCCGTCCGACATGCTATGACGGCCCTTCTGCCAACTACCTACGGAATATGGCTTATCTGTCGCACCCACCTACTGGTGGGTGCGTTTTCAAGAGGAGCTAAGTCCGGAACAGTGCGCTGATGAGGACGCCACTACGGCGAATAGTCGAGCCCCAATTCGGCACCGCCCGGCCGCGAGGGAAGGCTGTACCGAGGCCCATCAGAACTCCTGCCAGTCGTTCGTGACCTTGATAGCCGAGTTGCCAGAGAAGGCGCCGGCCAGCTTGCGGCCAAGGGCGCGTGCCGGCGAGGCCGCGGGCGTTTCATTTGCCTTCACCGCACGAACGGTCGACTGGTAGGTCTGAACCGAAAGCTTGAACTG
>NZ_JACIGW010000019.1:0-18716 GCF_014198105.1 Aliirhizobium cellulosilyticum | reverse complement strand
CGCGCAAGATCGAAATCGGCGTTCCTTCGTCCGGTGGCGCGCCGCTCCGGCTCGAATCCGACCGCAAGGTCGCCTGAACTTAAGCAACTGACAAGCTAGCGCTTGCTACAGCCGGCCCGATTTGGGGACTCGAACGCGAGGCGTGAGTGTATTGGGCTGATCAACCTCAACCGATCTCCACCCGGTCCGATCGTCGCGAGTAGATTACAAGCATCGCCGGGAGCGTTTCGCTTCCGGCGATGTCGTAGACGGCTGCATCAGACGCGATGCGTTTCTGAGACGACGACGTTGCGCTTCGTACCATACGAACCCCCGAACCATCCCGCGACCGCACCGAGTGCGAGCGCAAGGAAGCCGAGGATCGCACCCGCAGATATGGCAGCAGTTGCGGTCTGGGCAGCCTCGATCGCCTGCTGCTTGGCGGCCTGCATGTTATCCCGATAGGACTTTTCATACTGCTCGACCTGGGTCCGGGCCTGATCGACCGGAATGCCCTGGGCTTTTGCGACGGCGTCGGCGGCGCGAGCGCGGGCCTCCTCGGCCTTCGCCTGATCTCCAGTCACCAGAGCCTGCACGGAGGACACAGCCGCAGTCTGTAATGCCTGGGGGTCATTACCAGTTGAAGACCTGATTTGCTGTTCGATCCCAGCCATCGGATTTGTCGAGTTGGCAAGTGCAGGCGCCGCTGTCGTGGCGGCGGTGGCGGCGGTCTGACCAACGCCCCCGACGACACTTGCAAGACCGCTGAATGCACCGCCCACCAGCGCTCCGACAGAGGTCGTGAGCAGATAGAGCACGACAAGGGTCGTGACCGCCCAGGTGGTCAATCCATGATAGCCCCCCGTCGAGTTGCTTGGTCGGCCTGATAGTCGGCTCGAAACGTAGCCGCCGAGGAACGCTGCAATGATGCCCGCGAGCACGAACCAGATCCCGCCGCCGATGGAAAATGAACTTGCTGTCGGGTTGTCGGACGTCGCTGGGTCGAGGACAGCCGCGCCGATACCGACGCCGAGAAGATTGAGGAGGAACTGCGCCGCAAGCGCGATTGCCACACCTGCGAAGATCGCGCCCCAGCTCACCTTGTTATATGCCGCCGTCGCGGGTGCGCCGCCCCTTAACGTGTCGTGGAGGGTATCGTGGGGAAGATTGGTTGATACTGGGGTTGTCATGGTAGCCTCCGGCTAATTCATCACGGCTTCGTGAGTGTGGCCACAACTCGCCGGTGGACCACATGTTCCGGATGCGGGGAAATCGGAATGTTTCGGGTGACTTGTTACGATCTCTCCGCGCTTGGTGAGGCGGGGGGCGCATAAGGCGGAGGCTCCCCGGACCGTCGAACTCCATTTCCTTAGGGGACCCGCATCCTTGAAGACCCGCGCTATCGCTTGCCATTATTTTCCGCGCAGGCCGAATGCGGAATCCTCTGCCCGAACGGAGCTGGAACAGTTGATCACGCCGCGAGTTCCTGACGGGCTGACGGCGGCTGATTGCCCTGATGAGATTGAGGCAACGACCGACCGTAAATTGGGAGAGACCGCAGATGAAAGCTCTTACGTGGCATGGTAGCGGCGACATACGCTGCGAAACGGTAGACGACCCGGTAATCCAAGACGATCGCGACGCGATCATCAAGGTGACCAGCTGCGCGATTTGCGGCTCCGATCTGCATCTCTACGGCGGCTTCGTTCCCGGCATGCATGCGGGGGACGTCATGGGCCATGAGACGATGGGGGAGGTCGTTGAAGTCGGCCGCGGCAATTCCAAACTCAAGATCGGCGATCGCGTCGTAGTGCCCTTCACAATTTCCTGCGGTGAGTGCCGGCAGTGCAAATGGGGGCAGTTCTCGCTGTGCGAACGATCGAACCCCGCGGGCGCGGAGCAGGCAAAGCAGATCGGCTATCCGACCGCCGGCCTGTTCGGTTATTCCGAAATGTATGGTCGCTTCCCAGGCGGTCAGGCGCAGTATCTTCGCGTTCCTTATGCCGATGTTGGCCCAATCGTTGTGCCTGACGGCCTGAGCGACGAACAGGTCCTGTTCCTCTCCGATATCTTTCCAACCGGATACATGGCCGCCGAAAACTGCGACATCAAGCAAGGGCAGACGGTCGCCGTATTTGGCTGCGGGCCGGTCGGGCTGTTTGCCATCAAATCGGCTTTTCTGCTTGGCGCTGAACGGGTCATTGCCATTGACACCGTGCCGGAACGACTAGCCCTTGCCCGAGCCTCTGGTGCAGAAACACTCGATTACACGGATGAAGACCTGCAGGAGCGTATTCTCGCGATCACCAATGGGCTCGGACCGGATGCCGTGATCGAGGCGGTCGGGATGGAAAGCCATGGGGCGGGTGGCGTAGTGGAGATCCTCCAGACAAAGCTGACGTCAACCGAACGGCCCTACGCCCTCAGCCAAGCGATCCTTGCCTGCCGGCCTGGCGGCACGGTTTCGCTGCCCGGTGTCTTCGTGGGTTCGGCAGTCCCTGCGCCGCTTGGAGCCGTCGTGGGTAAAGGTCTCACGCTGAAGACAGGCCAGACCCATGTGCAACGGTATCTCCAGCCGCTTTTGGACCTGATCGTGGAGGGCAAGATCGATCCGTCGTTCCTGATCACCCACCGCATAGGCCTCGAAGAGGGACCGGAGGCATACAAGACTTTCCGGGACAAAGCGGACGGCTGCGTCAAAGTTGTGATCCGGCCCAATGGATAGGCGCCGACTCGGTTCTGGCCTCTCGGTTGGCTCAAGCGTATCTGACGTCATTTTGAGAGGTGAGGTCTTTCACCGTCGATGAGATTCTGCCTGTGATGCGAAACACCACCGAGGCCGGAGGAAACATGTTTCCGTCCGGCCCTGGAGTCTGAATAATTAAATCATGATTTCGCCGCCGGTGACCGGAATGACGGCGCCGGTCATATAGCTTCCAAGCTCGGAAGCGAGAAGCACATAAGCGCCAGCCAGTTCAGCGGGCTGGCCGGCACGGCCGATCAGAGTATTTTGCCCGAACTTCGCGGCTTTTTCTGCCGGCATGGTGGATGGAATAAGGGGCGTCCAGATAGGGCCGGGCGCGACGGCATTTACGCGAATGCCTTTTTCAGCGAGCATTTCGGCAAGGCCGGCCGTGAAGTTGGAAACGGCGCCCTTGGTGGATGCGTAGGCGAGAAGCTGCGGGGATGGCTGTCGCGACTGGATGGAGGTGGTGTTGATGATTGCACTTCCAGGCTTCATATGCGAAGCGGCGGCCTTTGCCAGAAAGAACGGCGCATAGATATTCGTGCGGAAGGTCGTGTCCCAGTCGTCGGCAGATATATCGGCGATGTCGTCGTAGGTTCGCTGAAATGCGGCGTTGTTGACCAGGATGTCTATACCGCCGAGTTCGTCGACCGCGCGCGCCACTAGCTCCTGGCAATGGTCTTCCGATGTGATGTCTCCGGCGATTACAAGCGCCTTACGGCCGGCGTTCTCGACCCATTTGGCGGTGTCGGCGGCATCGTCGTCTTCGTTGAGATAGGAGATTAGGACATCGGCGCCTTCACGCGCGAAAGCAATGGCCACGGCCTTGCCAATCCCCGAATCTGCGCCGGTGATCAGCGCGACCTTGCCTTCGAGTCTTCCATTGCCGCGATAGGATTTCTCGCCATGATCCGGGACTGGTTGCATCGACGCGGTTTTGCCCGGCGGCTGTTGCTGCTGTTCGGGATAAGGTGGCAGCGGGCGGCGTTGTTCTTCAGTCATGATATTCCTCCGGTTGAATGACGGAGGCTTAACCGGCGGGATCGGTAACTGTTCCGCGATCTGCCGGCGCCAATGCCAGAACGACAGAACTCCCGTTCCTGGGGGGTCTTTTCGTCTACATCAGCGCGTATGGAAGAAACAATGGTTACTCTGGTTAGAGTTCATGCGGGTCGCTACGATCGCTGGTGACCGCAAAGGCGATGACGTCGTCATTGACTGTTTTCCGGATCAAGCGCTGGCCGCGATATAGCTGCACCCGCCTTCAGCACAGCTGATCTCGTTTGTTTCCGTAGCGATTGAACAGGAGAGCTCGTTCTCGCGAGCGTCTTCCTGTTCAGCATGGCTCTGATACGTAACTCCCCTCTTCGGAAAGCCTTTCAGCTATTGACCGTGCTTTGCGCAGAAGAGGTCACGTGGGATGTGCGAGGACGGAGCTTTGGGGCTCAAATAGCCGGATCATACAACGTTGCCAAAAACTTCCGCGATTGTCGAAACCTTAGACGGTTTCCAAAGTTGGTAGCGGGAAACCAAGGAGCACTTTGCATGCCGAAGTACTATTTCCATATTCGAGACGGACAGGATCTGGCGCACGATCCCGAGGGCGCGGAATTCGAAACGCTTGAAGCTGCGCGGAGAGAAGCCGCCAACTCCGCCCGAGAACTTCTCGCGCAACGGCTCCTGCGTGGCGATGTCATCGACGGGCAGGCATTCGAGCTGACGACGGAAGATGGCGATATTGCTGACATCATTCGGTTCAAGGACGTCATGCGCTTGGAGTGATGCGAATTAAATCCAGTACGATATCGTACACTCGCATAATCTGAGGAACTATCGCGATCGCCGTAGGTTGGGCGCTTGTCTCCAACCGAAAGGAATTCTCATGTTCATGAGAGTAGACCAGCTCCAGGCGGAGCTGCCCGCACCGAAAGCTGCGGATCCAAATGCTGCAGCCGCCCTCCAAGAATTGCTTGGCGGCAAATACGGGGAAATGTCGACGCTAGGGAACTACATGTTCCAGTCGTTTAACTTCCGCTCGAAGTCGAAGCTCAAGCCCTTCTACAGCCTGGTTGCAAGCATCACGGCAGAAGAACTTGGGCATGTCGAGCTCGTCAGTAACGGCGTCGCGATGCTGAACAATGGTCCGGACATCCCCAACGGTGATGAAGGCGACGGTGGAGACATATCCGGTGCTCCGTTCAAGGATATGGCAGATATCCGTTTGGCCGCAAGTTTTCTGTCGGGCGGCGGCGGCGCGATGCCGATCAACAGCAACGGCCAATCCTGGAACAACGATTTCATCACCACGACTGGCAATGTCGTTCTCGATCTGCTGCACAACTTCCACCTGGAATGCGGCGCCCGCCTTCATAAGCTGCGCGTCTATGAGACCGTGACCGACCCGACGGGTCGAGAAGTCTGCGGCTATCTTCTCGTTCGCGGTTCGGTGCATGCGCATGCCTACGCGCTGGCGCTGGAGAAGATCACCGGCGTGGACGTGAAGAAATTCCTGCCCACCCCCAACATCCCGCTTGCCAACATTTCCGAGTGCCAAAAGTATCTCGACGAAGGGTCGCATCGGCGCCTCTACACCTGGAGCCCGAACGACTACAAGGAGATTGCGGGGATCTGGAGCAACGACGAAGTCGCGCTGCCGGGTGATCCTCCAGGCGAACTCGAGGTCGTCGATGGGATGCCGGATGGTGGCAAGATCCAGCAGCTTGTCGGCGTACCGTCGGCTTTCACTCCGGACTATGCTCCCGAGGAAATGTTCGAGATCGCCGAAAAACTTTACAAGAAATCTCGCTGAGCGTTCGGAAGTTGTAAAAACTAAAAAAGCCCGCCTTGGCGGGCTTTTCGCTATCCAGGCTGTGACAGGCTTCGTTGCTGCGACCAGGAAGCTGTTGGTACGCACAACAAAATCGGCCCTCCGAATAAAAACTCAGAGGGCCGATTTTCATGTCAGGTATGGTCATTCGGGACGCTCACGGCTTATTCGGCTTCGTCGTCCCAGGAGCCGCTCGGCGAGATGGCACGTTTCTCGTCCCATTCAGCGCTTGCCTGCGCCCAGTGCTCGTGCTCCTGCCCGTCTGGGTTTCCGGCCTGTTCCCAAAGTTCGTATGCCCTTCGGGCAACCCAGTCGTCGCGTTCGGTTTCCATGCTTCCTCCCTTAGCTGCAGCGGGACCGCGCTTTCCTGCGCGGCCCCGGTTACATTACGCGGCCTTCTTCGAACCCTTGGGGTTTGCCGATGTTTCGCCGAGCTGGGTCAAAAGCTGATCGGTCTCGAGCTCTTCCTGCAAGGTTGCATCTAGCAGCTCGACGGCTTCGGTCAGGCCAAGCTGTTTCGCCCAGCTTTTCAACGTGCCGTAGCGGGCAATCTCATAGTGCTCGACGGCCTGCGCGGATGAAATCAGGCCGGCGTCCAAGGCAACGGATCCCCTAAACTCGTCCATGATCTCTTCGGCCTCTGCAATGATGCCCTGGATGGCTTCACAGGTCTTGCCGCGCGCCGGCTTGCCGATCAGCTCGAACACCTGCTGGAGCCGTTCGATCTGGCCTTCCGTCTGTTCCTTGTGCTTCAGAAAAGCTGCCTTGCCTTCCTGGGACTGTGAGGCGCGGGCCATTTTCGGCAATGCCTTCAGGATCTGCTTCTCGGCGTAGTAGATATCCTTGAGCGTATCGAGAAACAGGTCGTCCAGGGTCTTCTCTGCCATGATAGTTCTCCTGAGTTACGGGAAGCCGCGCACGGTGATGCCCTGCCGTGCGCGGGCCGATAACGTGATCTCGCAGACGTTGTTCCGTCGTAATATGGATACTGTGTCGACGGTACGGTGTCGTACGAAAGTCAATTTTTGGCCGTTGCTGGCTTCTATGACGAGGGTCGAAAAGCCGCATTCGGACTGTCGAGTAGCGCCCGCTTTCAATTCGCGGGGATCTAGACTTCGTCCTTGGGTAATTTGCCCTCAGTGTCACGCAGCCCATCCTCCGCCGCTTTCTTCAGCTTCTCGCGATCTTTGTCCGCGACTGCGGGGTTGATGCGCGCAGCATCGCTGGTCGGGTCTGGGCTGTCGTCGGTCATAGTGGCGTCCTCTTCCGGCGAACGTTTCGGAATCTAGTTCGTAACCTAGCGTTTTTTTTCCGAACTGCTTTCTGCGGGATCGAAATTTATGTCCCAATCCTTTTTGGGGCCTTTCTGACCGGGCGGGACCTTATGTTCGGTCGCATCCTCGGATCCGGTGATTACAGTTGGCTTGGCGCTGTGGACGCCGGATGCATGTGGATCCGCCTGGGACGGCGCGTATTGACCTTTTGCATCGTCTTCCGGATTGGCCATTTTTTCCTCCATTTGGGTTCATTTTGGGCGGTCTGCGCTCCTTGAGGTCACATCAACGCGTCATGCCCCAGACGAAGCCGATGACGGCGGCGATACCAACCGCCGGCAATGGCTTGGCACGGATGCGCTGCTTCAGGTCAACGAGTACGTCAGAGGCTTGCGCCTTCGCGACGCGCACCGTCGCCGACCCAATCTCGCTGGCGCTCTCCCGCAGTCGCGCAATCTCCGCCTTCAGAGCTTCAAGCTCTTCGCGGGAAGATGCAAATGTCGTCCCATCGGTCTGCTCGGGCTCGCTCGTCGCTGCCAGAGCCTTATCGACGAGCGGTGCGTCCGAGCCAAAGCCAACCTCATTTGAGGGAGACGGCGCGATCCCGGTTGGGTTGGAGGTTGTTGTCGCCGAGACCGGGTCGGAGGCCGGGAATGTGGACTTGAGACCATCCTCGAGTTCAGATCCAACATCGCGGGACTGTCGGGCTTGTTCTTGTTCAAGAGCCTCAACTGCTGGGGATTTCGGCGGGGTCATTGGTGTCCTCCTGGGTTCAATCCACGAACACTTGCTGAGGCGTAAGGTTCCGTTTGTTTCAATCATCGTCGGTCAACGAAACCAGCCGCTCTTCCCCGCGTTTGTAGCTGTGACCTTAGGAAACAGGAGCGAGCCTCATGGCTGACGATAGTACCACCACCATCCGCGCAACGTTTGATACGCGCGAAGCAGCAGACCTTGCCGTCGAGCACCTGGTGCAGCAGCACGGGATCTCGCGCCCAGACATCTTCATTCAGTCTGCGACCGATCGAAACACAACGGGCTCGAAGCCTTCCGGTGGCGACGCGTCGCACGAGGGCGGATCACGTGATGACGCTGCACTAGAAGGGGAGATCGAGGTCTCGGCCGATATCGCTTCCGACCAGATTGCGGCTGTTCAACGCAGCCTCGGTGACGCCGGGGCGATCCGCGTGTCTGGACGCTGAATAGTTTGTGGGGCCGGCATAATGCCGGCCCCACTCGTTTGAGCTCAAGGACTAGCGAGCCGATGGCCGACAACCTCTCGACATACCGTGCCAAGCGCGACTTTAAGAAAACCGCAGAACCAAGCGGAGACGTTGAAGTCAGATCATCGAACCGCCGGCGGTTCGTGATCCAGAAGCACGACGCCACTCGGCTGCATTACGATCTTCGCCTCGAGCTCGATGGCGTGTTCAAATCCTGGGCGGTGACCAGAGGACCATCCCTCGATCCCGGCGACAAGCGGCTGGCCGTAGAGGTCGAGGATCACCCGCTCGACTATGGTGATTTCGAAGGCACCATTCCCAAGGGCGAGTATGGCGGTGGTACGGTGATGCTTTGGGATCGCGGCTACTGGGAGCCGGAAGGCAACCGGTCCCCGGAAGACGCACTGGCGAAAGGCGATTTCAAGTTCACGCTGAAGGGCGATCGGCTGCATGGCAGCTTCGTGCTTGTTCGTATGCGCCACGACCGCGACGGCGGCAAGCGGATCAACTGGTTGCTGATCAAGCATCACGACGAATTCTCCGTCGACGGAGATGGCGCGGCCGTGCTTGAGAAAAACCTCAAATCCGTTGCGTCAGGCCGAACTATGGAGACCATTGCTTCCGGCAAGGGCCGCAAACCGACGCCGTTCATACTTAACGGAAGCGGCGGTCGCCGCCGATGCCGTCTGGGACAGCAGCCAGGGTCTGGCGGCCGAGGAGCGCAAGGCCGGCCGTAACATTAAGCCAAAAGCATCCAAGAAACCGACCGCGGTCGAACGCCCTTCATCGGCCATGCCGGACTTCATTGCGCCCCAGCTTTGCGAGACGCTGGATCGCCCACCCTCCGGCAAAGGCTGGATCCATGAGATCAAATTCGACGGCTACCGGATCCAGATGCGGGTGGAAAACGGCGAGGTCACGCTGAAGACAAGGAAGGGTCTCGACTGGACGAAAAAATGGCCGGCTATTGCCTCGGCAGCGTCTTCTCTTCCCGATTGCATTATCGACGGGGAGATCTGCGCGCTGGACGAAAACGGCGCACCCGATTTTGCCGCTCTTCAGGCGGCGCTATCGGAGGGCAAGACGGATGATCTCGTTTACTTCGCCTTCGATCTCGTCTTCGCCGGAGATGAGGATCTGCGCGAATTGGAGCTGACCGAGCGAAAGGACAGATTAGCGGCGCTTCTCTCCGACGCTGGCAACGATCCGCTTGTTCGCTTCGTCGAACATTTCGAGACCGGTGGTGATGCAGTGCTGAAGTCCGCCTGTCGTCTTTCATTGGAAGGTATTGTTTCAAAACAGGCAAAGGCACCCTATCAGTCCGGCCGCTCAGACACTTGGGCAAAGTCGAAATGCCGCGCGGGCCATGAGGTGGTAATCGGCGCCTATGCCAAGACCACCGGCCGGTTCCGCTCGCTGCTTGTCGGCGTCAACCGCGGCAATCATTTCGTCTATGTCGGCCGGGTCGGCACGGGGTATGGCGCGAAGGTTGTTGAGACATTGTTGCCAAAACTGAAGGAGATGGAGACCTCGAAATCGCCCTTCACCGGTATCGGCGCGCCGAAGAAGACCACCGATATCGTCTGGCTCAAGCCAGAACTTGTTGCAGAGATCGAGTTTGCCGGTTGGACCGCCGACGGTCAGGTGAGGCAGGCAGCATTCAAAGGTTTGCGGGAAGACAAGCCGGCCGGCGAGGTCGAGGCCGAGACACCGGCATCTCCGGTCGAAAACGAGGTGCCAGATCCGGAAACCGCCAAGCCGGCCCCGAAGCGATTGCGCAAAGGAACGAAGGTGGACGTGATGGGCGTGATGATCTCCAACCCTGATAAGCCGCTTTGGCCGGATGCCGGCGACAACCAGCCGGTCACCAAGCTAGATCTTGCGCACTATCATGAGGCTGTGGGCGCATGGTTGATCGACCACATCAAAGGTCGGCCCTGTTCGATTATCCGCACGCCGGATGGGATTGGTGGTGAGCAGTTTTTCCAGCGCCATGCCATGCCGGGGACGTCGAACCTGCTCGAACTCGTTACCGTGTTCGGCGACAAGAAGCCTTACCTGCAGATCGACAGGGTGGAGGGGCTGGCGGCCATCGCCCAGATCGGCGGCGTCGAACTTCATCCATGGAACTGTGAGCCCAACCAGCCGGAAGTCCCCGGACGGTTGGTCTTCGATCTCGATCCCGGTCCAGACGTCGGCTTTTCTACCGTCGTCGAAGCGGCGCGGGAAATCCGTGATCGCCTCGAGGACCTTGGCCTCGTCAGCTTCTGCAAGACGACGGGCGGCAAGGGCCTGCATGTTGTCACGCCCTTGGCGGCGCCAAAAGGCAGGAAACTGAGCTGGGACGAGGCTAAGGTTTTTGCCCATGACGTCTGCGAGCAGATGTCCCTCGACAACCCGGACCTCTACCTGATCAAGATGGCCAAGAACCAACGCGAGGGTCGCATTTTCCTCGATTATCTGCGCAACGATCGCATGGCGACGGCAGTGGCGCCGTTGTCACCGCGGGCTCGCCCTGGTGCGACAGTCTCGATGCCGCTCTCCTGGACGCAGGTTAAAGCTGACCTAGACCCGAAGCGATTTACGGTGAGGACCGTGCCGAACCTGTTGAAGAAGAGCACGGCTTGGCAGGATTATTGCGACGGGCAAAGGCCGCTGGCCCAGGCCATCAAGCGGCTGGAGAAGCTGACAAAAGCTGTCGCCTGATCATGCCGTCGTCGATTTACGCCACAGCTTGGTGAGAGCTCCGTAGGGTCCCTGGACAGGATCGGTGTCGGGCAGGGGCAGGCCTTTGATCTTGGCCACCATTTCTTCGGTCGCTGCCGACGTCTGGATATCGGCGTGTTGACGGGGCGGATAGGCGCCCACAACTTGAAAATCGGCAGATGATCCGAGGTTTTGATGGCCCGTTCCCGCGGGCAAGATGAGGCAGGAGCCTGCCTTCAAGGCAAACTCACGGCCGCCGGGGCCGCCGATAAGTAAGGTAGCGCTGCCGGAGGCGACACCCAGCACCTCGTGGGCACCCGAATGGTAATGCTGGTAGGTGAACACGCCATTCGTCCAGATGCCCGCCCATCCATTTCTTGCAAACAGGCTTTCGAAGCCACCATCAGGGATAGGGGCGTTATAGACCAGCACTGGAAGCTCTTGGTTGTTAGGGACCCAGTCGCTAGCGTGAAAGGTGACGGCCTCGACATCCATGCACTGCATCCCCTATTTCGTCGGCTCATCACTTTCGTCGTTCAAAGATGGTAGGAAGGTCTCGACATCTCGCCGATCCCGGTCGGACAATGAGGCAATTTTTGCCTTCCAGAATGCGTCGGCTTCAGGTGGATCCCCGTCCCAGTCGCGCGAGGATCCAAGGTTGTCGTCAATCACCGCGACACGGCGCCCGCCAAGGCGCCGGTACTCATCGGCGAGTTCTTTTGATGCATTATCCATTTGGTTTCCTCCCCATATATTCGGTCCTCCTCGAACTGTTCAGCGCCTGGCAGTGCAGGCAGCCATGGCTCACGGCGCTTGATCCAAAGCTCGTAAGTGGGCGCTAGACCGCTCGGTGCATCCTGTAGGCTTCCGAGCTTGATTTCGGCTTCCTCGGCATCATAGGCAAACAGCCGGGAGCAGCATCGGCAGAATTGGCGCCCCGCGTATTGATCCGTCTCACCGGACGTCTCAAACGCGGAAGCGGGCCAGATGCCGAAAAAGGTGAATGCCGAACCGCTTTCCTGCCGGCAGTCAGTGCAATGGCAGATTCCGACGCGTATCGGCTCACCGTCGACACTGTATGTCACCTTGTCGCACAGGCATCGGCCCAGTCGTTTGACCATCACTGCTCTCCTTAGAATTGCCGCGGCATGCCGTAGGTGCTGGTCTCGAGGCCGGCAGCGAGAGGCGCAACCAACCGTTGCAGGCGTTGCGCCTCAAGGATCTTCGTCGATCTTCCGCTGGAGCTCGACGTCGGTCATCGCATTTTGCTGATCAAGCAGATATCGTTCGACATCTCCTCCGCAAGCTTCCTTGATTTGGGCGACCGTAAAACCTTCAGCCTCGCCGCTCACGATCAGGATTTTCGCCTGATCGCGAAACTCTGCCTTGTTCTCATTAAACCCAGGTGAGTTGATGATCTCCTGGATGCGATCATCCAACCAGTCGTTGATTTCGGCCATCCCAATACTCCTTACATCGAATGGGATCTGGCGCGGATGAGCGTCATGGCAAGCGGGCAGACGCTTTTATCCGCTCGTAGACCAACCCTTTAATCGTGATCGGGTGAAAGCAATGGCGAATGGAGGCAGGGAAAACACGTGTGACATTGATCGCCATCGGCGCTGATCAGACGATCGCACCCCATTGCAGCCATCCGCCGCAACCGGGCAAAAGTCATTCCCGCGCCATGCTTGCGGACAAGGACCTTCCGCTCGAGCGCGTCTGACCGTCCACATGTCCGGCACTCGACCTTGATCATTGGCTCCTTTATCTGCTTCAGCGTTGTGGTGAGATCGAAGACCGGGAAGTGATTAGGCTTCAAATGTATGCCCTGCCAGACTCTGGGAGCGGACGTAGTCCTCTCAAATTTTCTTTTTGGCTGCCGTGTGGCCGACCGCCGACCGTAGTCACCTGATTCGAAACCGGAATCCGCAGAATCTCTAAAATCATGAGACTGTATTCCTATTTATCTCCCGCTTGACTCCTCTTCCGTAACGGAACAGATACAGAACATCAACTGTTCTGGCGGCATGATGTCGTCCAATTTCAACCAACGCGAACCGGAAGGAATCCGCGATCGATGTCGGCTGTCCGTGCTCAAGTCCTTGCTGATCTGCGCGAGCGCATCTCTTCCATCGAAGGGGAGGGCGCGAAGAAAGCGGGCTGTCTTCCTTTCGGGATCGCGGAGATCGACGCCATTCTTCCTGGTGGCGGACTGGCCAACGGGGCTCTGCACGAATTTGCGGGCGGCGGTTCGGGAACGGTGGATGGTGCCGCGGCTGCATTATTTGCAGCCGGGATTGCGGCCAGAACCAAGGGACCGGTGGTCTGGTGCCTGACGCGGCCGGACCTGTTTTTTCCGGCGCTGGCGCAAGTGGGGTTGCATCCGAAGCGGGTGATCTTCGTGGAGAGCGACAGGGAAGAAGATGTTGCCGCTAACATGGAGGAGGCCTTGTCGTATGGCGGGCTCGGCGCCGTCGTAGGCGAGATGGTGAGGCTGCCTATGGTCGTAAGCAGACGGCTTCAGCTTGTGGCCGAACGAACCGGGACCTTTGCGTTGGCAGTACGGCGATGGCGGCGGCAAACGGAGGCAAACGACTTTGGGCAGCCGACGGCATCCACCACGCGATGGCGGGTGAGCGTGCTTCCGTCGCAAGAGCTCCCGGTTCCCGGGATCGGACGGCCTCAATGGTTTCTTGAGTTGATGAGATCGCGTGCGGGCGAGTGTGCTGAGTTTTACGTCGGAGCGTGTGATGACAAGGGTCGTATCCATCTATCTTCCGGATCTGGCCACGGACAGGATCAGACGGGACGATCCCGCTATTCCGGATGACCGCCCGATCGCTGTCATCGCCAGTAGCGGTGCTAAGCGCTGGGTGTCTGCTATCGATAAGGCCGCCCGACAGATCGGTGTTAGGGTGGGAATGCCGGCCGCGAAAGCTCAGGCGATCTTTCGGGGACTTATGCTGGTTGATGGGGATCACGCGGCCGATGCCTTGGCGCTGGATCGCCTGGGGTTGTGGGCGCTTGGCCATTATTCGCCGATCGTGGCAGTCGACGGCATCGATGGCCTCGTGCTCGATACGGAAGGTGCCGATCATCTTCAGGGTGGAGAGCAGCCGATGATCACCGGCATCGTCAACATGTTCCGTGCCAGAAAGCTCACCGCAAGGGTCGCAATCGCAGACACCTGGGGCGCGGCGCATGCCTGCGTGCGTGCAATAAGGCGCGATACCGTCATCGTACCGCGCGGCGAGATTGTTCGCGCAGTAGAAAAGTTACCGATCTCCTTGCTCAGGCTTCCAGAGAAGGTGGTGCAGGATCTGCGGGTCCTCGGCTTCCAATCGATCGGAGAACTTTCGAATACGCCAAGGGCGCCACTGGCGCTGCGCTTCGGGCCGGAGGTCGGACGTAGGCTTGACCAGATGTTCGGACGCATGAATGAGCCCATCGATCCGATACGCACAGCGGATCTAATCGAGGTCTCGCGATCGTTTCAGGAGCCGATTGGCGCCGCCGAGACGATCAACAAGTATGTCGGCAGACTGGTCGTACAGCTCGTTGCCGAGCTTGAGAAGCGCGGCCTCGGTGCG
Organism: Aliirhizobium cellulosilyticum; assembly: GCF_014198105.1. Lineage (NCBI taxonomy): Bacteria > Pseudomonadati > Pseudomonadota > Alphaproteobacteria > Hyphomicrobiales > Rhizobiaceae > Aliirhizobium > Aliirhizobium cellulosilyticum. The sequence continues at coordinate 4,368 of NZ_JACIGW010000019.1, read as the reverse complement.
CGGCGGGCAGATCTGATCGTGCACAAGGTCGATAATACGATCCAGGCGATACGGGCAGGGACGGCCAAGCCCGCGCGCGATATCGCCTGGCTGACCAAGCTCTTCCGTGACCGAACCGAAAAGATTGAACCCGGCTTCGGCATCGAGAAGCTGACGCTGGTGGCCGTCGCCGCCGAGCCCTTGGCGCAAGAACAGAAGGTTTCCTCGCTTGTCGAGGAAGAGAACAGCGATATCACGCCATTGATCGATGTGTTCGCAAATCGCGGCCAAAGGGTCTACCGGGTCGCTCCCTTCGCCTCCGATGTCCCCGAGCGCAGCGTCCAACGGGTTTCAGCCGTTGCGGACGAAGTCCAAGAAGGCTGGGCCAGCCACTGGCGGCGGCCGGTTCGCCTGTTCCGCCGACCGGAGCAGATCCAGGCGATCGCGATGATGCCGGACTATCCGCCGGCTACCATCACCTGGCGTGGTAAGCGCCACCGCGTCAAACGGGCCGACGGCCCGGAGCGCATCTTCGGCGAATGGTGGATGCGGCCAAACGAGCTGGAAGCCGTTCGCGACTATTTCGTCATCGAGAACGATGATGGCGAGCGCTTCTGGATTTTCCGGTCCGGCGATGGTGTGGACCCGGACACCGGAACGCACAAGTGGTTCATGCACGGGATCTTCGCATGAATTACGCCGAACTCCAGGTGACGACCCATTTCAGCTTCCTGCGGGGGGCATCCTCCGCTCAGGAGCTGTTTGCGTCCGCGAAAGCACTCGGCATCGAGGCGCTGGGTGTGGTCGACCGCAATTCGCTGGCAGGGATCGTGCGCGCGCTCGAGGCATCGCGGGACACAGGCCTTCGTCTCGTCGTCGGATGTCGCCTGGATTTGCAGGACGGTATGTCGGTCCTCGTCTACCCGACCGATAAGGCGGCCTATTCGCGGCTGACCCGGTTGATCACGCTTGGCAAGGGCAGGGGCGGCAAGGACAACTGCATCCTCCACCTCGATGATGTCGCACTATACGCGGAGGGCATGATCGGCATTCTCGTGCCGGATCTCCCGGACGACACGTGCGCGCTCCAGCTGCGTAAGATGACAGACACCTTCGGCAGGCGGGCCTATGTCTCGCTCTGTCTCCGAAGGCGGCCGAACGATCAGATGCGGCTTCACGAGTTATCGAACATGGCGGCGAAGTTTAAGGTCAAGACGGTCGTCACCAACGATGTTCTCTTCCATGAACCGTCCCGCCGGCAACTTCAGGACATCGTCACCTGCATCCGCGAAGGCACCACGATCGATGCGGTCGGCTTCGACAGGGAGCGGTTTGCCGACCGCTATCTGAAGCCTCCGGAGGAAATGGAGCGGCTTTTCCCCCGCTATCCTGAAGCACTGGCGCGGACGATGGAGATTGTCGAGCAATGTCGGTTTTCGCTGGAAGAGCTCACCTACGAATATCCCGAGGAGGCGCTGATCGACGGACTGGATGCGCAACAGTCGCTGGAACAGTGCGTCCGTGACTGCATTCCGATCCGCTACCCCGAAGGCCTTCCCCAGAAGGTGTTGCGCTCGGTCAGGCATGAACTCGATCTCATAAAGGAAATGGACTACGCGCCCTATTTCCTCACGGTCTACAGCATCGTCCGTTTCGCCCGCAGCCAGGGCATCCTCTGCCAGGGCAGGGGCTCGGCTGCCAACTCGGCGATATGCTACATCCTCGGGATCACCAGCATCGATCCGGAGACCAACGATTTGCTGTTCGAGCGTTTCGTCTCCAAGGAGCGCAACGAGCCGCCGGATATCGATGTCGATTTCGAGCACCAGCGGCGCGAGGAGGTCATCCAGTGGATTTATAAGACCTATGGCCGCGACCGGGCAGCGCTCGTCTGCACCGTCACCCGGTATCGGGCCAAGGGCGCCATCAAAGATGTCGGCAAGGCGATGGGTCTGCCGGAGGATGTGACAAAGGCATTGTCCTCTGGCCTTTGGTCATGGTCGGAAGAGATTACCGAGCGCAATGTCCGCGAGCTGAACCTCAACCCGGACGACTACCGCCTGGTGATGACCCTGCGTCTTTCGCGCGAGCTGATGGGTGCCCCACGGCATCTCGGTCAGCATGTCGGCGGCTTCGTGCTGACACGCTCGCGTCTCGACGACCTCGTGCCGATCGAGCCAGCCGCCATGGAAGATCGTCAAGTAATCGAATGGGACAAGGACGATGTCGAGGCGCTGAAAATGATGAAGGTCGACGTGCTGGCGCTCGGCATGTTGACCTGCATGCAGAAGGCGTTCGACCTGATCCGGGAGCATAAGGGAGAGGATCTTGATCTCGCCAGGGTCAAGCAGGAGGACAGCGCCACATATGCGATGATCCGCAAGGCCGATACACTCGGAACGTTTCAGGTCGAGAGCCGAGCACAAATGTCGATGCTGCCACGGCTCAAACCGCGGACGTTCTACGACCTGGTTGTCCAGGTGGCTATCGTCCGACCCGGGCCAATCCAAGGGGATATGGTGCATCCATACCTCCGCCGCCGCGAGGGTAAGGAGCCGGTTGAATACCCGACGCCTGAGCTCGAAGCCGTGCTCGGCAAGACCTTGGGCGTGCCGCTGTTTCAGGAATCAGCGATGAAGGTTGCTATGGTCTGTGCCGGGTTTACCGCCGGCGAGGCGGACCAGCTGCGCAAGTCGATGGCGACGTTCAAATTCACCGGTGGTGTCTCACGGTTCCAGGCCAAGCTGATCGACGGCATGATCAACAATGGCTATACGCGCGAATTCGCCGAACGAACGTTCAAGCAGCTTGAAGGTTTCGGCTCCTATGGCTTCCCGGAGAGCCATGCTGCTTCGTTTGCTCTGATTGCCTACGCATCCTGCTTCATCAAATGCCACTTCCCGGACGCCTTCGCCGCCGCACTGATGAACTCCCTTCCGATGGGCTTTTATGCGCCGGCTCAGATCATTGGTGATGCGCGCAAGCACGGCGTCGAAGTGCGCCCCATCTCCGTTCAGCACTCGCGATGGGACTGCACGCTCGAGGAAATCCCCGGCTCTGATCGCCACGCCATCCGGCTCGGTATGCGCCAGGTGGATGGATTGGCGGTCGCAGACGCCGCGCGGATTGTTGCCGCCCGTATGGAGCGGCCGTTCGAGACTGTCGATGATGTCTGGCGACGATCGGAGGTGCCGGCCGAGGCGCTTGTCCAGCTGGCCGAGGCCGACGCATTCCGGCCGGCGTTTGGCCTCGAACGGCGTGATGCTCTATGGGCAATCAAGGCCCTTCGCGATGAACCGCTTCCGCTGTTCGCCGCGGCCGCGGCTCGGGAGGAGAGGGCCGTGACCGAACAACAGGAGCCGGAGGTTACGCTCAGGCAGATGACAGAAGGCCATAACGTCGTCGAGGACTATGCGCATGTCGGGCTCACGCTCAGGGAGCACCCAATATCATTCCTTCGCCGCGATCTCGCCGAACGCCGGATTGTCACCTGCGCAGACGCGATGAATGCAAGGGACAAGAGTTTTGTCTGCGCCGCCGGACTGGTGCTCGTCCGCCAAAAACCTGGAAGCGCCAAGGGCGTGATGTTCATCACGATCGAAGATGAGACCGGCATCGCCAACATCGTTGTCTGGCCGAGCCTCTTCGAAAAGCGGCGGCGCGTCGTGCTCGGAGCGAGCATGATGGCCATCCATGGAAAAATCCAGCGCGAGGGCGAGGTCGTCCATCTGATTGCGAGGCAGCTTGAGGATCTGTCCGGAGACCTCGCAGCGCTTTCCGATCGTGATGTCGAATTCAGGCATCCAACGGGACGGGGCGACGAGTTCGCGCATGGTTCGCCGGGTGGCGGAGATGCTCGGGACCGGCCGAAGCCGAACAAGGTCCGCGACATTTTCGTGCCCGACTTGCACATAGACACACTGAAGGTCAAAAGCCGGAACTTCCATTAACGCTGGAAACTAGCCCATCCGGTTCTGCCGGTGGGACACGACAGTCATAGCCATCTTCACGGCGTGCTCCAGGGATGGTTCGGCCCAAATACGGTGACAGCTTTTTGGTCCGCCTGTGGAGGTTCGAACCCTGAGAGGGCGATGCCCAGCCTCGGAAATATGATAAGGCCGTTTCGCTCCTTTGCGGCATCGTCGCGCTTGCGCAGGGCGGCGACGACATCGCGCTCCTTCGCCATCAGATCGAGGCCATCGAGAAACAGACCGCCGGAGATCTCCGGAAGAAGATTGATCTCGATCAAGGCGTCGTCGACGAAGACCAGGGCGGGGGATGTCTGTCCGTATTCTAGAGCGTTTCCTCGTATTTCTGAATCGTTTCGGATACCCAAATCACCTGTGTTCTGATTCACTGATGCTGGCTGGATGGAGGCCAGCATTCTAT
>NZ_JACIGW010000018.1:0-21151 GCF_014198105.1 Aliirhizobium cellulosilyticum | reverse complement strand
GCTGAAGCCTACATCCTGACGAAGGAAGAAGGCGGCCGTCATACGCCGTTCTTCACCAACTACCGTCCGCAGTTCTACTTCCGCACGACGGACGTGACCGGTATCGTTTCTCTGCCGGAAGGCACGGAAATGGTTATGCCTGGCGACAACGTCACGGTTGCTGTTGAACTGATCGTTCCGATCGCGATGGAAGAAAAGCTGCGCTTCGCTATCCGCGAAGGCGGCCGTACCGTCGGCGCAGGCATCGTCGCCTCGATCATCGAGTAATCGATAATCACCTGAATTGAGAAAGGCCTCGCTGGAAACAGCGAGGCCTTTTTTTCGTTCGGTATTGTAGACGTTGAAAAGCGTTCATCCCGAAACGCGATATGTGCACGCCGGGCGCGGATAAAAGGTATTGAAAAGCTAGCGGGGCTGCTCCGGAAAAAGCTCTCGCTCGTAACGGAAAACGCCCCGGTCTCTCTGTTTGCGCAGGCTCTCCGGCAGCCTCTCGTCGGGCTCAAGCAGCCGCGAAGCGACATTGTCCGCTCCCGTGTTGAGCGCATCGCGCCCGATAAAGCCGCCGCGAACCTGCGTGGTGGCGGATAGCGCGCGCATGAAGGCGTCGAACAGATCCGGATCGGGCAGGGGTGGTCGCCTCCAGAAATCGGCCAGGGCTGCTTGAGATGTGAGACCGTCGACATCGTAGATCGCAGCGCCGAGCGCGATAACCGGACGGTTAAAAGCGAGTGCCGTGAGCCCCACTGTGGAGTTGACGGTGACGACGCCCGCCGATCGCTCGATCAGGCTGTCGGTATTCCCCCCATCGGCCACGAAGACCCGGTCACCTACATTCAGTCGCGAGGCAGCGTCGCCAATCCGTTGGGGCCAGCGTGAAAGACCGTTATCGATCGGGTGGACCTTGAACAGGAGCCGGGTTTCTTCGGGAGCATATCTGGCGAAAGACGCAATCACGGCCTCGACGATTGCAGATAAGTCACTGCCCGGTGAGTGCTTGATTATCTGGTAGTCACCGGGCAATTGCAGCGGAAACAGAAAGAAACGGGCGTCCGCACCAGTCGCCAGCCGGGTAGATGCTGCGATAGCCTGTTCAGCCTGTCTTCGTCTTTTACCGGCGAATAGTCCCTTCCAGATCCAGCCGCTATATTCGATGACGGGGTGGGCCGCGCCATGGGTTCTGTAGTGGCGGTGGAGGAGGGGGCCGACCAGCACATTGGGAACATGATAGGCGAGATCGTAAAGCGCGTAGGTCAGGAAGCTTGATCGGAACAGGCCGCCGCGCGCCACGGGCGGCACGCCGTCGGCTAGAACCCTGATCGCCTCCGGTTCCTGCGGAAAACGCGAATGAGCCGACATGCCGTCCGGCTCGACCGTCAACCAGTCCGGCCGCAGATAGCCATGCTCGACAATATGTATCCTGACGCCCAGAGCCTGGCCGATTTCAGCGGCAGCCGCGTGATAATCACGGCCGTCACCGAGCATGACGATGTCTGTCACTGAGTGGTGATGTGTGAATGCCTCAAGATAATCGGGCCACTCGCTCTTTTCTCCGCGAAAGAAGGCGCCTCTTTTCGGCCACCAGAAAACCATATCGCCTAGGCAGAAATTGATGCGCAAAACGCGCGCGCCCTTAGCTTCCAGCCTGTCCGCGACAAGTCGGAAAAACGGCGAGGCGGGGCCTTGAAGGAAAAGAAAGGTGCGGTTCTTCATGTCACAGTGCTTACGCGAAATTAACGGGCTGAAACCGTATTTGCATTGACGGCGGTATGGGTTTGGTGAGAATTCCAGCAACCTAACGACGAATAGCTGAATCTCACTGCTTTGTGTGGCCGATTTCTCGGTACCTCGAAGTTTAGAAGGCATTGATCGCGTATGACCAAAGTTCTTTTTCTGCAAGGTCCTCCGTCGGTTTTCTGGCGCGAGCTCTCCCAAGGGTTCGAAGCCAGGGGCGTGGAGACGAGGAGAGTGAACTTCTCCTTCGGTGATCAGGTCTACTGGTTCAAGCGCGGAGCGATCAACTACCGCGGAACTTTGAAGGCATGGCCGCGCTATCTTGCAGCGCTTCTGAAGCGGGAAGGCATCACCGACATTCTTTATTATGCGGATCGGTTGCCATATCACCGGCTTGCCGCGCGTGTCGCGCGGCGCCTTGGTGTGCGCTGTCACGCCGTGGAATTCGGTTATCTCCGACCTGACTGGATCACGCTTGAGCGTGACGGCATGGGGCGTTTCTCTCATTTTCCGAACGATCCGGACCGTATTCGCCAGATCGCCGCGAAGGTGGCCGATCCGGATTTGAAGAACCGCTATCCGCATACATTCGGGCAGGAGGCGACCAACGAGGTAATCTATAATCTGGTCGCCTATTTCGGCCGGATGATGTTTCCCTTTTATCGCTCCGACAAATATTACGACCCGTTGTTCGACTACCTATCCTGGCTGCCGCGCATGTTCCGCGAGAGGCACGATTTGCCGGAGGGGTATTTCGACGACAAGCTGAAGCGCAACTATCTGCTCGCGCTCCAGCTCCAGAGCGATTACCAGATCAGGGCGAATTCGCCCTATAGGCATATTTCGCAGATGCTGGATCAGGTCATGCAGTCGTTTGCGCGCCACGCGCCCGAAAACGGCCGGCTGATCATCAAGCAGCATCCGCTCGATAATGATCTTGAGAACTGGCGCAAGGTCGTTGCTGAACTTGCCGCCAAATATCGGATCGAAAATCGTGTCGCCTTTATCGAGAAAGGCAATCTTGCGGAAATCCTGCGCGAGTGCCACGGTTCCATCGTGGTCAATTCCACGACAGGTCTTCACAGTCTGCGGGCAGACGTCCCTACCATCGTCCTGGGTGCTGCTGTCTTCGATATACCCGGACTGACGCATCAGGGTGGACTGGATGTATTCTGGCGGCATCCCGAGCGAATCGACCGAAGCCTTCTGGCTTGCTTCATCAAGGCGCTGGCCGGTGCGATCCAGATAAAGGGTAATTTCTATCATTCCGAAGGTCGCAAGCTCGGTATTTCGACAATCGTCGATCGAGTGATAGGGCAACTCGTGAATGAGCCGGATGCCTATGTCGCGCAGCCGCCTCGTTTGGCGTGGAAGCGCCTGCCGCTTACCAATGAGCGCAAGGGGGTGACTGCTGTTTTGCCGGGGGCGATGGATATTGCCGGCAGCGATATTCTCGGCGGCGCCGAGCCCGCTTTCGCGACGGTTCGTGCTGTAGATGCCGGCGATCGGCGCGGCGATGCATATTGAACATGTCGGAAACGAAAAAACATACTTGCCAAGTGGGGCAACGCACCGTAAAGGGAGCGCCTAGCTTAAAGACGACGCGGAATCGAATGTGATTTTTGAAGTCGGATAGGGCGAAGGGGTATAGCTCAGTTGGTAGAGCGGCGGTCTCCAAAACCGCAGGTCGTCGGTTCAAGCCCGGCTGCCCCTGCCACTCAATAAAGCTCGTTAGGCTGGGTGATTGATCCGCCGGAGCTGTGCCGAGTGGATCGGCGAAATTTAATCGAACATTGTTTTTCCTCTTGTGCAAAGGGGAGGCGGTGTTTATGTAGGGAAAAACAGACACGCGGTGCGTGGGGCTGAGCGAGTTCGGCTTTACGTGCCGTAATTGCGTGGAAAATCGATGGCATCCAAAACCAATCCGGTCACGTTCTTTAAGCAAGTTCGTTCCGAAGGCCTGAAAATCACTTGGCCGTCCCGCCGCGAGACTGCGATCTCCACGGCTATGGTTCTGGTTATGGTTGTCTTTGCTGCCCTGTTTTTCTTCGCGGCGGATCAGTTGATGGGCTGGCTTTTGCGCCTGATCCTGAACGTCAGCGTTTAAAACTGGAGAGTGAAGATGGCGGCACGCTGGTATATCGTCCACGCATATTCGAACTTCGAGAAGAAGGTCGCAGACGACATCGAGAACAAGGCTCGCCAGAAGGGGCTTGAGCATCTGTTCGAAAGGATTCTCGTTCCGACTGAAAAGGTGACGGAAGTGCGTCGCGGCCGCAAGGTCGACAGCGAGCGCAAGTTCTTCCCGGGTTACGTGCTCGTTCGTGCAAACCTGACGGATGAGGCCTATCACCTGATCAAGAATACGCCCAAGGTTACGGGCTTCCTCGGTTCCGACAATAAGCCGGTTCCGATCCCGGATTTCGAAGCCGAGCGTATCCTCGGTCAGGTCCAGGAAGGCGTAGAGCGTCCGAAGTCCTCGATCTCGTTCGAGATTGGCGAGCAGGTTCGCGTTTCGGATGGTCCTTTCGCATCGTTCAACGGTGTCGTTCAGGATGTCGACGAGGAGCGTGCGCGCCTCAAGGTCGAAGTATCGATCTTCGGTCGCGCAACCCCGGTCGAGCTGGAATACGCTCAGGTCGAGAAGGTCTGATTTCAAGTTGGGGCCCGCATGTCGGGCCTCGCGCGGTGAAAGCCGCGAACCGCGTGGAAGGTGAGAAGTCTTAGCCGGGCTCCAATGATCCGAACCACGCAACCGCAGCCGCCGGAGAAATCCGGCAAGTTGGGTCGGGAAACCGCCCCGTTAGTGAAAGGCAGAGAGATATGGCTAAGAAAGTAGCAGGCCAGCTCAAGCTTCAGGTCAAGGCAGGATCGGCAAACCCGTCCCCGCCGATCGGCCCGGCGCTTGGTCAGCGTGGCATCAACATCATGGAATTCTGCAAGGCGTTCAATGCCGCCACGCAGGAAATGGAAAAAGGTATGCCGATCCCGGTCGTCATCACCTATTACCAGGACAAGTCCTTCACCTTCGTCATGAAGCAGCCGCCGGTTTCTTACTGGCTGAAGAAGGAAGCGAAGATCACCTCCGGTTCCAAGACGCCTGGTAAGGGCGGCAAGGCCGGTACTCTCACCAAGGCTCAGATCAAGTCGATCGCCGAAGCCAAGATGAAGGATCTCAACGCTGCCGATATCGAAGGCGCAATGGCCATGATCGAGGGTTCTGCCCGCGCCATGGGTCTGGAAGTGGTGGCTTAATATGGCAAAGCTTGCAAAGCGTATTCAGAAGATCCGCGAAGGCGTTGATCCGACCAAGCTCGTAGCCCTTTCCGACGCCATTTCGATGGTCAAGGAACGCGCAACCGCCAAGTTCGACGAGACCGTTGAAATCGCAATGAACCTCGGCGTTGACCCGCGTCATGCCGACCAGATGGTTCGTGGCGTTGTCAACCTGCCGAACGGCACTGGCCGCGACGTTCGCGTTGCCGTCTTCGCACGTGGCGCCAAGGCTGATGAAGCCAAGGCTGCAGGCGCAGACATCGTCGGCGCAGAAGACCTGCTGGAAATCGTCCAGGGCGGCAAGATCGACTTCGATCGTTGCATTGCAACCCCGGACATGATGCCGCTCGTCGGTCGCCTCGGTAAGGTTCTCGGCCCGCGTGGCATGATGCCGAACCCGAAGGTTGGTACGGTTACGATGGACGTCACGGGTGCCGTCAAGGCTTCCAAGGGTGGCGCTGTTGAATTCCGCGTCGAAAAGGCCGGTATCGTTCACGCTGGCATCGGCAAGGCTTCCTTCGACGCCAAGGCGCTCGAAGAAAACATCAAGGCCTTCGCTGACGCCGTCATCAAGGCAAAGCCGGCTGGCGCCAAGGGTAACTACGTCAAGCGCGTAGCGATCTCCTCGACCATGGGTCCAGGCGTCAAGATCGACCCGTCGTCGGTTACTGCTGCTTAATGACTGAATTTCCGAAGCTCAGAGTTTTCTCTGGGCTTCGGTCGCATGAATTCCCAACCCTGAAGGGCCAATCCTGAGGGGGAGGGGATTTCCGGAGAAATCCGGAATTCCTGTCCGAGATTGCGGGTGGCTGAAATCCTTGTTGATGATGCCTTAATCGAATGACCTGCATGAGACGGGTAAGAACCCAGAATTTGGAAGTGCGTATAGCGCTTCAATATTCGGTTCGAGCCTAGTGTGCCTTGTGCCTGAAGCCTTTGGTTTCAGTGCGGGGGGACAGGATCCTCAACCGCCGCTTACGGTCTCTCCGGAGATCGTCTGAGGCAAAGGCAACCCGGTGGGACTTGCAGGATTGCGGTCCTACCAACTGGAGACAGACAGTGGAAAGAGCGGAAAAGCGCGAATTTGTCACGGAGCTGAACGAAGTCTTCAAGGCTTCTGGTTCGGTTGTCGTGGCCCACTATGCTGGTGTCACAGTCGCACAGATGAACGATTTTCGTTCGAAGATGCGCGCTGCTGGCGGCACCGTCAAAGTCGCGAAGAACCGTCTGGCCAAGATCGCTCTTCAGGGCACGGAATCCGAATCGATGTCTGACCTGTTCAAGGGTCAGACGCTCATCGCTTACAGCGATGATCCGATTACGGCTCCGAAGGTCGTCATGGATTTCGCCAAGACCAACGACAAGATCGTTGTTCTCGGTGGTGCCATGGGCGCGACCTCGCTGAATGCGGATGCAGTCAAGTCGCTTGCGACCCTGCCTTCGCTGGACGAACTGCGTGCAAAGCTGGTGGGTATGATTCAGACCCCGGCAACCCGCATCGCAGGCGTCGTACAGGCACCGGCAAGTCAGCTTGCTCGCGTGTTTGCAGCCTATGCCAAGAAGGACGAAGCCGCGTAAGGCGGAACTTCGCTGTTTATTTAAAACCAGTTCGAACCGAACAGAAGGAACTACAAAATGGCTGATCTCGCAAAGATCGTTGAAGACCTCTCGGCCCTGACCGTCCTGGAAGCTGCTGAGCTTTCCAAGCTTCTCGAAGAAAAGTGGGGCGTTTCCGCTGCTGCTCCGGTAGCAGTTGCTGCTGCTGGCGGCGCTGGCGCACCGGCTGCTGCTGAAGAAGAAAAGACCGAGTTCGACGTTATCCTGGTTGACGCTGGCGCCAACAAGATCAACGTCATCAAGGAAGTCCGCGCCATCACCGGTCTCGGCCTCAAGGAAGCCAAGGACCTGGTCGAAGGCGCTCCGAAGGCTGTCAAGGAAGCTGTTTCCAAGGCTGAAGCCGCTGACCTCAAGAAGAAGCTTGAAGAAGCCGGCGCTAAGGTCGACGTCAAGTAATACTGGAATGTGGCGGGGGAGAGCCTATCTCTCTCCCGTCCGTTTCTTTTCGAACTTATTACCCAGGATCCGTATGAAAACGGGTCCTGGGTAATGGGTTCTCAAGAGGATGGTCCCCACCGAAGTGCTAGGCAATCCGGCTTAGGGTTTCGGCAAGCGGGACGAGATTGAGAAACCATGTTCGATGGTATATCGGTTGGCCTCCGATAGCCGTCCGTTGCAGGCCCGGATGCAATTTTGAAGGAGCGACGATGGCTCAGCAGACCCTTTCGTTTAATGGTCGCAGGCGCGTACGCAAGTTTTTTGGTAAGATCCCCGAAGTCACGGAAATGCCGAACCTCATCGAGGTTCAGAAGGCATCCTATGACCAATTCCTGATGGTAGAAGAGCCCAAGGGCGGCCGTCCGGACGAAGGCCTGAATGCGGTCTTCAAGTCCGTCTTCCCGATCACGGATTTCTCCGGCGCTTCGATGCTCGAGTTCGTTTCCTACGAATTCGACCCGCCGAAGTTCGACGTCGAGGAATGCCGTCAGCGCGACCTGACCTACGCAGCTCCCCTGAAGGTGACGCTGCGCCTCATCGTATTCGATATTGACGAGGATACGGGCGCGAAGTCCATCAAGGACATCAAGGAACAGTCTGTCTACATGGGCGACATGCCGCTCATGACGGATAACGGTACGTTCATCGTCAACGGCACCGAACGCGTTATCGTGTCCCAGATGCACCGTTCGCCGGGCGTCTTCTTCGACCACGACAAGGGCAAGAGCCATTCTTCCGGCAAGCTGCTCTTCGCGGCTCGCGTCATCCCGTATCGCGGTTCCTGGCTCGATATCGAATTCGACGCCAAGGACATCGTTTTTGCCCGTATCGACCGTCGCCGCAAGATCCCGGTATCTTCGCTGCTGATGGCACTCGGCATGGACGGCGAAGAAATCCTGTCGACCTTCTACACGAAGTCGAACTATGAGCGTTCCGGCGACGGCTGGCGCATTCCGTTCCAGGCCGAGACGCTCAAGGGCGCCAAGGCTCTGTCGGAAATGGTCGACGCCGATACTGGCGAAGTCGTCGTTGAAGCCGGCAAGAAGCTGACCCCGCGTCTGCTCCGTCAGCTGACCGAAAAGGGCCTCAAGGCCTTGAAGGCCACCGACGAAGACCTTTACGGCAACTACCTCGCTGAAGACATCGTCAACTACTCGACCGGTGAGATCTATCTCGAAGCCGGCGACGAAATCGACGAGAAGACTCTGCCGATCATCCTCGAAGCTGGCTTCGACGAGATCCCGGTTCTCGGCATCGATCACATCAATATCGGCGCCTACATCCGCAACACGCTTGCGGCTGACAAGAACGAGAACCGTCAGGACGCTCTGTTCGACATCTACCGCGTCATGCGTCCGGGTGAGCCGCCGACCATGGAATCCGCGGAAGCCATGTTCAACTCGCTGTTCTTCGACGCAGAGCGCTACGACCTCTCGGCCGTTGGTCGCGTCAAGATGAACATGCGTCTCGACCTGCAGGTCGAAGATACCGTTCGCGTTTTGCGCAGGGACGACATCCTGGCCGTGGTCAAGATGCTGGTCGAGTTGCGTGACGGCAAGGGCGAAATCGACGACATCGACAACCTCGGCAACCGCCGTGTTCGTTCGGTCGGCGAGCTGATGGAAAACCAGTACCGTCTCGGCCTGCTCCGTATGGAGCGCGCGATCAAGGAACGCATGTCGTCGATCGAGATCGACACCGTCATGCCGCAGGACCTGATCAACGCCAAGCCGGCTGCTGCTGCCGTTCGCGAATTCTTCGGCTCCTCGCAGCTGTCGCAGTTCATGGACCAGGTGAACCCGCTTTCGGAAATCACCCACAAGCGCCGTCTTTCGGCTCTTGGACCGGGTGGTCTGACCCGTGAGCGCGCAGGCTTCGAAGTCCGCGACGTTCATCCGACCCACTACGGCCGTATTTGCCCGATCGAAACGCCGGAAGGCCCGAACATCGGTCTGATCAACTCGCTGGCAACCTTCGCCCGCGTCAACAAGTACGGCTTCATTGAATCGCCGTACCGCAAGATCGTTGACGGCGTCGTCACCAAGGACGTGATCTACCTCTCCGCCATGGAAGAGGCCAAGTATTACGTGGCTCAGGCCAATTCCGAGCTGACGGCTGAAGGCGCTTTCGTTGAAGAGTTCGTGGTTTGCCGTCATGCCGGCGAAGTCATGCTGTCTCCGCGCGACACCATCAACCTGATGGACGTTTCGCCGAAGCAGCTGGTTTCGGTTGCTGCCGCTCTGATCCCATTCCTCGAAAACGACGACGCCAACCGCGCCCTCATGGGCTCGAACATGCAGCGTCAGGCCGTTCCGCTGGTTCGCGCCGAAGCTCCGTTCGTCGGCACCGGCATGGAACCGGTCGTTGCCCGTGACTCCGGTGCGGCGATCGCTGCCCGTCGTGGCGGCGTGGTCGACCAGGTCGATGCGACGCGTATCGTTATCCGCGCTACGGAAGATCTCGATGCCGGCAAGTCCGGTGTTGACATTTACCGCCTGCAGAAGTTCCAGCGCTCCAACCAGAACACCTGCGTCAACCAGCGTCCGCTGGTCGCCGTCGGCGACGTTCTGAACCGCGGTGACATCATCGCTGACGGTCCGTCCACGGATCTCGGTGACTTGGCACTCGGCCGCAACGCGCTCGTCGCGTTCATGCCTTGGAACGGCTACAACTACGAAGACTCGATCCTGATGTCGGAACGCATCGTCGCTGACGACGTGTTCACCTCCATCCACATCGAAGAATTCGAAGTTGCTGCCCGCGACACGAAGCTTGGTCCGGAAGAAATCACGCGTGACATTCCGAACGTTTCGGAAGAAGCGCTGAAGAATCTCGACGAAGCCGGTATCGTCTACATCGGTGCGGAAGTTGCTCCTGGCGACATCCTCGTCGGCAAGATCACGCCGAAGGGCGAAAGCCCGATGACGCCGGAAGAAAAGCTTCTGCGCGCCATCTTCGGTGAAAAGGCTTCCGACGTCCGCGACACGTCCATGCGCATGCCTCCGGGCACGTTCGGCACGATCGTCGAAGTTCGCGTCTTCAATCGTCACGGCGTCGAGAAGGACGAACGTGCGATGGCGATCGAGCGTGAGGAAATCGAACGCCTCGCCAAGGACCGCGACGACGAACAGGCGATCCTCGACCGTAACGTCTACAGCCGTCTGGTCGACATGCTGCGTGGACAGATGTCGGTTGCCGGTCCGAAGGGCTTCAAGAAGGGCGTCGAACTTTCCAACGCCGTCGTCTCCGAATACCCCCGCTCGCAGTGGTGGATGTTCGCAGTCGAAGACGAGAAGGTTCAGGGCGAGATCGAAGCTCTGCGCGGCCAGTACGATGAGTCCAAGTCGCTGCTCGAGCATCGCTTCATGGACAAGGTTGAAAAGGTCCAGCGCGGCGACGAAATGCCTCCGGGCGTCATGAAGATGGTCAAGGTCTTCGTCGCTGTGAAGCGCAAGATCCAGCCGGGCGACAAGATGGCCGGCCGTCACGGTAACAAGGGCGTTGTCTCGCGTATCGTGCCTGTCGAAGACATGCCGTTCCTCGAAGACGGAACGCACGTCGACATCTGCTTGAACCCGCTCGGTGTTCCGTCGCGTATGAACGTCGGTCAGATCCTCGAAACCCACCTTGCCTGGGCTTGCGCCGGCATGGGTAAGAAGATCGGCGAGATGCTCGACGAGTATCGCAAGACCATGGACATCAGCAACCTGAAGACTGTCCTGACGGACGTGTACTCCAGTGAGGCGAAGGACGAAGTGGCACACTTCGACGACGACGCGCTCGTCAAGCTTGCCGAACAGTCCCGCAAGGGCGTCTCCATAGCAACACCGGTCTTCGACGGTGCGCATGAGCCGGACGTTGCTGCGATGCTGAAGAAGGCAGGCCTGCACGAAAGCGGTCAGTCGGTTCTGTACGATGGTCGTACCGGCGAGCCCTTCGACCGTAAGGTCACCGTCGGCTACATGTACATGATCAAGCTGAACCACCTCGTGGACGACAAGATCCACGCGCGTTCGATCGGCCCGTACTCGCTCGTCACCCAGCAGCCGCTCGGTGGTAAGGCGCAGTTCGGCGGCCAGCGCTTCGGGGAAATGGAAGTCTGGGCTCTGGAAGCCTATGGCGCAGCCTACACCCTGCAGGAAATGCTGACCGTGAAGTCGGACGACGTGGCCGGCCGTACCAAGGTCTACGAGGCGATCGTCCGTGGCGACGACACGTTCGAGGCGGGCATTCCGGAGAGCTTCAACGTTCTCGTCAAGGAAATGCGCTCGCTCGGTCTGTCGGTCGAGCTGGAAAACTCGAAGGTCGAGTTGCCAGCCGAAGGTCAGCTGCCGGACGCAGCCGAATAATCGTCAAGGAGGCGCGCGCTGTCTGCGCGCGCCGCTCCCTGCACCGGTTCCCGCCGGGTGTCGGGGAAAGTTTTGCCGCATTTTGCGGCTAGCACCGTACTGACGTGACAGACCATCCATCGCGGGAAACAGGATGGTACCGTCGCAAGCCGAGGGCTCTTTGCCCCAAAGGAGATAGGCATGAACCAAGAGGTCATGAACCTTTTCAATCCGCAGATGCCTGCGCAGCACTTTGACTCGATCCGTATTTCGATCGCGTCGCCCGAGAAGATTCTCTCCTGGTCCTATGGCGAAATCAAAAAGCCGGAGACCATCAACTACCGTACGTTCAAGCCGGAACGTGACGGTCTTTTCTGCGCGCGTATCTTCGGTCCCATCAAGGACTACGAATGCCTGTGCGGCAAGTACAAGCGCATGAAGTACAAGGGCATCATCTGCGAAAAGTGCGGCGTCGAAGTTACGCTGTCGCGCGTTCGCCGTGAGCGCATGGGCCATATCGAGCTCGCCGCTCCGGTCGCCCATATCTGGTTCCTGAAGTCGCTTCCTTCGCGCATCTCGACCCTGCTCGACATGACGCTGAAGGATGTCGAGCGCGTTCTCTATTTCGAGAACTACATCGTCACCGAGCCGGGCCTGACCGCTCTCAAGGAGAACCAGCTTCTCTCCGAAGAAGAGTACATGCTCGCCATCGACGAATATGGTGAAGACCAGTTCACGGCGATGATCGGTGCGGAAGCCATCTACGAGATGCTCGCTTCGATGAACCTCGAAAAGATCGCCGGCGACCTGCGTGCGGAACTTGCTGAAACGACTTCTGAACTGAAGCAGAAGAAGTTCATGAAGCGCCTGAAGATCGTCGAGAACTTCATCGAATCCGGCAACCGCCCGGAATGGATGATCATGAAGGTCGTTCCGGTCATCCCGCCGGACCTGCGTCCGCTGGTTCCGCTTGATGGCGGCCGTTTCGCGACGTCCGACCTCAACGATCTGTACCGCCGCGTCATCAACCGTAACAACCGTCTGAAGCGCCTGATCGAACTGCGCGCTCCGGGCATCATCATCCGTAACGAAAAGCGCATGCTGCAGGAATCTGTAGACGCGCTGTTCGACAACGGCCGCCGTGGCCGCGTCATCACCGGCGCCAACAAGCGTCCGCTGAAGTCGCTGTCCGACATGCTCAAGGGCAAGCAGGGCCGCTTCCGTCAGAACCTTCTCGGCAAGCGCGTCGACTATTCCGGTCGTTCGGTCATCGTGACTGGTCCGGAACTGAAGCTGCACCAGTGCGGCCTGCCGAAGAAGATGGCGCTCGAACTGTTCAAGCCGTTCATCTACGCCCGTCTTGACGCCAAGGGCTTCTCGTCCACCGTCAAGCAGGCCAAGAAGCTGGTCGAAAAGGAAAAGCCGGAAGTCTGGGATATCCTCGACGAGGTTATCCGCGAGCATCCGGTTCTCTTGAACCGCGCACCGACGCTGCACCGCCTGGGCATCCAGGCCTTCGAACCGACCCTGGTCGAAGGCAAGGCCATCCAGCTGCATCCGCTCGTCTGCACGGCCTTCAACGCCGACTTCGACGGTGACCAGATGGCCGTTCACGTGCCGCTGTCGCTCGAAGCTCAGCTCGAAGCCCGCGTCCTGATGATGTCGACGAACAATATCCTGCATCCGGCAAACGGTGCACCGATCATCGTTCCGTCGCAGGACATGGTTCTCGGCCTGTATTACCTGTCGATCATGAACGAGCGCGAGCCGGGCGAAGGCATGGCCTTTTCCGACATGGGCGAACTGCACCATGCGCTGGAAAACAAGGTCGTCACGCTGCATTCGAAGATCAAGGGTCGTTTCAAGACCATGGATGCCGACGGCAAGTTGGTTTCCAAGATCTATGACACGACGCCTGGCCGTCTGATCATTGGCGAGCTTCTGCCGAAGAACGTCAACGTGCCGTTCGAGACCTGCAACCAGGAAATGACCAAGAAGAACATCTCCAAGATGATCGACACGGTCTACCGTCATTGCGGTCAGAAGGACACGGTCATATTCTGCGACCGGATCATGCAGCTCGGCTTTACTCATGCTTGCCGCGCCGGCATTTCGTTCGGCAAGGACGACATGATCATCCCGGATTCCAAGGAGAAGATCGTCGGTGATACCGAGGCTCTCGTTAAGGAATACGAGCAGCAGTACAATGACGGCCTGATCACTCAGGGCGAAAAGTACAACAAGGTCGTCGACGCCTGGGGCAAGGCAACCGAAAAGGTCGCCGAAGACATGATGGCCCGCATTAAGGCTGTCGAATTCGACGCCGAGACCGGTCGCCAGAAGCCGATGAACGCGATCTACATGATGTCCCACTCGGGTGCCCGTGGTTCTCCGAACCAGATGCGCCAGCTGGGCGGCATGCGCGGCCTGATGGCGAAGCCGTCGGGTGAAATCATCGAGACCCCGATCATCTCGAACTTTAAGGAAGGCCTGACCGTTAACGAGTACTTCAACTCGACCCACGGTGCCCGTAAGGGTCTGGCAGACACCGCCTTGAAGACGGCAAACTCCGGTTACCTGACCCGTCGTCTCGTCGACGTTGCCCAGGACTGCATCGTCAACCTCGTGGATTGCGGCACTGAAAACGGCCTCACCATGACTGCCATCGTCGATGCTGGTCAGGTTGTTGCTTCGATCGGCGCTCGCGTTCTCGGACGTACGGCTCTCGACAACATCGATCACCCGGTCACGGGCGATCGTATCGTCGACGCCGGCAGGATGATCCTCGAGCCGGATGTCATCGAAATCGAGAAGGCTGGCATCCAGTCGATCCGCATTCGCTCCGCACTGACCTGCGAAGTTCAGACGGGCGTCTGCTCGGTCTGCTACGGCCGTGACCTTGCTCGCGGTACGCCGGTCAACATGGGCGAAGCAGTCGGCGTTATCGCTGCTCAGTCTATCGGCGAGCCGGGCACGCAGCTGACCATGCGTACGTTCCACCTTGGTGGTACGGCAAACGTGGTCGACCAGTCGTTCCTGGAAGCATCGTATGAAGGTACGATCCTGATCAAGAACCGCAACATGCTGCGGAACTCGGAAAACGTTCTCGTCGCCATGGGCCGTAACATGGCCATCACCATTCTCGACGAACGTGGTGTCGAGCGTTCCTCGCAGCGCGTCGCTTACGGTTCTAAGATCCATGTTGATGACGGCGACAAGGTTCGTCGCGGTCAGCGTCTGGCAGAGTGGGATCCGTATACACGCCCGATGATGACGGAAGTCGCCGGTACGGTTCAGTTCGAGGATGTCGTCGACGGCATCTCGGTTCTGGAATCGACCGACGAATCTACCGGCATCACCAAGCGTCAGGTTATCGACTGGCGTTCGACGCCGCGCGGTGCGGATCTCAAGCCGGCAATCGTCATCAAGGACGCTTCCGGTGCGATCATGAAGCTGTCGCGTGGTGGTGAGGCCCGTTTCAACCTGTCGGTTGAAGCAATCCTCTCCGTCGAACCGGGCCAGAAGATCGCCCAGGGCGACGTGCTTGCACGTATCCCGATGGAAAGCGCCAAGACCAAGGACATCACCGGTGGTCTGCCGCGCGTCGCAGAACTGTTCGAAGCACGTCGTCCGAAGGACCACGCTATCATCGCTGAAATCGATGGTACGATCCGCCTCGGCCGCGACTACAAGAACAAGCGTCGCGTCATGATCGAGCCGGCCGAAGATGGTGTCGAACCGGTCGAATACCTGATCCCGAAGGGCAAGCCCTTCCATCTTCAGGATGGCGACTACATCGAAAAGGGTGACTACATCCTCGACGGCAATCCTGCGCCGCACGACATTCTGGCGATCAAGGGCGTGGAAGCACTCGCTTCCTACCTCGTGAACGAAATCCAGGAAGTCTACCGTCTGCAGGGCGTTGTCATCAACGACAAGCACATCGAAGTCATCGTCCGTCAGATGCTTCAGAAGGTCGAAATCACCGATGCCGGCGACAGCCAGTACATCGTCGGTGATAATGTCGACCGCATCGAGCTTGAAGATGCCAACGACGCGCTGATCGAAGAAGGCAAGAAGCCTGCCTATGGCGAGCCGGTTCTGCTCGGCATCACCAAGGCATCGCTGCAGACGCCGTCCTTCATCTCGGCTGCATCCTTCCAGGAAACCACCAAGGTTCTCACAGAAGCTGCAATCGCCGGCAAGATCGACACGCTGCAGGGCCTGAAGGAAAACGTCATCGTCGGCCGCCTGATCCCGGCTGGTACAGGTGGTACCATGACCCAGATCCGTCGTATCGCAACCACGCGCGACGACTTGATCCTAGACGAGCGTAAGAAGGGCACTGGTGCAGACTCGGCAACGCCGATGCTGCAGAACCTGAACCCGGAGAAAACGCCTGCCGAATAAGGCAGGCGAGGGGGATTTCCTCCCGTTTTCGCGACGCATTCAAAAACGCCCGGAGCAATCCGGGCGTTTTTATTTTGACTAATTCTAAAGTGTTGATCGAAGACAAGGCATCAATTTGGAGCCGTTCTAAGCTTCTCGCATTCGATGATGATGGAGGCTCGAATGAAAAAGCTAATGACGTCCGTCGCTGCCTGTCTGCTTCTGGCAACGACCGCTTATGCTGCCGATCTCAATCCTGCGGAACTGAGGCAACAGGCGCAGGAACTGTTCAAGCCATTGCCTTCGACTGTTCCGGCGGTGAAGGGCAACAAGATCACGGCGGAAAAGATCGCGCTCGGCAAGGCGCTCTTCTTTGACCCGCGCATGTCTGCATCCGGCGTCTTTTCCTGCAATTCCTGCCATAATCTGGCGACCGGCGGCGACGACAATCTCGAAACTTCGATCGGTCACGGTTGGCAGAAGGGACCGCGTAACTCTCCTACGGTCTTCAACGCGGTCTTTAATATCGCCCAGTTCTGGGACGGACGGGCGGAAGATCTCAAGGCTCAGGCAAAAGGCCCGGTTCAGGCGGGTGTCGAAATGGCCAATACGCCCGGCCAGGTGGTCGCAACCCTGAAATCCATGCCGCGATATGTAGAGTGGTTCAAGGCGGCATTCCCCGGCGATGCGGATCCGGTGACATTCGATAATTTCGCCATGGCGATCGAAGCCTTCGAGGCTACGCTGATAACACCGGCACCGTTCGATTCATTCCTCAATGGTGATGATGATGCATTGACCGCAGAGGCAAGGCAGGGCCTGCAGCTTTTCATGGACAAGGGCTGCGCATCCTGCCATGCGGGCATCAATGTGGGCGGGGAGGGCTATTATCCGTTTGGTCTGATCGAGAAGCCAGGCGCCGATGTTCTTCCTGAAAATGACAAAGGTCGCTTTGCGGTGACAAATACGGCTGACGACAGTTACGTCTTCCGCGCCGCGCCACTTCGTAACATTGCGCTTACCGCGCCTTATTTCCATTCCGGCAAGGTCTGGGGTCTAAAGCAGGCTGTGGCAATCATGGGTACGGCGCAGTTAGGTGAAAAGCTGGAAGGCAACGACGTCGATCTGATCGTCGCGTTTCTGGAAAGCCTGACGGGTAGGGCGCCAGATGTGACCTACCCGGTTCTACCTGCAGAAACGGCAACAACGCCTAAGCCGGCCAGTCAGATAATACCGGTCAAGTAGGCTGGGGAGACGAGAAACTTTCCCGCATGGGGCAAAGGCCGTGCCGAAACAGGAGCGGCCTTTATCCCAGGAGGTCGGACATCTGCTGTGGGGTGATAGTGCCCTTAGTCGAAACGGATGATCGCGACTTCGCCCTCCAGGGCGCCTTGATAGGCCGAAGCATGTGGTTCTTCCGGCGGTTCGTCCTGGAGCACGCCGATCTGATCGAGATCTGCTTCCAGAAAACCTTCCTCAGAAAGGGCATTCAACGCGTCTCTCACAGCGGTATCGTCATCGGGCGCACGCAGCATGATGTGGAGTTCGATACCTTCGCCCCCCTTCGTCTCATAGGCTTTGCCAATGATGATGAAGATCATCGGGTCGTCGGTATTGTCGTTGTCTGCGGGTGAAATCATGATATTCTCCTGAATGGGCCTTCATAAGGGAAGATCGTCCCGTCTGAAAAGTTCCCGGTTTCAATAGACGTCTCGACTGCGATTCCCAAACACAATCGCGACTCGGTTCCAATATCGATATGCCGACTGCTGCCGCGCTGATGAAAACCCCGCAAAACCGGCGCCTGAACCATTATTTTGGGGCCGACCCTTGACGCAGAAGGGTTAAGACAGTAAACGCCCGGCATCGGAAGCCATGTGAGACTCGTGCGTCCGGGATTAATCTATTCCGGAACTCGTCTCAAACAGGCTCCTAAAACGCACGTAGACTATATGAATGCTGCACGCACGACGCATGAATAATGCGTCCTCTGTCTTCCGTGGTCCATCCGAAAACGGGATCGGGCCACGTTTGTGTATGAGGAAAGTGCGTGTTGCCGCCGGAAACGGCATCTCGATGGTCCCGAAAGGGGCTTTGAAGAAGATTTTGCAAGGGATGGGTATATGCCTACCGTAAACCAGCTGATCCGTAAGCCGCGTCAGGCCAACGTAAAGCGCAATAAGGTTCCTGCTCTGCAGGAAAACCCGCAGAAGCGCGGCGTTTGCACGCGCGTCTACACCACGACCCCGAAGAAGCCGAACTCGGCTCTGCGTAAGGTCGCCAAGATTCGCCTCACCAATGGCTTCGAAGTCATCGGCTACATTCCGGGTGAAGGTCACAACCTGCAGGAACACTCTGTCGTCATGATCCGTGGCGGCCGCGTAAAGGACTTGCCGGGCGTTCGTTACCACATCATCCGCGGCGTTCTCGATACCCAGGGTGTCAAGAACCGTAAGCAGCGTCGTTCGAAGTACGGTGCAAAGCGTCCGAAGTAATCCTTCGGACTTTGACTTTATCAATCCGGCGCTGCGCGAGGTTCTCCGCGTGATAAAGCGCCCGTAACGTTTAGAGACGAGATTAGTATGTCCAGACGCCATCGTGCAGAAAAGCGTGAGATCAACCCGGACCCGAAGTTCGGCGATCTGATCGTCACCAAGTTCATGAATGCCATCATGCTCCACGGCAAGAAGTCCGTAGCTGAAAGCATTGTTTACGGCGCATTTGACGCTGTGCAGGGCAAGGCCAAGTCTGACCCGCTTGCAATCTTCCATTCGGCGCTCGACAATGTCGCGCCGCATGTTGAAGTTCGCTCGCGTCGTGTTGGTGGTGCTACTTACCAGGTTCCGGTTGACGTGCGTCCGGAACGCCGCCAGGCCCTCGCAATTCGCTGGCTGATCACTGCAGCCCGCAAGCGCAACGAAACTACCATGATCGATCGTCTGTCGGGCGAACTCATGGATGCCGCAAACAACCGTGGCTCGGCCGTCAAGAAGCGTGAAGACACGCATAAGATGGCAGACGCGAACCGCGCATTCTCGCACTATCGCTGGTAATCTTAACCGATCGAATTTCGAAAGGCAGTCATTATGGCTCGCGAATATAAAATCGAAGACTACCGCAACTTCGGTATCATGGCGCATATCGACGCCGGCAAGACCACGACCACCGAGCGTATCCTTTACTACACCGGTAAGTCGCACAAGATCGGCGAAGTCCATGACGGCGCTGCCACCATGGACTGGATGGAGCAGGAGCAGGAGCGTGGCATCACGATCACGTCCGCTGCCACCACGACCTTCTGGAAGGGCCGTGACGGCAAGATGCGCCGCTTCAACATCATCGACACCCCCGGCCACGTCGACTTCACCATCGAAGTCGAACGTTCGCTGCGCGTTCTCGACGGTGCTGTTGCCCTTCTCGATGCCAACGCCGGCGTAGAGCCGCAGACGGAAACCGTCTGGCGTCAGGCTGAGAAGTACAACGTTCCGCGCATGATCTTCTGCAACAAGATGGACAAGACCGGCGCGGACTTCTACCGCTCGGTTGAAATGATCAAGACGCGTCTTGGCGCCACCGCAGTTGTCATGCAGCTCCCGATCGGTGCAGAAACCGAATTCAAGGGCGTTGTCGACCTGATCGAGATGAACGCGCTCGTATGGCGCGATGAGTCCCTGGGCGCTGCCTGGGACGTTGTCGAGATCCCGGAAGACCTGAAGGAAAAGGCTGCCGAATATCGCGAAAAGCTGATCGAGACCGTTGTCGAGATCGACGAAGAAGCGATGGAAGCATACCTGAACGGCGATCTGCCGGACAACGACAAGATTCGCGCCCTGGTTCGCCGCGGCACGATCGACGTCAAGTTCCACCCGATGTTCTGCGGTACCGCGTTCAAGAACAAGGGCGTTCAGCCGCTTCTCGACGCAGTCGTCGATTATCTGCCGTCGCCGGTCGATATTCCGGCCATCAAGGGCATCGACTTCAAGACCGAAGAAGAAATCGAACGTCATGCTGACGATGCCGAGCCTCTCTCGATGCTCGCGTTCAAGATCATGAACGACCCCTTCGTCGGTTCGCTGACCTTCGCACGCATCTATTCCGGCAAGCTCGAAAAGGGTTCGTCGGTCATCAACACGGTCAAGGACAAGCGCGAGCGCGTCGGCCGTATGCTGCAGATGCACTCGAACTCCCGTGAAGACATCGAAGAAGCCTTTGCAGGCGACATCGTTGCTCTGGCCGGCCTTAAGGAAACCACTACTGGCGATACGCTCTGCGATCCGCTGAAGCCGGTTATCCTCGAGCGCATGGAATTCCCGGAACCGGTCATCCAGATCGCGATCGAGCCGAAGTCCAAGGGCGACCAGGAAAAGATGGGCCTCGCGCTCAACCGCCTGGCTGCTGAAGACCCGTCGTTCCGCGTTAAGACCGACCAGGAATCCGGCCAGACGATCATCGCCGGCATGGGCGAACTTCACCTCGACATTCTCGTCGACCGTATGCGTCGCGAGTTCAAGGTTGAAGCCAACGTCGGTGCTCCGCAGGTTGCCTACCGCGAAACCATCACGCGTCAGCACGAAGAAGACTACACGCACAAGAAGCAGTCCGGTGGTACCGGTCAGTTCGCGCGCGTCAAGATCATCTTCGAACCGAATCCGGAAGGCGAAGAGTTCAAGTTCGAATCCAAGATCGTCGGTGGTGCTGTTCCGAAGGAATACATCCCGGGCGTTCAGAAGGGTATCGAAAGCGTTCTCTCTTCCGGTCCGCTGGCTGGCTTCCCGATGCTCGGCGTCAAGGCTACCCTCATCGATGGTGCCTTCCACGACGTCGACTCCTCGGTCCTCGCCTTCGAAATCGCATCGCGTGCCTGCTTCCGTGAAGCAGCCAAGAAGGCCGGCGCTCAGCTGCTCGAGCCGATGATGAAGGTCGAAGTTGTAACGCCGGAAGATTACGTCGGTGACGTTATCGGCGATCTGAACTCGCGTCGTGGCCAGATCCAGGGCCAGGAACAGCGCGGCATCGCGATCGTTATCAACGCTCACGTTCCGCTGGCGAACATGTTCAAGTACGTCGACAACCTGCGCTCCATGTCCCAGGGCCGCGCGCAGTACTCGATGACCTTCGATCACTACGCACCGGTTCCGTCGAACGTCGCAACCGAAATCCAGGCGAAGTATTCCGGTCAGAAGTAATCGGAATACCCACACTGAATACGCCCCGGTCTCGAACCGGGGCGACAACAAGAATTTAGCCCTCAAGGGCTTGTACAAGATGGAGAGCCTGCAATGGCAAAGAGCAAGTTTGAGCGCAATAAGCCTCACGTCAACATCGGCACGATCGGTCACGTTGACCACGGCAAGACGTCTTTGACGGCTGCG
>NZ_JACIGW010000017.1:8490-23879 GCF_014198105.1 Aliirhizobium cellulosilyticum | reverse complement strand
TGGGCCGTCGGCGTTGACCGATTTGGTTTTTGAGATTTTGTCGTTCAAGACCCCGATCGAAAATTTTTCCAGCTCCCAGAAGCCATCTTGTTCGCCGGAAATCCGGTACAATTTCGAGTCGCGATCTTCGCTTCGGGAGCATCGGGATGGTTAATGAAATGAGCAAGCTGTTTTCGGACGCCGACATTGAGATTTTGCCTCCGGACCCCACCACTCGAACTGGGAGGGGCCATTTGCATTTGCTGCTTTCGCCAGCGTCCGAACTCCTCCATGGACGAGGACGGCTGCGGTATTCGTGAAGAATGCCTGGCGGCCTTGACCCCTCGAGAGGAAAACGAATTCTGGACCTCTCGCGGAAACCAAACCCAAGCCTTGGAGCAGAGAGGGAAATGAAAATCGTGGTAGCACAGATTGTGCTGGAAGCTCCGCGGACAGAAAGTCAACCGATCTCCCGCCTAAACGACAACAAGGCCGACTTACGCAGATGTCTGAGCCTGTGAACTTTGACAAATGCCGCAGTTCAGCCTCGCTCGCGGTCCTGGGTTCGTTCGCGGACCCTAAGGCAGAGTGAGCGTGCGACCTACTGGCCGATTTCCGCCCTTGCAGACTCACGTAAATTCTTTCGCCGCAGCCGGCGCCGGGTCTTGCTTCTGGCGGGACCGTCGCGCTTTGCGACTTCGCAGCGGCCTTGCCAAGTCGGCAATGATCGACGAGGCAACAGTTTCTCCGAGTTCCGCCGCACTGGTGATGCCCTGCACAAACGGCCTCTTGTGCAGTAGATAAGAAACCGCCGGGGTGTACAGCCGCCGGACAGGCCGTACGCCAGCGACGAGAGGTCGGCACTGGTCGTCCACAGAGATGCCACCAGTGCGTAGACGTCCCCCGCGCGGGGTTACCGTCAAGGCCGGAGAGATGAGGCCGGCATCCTTCAGCGCGGCAAAAGGAAGGTCGTCCGCCGAAAGGACTTTTTGTCCTGTGGCATCGATAAAGGTGTCGAACACCATGGCGCCGAACTCGCACGTCACCCGCGCGCCCCGGTCAAGACCCTCGGCCGAGACATCCGCTCGATCGCCAAGAGCGACGATTTCCAAATAGCCGGCACGATGAAGCGCGAGGAGCCTTTCAATCGATAAGTGGGGTACCGTGGCGTAGTCGTCGGCAAAAACGCCTTTGAACGAGCGATTGAAGCGCGCAAGATCGTCCGCCGTGAAATAGCTGACGGCGCTTTCGATGATCTCATGGGTGATCAGGATGGCGTAGCGCCAGGCAACCGTATGCTTGGAAGCGTAGTTTCGCTTCGCTTCCGTCAGATTTGTCGCAGCCCATTCGAACGGCTCGCGCCTGTCCCTCACCCCATAATAGGCAGCGGCGAAGGTGTCGGCGGTTAACTCGTCCAGCTTGATGCGCTCGGCGTAGTCCGGATCGGCCATCGCGAGTTCTGCCTTAAACAGGTCGAACACGTCGTCCAACAGACCACTGCTGCCCAGAATGATGCGTTCTTCGACAACTGCGGCAGTGCATATTTTTGGCTGTTCGTAGGGTATCGGGAAATAGAAATCAGCCTCGGGGAGCAGACCCTTGCGGGACATCATCGTGATATGAAGACGATTATCGGTGCCTTGGCCGGTGTAGACCAGATTGCCATCTCCCTTGCGATTGAACCGACCAAAAGATGCCGCCAGGGTCACCACAGCGTCAATAGCACTCAGCGAGGTGCCGAGGATACCGATCTTGCCACTCGAGATAGTTTCCAAAGCAGTAGCCGGCCACGGCGCGTCGAAGTAGCCCGGCGATGTCTCGGGGTGCTGCGCAAAGCTATGACCCGTCGCAACGATGACATAATCAAAGCTCTCACGGGGAGCGCCACCTTCGATCTCGATATCAAAGGCTGGGCCGACCGGGATGACGTCACTTACGGTGCAATTTTCTCGAACTTCGATGGCATGTCTTGCCGCCGTGCCACGGACAATAAGTTCATCGAATTGGGCGCGGAAATAATCACCGATCACGACGCGTGGGTAGAAGGCGCGATCAGAAATCTCCTCTCGCGGGATTCCGGCTTCAGTCAGATACCCGTTTGATTGGGACGATAGCCACTCAACAAGCGTCGTGGGCAACGACGGAATCTCGATGCTGGGAATATTCGACAGCATCGTCGGAGCATTGATGCCGCGCTGGTAGGGAGTTCCTTTCCCGGCCACTTCCGCGGATTCGAAGATAACGATGTTTAGAGACTGGCTGCAGGTGATGAGGGTCTGGAGAGCAAACAAGGCCGTCGGTCCAGATCCGACGATGGCAACGCGTTTACGCATTCGGGGCTCCTGCAGCACGACGCGCGCTGCGTGACCTATAACGATGTCGACGCGATCGCGTTCCTGCCGTACGCGACGGATCTTTTTCGCATTGATGGCCATTAGCCACTGTCTTCATAGTTATCGAAACGAAGGAGATAAAACATGGATATTCATTGCGATCATGCGGCCTGTAACGACTGCGCTTTCTTGGAAAATCAAGGGACCGAAAGAGAGCATACCGATGACGGCGGCCTCTGTCGGTTCAACCCTCCGGTCACCCAGCCGGATGCCAACGAGCGCGGATTGTGGCCAGTCGTTGCGGCGAATGACTGGTGCGGTCATTTTGCGCCCGAACATCGCCAGCAGTGATGATTGTCGGCGCCAGCACTATTACTCTGGATTCACTTATAGAGCCATGAGGCGCGGGATGACGGCAGGCAACGCTTAACCCGGAGATAGAACTCGTGACATTTGCATAAGGACCTTCGGAGAGGACAGGTCGAGGTCGTTCAGCATCTTTCCTCGACCAGCGTCTCGGTCAACTCGCTGGTGCCGCGGAGCCTCAAGTCTGCCTGGATGCTGTCGACGGCAGCTTCCTCGATTCGCTTGACGTGGGCGTTGAACGCAGCTTCCCCGCCCCCATAGTACATGTGCGTTTGACCATGCGCAGAATTTCCTGGATCGCAATCTGCCAAGCCGTATTGATCGCTTGCAGGTCTTTGGTGGCCGTTTCCATGATCGCGGTCCTTAGGTGTTATGACTGAATGACGGGCGCGCCTCGAGTGAGGGGCGCATAGCTGGATCGGCAGACGGATAGTTCCGCCATCATACGGGCCTAAGCCTGGCGGGACTTGCGGGCCGCGTAGCGTCGGTCGCGCTCAGCTTTGCGCGCGGCCTCGTCTTCAACGACACGCGAGATCCGGGCATTTTCGGCCGAATTTCGCGCCTCGATCTCGGCCCCTTCGGCCGCCTCGATAGCTGCCTGTTTTTGAGCGGCAAGGGTGACGATCCGGGTCTGTTCCTCGTGCTTCAATCGTTCCCGCTCTGCACGGCGGGCCTCGCGAGCTTCAACAAGGGAGATCCGCTCGGCCTGTCTGGCGGATCGTGACGGCTCGGCCGCCGTCTTTGCTGCGCGGTAGGCAGTGAGAAGAGCAGCTTTGGCGTCTGAAGCAGCCGAGCGTCGATCGGTGAGTTCGTTGTTTCTGGCGTGTCTCAAATCTTTATCCTGATTTAGCGTTTGGGATGATCAGCTGGACTTCGATCGCTTGGCGAGCAGCGCGGATGTTGCAAATGCTCTGTCAGCGAGTTCCTTGGCGAGGCGCGCTTCGCGCAGCCTGATAGTCTTGGCGTCGCGAGCCTGAGCCATCGATGCGAGCTCTTCCGCCGCATTGTTCTTGACGAAGAACTCCATCTGAAGATTGCCGAAGGCAGTCTCAGCCTGTTGTCGAGATTTACTGTATGTCTCTGTCATTTGTCGTCGATCTGGCTATAAGCCGAAATGAAAAAGGCCAGGCGAACCGCCTGGCCTCAAATTGATAATTGCTTCCGGCAGTGCCAGTACATCCGTGGTCAAAGGGAAGCCGATATCGATCAAGCGGACTGCAGATTGCAGGCCGACATCTTACCCGACTTCATGTCGCGCTCGAGTTCGAAGCCGATCTTCTGGCCTTCGACGAGTTCGCGCATTCCTGCGCGCTCGACAGCCGAGATATGAACGAAGGCGTCAGCGCCGCCGTTGTCAGGCTGGATGAAGCCGAAGCACTTGGTGGAATTAAACCATTTTACTGTGCCAGCGGTCATGATGAACCCTTTCAAAGCATAGAGTGATGGACTGCGGAGCGGGTGCCACGCAGATAAAAACCGACTATTTTTGAAAGAGAATCTCGCTTAGAGCGCGGTGCCAATCGCGCGGTAGACAAAGCTCGGCAAGCAAAAGATCGATAAAGTAAATATAGGGACCGCCGGGCATCACGTCAACTCTTAATTTCGGGATGCCGAGACTGACGCCCATTGGTTGCGGTTGTCTTTGAGGTTGTGCCCCGCGTCAAGGGCGATGCAGGGCGTTGGATGGGAGCAACCGCTCTTTTACGTTGAAGCTTGGATGCGCGTACCTGCGGCAGGTCAAAGCTGAGAGTGACACCTTCTTCACAACCTTGTCGCCTTCTGCCGGCTCTGGCAAAAGGACATCAAGGCAATTAGGCAGGCTATGAGGGTGTACCATGGATCGTGAAGACAAACTGAAAGCTGCCAAGGCCCAAGTCGTGGCGAAGATTTCAGATATAATCGAACAAAACTTCGACCAGGCTGGCGGCGCACTTGAGACGCCTGGCACTTTTACCGCACTTCTCGAAGCATATCGCGCCATCGAAATTGTCCTGACCAATGATTCTTCGTCAGAACACGCGCAGGACACCGAAGATTATCGGCAGGGTATGATGCGTAATTCAGACCAGCAGTAGACGCGCGGTCGCGCCGCTGTCATCAACGGTTTCTCCGGCGAGAGCCCTCGAACCACTATTTGAAGAATAGGCCAGACGTCGTTCCCGCCGTAGCAGGTTCTGGGATTAGAAACGTCATCCAAGATTTCTTGATATCGGCGTGTCGCGCGGGGGCAGAGATTTGGCATAGGCCGCGGCCTCACCGGAATATGGAAAATCTTCGCCGACCTGGTCGGACCCATCATAGACCCTGAACGTCGGACCGTCGGTTTCGACGACCTTGTAACCATTCACATATTCGAATTTGCGAGTCTTCCAGCTCATTACCGGTCCTTTCGATGCGCACAGCTTGTCGCCTGATGTCGGCAAGCACTTAGCATGATTTTATAGCAGAGCCTCCTACTCCACCGTTCTTATCCGCGTCATCGCGAGGAACGAGATCGGTCGTTAATGCCTGATACCCCTCACGTCAGCCAGGCGGATGTCGATGAGGAGCAAGTGTGTCTTCGGTTTGCGAAATGGCCCATGAGTAGCGAGTCTTTCTCGCAACAGCAGAGCGAGAACTGCGAGGCGACACGGATTTCGCTAGGTCACGGTTTGAGAGATGCGGTACCTCTGCAGTTGCAGAGCGATTTGCTCGAGCGCGATTGAGAAGTCTGCGTTTTGATCTCTTATGGCAGGACCTTTATGAACGCGGATATGATAGCCGCCTGGGCGGTTGAGAATGGCTTCCTCAGGATAGGCCTGGCCAAATACCGGCGCAGTGACAATGCTGGCGTGATCACAATCGAGATTAAGAGGCTGTCATATCTCCTCATTGACGAGAGGCAAGGATCACGACCGCGCCTGGTATCACGGTTATTCAAAGATGCGTCCCTTCCCCGCGCCGGCACTAGACTTCAGGTTCTTTCTCTCAGCAGCTCTCGTTCATAAAGTCGCGGCTAAGCGAGGGCTGCCCGGGAGCACGACGTCGAGACGCGCGCAGCAGGTGGTGTGTGTAATTGGTTGGCCTCTTGCTAGTCGCTGTTTTCTCTGGACCTGGATAACAACGCACGGGCCCCGAGATTTGGTGCCGACAGACGTAGCCGCCGCCGTGCGCTCCTTCGCTCTTGAGCCAATACGAACCCGCGATACGTCGAATACTGCCGCGCTGAGACGGCCTAGCTCAGCCTAGACCTCCTTCCATCTTGCAAGCTCGCACGCAAACCATATTATTGGTTAAGCGCCAACTTTTTCAGTGACCCAATGAACCAACATCAGCCGCGATGCGAACGCTCAGAACTCTCCGGCCGCTACACTGAAGGCGGCATCACCGTCGGTGTGGAAATCTTCCGCCCTTCAGGCAGTGATGAATGGCGGATGGAGGTTACCAGCCTAGAAGACCAGCTCACCGAATGGAATGAATCTTTTGCTTCTGCCCATGAGGCATGGGAAGAGTTCATCCATGTCGTCAATACTGAAGGTCTCTCGGTCTTCCTCTAGACGCTTTCAACACCACCGGAGATGTAGGTTGGCGATCGACAGCGACAGACGGCGAACGATTTTTGATCGGGTGCGCACCAAGGCACTGTTGCGGGGAATGCCTATCGACAGTGACCCCGAATTTCTGGCCTTGGTCGACCTCTGGATCAGCGGCGAGTACGAGATGTCAGAGCTCAGGTCTCGATACAACGACCTTACAGCCAGCCGAGCACAGCGATCGAGGTCTGTGCCTCACGCATTGGAAACGACGCCCAATCAAGCGGAGACATTTGGCGGCGCGGGGGAAGATGCTGATCCACGTCAACGCATCGCCCTGGAAGCCGACTGAAACCTGACGACATCCTTGCCGGCCGCCTTTGCATCGTAAAGAAGCGGGTCGGCTTACTTGAGAAGATTGGACATATCACGCTTCTCGCCCGTCCAGATTCCGCCGATGCTCGCGCGGACCTGACGGCGGAGGTCAGGCGTGCAGCGGTGGTTTGCAGGAGGCATGGCGATAAACATCATTCACCGCCTTGAAGCCCTCGAGGTCGAGCGCCAGTACAGCAAAGCCATCGGCAGAATGTAAAGTTGCGAACTCGATCGACAGCCCACGCCGGTTCAGCAGCCCAGTCAACGCGTCCGTCCGCGCTGTCTCCTCCGGCATCTCGATCCGGCGTCGATCTTCCGTAAAGTCGATCGCCATTCCGGCGATCTTGACTGGACGACCGTCGCTGTCGCGCAAAAGCCGCCGATCACAGCGCATCCAGCGTTCGCCCTGAACTGTGTCGAGACGATACTCGGCAACATTCTGATCGATCTTTCCGGCAATCAGCGGCGTCAGATCAGCCTGAGCGCCGTCGTTTACCTTGACCCTGTTGACGTAGCGCTCAAGGTCTAGCCGCGCGGCCGTCGGACCACCGATAAGCTGGGCCAGTCGATCCGAGGTCTCGCATTTGCCTGTGACGATATCCTTTTGCCAGAAGCCGCCACGGACGGCTTCAAGCGCCAGCTCAAGCTGCGCTGCGCGCTCGGCGAGTTGACGCTCATGGTCCTTGTGGCGGGTGATGTCCTCGATCTGCGATATGAAGCGTACGACCCGCCCTTCAGCATCGCGCATCGCGGCCACGTGGATCAGGACGTGGACAATCTCTCCGAAATGCCGCAGGTAACGCTTCTCCATCGTGTAGCCGTCCCGCCTTCCTTGCAGAACCTGCTTAAATAGGATCAGATCTGCCTCGATATCCTCTGGATGGGCATTGCCGCGAATGATGCGGCCCTCAAAATCGACGAGGGAGATCCCGATCGCTGCGTTCTCGAAGGCAAAATCGAATAGCGCCAGGCGGGTTTCGGGATCGTCGGCCGTATAGGGCTCCGCTACCATCTTTCCTCCATAGACAGGAGCTTCACCGCAATAGTGTGTTTTAGGATATGATAATCAAGGTGCCGGTTTGATTGCGGCACCAAGGAGCTAGGCCGGCACTTGCATTCCGCCGATCTTGACGCCGGTGTCGCGCCGGAGACGCGGTGGGACGTCCTCAAGTTCGGCAAGTTTGCCATTCTGCTTAAGAAACACTCGAAAGTTCTCGCGAACCGCGTCGATTGGCCAGCGACCGTTTGCCGCCTCACGGCAATAAAGGACAAGCGTGTCATAAGCGAGGTTGCGCTTCTCGTGTGGCCACTCGTCGAGGAAATCGAACACATCATCCAGCCCGGTGATCTCTTGCAGGAAATACCGACGCTGCGCATAGAGCGGTTTATCGAACAGAGCGAGTAACATCGGAACCTCCTTCTTTGCTCTGCATGAAAGGGGAAAGCTGGCGCCGATGAGGCTGGCGGAGCTGTAGGTGATATTAGACTTTCGGTCGGATGTGACCCGATCATGATCAGACGCCTATCAACCGAATGCCCTCGTGGGCTGCCGCCTTCTCGCTCAGGCAAGCTGACGGTCGGTTTCCAAGCGAAGCGGTTCGTTAGACGGTGCAACGCCGATTTCGATCTTACGGGGCTTCATCGCTTCCGGCACCTCGCGCTTCAAGCTAATCGTCAGCAGGCCGTGCCTGAGATCAGCACCTTCGACCCTTACGTGATCCGCAAGTTCGAACTTCCGCTCGAACGAACGACCGGAAATGCCCCGGTGGAGATATTCGCCCTGGAGCTCCTCGGCTTCCCCGCCTTTGATTACAAGGACGTTGCGCTCCTGAGGTCACCTTCGCCAAAGCCCGCCACCCCCATCGTGACGCGGTAGTCGTCTTCGCCGGTCTTGACAATGTCATAGGCCGGCCAGGTCTCGATTGCGTTGAGGCGCTGCGTATTGCTGAGCAGGTTGAACATGCGGTCGAAGCCGATGCTCGAACGATAGAGCGGGGCAAAATCAAGTTCAGTTCTCATACCCATATCCTCCGTAAAGCAACATGGAAGGTAGCGGGGAAACCCGCCTACTCGGTCAGCCGACCCCCTCATTGGGCCGTCGGCGTTGACCGATTTGGTTTTTTGAGATTTTGTCGTTCAAGACCCGGTCGAAAATTTTTCCAGCTCCCTGAAATCATCTTGTTCGCTGGAAATCCGGTCCTATCTCGAGTGGCGATCTTCGCTTTGGGAGCATCGGGATGGATGATGGAATGACCGAGATGTTTTCGGACGCCGACATTGAGATTTTGCCTCCGGCGCACAACACTGAACACGAGATGGCCATTTGCCTTTGCTGTTGTCGTCAGCGTCCGAACTCCGCCATTGATGAAGACGGCTGCGGCATTTGCGACGAATGCCTGGCGCCTTGACCCTGCGAGAAAGGCCCATGCGACATTTGTCGCGGCAAATCGGTGCTTGGCAAAAAGGGGAGGGAGAAGTGGCAGGAATTTCCGGCTGGCTGAAAGATCATGGAGCTGAGTAGGCAAAACTCGGAGGTTGGAGGTAACTACATGCTTTCATGGAAAGCACTCAGTGACCTGTAGCTACGTCAGTTTCTGAAAAGTGCCGCTTTCGGTCGCGGGCCGCCCCGGCCGTATCAGCGCGGGCGACCATTTGCTCCAAGTCGTCTGAAATCCGTCCGCGTCACTCATTACTCGTGCTACCTCTTCACTATCTACTTCAAGTGAGCATCCGAAGACTTGAACTAACGCTGGCGATTGACGTCACCGGCCCGACACCCTCATCGCCCCTAGGTCACCCATATTGCGCTGGATAGCGGCCAACCGGTCTGCTGCAATGTCGACTGAGATCTCAATTTCACCTGCGAGCGGCGCATCCGTTCTTACATAGCCAGAAGATGAAACGTCCCCTCCAGAGGGCGCCGAACCGGCCGTGTTTCCATCACCTGCCGCCTGAACGAAAATATCAGATCTAGGAATGCCATGCTTCTGGACCAGATGCTCGACGGCGAGATCTGCTGGCTCGCGCGTTTCAAATATTGCGCGGACTGTGGTGATGCTATTGTCGGACATCGTCTTACTCCCTCGTGATGGTAAAGGGTGAACTGACGACACCGATATTGGTTTCAGTGAGTGGCGGAGAGAATTCCGTCGCGGCTTACTCCCGAAGTAGACCCGCACTTTTGGCGGCAACTCTAAAAGCCGCAGCGGCGCTGTCGCCAGGAACAGCACCAGAAACCGCCCGGAGGCATACTTTTTTAGCAGTGCCTACATCCGGTCCGCCTTTGGGGAAGTCGAGAGCCAAAGACGCCACGGCCTCTCGGGTGTTCCTGATGCATTTCGAACCGCCGGCTGCGCCGGTTGCGATCTCGACAGGGTATTCCCAAAGTTCAGTCATCGGTCTTCCAATGCAAAGGAGTTTGTCGACAGCGATCGGTCGATCGCAGGGACGGGCCCATCAGTAACCCGAGTGGTCATCAGATTGTTCCCAACTCACTCCCGCTCTCGAAGCACATAAAGGACACGCCCAGGGCGACCGAAAGCTTGGCTCATCGCGGAACGTTGTCGGTGCCAGGATGTTTCTCCCGCGACAAATCTCGGTCCTGGCCGGTCCACCCCGCGATCGAACGCAAACACCACGTCAGACTTCTTTGGAGCCATCCCATGACAGATCATATCGACAACCCGGATGGCAAAGGTCCTTCGGGGGGATGGGGATCGCTGAAATCGATCGCCCGCATTTATGGTGAGAGCGAGCCGCCGGCAGCGTTCCTGGAAACGCTTGCGCGGCAGAATAAGCCGGGCGGGTTCATGTGCGTCTCCTGCGCCTGGCCAAAGCCGAAGAACTAATCCCTTTGAATTCTGCGAAAACGGCGCGAAGGCGACCATGTGGCAGCTCACCAATGCCCGCTGCACGCCCGATTTCTGGAATAAGCATAGCGCGACCGAATTGAGGTCCTGGAAGGATCACGATCTCGAAATGACCGGCCGCCTCACCCACCCGACGCGCTTCGATCATGCTACCGATCGATATGTGGAGGTGACATGCGATGAGGCGTTCGAGAAGATCGGCAGGACCCTGTGACGGTTGGAGAGGGAGAGCGTCGTCTTCTATTCGTCCGGCCATGCGGGGCTGGAGGCATCCTATCTCCACGCGCTGCTTGCCCGCGCCTTCCCTGCAACGGCCCTGCCAGCCCGCCGAACTCGCCACCGCTTACGTGATGCTGGCCGATCCCCTCTCGAGCTATGTGTCGGGAGCAACGATCGCAGTTGCCGGCGGCAAGCCGATCATATGATGCGGAAACCTCAAACAAAGGAGAAAGTGAATGGCAAAGCCAAAGGATGATGCAAAGGGCCAGTATGCGCCTCCGCAGGCAGATTCCCACGCGACTGGCGTACACAGCGCTAAGCCGACCGTCGTGACGGGTTCCGAAGACGCAACCGTCAATCGGACGCCGCCGGGCCAGAAGAAGGAGAAGGATTTCGATATGAACTACGATCCAACGGAAAACAGTGGCAATCGCACGACGTAACACTGACGTCTTCCAATCTCCGTCGTCATCCTAAGGTCGACGCAACGGCGTCCCCGACGTTCAGGCTGGACCTCGGCCGGCATTTGCATATTCAGCCAAGACAAGGCTCGCTGGCGGGGCACCGCTATCGTCCCCCTGGATGATTGCCGAGACATAGACCAGCGCATTCTTCCTGCCGTCCATCATATTGGGCTTTTCGGCGCTGGAAGCTGCCATGTCTAAGCATCGCGAACTGACTGGCCTCGGCGAGTAGCAAGGCTTGAACCGATACGGCCAGTAACCGTCGGTCTCGAACCACCGCGAAACAATAATTACCGAGACACCATCCGGATGATTGGACGTCGCGACCATAAAAAAGGCCGGGGCGAAATCGCACCGACCTTCCTCACGGTCGCCTCTTTATCAGTGCCAGTACATCCGTGGTAAAGGCAGATGGCGACAGAGCATTGCGAACGGCGAATTCGATCAGCGCTCATCAGCAATGCCGACGAAATCTTCTACCCACCAATGTGTTCACAAGAAGTCCGCCATCAAGGCTACTGAAGTGACCTGACGCGAACCGCACCGCGGTCAGCTAAGGCCTCAACCGACCAGCGGCATGCGGAAGGTGAAGCATGTCCCGATCTCATCCGACTTCACAACGATCGTTCCGCCATGAGCCGCAGCGATTTCCGAGGCGATAAACAGGCCAAGACCCAGCCCCTGCATGCTCGGACGCAGCTCACCGCGTCGGAATGGCTGGAACAATTTTGCGATCGTCTCTTGCGAAATGGGCTGCCCGCCGTTGGCGACGGACACTTCCAGCATCCGACCATTCACGCCAGCCACAACTCTGACGGGCTCGGTCTCTACACCATGGGTGATGGCATTCGACACAAGGTTGGAAAACAGCTGCGCAAGCCGCAGCCTGTCGATGGCAAGTGCTGCCGGGAGATCGAGCGAAACGGCGATCTCTCGATCCGGATGAGACAACTGCAGTTCCTCGACGACATGGCGAAGGGTGAGGCCAAGATCGTCCTCTGCCAGATCGAGGGTAATGCCCCCCCCCATCCGGGCTCTTGCCAGATCCATGACATTGTCGACAAGCCCGATCATCCGCGAGATGCTGGCCTTCATGAGTTTCAGGACGAGCGGGCTGCGGGCCGTCCAGCCTTCCTTCAGGAGGCGGGCAGTGCCGGCGTCGATCGCAGCAATGGGATTGCGTAGGTCATGGCCTAGAACGGCAATGAACTGCTCGCGCAGCTCGGACAGGCCCTTCTCGCGTTCGAGCTGCTGTTCCGTCGCCTTGAGGCGCTCGTCTGAATAGAGGTGATGGCCGATCAGTTCAGCGAACAGTTTGAAAGTGCCGATGACCTGCGGATTATTGACCTTGGCCGGATGAGGATCGATGGCGCAGAGCGTCCCGAAAAACTGCCCGTTGGCCAGGATGATCGGCACGGAGATATAGCTGCGCAGACCATAGATCCGCGGCGTATGGTGGTCGCGATAGAGAGGTTCTTCGGCGGCATCGTCGAAGACGATCGGTTGGCGATGGCCGCGGATTTCATCGCAGAGCGTGCTTTGGACCGGTAGTTCGTCGCCGGGCCTCAGACCGAAGCCGACATGATCGAGGGATTGGCAGGTGATCCATCGATCGTCGGTGACCCTGGCGACTGCAGCAAAGCCCATTCCCGTCATGCGTAGGACGACGTCCAGGATCGTCGGGACTGCGGCAATGCCCGCGACCCGCGCTATGTCTTTGGAGAAGTCTTTTGCCCCTTGAGCACCATCGGAGACAGTCGGCTTCTGGGTGTTGGCGGCGCTCGAAACTGCGTGGGTCTTTTCGATCGCGATGGCGGCGGCGCCTGCGAGCGTTTCCAGCACGTCGACTTCCCACTCGGCCGGGGAATATGGTCTTGACCAATAAGCACCGATGGCGCCGATCGGGTTTTCGACAAGGACTGGCGCCATCGCAACTGACTTTACGAATGTGCCGGCATAGAGCTCGTGGGGGATCCGGTCGTCTTTGACGACATCGGGGACCAGCACGGTCTGCCGATGGATCATTGCCCAGCCGCTGATACATGCCGAGGCAGGGAATTTGTGGCCCTTCCACAAAGGTCCAATCGCATCTTCTTCGATGTAATGGCAGAGATTGCCGTCGCGACGGATGATGGCGATGCCATCGCATCCGATCAGCAACCGCGCGGTCGCCCGCAGCGTTTCCACCACGTCCTCAAAGGTCGAAGCGCGTCCCATCGCTGCGATCGCCCTGTTCAGCGTTGACAGGTGTGTCGCGACTTTCGAGGCTTCAATTTCGACGGGAGTGATTTCAATGGAGATAGACACGGATTCACTCCTGCTTGGGGCAAGAGCGGATCATCTCCCAGCCGTCCACGCCCTAACAGTCTGCGAACGGTGAGAAAGACATTAGGGCCATACGACTTTAATGTCCATCTTCGCATATTCCCATGCTCAACGGCCAGAGAGATCTGAACCGATCGGAAACACCGGCCTGCCAATCCTTCCGAACTAACTGCCTACAGCGATCCAGCATTTCCAATGCCATGACCTTCCCATATTTCAGACACTGCTCAACATCATGATCATAGCCAGCTTTGAACATTCAGTTTCCACCCAGTGGCTGCACGACGATCTTTCAGGACTTCGACTGACCGACGTCTCCGCTCGGAATACAATCGTCGTGGCCGCCTTAGCTGAAGGCACCGACCATCGTCATGCTCGGCTCGCTGCAGCCGATGCTGATCGTCTGGGGTCCGTAGCAGACCAGCTCTACAATGACGGCTATGCTGCGATGTGCGGCAATCGCCATCCGGACGAAGGGTTTCGAGAGAGCGGCCGTACCAACCGGAAAGCAACAAGACGCTGGAGGTTGAGGCATTAATACCCTGCTCCGACGTGATGATGTCTACTTCGACAAGCGGTACTACCTCACGCCAGACAAGATGGGCGCGGATGCCTACAGCACTTAATTCTGGGAAGATTTTTCCCTGGTCCACAGGTCTCAGCCGCCCTTTTACGAGTGATCCGATGTGGTAACCGGGGCCAAACAAGATGAGCGGCAACTGCGAAGGGGTTTGTTAAGTCTACTGAAGCTCTGAAACGGCTAATTCAGCAGCTGTTAATCTAACTGTGGCTCCCTGCTTCAAGCCTGGGGGACCCATACATGCATCGCATACTCATTCTTCTGACCTTCCTGTTTGCCACGGAAAAATCTGCTTTTGCCGCGTCAACGGAGTGGGAAGTCACCAAGACGACAATACAGGTAAACTACACGACGGACTTGAAAACCTGGCGCGGGGCAAAAGTCGGAGACGTCATCCCAAACAAGGCATGGGTTTCGACAGGCCCCAGGGGGAGAGTTCAGCTGTCTCGAGGGGTGGAAACAGTTTCGTTTCAGCCAAATACTCTGGCGAGCTTCACGACATCCGGTTTCTTTGAAAAAATCACTGAGGTTCGGCAGCAGACAGGAACGCTTGATCTCGAAATCGAAAAGCGTAGCCGGCCTCACACCACAGTCCAGACGCCCTACCTTGCTGCCGTCGTAAAAGGCACAGCGTTTCGAGTGTCGGTAACCAAGACGACGGCTAGCGTTTCTGTGACAAGAGGTCTCGTTCAGGTTAGCTCATTCGCGAGTGGTCAACGCTCTTCTCTTGGTCCCGGTCAACGCGCCGCAGTGGATGCAGTGAAAGGAATGACCGTCGCCGGGGCCGTATCAAAACCTTCCATCAGCGCCGTAGCGCCGTCCGTGGCCAGCGTGCGGGCAGTTGGTGCGACTACCTTAAATGGACAAGCAAAATCAGCGGACTCCAGTAAGAACACCGCGACGTCCGGCTCGCCTGACGGTGGCCGCCTTGGGAAGGCAGACGACTCGAAGAGTGCAAGTAATGGAAATAGCGGCAACGGCAACGGCAACGGGAATGGGAACGGCAACGGCAACGGCAACGGCAACGGGAACGGGAACGGCAACGGGAACGGCAACGGGAACGGCAACGGGAACGGCAACGGCAACGGGAACGGCAACGGGAACGGCAACGGGAACGGCAACGGGAACGGCAACGGGAACGGCAACGGGAACGGCGACGGGAACGGCAACGGGAACGGGAACGGCAACGGGAACGGGAACGGGAACGGGAACGGGAACGGGAACGGGAACGGCAACGGGAACGGGAACGGGAACGGGAACGGCAACGGGAACGGGAACGGGAACGGGAACGGGAACGGGAACGGGAACGGGAACGGGAACGGGAACGGGAACGGGAACGGGAACGGGAACGGGAACGGGAACGGGCA
>NZ_JACIGW010000017.1:0-8396 GCF_014198105.1 Aliirhizobium cellulosilyticum | reverse complement strand
CGGGAAAAATTAAAGTATATTGCTGGGGTCTAGGGTGTTGCGATGAGTTTTTTCGGAAAGGTAAGAGTATCACTCGTCGTTCGAGCCGCGTTGATTTCTCTCATGTGCGCCGTGCCTCTTTCGCCGGCGATCAAGCCATTTACCACGTACTTGGACGACGTTGTCTCAAGCCTCCGCTTCAAAGGGTTGCAGCGCCCCGCAAGCGGTAACGTTGTCTTTGTAGCAATCGATAAGAAGAGCCTCGATGCTATAGGTGTCTGGCCCTGGCCGCGTGGAATCCACGCCGAAATATTAGAGCGCCTGGCAGCCGCCGGGGCGCGGGATGTCTTTCTGGATATTGATTTCAGCAATGCATCGTCTCTGACTGAAGATAATAAGCTTGGTCAAGCTCTCCTCACTACCGGTGGGGCTACAGTGCTACCCATCTTCAAACAGCACGAAAGCGCTGTTGCGGGATCGCCCACTAGCGTTACAAGGCCAATTTCCTCGTTTGCCTCTAATGCTTGGCTTGCTTTCGCTAACGTCGAGCTCGCCGAAGGTGGGCTGATAAAGACGTTTAAAATGGCCGACGAGTTGGACGGCAGCCTTACGCAATCCGTGCCTGCCGTCCTGGCACAGGTAGAGGATACAACCGGTACCTACCTCATAGATTATTCTATAGACCCGTCGACCGTACCGACTTTTTCTGCCTCCGACCTGATATCTGGAACGCTCGCGCCAAGCGTCTTTGCCGACAAGACGGTTGTCGTTGGCGCCTACGCCACGGAATTGAAGGACGTATACCCCGTACCGTTGTACGGCCCTGTGGCTGGACCTCTGATTCACATTCTGGCGACCGAGACAATATTGCATCACCGATTGGCATCGGAGGTCGATCAGACAATTCCGGAATTGTTGATTGCAGCAATGCTCATAGGATTAGCGATCGGGTGTCGGTTATATCGTCCGAGCTTTTTTGTGGCGGCGGCATTCACCCTGATCTCAGCCATGGAAACCGTTGCATTCATTATCCAGTCCAACGACGCCTATGTCATCCGAACGGGAAACAGTTGGATACTTCTAGGCGTATCTCTTTTGCTGGCCCTCAGCGAGAGAAGCAATTTCAGCCTCCTACGAGGCCGGATCGCAGTTGCCGATTACCGAACGTCGAAGAATACTCTTCGTTCAATAATAGCGAACAGCGAAGACGTAGTACTTATTTTTGATCAAAACCTGGTCATTCTCGATCGAAGCGCGTCTGCCGATGCGATCTATTCAGAGGATGATGACGAGCACAAAAGCGCGGTTCCTGTGAGTATGAAGCGGCATGTTGAGGACACCGTCTCAAGCTTCAAGGCCGCCGGCAAACCGGTCCATTCCGTTTCCGTTGAACTTGGGATGAAACGTGGCGACCTTGAGGCTACATACGATGCATCGATTACGGTTTCGCGCTCAGAACGAGTTGCTGAGAGCGGTGAGCAACACGTCGGATTTGTAGGCAGCATTATTGCCAGAAACGTAACCGCCCGGCGGAGATACGAAGCAGAACTTCTGCGAATCTCCCAGTATGATGACTTGACTGGCCTGGTCACCCGTAGAGAATTCATCGACCGCCTCCAGTCCA
The DNA here is from genome assembly GCF_014198105.1 of Aliirhizobium cellulosilyticum. Taxonomy (NCBI): domain Bacteria; kingdom Pseudomonadati; phylum Pseudomonadota; class Alphaproteobacteria; order Hyphomicrobiales; family Rhizobiaceae; genus Aliirhizobium; species Aliirhizobium cellulosilyticum. The sequence continues at coordinate 6,793 of NZ_JACIGW010000017.1, read as the reverse complement.
TGGGGGCACCTCAGCTGGTCGTTGCTATTGGACTGCATCGATTTGAGCAGCTCAGCGCTACTATGGGGCGCCCCGCTTGCGACCAGCTCTTGCGAGCAGTGGCCACAAGATTGCTAAGCGTCGTTCACGTATCGATTTTGAGCCGCTTAGATAGTGACAGCTTCGTCCTGGCTTTGCCCCTGCCGACCACTGGCTTCGATCACATTCAAGCGGAAGCAACTCTCAGACTGTTCGCGGATCCATTTGAAACGGATGGCTCGGAAATTTACGTCGAAGCCCGCCTTGGGGTCAGCGTTTTTGATGACAGCACGTTTCCGGCCCCATCTGCCCTGGAACAAGCAGAAAGTGCTCTAATTGATGCTAGGGCTAACTCTGCTTCGAACTGGATGCTTTACGATGAGAGGCGCGCGCAGGATCAGCTACGAGCACGAAAGCTCGAACACGCGATGCGCGCAAGTCTAGAGCGAGAAGAATTTTTTCTTGCGTATCAGCCGCAGGTCGATCTCGCCACCGGTCAGATTGTCGGGGCAGAAGCCCTGATGCGCTGGAGACACCCCGAATTCGGACTGGTATCTCCCGGCGAGTTCATCCCGGTGGCTGAAAGCAGCGGTGTCATATGCGATCTAGGCATATGGGCGCTTCAAGGCGCCTGTAGAGCTGCGAGCTCCTGGCCGCCCACCACGACCGTGGCTGTCAACGTCTCACCCATTCAGTTCGCAAAGACGGATCTCGTCGCCGAGGTAAAGAACGCTCTGGCGAAAAGCGGGCTGACAGCGGACCGCCTCCACCTGGAAATTACCGAATCGGCATTTTTAGATGGCACGGAGCGTTTGCTGGACGTGATCACGCAGCTAAGGAGGCTTGGCGTCAGGATAGCTCTTGATGACTTCGGCACCGGTTATTCATCCCTGAGCTACATGGCTGGCTTTCCTCTGGATAAACTGAAGATAGACCAATCATTTGTGCGCCGGCTAACCGCCGATCATCATTCTCTTCTCATCGTAAAAGCCGTAGTTTCTCTCGCCCAAGGTCTCGGGCTAAGGCTCGTCGCCGAAGGTATCGAAACTGAAGAAGAGCGACAGATCCTGGCAGAATTGCGTTGTGAGGAAGGACAAGGCTATCTGTTCGGCAAGCCTCAAAGCGCGGAGTCGATTGCGCAGCAACTGGCGATGGCGGACACCACTAAGGCCGCCTAGCCGGCAACAAGAAGGCCAAACGACGGTTTGCCCGGATGAAGGCGTGCTGGCTTTCGCCATTGATTTTGACGATACGCTGCAAGCCTTCTCGCTGACGGGCAATACGGCATAAATGAGGCTGGAGGATCGTGGCCACCAGGCGATCAGCCTGAATGCGGTCGATGCGCGCCGCCTGCGAATAACGTCGTGCAGTGGGTGCACCGCCTCTTCGCCAATTCTAGCGGTGGAGCGACGGGACGTATCATGGTGTCTGCGAAAGGCAGGTCGATAGTAAACATCCGGCGAAGGCCGCCCTCTTGGTCACTGATTTCTCTGTGACCAAACTACTTATCGACGAATGGAGACGACGGGCAAAATGCGATATGCATACGCTAGAAGAACGGTTTTCTGCTCGTGATGAGAGGTGCGCAATGATCTACAGGACTGGCTCCATTGCCACTATCTGCCCGCGATGCGGCAAACCCGCCCTACAATCTCCAAGCAAAGGGATTTGGTGCGCTCACTGCAAAAACGGATCAGTAAGGTAGAGCGGCGACACGTGACGGTCAGAGATCACGCCGCTTGAGCGTTGACGGTCGGCGGTATCCAGTTCCACGGAAGCAGTTGCTCCAGTCTAGTAATCGGCGTGTCCGCGATGCGGGCAAGAACGTCGGCAAGCCACGCCTGCGGATCGATGTTGTTGAGTTTTGCCGTCATGATCAATGTGGCTACGAAGGCGGCACGGTCAGCGCCACGATCTGATCCGGCGAAGAGCCAGGACTTCCTGCCTAGTGCGAAGCCTCGCAGAGCTCGCTCTGCCGCATTGTTCGTCAGGCAAATTCTGCCATCCGCCAGGAATGACGTGAAGCCATCCCAGCGCTTGAGCATGTAATCGATCGCCTCGGCGACCGGGGAACTGCGTGAGAGCTTTGCCCGCTCGGTTTGAAGCCAGGCCTGCAGATCATCAACGAGCGGCAGGCTTTCCTTGCGGCGACGCTCCAGGCGTTGATCGGCGTCAAGCCCGTTGATCTCCCGCTCGATATCAAACAGGCCGTCGATCCGTTTGATGGCTTCGAGCGCCATAGGCGAGATCGGCGCGGCGTTCTTTCCACGCTTGGCGTTTGCGGCAATGTCGGCGAGCACGAAGAACTTGCGCCGCGAGTGTGCCCAACAGAGTGCCTGGGTCAGCGGTTCGGGATCGCGATCAATTTTGAACAGCGGATTGTAGCCGCCATAGGCGTCCGCCTGCAGAATGCCGGTGAAGGTCTTCAAGTGGCGCTCTGGATGCTCCTGCCGTCGATCTCGCGAGGCATAGTAAAGGGCCGCCGGCGGGGAGAGGCTTCCGAACGGTCGATCGTCCCGGACATAGGTCCAGATGCGGCCCGTATCAGTCTTTCCCTTGGCCAGGATCGGCACGGTGGTGTCGTCACCATGCAGACGTTCGGAGCCAAGGACATGCGCCTCGATCAGGGAGTGAATGGGCTTCAACGCCGCGGCACATGCTCCAACCTGATCGGCCAGCGTCGATAAGCTGAGGTCGACACCTTCGCGGGCATAGCGCTCGCTCTGGCGGTTGAGCGGCTGGTGCTGGGCGAACTTCTCAAACAGGATCATCGCCAGCAAGTGTGGCCCGGCAAAGCCGCGGGGTGTTACATGGAAGGGTGCGGGTGGCTGTGTGATCTTCTCACACTCGCGGCAGGTGAACTTCTCTCGCACCGTCTGGATGACCTTCCATTGACGCGGGATGACCTCCAGGGTCTCGGTGACATCCTCACCGAGCTTCGACAGTTTGGCCGATCCACAACAGGCGCAATTGGCGGGAGCGGCGATGACGACGCGCTCGCGCGGCAGGTGTTCGGGAAAGGGCTTGCGTGACGGACGCTTGCGCTCGAAGGCTTTGACGGCTGAAGCTTTGGCAGCGATCTCCGCCGCCAGTTCATCCTCACCGGCGTCCGCTTCCAATTCCTCGAGTTGCAGTTCCATCTGCTCCAGGAGCCGCGCCTTGCGCTCGGACCGGCTGCCGTAGAGTTCACGGCGAACTTTGTCGATCTCCAGCTTCAGCCGTGCGATTAGCGCCTCGGAATGCGATACAAGTGCCTTTGCGCTGGCGGCTTCGGCCTTGGCGGTCGCCGCTTCTGCTTCGGCTGCGACACGTCGAGCGCGTTCCTGGGCCAGCAGTGCAAGGGCACTGGCAAGGTCGTCCGGAAGCTCTTCGGTCGCATTGCTCATGACAGGATGGAATCATATTCGACCCCGTCATTCCAGTGTTTTTGCTTATCCGGCCGACGTTGGCCGCCACGTCTTTTGCGGCATCCGCCAGTCGATACCTTCCAGCAGGTAACCGAGCTGCGCGGGCGTGATCACTACCGTGCCATCGGCCGCTGGTGGCCAGATGAAACGACCACGCTCCAGCTTCTTCGTAAACAGACAGGCTCCCTGGCCATCATGCCAGATCACCTTGATCAGGCCGCCGCCTCGGCCGCGGAATACGAACAGGTGACCGCACATCGGGTCGCGCTTCAGCGCCTCCTGCACCATCAACGACAAACCGGGGAAACCTTTGCGCATATCGGTGCGGCCCGTCGCCAGCCAGACCTTCACGCCACTCGGAACCGGGATCATCGTAGCCCCAGCACGCAATCGAGAATCCGGCCAAGCGCTTCCGTATCGATGTCGCTATCCACGCGGACGCGTCGGCCCCGACCAAGTTCGATTGTTACATCACTGCGCTTCCGACGAGGATGGGATGTCGCAGGCGGTTCCGATTGGACGGCAGGCACGGCCGGAACCGTTTCGGCCACTATCACCGGCACCAAGGTGGTTGCCGTCTCGGTGCTCTGCTCTTCGACTCGGCAGAGCTCCTTGCGCCAACGGAACAACTGGCTGACATGGATACCTGCCGCGCGAGCAATCTCAGAGATAACCGCACCTGGCTCAAAGCAGGCCGCAACGAGGCGCTCTTTGTCTTCGGGTGACCAGCGCCGACGGCGCTCTACGGACGTGATCACCTCAATTGGATGCTTCGTCATATGACTACTCCTAGCGTTACCACTAGGACTGGCAGTCAGCAGGCCGTCATCGCAAGACGGCCTTCACCGTGCGCTTACGGTCGATATTTCACAAACGAGTTTACTCGCGTGGCCGACCAGTGCCCGGATCATTGTCTCGAGTTTGATCATCGCTGGTTTAGCAAGCGGCTTCTTTCACGCGTTCAACCGGTGAGTCGGGGCGAAGAAACGATCTTTAGAAAAAGAGCATTCATTGCTTCGGAAATGCCCTGCGATGGGCTGACCTCAAAGAAGTAACCGGAAGTGGCGCACTCCGCCATCTTGGTCGAAATTTCATTTTGAAATGGCTTGATCCATGAGTTGTACCAGCTGTTTGTCGGCAATGGCAAATAGGTCGTGTACAAGACCGCGATCTTGTATCCCTTCTGCTTAAGCGCAGTGCAGGCTTTTATGTCGATCGGCTCCTGGCAACGGCTTCCAGTGAGCATTTTTGTACAGCCAGTAAGCTTTTTGCTATCACCAACACCGTCCGATACGAAGAACAAGATCTTTTCCGGGCTCGCCGCACTCAGGCCAGTGCCCGGTGACCCCATCTTCTCACCAATGCTCTTGAACGAAAGATCGAAGTCAGTCTGCTGGTCGTTGTTGTAACCCTGATACGGAATGGACATTAGATCTATAAGTGACGCCTTACCTTTGGCAGCGGCGAGATCGTCGGTGAGGGATGTCACCTCCAGTAGCTTTGTGTCCTCGGCCTTCTGTCCAAATGTGTAGACAGCCATGCGGAATTGGTTGGGGCTGGTTCGTGTTGAAATCGCCGTGTCCATGAGCGCTGCTGTTGCTTTGGCTACGACGTTGATCCGGATCGTAACGCCGAGCTTCTTTGCGAGATTGTAGTAACTAGCACTGTCCTCCTTGCCATTATTGACGATGTGGCATGCGAATGCGCATTTGTCCGATGTGTTAGCAACCATTTTGTTGATGTCGGCTGTTGTGGCGCCGACACCCATAGATGGCGTGTTGTCCAAAAGGAGGTAGAAGTCCCGAAACGTCTGCGTCTGAAACACAGCGGAAGCCTGACCCGCGATTGTTATTTCCTGCTGGCCAAGGACTCGCATCAACGTGGTTGGAATTGTCGCTGAGTAGTTGAATACCGCAGTCAGTTCGTTGTCGTTCCGGACGACTGATGCGGAGCTACTCTGAAGCTGATAGCCGGCGGCGGAAATTTGCGAGTCGAAAACTTTTTTTGCATCTTCGATGCCGGCCTGCACGCTGCCGTTGCTCGTCATCAACATTGCTTTGACCGCGCCGGGTGATCTCTCGGCGATAGCGCCCAATGCTGCCGCGTCAGCCGCTGCCTGAAGTGTAGCCTTTGCCGTCATCGCATTTGTCAGATCGATAGCGAGGCCCGCCGCACCGATAAGCGGAACCATAAGCAGTGCACTTATGATGCCGAAATTTCCTGAACGATCACAAATGAATTTCTGCAACATGTACGCCCCCGAAAGTCCCGGCATCTCGGGGCAGAGGCGTGAAATGTTTGATAACACTGGCGTCAACGCAGCCTTCGAAAAGCAAAAAATCAACAGGAGGGTAAACGATGTGGTCCCAAACATAATTAAGTCGCTGTTGCTGATCAATTGGTGCCTGCCTCCGTCGCACAGCTGCTGCCTCTGACACACCATCGCTCTCTCACCACCACGAACAAAACCGCGTATTGAAATCAGCGTCGCAAATACCGACCTTCAGCGTGACCCTGGAGGCTCGAATGTTTTACGTTCTCATTGCGCTTTGCGTTGTTGTCGCAACGCTTTTTTCACACGGCACCACGCGATCAAGACCCGCCTTTTCGAGAAAAAGATCGAAAAGGTCATCTCGAGGAAGCTTGCGGCCAGCGACTATGTCCTGGATTTGTCACGGCTCAGGGAAGAGAATGCCGTTATGCGAAATCTTTTGATGGATCTGGTTGAAAACGAAGCCGCGTTACCTATCTCGCAACCAAATGCCTCCAAGGAGGACTCCTGCGGTCGAGAAATACAAAGGTCCAAAGATACCGGGAGATCCTGGCGGAGAGCTTACACCTTCTTGAAGCCGGCCGCGACCACTGGACCAAGGCCCCTTCAAATTCATCTCAGCCCGCGAGATCCGAGAAGTCGTAGGATACGGCGTTCCAGCCATCAGATCTAACTTATACTTTTCGGACCGAAGTGAGACACCGGTCGTTGCGGCCCCGCAAATCGATCGCTGGCTAAGCCCTCGCCATCCATTTCGACACATGAGCTAGTGACTGGTTGATGACCTGGTGCATATCAAGGTACTGATAGGTCCCACATCTACCGATGAAAAACATCTGATCATCAGCTGCAGCTCTCGCAGCGTACCGCTCATATAGCCCTTGGTAAATCAGATCCCGATCTTTGATCGGATAGTCGCGCTCAAGTTATTGTCACGATAGCAGCATGGCTCTTCGATTGTTCGCAGCACGTTCGAAGTTTCGTGCACTCGATGCCCGGGGTGTAGTGGCCCCCTAAACCCCCGGACACGATCTCCCACTTGTTAAGTGTTAGGAGTAATGTGCCCATTATGACCAGTCACATACCTAAGATAGAA
>NZ_JACIGW010000016.1:0-31000 GCF_014198105.1 Aliirhizobium cellulosilyticum | reverse complement strand
TGGACCTCGGGACTTCATGAGCCTTCTCCGATTAAGGCCCGCAGAGTGTATCAGTTTTTCCCTGTCCTGTGGTCCAGCCCGAGGGGTTCACTCCACTACCGGGTCAGTTCTCAGTGGCAATCAACAACACGCAAGCCTCGCGCTCCAAAGGCTGCCGCCAAGATCGCTGCCTATGACGTCACCGCGTCACCTGCCGAACAACCAGTCAAAAAGACGCGCGCAAAACGCGGTTCGAAGATTGCTCCGGTCAAAGCCGACAAGGCTGCTGTCGAACCGAAGAAAGTCGCCACGCGCACGCCGCGTGCGAAGGCAGCTGCCCTGGCTCCAGTTGCGCCCGTCGACGACATCTCCGACCTCATCAAGCTTGAGGAAGAGAACAAGCAGTTGCGTAAGGAGCTTTCCGACAAGCTGCGCTCTGAGAATGCCGATCTGCGCAAGCGCCTCGGCAAAGCTTGACGCTCGACGCTGTAGGCCGATCCGCGAAATCGACAGGCCCGCATGGACCTGTCCTATCTGAATGACTGCGGCAGTATTCTGTCGCCATGCCGAGGGCGAATGCGATGAGAACACCGTGGAGATTTGTTGCTGACCTGGTGTCGCGCAACCCGAAGATGGATACTCGGGAGCAGCATCCGGCAACTGCCCGTGAACCCATTGCTCTCGAACATCAACCGGAAAAAACAGATGTACATCTGGAGATCGAGGCGCAGCCTGCGGAGCAGACTATTGAGGTCGCTGCGGATGAACGGCTCGATGCGGCTCGACGGAACAACAGTGCCAGCCTTGAGCATGTTCGGATTTCCGATGAGGCATCTGCATCGGCGGTGGATGGAGTTTCTGCTATCTCCGCGGATGCCAAAGGTTCAGCAGCCATAGATGCAAGAGCTGAGATTACGGAGATCGTCGCTGCGCGAGAAGAAACGCCGACCGTAGACGCTTTGGCCGAGCCGGTGGATATGCCACAGCTCAAGCGCCAGAAAACGACCCGAGCTTTTGTGCAGCAACCGACACCATCGAGCCAAACGGAGGACAACGCGTCTGCCGTCCCGAAATCGCTTATGCATGAAATGGCCGATCTCGATGCGGAGATCGATGCCTTGCGGCGCCAGCTGGAGAGAAAGCTTTCCGAGCAAAACGCGCAACTGCGCAAGATGCTAGCCAGGTTCGACGCGAAATAATTGGACACAGCACTGTTGCAGATCAAGCACGTCGAAGCCAGTCGCGCAGCCAGTCATTGTCTTTGCGCAACTTTACGACCAACAAGCGTCTCAACTGGCGGTTCTCTTCCTCAAGCTGAAAGAGATCCGCCAACTCCTTATCGGCTTCAGACATTGATACAAGCCTCGTCTTTGCCGACTTTGGCTTGACCGGTTGACGGTCCGCTCGAACATTCGCTTTCCGCACACGGCGGCGTGTAGGTTCGGAGCGACCCGCCTCCGATCTTGCTACCTCTCCCGATGCATCACCCTCGGCCGAACCTATCGCGTCGTTTGCGCCTATCGTCTCTTCGCTATCCACCAGCGCATCGTTGTCGACGAGAGTCCCTGGATCGACGCCTGCGACGGCATCGTCACCCACCGCTGGTGGGGCAACACTCGCACCATTGACTTCCGCGACGATGTCCTGTGCCGAATGCCTTGAAGGGCTATCCATGGCGGCGTCAATTCCAATAACTGGTGTTGGCATATCCGTCTCAACCGCTTGAGCAACGGACTTGAGATCAAGATTGCCCCAGATCGAACTGGATTGGGTGATCGCCGACCGACGGCGGCCAGACTTGTACTCGATGACAAAATTGCGCTTTGATTGTTTCATTGGTCAATTCGGAAAGCTTGCGGAATGCCACATCAACGAATGTCGATATGCGATGATTTGCACAACCTACACGATCTCAAGCGTTTTCTCCATGTCGCTGATCAAGCGGCCGACCAAAGAGAAGGAGACTAAACTTCCTTATGACTAGTGGTCCGCGATGTATCTCGGAATCACGGTGCTTTTCTTACCAAGGCTTGCGAAATCGATCAGCCGCGAGCGCCGTCCATTCATTAAGCTCTTGACCGGATTCGAACCCACGACCAGCACCTCAGATCGGCTAAGCATCTGACAAAGCATTGATTTGAGATAGCGGGAAGGCGGATGAGGCGTACGGTCCTATTATGGAACATTTCTGAGCCCTCCTCGAAGGGGGACTATTTGTCCCACGCGGAATTATCTAAGCCTTGTGCGAATTACTATTCTAATAAACGTGTGAATATCAAAAAGCCTTGCCCGCCAGGCGGAATGGGCTCGCGGCAATGTCTCCGGCCGTATTGAACACGAATGCGCCAACGCCGGCCAGCGACGCGCCACCATGTCCCTCCCGGGCAATCTCCTGAGCGCCAAAGCCCGCAAGCGATGCATAGCGATCGTGTCCGAGACCGTCGGATCCTGCTACCGAGGTTATGTCGATCACGCGCACGCCTTCCTTGACCGCTGCCTCCTGAACGATTGGATCGTCGACATCCATTCGCCCTACCCGCTGACGCTCGCCACCGATCAGGCTTGAGACCGACAGGGCACGATCGACCTTGGAGACAAGCAGGGTAATCGGCGTCTGCATCCTGCCGATATCACGAAGCTGCGCACGGAAAACATCGACGTCGATGTCTGGAGCAGCAAGGACGACGGTCAGCTTGCGCAGCACGTCGTCCCGGCCCTGAAGCTTCAGCTCCCGGACCGTCTCCATCGTCAGGAAGGCACCCATGCTGTGGGCAAAAAGCACGATCCGCCGGACCTTGGAGCTTTCCGACAGTGCCTGCACCAGTTCATGCAGGTCACCGCGGGAAGCCAGTGCGGCATCCCGATCGGCCACATATCCGGCAACGACCGCGGCGGATGGCCAGGAAAACAGTATGGGAGCACCCGGCAATCTGGCGTCGGCACCAATTTGCGCGATACGAAATAAGGCTTCCTGATAGCTGTAATTATAACCATGGATAAAAACGCCCATCGTGCCATCCGGCCCGATCGATCGGAGAGCGTCGGACAGAAAGTCCTGCTTGGTCAGTTGATGGCGGTCCTTGACGATATACTGCCTGTCCGGCTTGGGAGTTCCGTTGACATAGGTGATGGCTGTGCCCTTGCGCTGGGGCGGTGCGGAAATCTGGTAGCGTTCATAACTCAGTTTTCCGGCCCATGCCCCGCCGAAACCCGGTTCTGTTGCATTGGGTGTCCGGTTGGTGGCGGCAAGAACGGTAATCTCCTGCCCCGCGGCCCCATCTAGCTTGACGGGCTTCAGAACCTCACTGGTCGGTCGCGACACACAGCTGCTCAGGCTGATGACTGCGATTATGGCGACGACCTTGAACGCGCTGCGTGAAATCATCTCATGCCATTCGGCCATGTCTTTATCCATGTTTTGCTGCATTCAACTCGAAATCGGCCGGGTCGCGGGATAGGCCGTATAAAGATTTTTTCCCGCGGTCAAAACCGGAGGGCGCAAGATAGAGGCGTAACGCCGGCCCTGTTTCCAGGGCCGGCGGGCATCGGAGGTGTGAAAGCACAGGACACCTCCGGGCACGATCAAGCCTGCGCGCTCACGCTTCCGCATGCTTTCCATCCTCTTCCCTCGGGATCCGGAACCAGGCCACATAAAGTGCTGGCAGGAACAAAAGCGTCAGAACCGTTCCGACGATAATCCCGCCCATCATGGCATAAGCCATCGGTCCCCAGAAAATCTGCCGGGAGATCGGGATCAGCGCCAGTGTTGCCGCCGCCGCCGTCAGCATGATCGGCCGCATCCGGTGCTCCGTCGCCTCCACCACAGCTCGCCAAGCGGACACGCCTTCCGCTCGCAGATGCTCGATCTGCACGACAAGGATGACCGAGTTGCGGATGAGAATGCCGATCAGTGCCAGCACGCCGAGAATGGCAACAAAACCCATGGGAGAATTGCTGAGCATGAGAGCCGCCACCACGCCGACCAGGGCCGTGGGCGCCACGGCAAAGACAAGGAACAGGCGGCTGAAGCTCTGCAGCTGGATCATCAGGATGGTTGCCATCGCAAACAGCATCAGGGGTGCGACCGCCACGATCGGGCCCTGTGCGTCGGCACTGGATTCCACCGAGCCGCCGATCTCCAGCGTGTATTCCGGCGCAAGCGTCTTCTGGAAAGCGTCGATCTTCGGCTGCAGCTGTTCTGCGATCGTTGCCGGTTGCGTCTTGCCGATGACGGCCGCCTTGACGGTAATCGTCGGAATGCGGTCGCGGCGCCAGATGGTCGGCTGTTCCAGTTCGTAGCGGAAGTTGGCGATGGCGGAGAGCGGCACGGCCTTGCCACTGGAACTGCTCAATTGAAGGTTCTGAAGCGTTTCCAAGGAGCCGCGCTCGGCATCCTTCGCACGCGTGATGACGTCAACGAGATAGATGTCATCACGAACCTGCGTCGCCGTGCTGCCTTCCACCACACCGTTCAGCGCCGTCGCGATATCTTGCGAAGAGACACCGAGCTGGCGGGCCTTATCCTGCAGAACATCGACCTTCACCACCCGCGCCGGCTCGTTCCAGTCCATCACCATGTTGGCCAGAAGAGGATGCTCATTGACGATACCGGCAAGCTGCTGTGCGTATTCGCGGACCTTCTGGATATCCGGGCCACCGATACGATAAGCGACGGGCTTGCCGACCGGCGGACCGATATCGAGCAGCTTCACGAATGCATCCGTTCCGGGGAAAGTCTTTGTCAGATAGGCCTGCAGATCGTCACGCAGCCTGTCACGCATCTCAAGGCTCTTGGTCACGATAACCGTTTGGCCGAATGACACGTCCGGTGTCTGCACGTCGTAGGAGAGGATGAAGCGGGGTGCGCCCTCCCCCACATAGCTGGTCCAATGGTCGATATCGGGATTGTTGGCGAGCATTTCCTTTTCAAACTGGCCGATCTGACGGTTCGTTTCCGCAATCGAACTGTTCTGCGGCAGGTTCCAGTCGACGATCAGTTCGACACGGTCGGAGGCCGGGAAAAACTGCTGCTGCACCATGGAAAGACCACCCACCGACATGCCGAACATCGCGAATGTCAAAACGATGGTGACCCAGCGCCAACGCAGCGCCTTTTGGAGGATCCAGGAGAAAGCAGAGGCGAAACGACCCTTCTTCTCATGGTGCGTTTTCATCGTCTTGGGCAGAAGCGTGACGCCCAGAAGCGGCGTGAACAGCACCGCCACGATCCAGGAGACGATCAGCGACACGGCAATCACGACAAACAGCGTGAAGGTGAACTCGCCCGCCGCGCTGCTGTTCAGGCCGACGGGAATGAAACCCGCAACCGTGACCAGCGTTCCGGTCAGCATCGGGAAGGCCGTCGAGGTGTAGACGTAGGTTGCCGCCTTGCGCAGGCTGTCGCCGACCTCCAGTCGCGCCACCATCATTTCGACGGCGATCATCGCGTCGTCGACCAGAAGGCCAAGCGCAATGATAAGGGCGCCGAGCGAGATACGCTGAAGCGAAATCCCAGCATATTCCATGTAGACGAAGGTAATGGCGAGGACGAGCGGAATGGACACGGCCACCACGAGACCGGCCCGGAATCCGAGACTGAGGAAGCTGATGGCAAGCACGATCGCCACGGCTTCAAATAGTGCGTGCGTGAAACCGGCAACGGCATCATCCACCACGGCCGGCTGATCGGAGACGCGGTGCACATCCATGCCGACCGGCAGGTTGGCGGTGATCGCCTCCATCTTCTGTTCCAGCGCAGCGCCGAATTCAAGAAGGTTTGAGCCCGCCTTCATGCCGATGGCAAGACCGATTGCAGGCTGACCGTTGAAACGAAACAGCGACGATGGCGGGTCCACATATCCGCGCTTGATCGTGGCGACATCCGTCAGGCGAAAGAATCGGTCGTTGACGCGCAGGTTGATCGCCTTGAGGCTTTCCTCCGAGGTGAACTCGCCGCTGACACGCAGTGCAACGCGCTCCTCCCCCGCATTGACGAAGCCCGACTGGGTGACCGCATTCTGTGCCTGCAGGGTTTCGACGATCGACTGCTGGGAAATGCCGAGCGCCGCCATCTGGCGCGTTGAGAATTCCAGATAGATCGCTTCGTCCTGCGCACCGATAACGTCGACCTTGCCGACATTATCGACCGTCAGGATTTTGGCGCGGGCACCTTCCACAAGGTCACGCATCTGCCGCTGCGACAGGCCGTCGCCGGTAAAGGCGTAAATATTGCCGTAAACATCACCGAAACGGTCATTGTAGAACGGGCCGACCACGCCGCTCGGCAATTCCCCCTTGATATCCTCGATCATGTTGCGGACACGGATCCACGATGCCTCGACATCCTTGGCACGCGTCGTCATCAACAGTTCGACGAAAATCGTCGTCTGGCCGGCGATCGTCTGGCTGCGGACGTAATCGAGGTTTTCAAGCTCCTCGACTTTCTTCTCGATCCGGTCGGTAACCTGAAGAGCGACATCCTCGGCGGATGCGCCCGGCCACTGGGCGTTGATGACCATCGTCTTGATGGTGAAATTGGGATCCTCTTCCCGACCCAGATTGAGGTAGGAGAAGGTACCGGCCAAAAGGAAGACCAGCATGAAATACCAGACGAGCGAGCGATGCTCGAGCGCCCAGTCTGAGAGATTGAACTTCTTCATTGGGTCGCTTCCCCGTCGAACCTGATGGATTGCCCGTCGGTAAGTTTATGGACACCCGCGACGACGATGCGCTCGCCTGCCTCGATGCCGTTTTCGATTGCCGTCGTGCCGGCTTGCGTGTTTCCGGCCGACGCCGCGACCTTCCTCAACGCCACGGTCTTGCTTGCCGGATCGACCACCCAGACCGCTTTTTGTCCGTCCTTTTCGATAAGCGCCGATGTCGGGACCTGAATGTCTGACTGGAGATCCATCGCTGCCGATACGGTGACCACGGATCCAAGCCGGAAGGCGGCCGGTGGGTCGGACAACGCGATCTTGGTGCGGCTGGTGCGCGTTGCGCTGTCGGCTGCCGGAGCGATTTCGCGCACGATACCGGTTGTCGCAACCTTGGCATCGATCTGCAGGAACACTTCGAACCTGTCGCCATTCTGGAGATGGGAGGCCGCCGATTGCGGAATATCTACCACGGCATCCCGTTCGTCGGGGCGTGCAACCGTGACGACGCTCTGCCCGGCCGAAACGACCTGTCCGGCTTCGGCAGATGTTTCCGTGACAACGCCGTCGAACTCGGCGCGCAACTGCGCGTAACCAAGTTGCTCCTCCGCCTTGTCGAGATTGGCACGCGCCTTTGCGACCGCTGCCTCGGCGCTTCTGCGCGCCTGTTCGGCCTCTTCCAGAGCTGCCTCTGTGCCCGATCGCGACTGCGCGAGCATGCGCTGACGGGCTTCGGTCGTGATCGCATTGTCGAGTTGAACCGTAGCGTTCGAAAGATCGGACTGCGCGCTCCTGACCGCCAGTTCCAGCGCCAGCGGATCGAGTGACGCGATCACGTCTCCCTTGCGGACAAGATCACCGGTATCAACGTTGCGAACTGAGATCCGGCCGAGAATACGGAAACCAAGCTCGGTGTGCGTACGCGGCTCGATGGTTCCGGTGATCTGCAGATGGCTGACCGGCTTTGGTGAAACCACCATCGAAAGCACGGGGCGCGGCGGCTGTGGTGCCTGAGCGTCCTGTTCTTCGCACGCAGAAAGAAGAAAGGAGGAGCATAACAGGATTGCGATCGGATACGGATTTCTCACTGCGCGAGACCCTTTGCATAGGCGACTGTTTCATTCGGCGTCAGGAATTTCGTGCCGCCCGTGACGACCAGATCACCCGGCGAAATTCCGCCGGCCACGCCGATCAGTCCCGTCTGGTAAGCCGCGACATCGATCGGCTGCGAGCGGATCTGCGACGTCGCGGGATCGACCAGCCAGACTGCCGGTTTGCCGGATCGGGATGTCAGCGCCGACCACGGGAGGGTGATTGCCTGGCGCGCCTGAAAATCGAAGTATCCGGCCACCGGCGCACCGAGCGGCACGGGCGTATCGCCACCCAGTCCCACCTTGACCTTGACCGTGCCGGTGGATGTATCGATTGTCGGAGAGATTTCCCGGATAGCAGCCTTCACGTCCAGGGCCGGCTCGGAGAGCGACGTGACCTTCACAGTGTCATTGACCCCGGCCGCCAGGAAAAGCGCCTCATAGACATGAAAGACGGCATCACGCGGCCCGTCATGGGCGAGCGTGAACACGGCTTCGGCCGTCTGGGCAACCTTTCCGACCTCGGCATTGCGCGCGGTGATGACACCGCTGGCATCGGCTCGAAGCTCCGTATAGGACAGCGCATCCGTTGCCGTTTCGAGGCTGGCCTGGGCCGAACGGGTCGCACCCTTGGCAGTCAGCAATGCCTCCTGCGCATTGTCGAGCGCCGAACGCGTAGCCACCTGCGCTTCGAACAGCCGCGATTGACGTTCAAACGCCAACTGCGCCCGTTCCTGCTGCGCCTTCGCCGATTCGAGGTTGGCACGCGCGATCACAAGATCCGCCTTCTGTGTCTTCGGATCGATCCTGGCCAGCAATTGTCCGGCCTCCACCTTGGTGCCGACATCGACAAACCGTTCGGTAATCTTGCCATCGACGCGGAACGAAAGGTCGGTCTGAACCCGCGCCTGCACGTCGCCGGTGATGACACTTCCGCTCGCAAGCGTTTTTGCGGCAGCAACGACCACATCGACATGGCGGGCGGGCTTTTCGGCCGTCGCCTCCTCTTTTGAACATCCGGTAAGGATTACGGTACAAAGCGCAATTGACAGGACTGGAGCATGCTTCATGGATGACCTCTTGAGCATCTGGCGGCGCTCATCTACTATTTGACTGACTGGTTAGTCAATGAAATTGTGAATTGCCATGCAGATGGAAGGCGAAGATATGCCCGCAAACAAGAAACCGACCCGCGCGCAACAGAAGGCCATGCGGCCCCTTCAGATCCTTGAGGCGGCATTCGAAGAGTTTATCGCCAAGGGCTTTTCCGCCACGCGCGTGGAGGACGTGGCCGAGCGCGTCGGCGTCACCAAGGGCACGATTTACGTCTATTTCGAGACCAAGGAAAAGCTTTTCGAATCGATGGTCGAATACGTGTCGGAACCGTTCAAGGAATCATTCCGGGGCTTCGTCACCAAGACGGACGATCCGTTCGAGGCGCTCGAATCGTTTCTGAGCTTTCTGTTCGCCCAGATCGTCAATGAACGCCGCATGCGGGAACTGTTCCGGCTGGTAGTCTCCGAGGGGCGAACCTTTCCGGACATGATCGACCGCCACCACGACACGTTCATGGAACCCGTGATCACCAGAATTGATCAGATTGTCGATGCAGGCGTAGCGCGCGGGATTTTTCGGCAAAAATCCGCCGAACTTCCCAAGGTGATCATGGCACCCATTATCGGGACAGTCGTGTTTCGCCTGATCTTCGACGATCGCCGTCCACTCGACAGCGATGAAGTGCTATCGACCCATATCGACCTGCTGATGAACGGATTGAAGCAGGCAATGGCCTGATGAGGCCAAGCTCCGACGTGTTTCTGCTGCGCGCATAAGCAACCGACGCTTGAAACAATCGACAACACCGCCCTTTGCCGCGCCCCGAATGACGGGAATGACATTGTTTCAAGTACCGACCGGTTTTATTGCGGTGGTGCCTCGAGGGCATGGAGAATGCCGCGCGGTTCGGCAAGCCCGCGCATGCGCCCGGTTGCCCGATAGCCATGCCCGACCCACTCAATCCGGTCGCAGGCTGAAAGTGCCGGACCGCGTATCCTTTTCAGCCTAGCAGGGATGATACTGATGCTCCAGGTCAAGGATTTCAACGTCACCTATGGCAACGGAAAAGACGCCAACCACGTCGTGCGCGGGGTGTCGTTCACCATCAAGTGGGGACAGAGTGTCGGTATTGTCGGCGAATCCGGATGCGGAAAATCAACGCTGCTGCGCTGCATCGTCGGACTAGAAAACGGCTGGACAGGGTCGCTAGGCATGGATGGCCGCAGCATCAAACAGAGCCGGACCATGGATGATCTGCGTCTGGCACAGATGGTGTTTCAGGATCCCTACGGATCACTTCATCCGCGGCACAGCGTTGGGCGGGCGCTGTCCGAACCCGCCCGCTGCACGGGCCTTGCCCATGATCGCTCACGCATCGGGCGCGCGCTGGAAGAGGTTGGCCTGCCGGCCAGTTTCGCGGATCGGTACCCGCATGAACTGTCGGGCGGCCAGCGCCAGCGCGTGGCGATCGCCCGCGCGCTGATCGTCGAGCCTCCGATCCTGCTCCAGGATGAGCCGACCTCCGCACTGGATGTGAGTGTGCAGGCCGAGGTCCTCAATCTTCTGTCCGATCGGCGCGAGGAGAGAAACCTGACCTTTCTGCTTGTCAGCCGCGATCTTTCGGTCGTCGCGCACATGTGCGACAAGGCATATGTCATGCAGAATGGTCAGTTCGTCGACGAATTGACGCCGGAAGATATCGGAATGCAACGCGCGCAATCGCCCTATGCGCAGACGTTGATGAAGGCAAGCGCCCTTGGATATGCCAACATGTCCTGAGGAACGTCATTCGGAGCGATTAACAGGTCAAAGCTGATACAAGCGCGATGGTCGAGTTTTAACGGCTCGCCAAAGTCAACCTTTTCTTGATAGCTCATTGCCTTCCGGCGGGATGCGGCATTGGATACTTCTTCGTAACGGTCATTGCCGCGACCACATTTAAAATCTGTGGTCTCACCGCTCTGTTATCGGAGATTGAGGTGCGACGCACAAAATTAGCTTCGCCCCGCCCACCGAATTTACGGCTGGAGCGGGGCGAGTCAGCGTCGAGATGGGGCGGTCTCGACGTTTCTATCGGCGGAAACGCATGCCGAGCTGGTTGTTCTCCCAACCTTGCAGGCCGCCAGATATCCTGGTAAATCGAAGGCACCTCTTGCCCATTTTGGTCGTCAGACAAAGCTGATCGCCCTCGACACCCCATGTGACCGACATCGGGATCGGAATCGGCCCCCTTACGCTCCCCGTGCCGTCCGGCGCCAGGGTCAGCTTGAGTTTGGTACCGTCCGGGTCCACTGCCGACCAGGCCTTGCCATCACCGAGCTGTTCGGCGGCTTGTTTCGCCGAGATGAATTGCCTGGTCTCCTCCGCCAAGGCTGTGCTTGCCATTGTAAGAACCGTCACGCTTACGAGAGCGAATTTTACTGTCATGTCTGTCGCTTCCATTCTATTGCGTAGTGAACTCCGCATCTTCCGGTCAATGCGGTTGTGTGAACTGCTTCGTACTTGCGCCCTTATCGCTCCAGGCGGGTGGAAGCCCGAGCCGTCCTGCGATCATTCCGGTTACCCCGGGCGCCTCACCGAATGTGCGGCATGCCTCGAATTTGGACTTTCCTCCGAGCGCTGCGGTCATCTTCCGGACTGACGGTACTTGCGGCATGCCCTTGAGCGGATCCTTTCCCGTCACGAGCATTTTGCTGAAATCCTTTCCGAAGGCGCTCGACAGCGAATAGGCATCGCCAACCGCGGATGCCCGTGCCTGCGTCGTCAGCATATCCGCTCCCCGCGCCCAGACGATTGCAGCCATCTGCGCTCCGAGCATGTTGGTTGCCTCGGCTTCGACGGCGAGCCCCCCAAGTCCTATGGGGATTCTTGGCATCGGAACGGAAACGGCCGTGGCCCCGATCGACGCCACGCTCGATACCGTTGCCGCCGATTTGTTCGTGGGCACGATGCGTGTCACAGTGGCATGCACAGTCAAATCAGCCAGCTGTGAGGGAGCGACAATCTCAAACCGTTCGCTCAATCCCGTACAGAGCGCCCGATCTATCGTATTGGCGACAAGCGCGAGCTCCCTTGGTGCGATATTGCCGGCGCTTGCGGGATGAATTGATGTCGGCACGATTCTCACCGTTTTCGCTGCAAGCAGCGAGGTGCCTTCAACCCGAATCCTGGATTTAGTTAGGGTACCGTTCGAGGCGGTCATGCCCGCATAGGATTTCAATGAGCCTCCCTCCTGCAAAGCTACTGCATTGCAGGAGGCAAGTGTGGCCGAAAGGGCCAGGGGCATGAGCAGTTGCACCATCAATGGAGCAAGTCGCGGAAAAATCTGAACCATCTACACATCATCGGGTAGGATTGTGATGGTTGATCTATAAAATGGCCGAGAGTTAAGTGCTGTAAAGCCTATGTAAAGTTGGGTAAAATGTGCAGCACCAGTTCAGCGGCCATTTGCCCCCGACGGGATGCCGAGTGAGATCATCAACCCACCCGCTGGCGTAAGCGTGGCGAAAATCCAGCCACCGTGGCGCTCCAGAGCCTGTCGAGAAATCGTCAGTCCCAACCCGTAACCCGTCGTATCCTGTGCGCCCTGGCCGCGACAAAAGGGCTGGAAGATGCGCTCCAGTTCGTCAGGCTGAACACCTGCGCCCTGGTCGGTGATCTGGATCGACAAAACACCATCACCTATTTCCGACACGACCAAAACACTGGTATCATCAGCGGTATATTTGACGGCGTTGCGCACGACATTTTCGAGGGCACGATAGATCATTTCTCCCTCGACATTGGCAAGAAACGTCCCCTCGATGCGATCGGTCACGGATATCCCGCGCGATTGCGCCTCGAAGCCCGCATCGGCAAGTATCGCATTCAATAGTTCGATGACATCCACCGTCTGGGTTTTAATGGGTACTCCGGAGCTGACCGTCAGACGGGCCAAGGTCAGAACCTCTCCGACCAGCACGTCCAGGCGCTCCACTTCGCGATCCATCCGGTCGAGCATGACAGGAAGCTTCCGCGGATTCTGGCGCAGAATTCCGGTGGCTGCCTGCAGCCGCGACAACGGTGATCGCAGTTCGTGCGAAACCTGATGAAACAGATGCTGCTGCGCTCCCTGGAATTCCGCCAGTCTTGCGGCTGTGGTGTCGAAGTCATGCGCGAGAGCCGTAACCTCGTCCCGTCTGCCCGCCATCTTGTCGCCAATCCGCACGTTGAAGCGTCCGTGAGCCAGCGCACTCAGACCGTCACGTAGATGGACGACAGGACGGATAAGGTAGCGCGCCAGCATTGCGGCGGAAATCGCGCTGGCAATCAAGATGGCGACCCATGGCATGACGACGGCCAGTCGCTGTACGCTGAAGAGTGGCTGCGGAGTTACCTCGATCCGAAAGCAATCGTTCAGCCGGGGCACTACACGATCCGTCCCGCCAAAGGAAACAGCACAGTTGGCCCGATCCGCAAACTTCGACAACGCAAGCCCGACTGGATACATTTCCTCGCTTTTCCGAATAAAACTTCGAGCCGCCGACTCTCCGTCCGCCTCGAGTATCCGTCCCGTCAGGCCGATGAGCATCTCCTCCTGTTGCCGTCTGAGTTCGACGGCGAATGGCTCAGCCTGCGTTGAGTTTACGATCACGATGATAATAGCGACGCATATGGCCAGAGTTGCCCAGATGGTGATGAAGAACTTCCAGAAAAGCCGCGGCATCGTCAGTCCACCAGGAGCTGGTAGCCCTGCCCCCTGACCGACTGAATCCAAGACTGCCCATCATCCCTGATGCCGAGCTTCTGCCGGACACTGCTGATATGGACGTCTATCCTGCGATCAAACGGCGTCAGCGGCTTTCCAAAGGCCCGCTTCGAGATGTCCTGTTTCGAGACGAGTTGTCCTGCACTGCGCGTAAGCACTTCTAGGAGACTGAATTCGGTCCCGGTGAGCTCCAGCGGAACGCCATCCCATTCAGCGGTCCGGCTGCCGGAGTGTAACACCAGGCGTCCCGCTTTCACCGCATCTGCTGTCTCGACATTTGTTGACTGTCCGGCGCGACGCAGGATCGCCCTCAAACGTGCGGCGAGCTCCCCGGGAGAGCAGGGTTTGGGAACGTAGTCATCGGCTCCAAGATTTAGCCCGGAAATACGATCCACATCGTCGCCTCGGGCCGTCAGCATGAGCACGGGTATCTGGCTGACCTTGCGAATTCGCTGGAGCACCTCGATGCCGTTCATCCGAGGCATCATGATATCAAGCACGATAATATCGACCGATCGGTCGGCGGCGGCCGAGATTGCGACACGACCATCGTTATCCGTTACAACCTCGTAACCTTCTTCCATCAGGTATTCCTGCAGGAGGGTCATCAACTCGACGTCGTCATCGATCAGCAGCACTTTGCTCATTCACGCTATTCCATCGTTTTTCGAGCGTATGATACAGAAATCTTGCGCTACGCAAGCTGCCTTTACCTAACTTAACATCAGCTTGACCGCACTTAACATTCTGATCGCTACGAATAAAACCAGTTGGCTTTGATACCTCCAGCGACGAACTTTCGAGGAGCAGCCGCTCTTTCGCCCTAGACCGGTATCGAGCCGTTAAAACGACAGGAATGCATCGTTGCGCAGATACTTTATCCCTTCCACCCTGGCGCTTTCCGCTGTCTGGCTGACCATTGGCAGTAATCCTTCCGTTTCTCAGCAGGCCGACCTGCCATCGCTCACAGTTTCCGTTTCCATGCCACAGCAGTTGGAATGGGCTGAGACAGTGTCGGCAAGCGGATGGATCCGCCCTTGGCAGGAGGGCGTAATCGCCTCGCAGATCAGCGGGCTTCAGATCGCGGAAATTCTTGTCGACATGGGTGCCGTCGTGAAAAAGGGAGACATACTCGCAACACTTTCCAACGACAGCGTCAAGGCAAACATGCGCAAGCAAACCGCTGCTGTTGAAACCGCAAAGGCAAGCCTCAGCAAGGCCCGATCCGATGCGGATCGGGCCCGTCGGATGTCAGCCTCTGGCGCAATGTCTGAAGAGAAAATTGTCGACTACCTCGCGAATGAGCAGACAGCGACTGCAAGTCTTGCGGCCGAGGAGGCCGCGCTTGACGGCGAGAAGATCAAGCTTGAACAGACGACCATCCGTGCCGTCGATGATGGCGTGATAACGTCCAGAAGTGCGGAGCTTGGGGCAGTCGTGTCGACAGGAACGGAAATGTTCCGGATGAACCGACAGCAGCGTACCGAATGGCAAGCCGAAGTGTCTCCGCAGGATCTCACGCGGATTTCGGAAGGCATGACGGCGCAGATCAATGGAATTTCCGAAACGGTCGTTCGCGGAACTGTCAGATTGATTGCTCCTTCGATCGAGACCGATACCGGGCGTGCCACCGTTTACATTGCGCTGCCAAAGGATGCCCGGCCGCGCAGCGGTACCTATGTCTCGGGAACCATAGAACTCAGGACAAGCCAGGCACTTGCGATCCAGGACACCGCCTTGGTCTACCGAGACGGCATCGCCTATGTCTTCGTTGCCGACAACCAGGATCGTGCGCGGCGCTTTCGCGTGGCAACCGGTCGCCGCAATGGCGACAAGGTCGAAATCCTGTCCGGGCTATCTGCGGATGCAAGAATTGTGACCTCCGGCGGCACATTCCTCTCCGATGGTGACCTCGTTCGAATCGAGGCGGCTGTACGATGAATTTTTCCTCCTTTTCGATCCGCAATCCGGTTCCCGCCATCCTCCTGTTCGCGATGCTTACAGTAGGGGGGCTTATGGCATTCGGCCAGCTCAAGGTTCAGAACTTCCCGGACATGGATTTGCCGACGATCAGCATCACGGCAACTCTCGACGGTGCGGCGCCTGCACAGCTTGAGACCGAAGTCGCCCGCATAATCGAGGATAATCTCGCCTCGATCAGTCTGCTAGATCACATCACCACGACCATCTCTGACGGCCTTGTATCAATCAAGGTTTCCTTCACATTGGAGAAGGACAGCGAGGAAGCGCTCAATGAAGTCCGCAACGCCGTCGATAGCGTCAAAGCCGATCTGCCAGCGCAGATGAACACACCCAGCGTGACGAAGGTCACGCTCCAGAGTGCTCCGCTTGTCACCTATAGCGTCAGTTCGACCAAACTCGATGCAACTGAATTGTCCTGGTTTATCGATAACGACATGACCAAGGCGCTCCTCACCGTCAAGGGGGTGGGGCAAGTCAGCCGCATGGGAGGGATCGACCGGGAGATTCATATCGACCTCCGTCCGGAAACAATGGCATCGCTAGGCCTGACCGCTGCGACCGTATCGTCTCAGTTGAGGACGGTGCAGGCGGACACATCTGGTGGCTATGGCGAAATCGGTGGAACCCGCCAGACCGTCAGAACTTTGGGAGCTGTTTCAGGCGTCGAGGCTCTCAAAGCGCTGCGTATCCCACTTCCAAACGGAAACCAGATCGGACTCGATGAAGTCGGCACGATAACCGACAGCCATGCCAGGCCCACGTCGCTCGCCTTTCTTGATGGCAAACCCGTGACAGCAGTGGAGATTAAACGTTCGAACGGATTTTCGGATACGGGCGTTGCCAAGGATGTCGCCACGAAAATGAAGGAATTCGCCACGGCTCACCCCGAGGTAACGATTGAAGAGGCCTACAGCACGGTCGGTCCCGTCATCGACAATTACGACGGCTCCATGCACATGCTCTACGAAGGCGCTATCCTCGCGGTTGTCGTCGTATGGCTCTTCCTACGCGATTGGCGAGCAACGCTTTTGTCAGCGGTTGCACTCCCACTGTCGGTGATCCCGACCTTCCTTGTCATGTATCTGTTCGGCTTCAGCCTGAACATCATCACGCTTCTGGCACTGTCACTCGTCGTCGGGATCCTCGTTGATGATGCGATCGTCGAGATCGAGAATATCGCCAGACATTTGAGGATGGGAAAAAAGCCTCTCGATGCGGCAATGGAAGCGGCAAACGAGATCGGCCTTGCGGTCATCGCGACCACCTTCACCCTCGTCGCGGTGTTTCTGCCTACCGCATTCATGTCGGGTATCCCCGGCCTCCTGTTTCGCCAATTCGGCATTACCGCAGCCGTGGCAGTCCTGGCATCGCTTGTCGTGGCGCGCCTGCTGACTCCTATGATGGCAGCCTACTTCATGACGCCGCAGGATCACGAGGAAAAGGACGGCATCCTCATGCGCGCATACATGGCGCTGGCAAAGGCGGCACTGACCTACCGAAAGACGACCGTGCTCGTCACGTGTGTCGTTGTGGCGCTCTCCATCGCGGCAATCCCTTTCCTCAAGTCCGGTTTTATTCCTGTCGCCGACGATTCCAGAACTCAGGTCACCCTGACGCTTCAGCCGGGGTCCGCGATTGAGCAGACCCGCGTCGTGGCTGAACAAGCCAGTGACATCATCAGCCGTATCCCTGAGGTCTCCCATGTGTTCGCCGCTGTTGGTACAGCATCATCGGGCGGTGGCCCTGACGCAACGACAATGGCCAACGTGGCGACGGCGACCCTTGTCGTAGTACTGAAACCGATTTCACAGCGTGAGCGCAAGCAGGTCCTGGTCGAGGGCGATATCCGCGACCTGCTCTCTGCCCTGCCCGGCACCCGTGTTGCAGTCGGCGGCGGCGGCAACGGAACGCGACTCGAGGTCACGCTGGCAAGCGATGATGCACCCATGCTTGAAACTGTTGTAGGCCAGCTTGAAGAGCAGCTTCGCTCCTTGAGCGGGATCGGAGCCGTAACGTCCACGGCATCCAGGCAGGCGCCCGAAATTCAGATCACTCCGGACTTCGAAAAGGCGGCGACCTTAGGCGTGACCACCGGAACGCTCGCCGAGGCAGTTCGAGTGGCAACCAATGGAGACTATGCGTCATCGTTGGCCAAACTCAATCTCCCGCAGCGGCAGATCCCGATCGTCGTGCGTTATGCTGCCGATTCCCGCATGTCCCTGGATCACATCAAGGCCCTGCGGGTTTCGGGCGCGTGGGGCTCCGTCGAACTCGGCACGATCGCAGATGTGCGCATCGGCGGCAGCCCGTCTCAGATCGACAGGATCGATCGCATGCGCAATGTGACTGTCTCTGTCGAGCTGAACGGGCGTATCCTGGGAGATGTCTACGCCGAAGCGCAAAATCTTCCGGCGCTCGCTAATCTTGCACCCGGCGTGTTCCTGGTCGAACAAGGGGAACTCCAGCTCAGCTCAGACATGTTGACGGGCTTTGCCACGGCGATGGCGATCGGAATATTTTGTATCTATGCCGTGCTGGTGCTACTGTTCCACGATTTCCTGCAGCCCTTCACCATTCTCATGGCGCTGCCGCTAGCGATAGGCGGCGCGCTGATGCCATTGATTATGACCGATATGAGCTTCTCCATGTCCGCAGTTATCGGACTGCTGATGCTTATGGGAATTGTCACCAAGAATTCGATTCTTCTGGTCGAATACGCGATTGTGTCACGGCAGAATGGCATGGCTCGGATTGAGGCGCTGATCGATGCCTGTCACAAGCGTGCCCGTCCCATCGTCATGACCACGGTAGCCATGGCGGCGGGTATGCTTCCCGTCGCACTCAGCCTCACAGGCGGAGATTCGAGCTTTCGTCAGCCAATGGCAATTGTCGTTATCGGTGGCGTCATTACTTCAACCATCCTGAGCCTGGTGGTCATCCCGGTGATTTTCACCTTTGTCGATGACCTGCATCAGGCGCTTCGCTGGCGAAAACATGACCCGGCAGCAGCGGTCTGAAGCTAATGATAAGGTGACATCATAACCCAATCGGCGGGGCACCTGCGATATAAGGTCGGGTGGCTGCCCTAAGCTGCCGACATGTAAACAAGCAGGGAGTACGCTTTGGCGACCCTCTCCAAAAGCAGCCCGTAAGCCAGTTTGGCTCGTTCGAAAGCCTCGACACGGTAAAACTCATCCGGCGCATGGAGATTTTCATCCGCATGGGCAAAACCGAACATCGTCGCATGCACTCCGGTTGCTTTCTGGAGTGTGGTCATGACCGATATCGATCCTCCCAGCCGGGTGCGAAAGGGCTTCTTGCCGTAGACCAGTTCGAGGACTTCAGCGGCGATTTCGGTCGAGACGTGTCCAGGCGGTACGGAGAAGGGATCACCCCAACTGCTGTTTCTCCTGACCTCGGCGCTCAGCCCTGTCGGGCAATGCTTTACGACGTGAGCGCGGATGGCATCAAGGATTTTCCCCGGCTGTTGCGCCGCGACGAGACGGCATGTCAATTTGGCCCTTGCTTCTGCAGGCAAGACAGTTTTGCCGCCATCGCCCTGCCAGCCGGAAGTCAGTCCGTTCACGTCTAGTGTGGGCCTCGCCCACAAACGTTCGCGGGTGGAATAGTTCGGCTCTCCAAACGTCTCTGTAGCGCCGCTCTCTGCCAGATATGCCGTCTCATCATATGGAACGCGGGCAATTTCGCTGCGATCGTCATCGGTGAGGGCGATGACATCGTCATAGAAACCATCGATCGTCACGACACCGTCGAGGGATTTCATCGACGCAAGCAATTGCGCCAGTCCCATTGCCGGATTGGCTATGCCACCACCATGAAGCCCGGAATGCTGATCCGATTTCGGGCCACGCAAGATGATCTCGAAAGCAATGATGCCTTTCAGCGCCTCGACGAGCTGTGGCTGGTCGGGCGCCCATTGCAGGCCATCGGCGGAGAAGATCATGTCGCAAGCCAGGCGGTCTGCATAGCGCTCAACAAATTTAGGCATATCCGGAGAACCGATCTCTTCCTGACCTTCGAACAGAAACTTCACGTTCACCGGCAGGCTGCCCGTGGTCTTGAGCATGGCTTCGACCGCCAGGATCGGGGCTAGCATGTTGCCCTTGTCATCGGTCGCACCTCGACCGTAGACGCGGCCATCACGCACTTCGGGTTCAAAAGGCGGCGTCGTCCAGAGATCGAACGGCTCCGCAGGCTGGACGTCAAAATGACCATAGATCATGACCGTCGGCTTGCCGGGGCCAGCGCTCATCCACGAACCAAAAACGACCGGATGCGCATCCGTCTCAAGAATTTCCGCATCGCTGATACCAGCGATTTTCATGCGATTGACAACCCAGCCGGCTGCACGGCGCACCTCTGGCATGTGATCGGGCCGGGCCGATACAGAGGGGATGCGGATGAAATCGAGAAGGTCTTCAAGATCGGCATTATGCCTGTCTTGAAGGTAGGCCTGCCAATTTTCGTCTATCATGGCCACCACTCGCTCCTCCTGTTATCTCAAAGAGATCTCCATCTACGCGACAAGGCCAGCACAGTCCACCACAGGCCCGATGTCCGCTTCGAACTGATATGTTGGAAAAGGCACCGCCGTCTGCTCAGGCGAATACCTATGCTCAGGACCCATCGATTTGAAGAAATCGCTGTGATTCAGGCGGGCTTATCGGAGCCTGATTGATGAGGAGCATGTTCTGGGCAGCCACGACGGATCGATGACTTCGGACATGATTGCCGAGATGCTTGATGCCAATCCCGTCGTGATCCGGCCTACGATGTCTGGGTTGCGGGAGAGCGGATATGTACGCTCGGAAAAGGGGCACGGCGGCGGCTGGACTTTGGCGCGCCCGCTTGAAGAACTGACGCTCCTCAACATCTATAATGCTGTCGGTGAACCATCCGTGTTCGCGATTGGCCCCGCCTACAATATGCCTGGATGCGCAATCGAACGGGCCGTCAACGCGACTTTGAAGACGTTTTTGACGACGCTGAGCAATTGCTACGAAAGAGGTTTGCGGGAGTAACGCTTGCAGACATCGCCATCGGCGTTCACCTGCAGCGTAACGTCGTGCTTCGTGACCACTAAGGGCGACGTTCTCACGTTGATCGGCAGCTTGAAATGAGAACCACCACATCCCGATGTCCCCTATCGGCGCGAGACGCGCCGTGACCACATTCCACCCTTCGCGGTCGTTCACCTCTCAACTCACGCTATCAGCTTGGAGACAAGTTCCTCGATTTCCGCAGGCGTGATCAGGTTTGGGCTGGTGGCATTGTGGATCGTAATGCCTTCAATCATGGCATCGAGTGCTTTGGCCTGAGAGGTACTGAAATGCATCTCCAGCGCTCTTCTGCTCGCTGCCATCCAGTCCAGCATGATAGGCTTCAGGGCCGGACGCCGCGATGAGTAGGCATATAGTTCGAAGCTCAAGATCATCTCGATGCGCTTCTGCTCAGAACTCTCCGACAGGAAAGACACGATGGCTACCGCGGCCTGTTGCCTATCCTCGGCTATGCACAAAGCCTCTGTAAACCGCCCGGAGACCTGTCTCGACAGGAGCCTGAAAGCTTCGCCAATAATGTCGTCCAAACCACCAAAGTAATATGTCAACGAACCGAGCGGCACTCCAGCTGCTTCGGCAATGCGACGGTGGCTAGTATCGGCGACGCCCACTTTGGCGATGGTTTCCAGCGCCGCTTCAATGATTCTCCCCCGGCGATTTGGATCATTCGGCGGACGCCTCCTGCGTTTAGCTGGTTCCATATTCCATCTCATGGCTCAGTCGTTGACTTTGTGTACGTTCGTACATATATCGCCGTCTGCTGTCATGTTGAAAGTGGTCCATGTTCACGATTTCCCAACGGCGTCTGTCATTGTATGTGCTGTTCTTTATACCAGGCGTTGCCATGGCGTCCTGGGTTACGCGAACGCCAGCTATTCGAGATCGAATTGGTGCCTCGATTGCAGAGATGGGCCTTGTCTTATTCGGGCTGTCTATTGGTTCAATGCTCGGAATTTTGCTTTCCGGGGCTCTCGTCGGGCGTTTGGGGACGAAGGCGGTCGCAAACATAGGTACGTGGATGGTGATTGCAGGCGTCGCGACGATCGCATTCGGGACGTGGAGCAGCGCAGCCATCGCCGTTGCTGTAGGCCTTGGACAATTCGGGCTCGGCATGGGTCTCGCTGAGATTGCAATCAACATTGACGGAGCGTTGGTGGAGAAGCAATCAGGTAAGCCGCTGATGCACGCGCTCCACGGATGCTTCAGCTTTGGTACCGTCTGCGGTGCGATCATCGGCCTCGCTGCAAATACCGTCGCCTTGCCTGCTGAATGGCATCTCCTAGCCGTTGCTATCCTGATTGCACCAGCACTTGTCTATTTCATTCGCTACATCCCTGCAGGCGAGGCAACGACAGCGCCCGAAACCGCCCAACATGAAGCGGCTTCCAACGATAGGTCCTGGCGCGACCCCCGGCTGATGGCTATTGCGGTGATAGTGCTCGCGATGGCGCTTGCCGAAGGAGCCGCCAACGATTGGCTGCCGCTTCTGATGGTGGATGAGCACGGATTTTCCCAGGTCGCCGGATCACTTGTATTCCTCTTCTTTGCATCAGCTATGACCATCGGTCGATTTACAGGCGGATTCTTCCTCTCTCGTTTCGGAAGAGTTGCCGTCATCCGGGCCAGTGCCCTCCTCGGGGCGCTCGGCCTCACACTTGTTATTTTCTCACATCACCCGGTCCTGGCAGGACTGTCGGTACTACTTTGGGGGATCGGCGCTTCACTTGGATTTCCAGTGGCAATTTCCGCCGCTGGAGATTCAGGCGCGAACGCAACGGGGCGGGTGAAAGCCGTGACCATTGGTGGCTACATCGCTTTCCTTGTCGGGCCGCCATTGCTCGGGTTCGTTGGAGAGCACTTCGGGCTCCGAAATGCGATGTTGGTGGTGCTTGCATTGGTGATAGCCGCCACCATCGCAGCCTCGGCGGTGAGGCAGCCGATCAATCACGAAACGCAGAATTAACCCGCGGCACATGTCCGCCGCTAAGCTGAAAGGAAAATCTATGAAGGAAATGGAAAAGGCAGCTGCTGGTCTGCTCTACGACGCGAATTACGATCCGGAGGTACTCGCTCAACGAGACGTCGCCAAAAATGCCCTTTTTGAATTCAACCATACCCCTCCGAGCCAATTGGACAAGCGACGTTCTATCCTTCGCTCTTTGATAGGTAAGACTGGCGAGAATTTCCTTATTGAAGCACCATTCCATTGCGACTACGGCTTCAATATTTCCCTCGGCGAGAACTTCTATGCCAACGTCAATCTCGTCATCCTTGACTGCACGAAGGTTACCATTGGCAACAACGTGTTTATCGCGCCGAACGTCCATATCTGCTGCGCAGGCCATCCGCTTGACGCGGAGCGCCGTAACAAGGGTCTAGAGTACGCGTTCCCCGTCACCATTGAAGACGACGTCTGGATCGGAGCTGGCGCGCAGATTCTTCCAGGTGTGACTGTTGGGCGGGGAAGCGTAGTGGCTGCCGGTGCCATAGTCACCAAAGATGTACCTCCAATGACGCTGGTGGGCGGAAACCCGGCCCGTGTCATCCGAGAGATTACGGAAGCAGACGCGCTGAAGTACCGCGAAGCTTAACACAGAATAACAACGATGGTTTCCTTCCAGCAGCGGACATCATCATGTCCGCTGCTGATGCTGTGGACGGCTCCTCCGCCGGCATCGCGATGTGCCATATTTGCGGTGCTGTTAGGAACCGCATGGGAGAAGCCATCCATGGAAGCGGTGATGTCACGTTATTTTGCTGTGGCGGGAAGAAGCGCTTGCCATTGCACTCAGGCAGCTGAACCGGTCGCAGCCTTCCACTGCGCCATTGCGCGGATACGATGGAGGTGAATTGCAAGGGCGGAGTGGTTCTGGTGCGGCGGGGCGAAGTGATTTCTGACTGCCGAGAAGACCGAGATGAAACGTTGTAAGCCGCCGACCGACCGAAAGCCCTGCATCACCCTTTCTCGCTTTCGCAGCGGCAGGAGAATTTTCCGCACGATTGTTCAGGCCTTTGTACTCTGGGCCACTGCCGTCATGACGTGAATGCGCCACAAGGCGACATCCGCGTCAAGCATAGTACCATCGACATTGGGGCCGATCGCGAAACCGCAGGCTCGCTCCACCGAGGAGGATGTTCGGAAGATTGTCGCGCATTCAGTCGCAGAATGTGAACTGGGCCGCTACGCCGTTCCTGGCTGCCACTGTCGTCGGAGATCGACGGACCATCTGGTAAAAATGTTCCTTCAGACCGCAATCATGCGATTAGCGCCACTGGCTTCAGCTGCAAACTTTGCGGCCTCGTGTTCCAGCAGTGGTGGAGCGAATAGATAGCCCTGAACACTTGTCCCGCCTAATGCTATGAGAGCCGCGAGCTCTTCTTCTGTCTCGACACCCTCGATCACGCAATCCAACCCCATGTCTGCACTTAGTGCCAGCAGAGATTTCACGATCTTATAGCTGGACGGCCGCAAATGCAGATCCTTGACGAAGCTGCGATCAATCTTGAACTTTGTCAGCGGTAAGGCGTGAAGGCGTGTGAGGCTTGAGTATCCGGTTCCAAAATCATCAAGCGAGATCCCGCATCCCATTCTTCGAAGGGTCTCGACGGATTGCGTGACCTGTTCAAAATCGTGGGCGAAAGCCGTTTCGGTTATTTCGAGATCAAGGCGCGTTGGATCAAAGCCACTTCTCTGAATGATGCCGATCAGCATCAAAACACTGTCGCTGGAGTTCAAGTCGTGAGCAGACAGGTTAAACGACAGGCGCAGGGGTGTTCTCCAATGCGAGGCGGCAGCCAAGGCTTTCTCTAAGAGCGGCTTCGTGAGTGAGCCGACGATCCCTGCTCTTTCGGCGATAGGGATGAAGCAGGCCGGAGAGATCTTGCCAAGCTGTGGACTTTCCCAGCGCGCAAGGGCCTCAAAACCGATCGTCCACTGGTCGTGGATATCGATAATCGGCTGGAAGACCACTGACAGCTCGTTTTTGAGATCGGCCTGCTTCAGAGCGCTTTCTATCTTCGCCTCGAAACTGATTTGATATTCATGGTCAGAGTCGAACAACACCGCGCCACCGCGCTGCCTCTTCTTGGCATGGTATAGCGCATAATCGGCGCGCTCGAAAAGCTGCTCGCAGTCAAGTGCAAGCTCGGGGAACACTGCGATCCCCATTGATGCCGAGATATGCACCGTACCTTCCGATAAAAGGTAGGGCTCCCTCAGCTTGTCCGCGATGGCGTTGGCATTTATCACCAACTGTGTATTTTCCGGTGGTAGAGGAGCGATTATCGCGAATTCGTCACCACCTAGTCTGAAAGCCGTGCTGGCTTTCAAGGTGCTGGATAGACGTGCGGCAACCTCGGCCAGGAGACGATCGCCAACCGAATGGCCGTAAAGGTCGTTGACGGGCTTGAAACCGTCGAGATCCATGACGCCGAGAGCCAACCGTACACCGGTAGCTTGCGCCCTCCCCAGTTCTGCATCCAGCTCTGCGAAAAACGCGCGCCGATTGCCAAGTCCAGTCAAGCTATCGAGGTTGGCCAGCCTGAAGTTCTCGCAGCTCAGAGCCTCGCTTTGCTGTTTCGACACCACCATGCTTTCGAAGTTTCGGTAGTTTGTCAGAAGGATGGACATCATGCCGGCGCAAACCAGCAAGACGTTGATCGCAATGGCAACAAATGTTGGCTGTGCCGTCGAGGCGAAGAAAGCGATAAATGCGCCATTGACGATGAGTGTCACGATAAAGGCCGCCGAACGCACATACATCAGGCAGAAGATGCAAGAGATGACGGTAATGGCCATGTAGAAGGCGACATGCGAACGGGTGTAGGCATCGCCATATGGGATCAGCGCGAAAGACCAGAGTGTGAAAGCCATGGCAATGCCGCCCGCAAGCCGATTGGTGCGCAGGAGTGCAGCATGTGCAAGGTCTGGAGATGGATCTGAATTCCTGGTTCGTAGCCAGAAGATCACTCTTAGCAGGCAGCAGCCCGTAAGCAGCACCGGCACGCCAAGTGTCAACCACGCGGGCGCGATCCGCATGTGCGTCATAGCAAGCGCCCAGGTACTGGAGAGCAGGATGAAATACATCATCGGCATTTGTCGCGTGAAGGCCCGATATTGAGCTTTGAGAAGCTCAGGGTTCTCGTTTTGCACCGACATGAAGTTCCGGATACCGCGCCACGCAATGTGTATATTCATAAGTTCGCTCATCAACTGATGAGCGACTACTTACATACACATCATTACAATAGCAGAAATTAGCACGGTTAATCAAACTTGACGGAAGCTGGTTCGACCTCCCCGGCCCAGATCAATTGATCCAATGCCGGTTTGGACAAAAAACAGGCCAGCTTGGTTAATTGAGGTCTTGAAAGGACTCGAACCAGCGACGCGCTGCCCTTACGGTCTGTTTTTCCATCGATTTAAGTTTCCATGAGAGTAATCCGGCCCAAAATGAGCGAACAAGCTGGATGCGAGCTGTTTGGAACTGCGGACAAACCTTAAAACGAAAAAGCCTGCCGCGGGAGGAGGAGCGGCAGGCTTTTCGAATTATCTGAACGGCGACTGGGAGGAGGATGCCGCCATTCTGTCAGGTGCCCTTGGGAGGAGGAGTAGGTCACCTGAGTGACGAA
Source organism: Aliirhizobium cellulosilyticum (assembly GCF_014198105.1). Classification (NCBI taxonomy): domain Bacteria; kingdom Pseudomonadati; phylum Pseudomonadota; class Alphaproteobacteria; order Hyphomicrobiales; family Rhizobiaceae; genus Aliirhizobium; species Aliirhizobium cellulosilyticum. Next base: position 4,779 of record NZ_JACIGW010000016.1, on the reverse strand, counting down.
GCTTCGCGGGAGGAGGTGCGTCGCTTCGTCGGACATCATCTAACCCGCCTAACCCTGCTTCGAAATAGGCGATGCGAGAGAGCAGCTATGCCCGAAGCACATACCGAGCTGGCGTTCGTCAGGTTGCCGCCGGCCAGTCGTTCGCAGGCTCGTCAATCACACCAGGCTCATCCGCAGGATCTGGGTCCTCGTTATACGCGCGCCGCATATCTGTCAGTTCCTTCTCCATCGCCGCGATCACCTCGGGCGTTTTCGATCCGGCGGTTACGTAATAATCGACGAGCTGTTCTAGATTAAGGCGAAGATCGCCTGCGATACTGGTCATGGTGCCACCCTCAATGTTTGGCCGGTCGATGATCGCCCATATCGCCCTCGCCCGGTTTGGCCACGGTTTTGGCCTTCTGGCGCTTGTCGGCCGAAAGCGACCGCCCAACGTCGACGCTCTCCTTGAACTGGCCCTTCTCGTCACGGCGGACGTAGCGCTTGTCGGTCCCGGTATCGATCAGCTCTCTCTTCGACATCTGAATTCTCCTGTTGTTGCGATACGCGAATAACTCGCGTTGAACCGAAAAGATGCATCGAATCCAGTGGCTTGATTTGAATCTCATGGTTGCAGTGGAAAACTGAATCAAGCCATTGAAAATGATTCATTTTTTGAAACGGAACTGAGTCGCTGTTGACGCAGTTGAATCGCCTAGGTTGCGTCTTGTGCGAGGAGTTCGATATGGCCGGTCAGCGCGCTCAATGGAAAGGCTTCATCAAGTTCGGCGAGGTGTCGTGTGGGGTGGCGCTTTACACAGCCGCCTCAACCTCGGAGCGGATCACATTCAACACCATCAACAAGGCGACGGGCAACCGGGTCAACCGCGTGTTCATCGACAGTGACACGGAAGAACCTGTTCCGAAGGAAGCCCAGACCAAGGGGTTCGAGATCGAGAACGGCCAATACATCATCATCGATCCTGATGAGGTGGCGGCAACGATCCCCGGGAGCAACAAGACGCTGGAGGTTGAGGCCTTCATACCCTGCTCCGACGTCGATGGTGTCTATTTCGACAAGCCCTATTACCTCACGCCGGACAAGATGGGCACCGACGCATTTGCTGCATTGAGGGACGGCATGCGCAAGTCCAAGGTTGCTGCGATCGCGAGGACTGTGCTCTTTCGGCGGATGCGCACCGTCCTAATCCGACCGCACGGCAAAGGTCTCATCGCGACAACGCTGAACTACGATTACGAGGTCCGCTCGTCGAAGAAAGCCTTCGAGGACATGCCGAAGATCAAGATCCAGGGTGAAATGCTTGATCTGGCCAAGCATATCATCTCGACGAAGAAGGGCGACTTCGATCCGGCTAGCTTTGATGACCGTTATGAGGCCGCACTTGCGGAGCTGGTCAAAGCCAAGATCGAAGGCAAGGCATTGCCGAAGCGAAAGACGGTCGAGGTCTCGAAACCAAACGACCTCCTGGCGGCGCTGCGCGAAAGTGCTGGGCTCGGCAAATCCAAGGACAGCGCACCGAAACGCACTGCAGCCAACGCCAACTCGGGCGCCGGCAGGCAGCGCGCCGCGCGCGGGGCGGCATCGAAGACCGCCTCTTCGAAAGCTGCCCCGCAGCGCAAGGCAGGGTGAGGAGACACAATCATGGCGCTTCGTCCGTATTGGAAAGGCTATCTCAAACTCTCGCTTGTCACCTGTCCGGTGTCGATGATGCCGGCGACGTCGGAGGCGGAAAAGGTCCGGTTTCACACCCTGAACAAGGAGACAGGAAACCGCGTCGTCTCGCAGTATATTGACTCCGTGACAGGAAGGTCGGTGAAGGAGGACAACGAGGCCAAGGGCTATGCTCGCGGCGAAAACGACTATGTCATCCTGACCGACGACGATCTCGATGCCGTCGCCCTTGATACGGTAAAGACAATCGACATCGACACGTTCGCGCCAGCCGACAGCATCGAATGGGTTTATTTGGAAAAGCCCCATTATTTGATGCCCGACGATCCAGTTGGACACGAAGCCTTTGCGGTGATCCGGGATGCGATGAAGGCTGACAAGGTCGTCGGCGTCTCGAAACTGGTGATCGGGCGCCGCGAACGGGCGGTGGTGCTCGAGCCGCGCGATGAGGGCATAGTTCTCTGGTCGCTGCGCTTCGGCGACGAAGTCCGACCGGAGGAGAACTATTTCGAGGACATCGAGCCTGAAGCCGACAAGGATCTCATTCCGCTGGTTCAAAAGCTGATCAAGCAGAAGACGGCACGCTGGTCGCCGGACATGGTCAATGACCCGATCCAGGAGAGCCTTCTGAAGTTGATTGCCGAGAAAAAGAAGCAGCTGAAGCCCAAAAAGGCTACGAAGGGCAAGCAGGCGGAAGGGGCACCGGCCTCGAATGTCGTCAACATAATGGATGCTCTGCGCAAGAGCGTTGAAGCAGATCTCAAAAAGAAAAAGGCAGGCTAACATGCAGGAGGAAAAAGACATCCGGCTGTGTGAGCCCGAGCCGTTTATCTATTTCGAGAATGGGCAGATCGCTGTGACCGATGGAGCGTCCGTTTGGTTGGTGATTGTAACGTGCGAAGCGATGAAGGCCACAGCACTTCCTCCGCAAAAGTCGCTGAGGCGGCTCGTCCGCTACGCTGAGTTTTATCGAGACCTGGCGGCGGCCAGCATTCGGCGGGGCGAAGACACGGATGGGAGGGTCTGGGTGCGAGAAAGCAACGTGCTGGCCGCGAAAGGCTCTATCGATCTAGGTGGACATCCCCGATCCCATGTGCAGGAACGGCTTTGACGGAGCATCAATCGTTTCCTCAAACTCCCGATGGCCGGTACATGGTCGTGCGGGGACGACTTTGGAGGCTAAGCAATCCGGCGCTCAAGGAGAATGAACGGCAAGACCTCGTCACAGCGCTCATGAACGCCCGCAGGGCGGTCAAGCAAGCGAAAGGTGATCCTTCGGCGACGACGGTGGCCCGTCAGAGCGTCGATGCTGCAAAGGTGGCGCTCGGAGAACGGGGACCGGTGTGGTGGGAAGACGGCGCACCGGACTATAACCGGACGCTTGCCAAAAACACGCCCTATCGCGAGTGGTTCGAGATGCTGGCGTCATCTCCTTAGGGTTTTGAGCCGCCAGCCGGGTTAGCTGGCGCCGCGAGGTTCTCCGGCTCACCGTGCGCGGGCGCCGACACGGATGACGTATTCCGGGGATCTGTCGCCGGACCGATGAGATAACTTCCCGCAACTGCCGCGATAGCGACGATGACCGCGGTTGCTCCAAGACGGATCATCCGTTTGTTCGATCGGTTAGTTTCGCTCAACTTTATTCTCCTTATTCCTCTGCAGCAGCTCAGCTGCCGGTGAGGGCTCGGCCGCCTCTGCACCGGCTGCGCTGTCCGATGGCGTTCCATCGCCGGATTTGGCCTTGCGATCGTCCGCCTGCCCTTCCTGTCGTTGCAGATCACGCTCGATCATCTCGCGCGAACCTTCTGCAGGGTCTTGCTCAGGATGGTTCTTCGTATCAGTCATCGTCTTAGTCTCCCTTGTCCGTGCCCAACTTCGCGCACAGCTGGATGGTTCCGTTTGGGGGTGCTCGGCGATTCGCTTTCGCCTGCGCCTTGACTGCCGGCCGACAGACGACATGTCTTGAAAATGACCCGTATAGCGCCGCCCACGACAGACAGTCATCGCGATCGTTTTCTGCAATGCTAGGAAGCGATGGCTGGGGCGTTCACCGATGTTGCCCTAGAGGCGGTTGAGGCCGGTTGGAAGCCGGAAGAAGTCGCGGCAGCCTTAGTGGAACTGGCCGATCATTTGATGCTCGGGATGATTGCCAATCGCAACCTTACCCAAGACCTCTCGATTCTCAGGAGACGATGACCCGATGTGCGGACGGTTCACGTTTGAGCACGAATGGCCGGCCTTTACCGATCTTTATGATCTGCCTTGGGATCAGGAACGGGGCCGAAACACACAGGCTCGCTTCAACATTTCTCCGACACAAGATGTTTTGATCGTTCACAACGATGCCGCTGGGCATCAGATGGCCGAAACCGCTCGTTGGTGGTTGGTGCCGTTCTGGGCAAAAGAGCTCCCGAAGGGCGCCATGTTCAATGCCCGCATTGAAACGATCGGGACCTCGCCGGCGTTTCGCGACGCGTTCAAGTCGAAGCGGTGTTTGATCCCGGCCGACGGGTTCTACGAATGGACCGTCAATCAGGATGACGGCAAAAAGGACCCATGGCTCATCTATCAGCCGGGCGGCGGCCCCTTCTCCTTTGCCGGGCTTTGGGCGCATAATGAGAAACTCGGCATCACCAGCTGCACCATTGTCACCATGCCCGCTGCAGAGCCGATGAACCAACTGCACGACAGGCAGCCCGCCATTCTCGAGCCGGCGGCCTATGAGGAATGGCTCGATCCCGCGACGAGCGGGGCACGCGCGAAAGAACTCCTGGAAAAGCAGAACCTCCACGGAATGCTGGAGTTTCATCGGGTCTCGAGAGATGTGAACTCGTCGAGGTTTACCGGAAAACCCGAAGTGAACCCGCTGTGAAGGAGAACCGACATTGGTATGGCAGATTACGCCCACAGTCGCTCTTTCCGACCTGAGGTTCGGGATGAGCCGAGAAGATGTCGAGGCCGTGATGGGCGTGCACGGCTCGGTCAAGACAACCCGGACCGGCAGGACGCGATTAGAGCGTTTCACCTTTTGACGGAACCGTATCCTGCATTTGTTAGATAATTGGCGCATTCGTCGGGTTGGATTGTTTCGACCAGTTTGCCGATAT
>NZ_JACIGW010000015.1:0-33543 GCF_014198105.1 Aliirhizobium cellulosilyticum | reverse complement strand
CCGGCTCTGGTCGTGTTCCTCAACAAGGTCGACCAGGTTGACGACGAAGAACTGCTCGAGCTCGTCGAGCTCGAAGTTCGCGAACTGCTGTCGTCCTACGACTTCCCGGGTGACGACGTTCCGGTCATCAAGGGTTCTGCTCTTGCTGCTCTTGAAGATTCGAACAAGAAGATCGGCGAAGACGCCGTTCGCGAACTGATGGCAGCGGTTGACGCCTACATCCCGACGCCTGAGCGTCCGATCGACCAGCCGTTCCTGATGCCGATCGAAGACGTGTTCTCGATCTCGGGTCGTGGTACGGTTGTGACCGGTCGCGTTGAGCGCGGCATCGTCAAGGTTGGTGAAGAAGTCGAGATCGTCGGCATCCGCGCCACCTCGAAGACGACGGTTACCGGCGTTGAAATGTTCCGCAAGCTGCTCGATCAGGGCCAGGCCGGCGACAACATCGGTGCACTGGTTCGCGGCGTTGACCGTAACGGCGTTGAGCGTGGCCAGATTCTGTGCAAGCCGGGCTCTGTCAAGCCGCACAAGAAGTTCATGGCTGAAGCCTACATCCTGACGAAGGAAGAAGGCGGCCGTCATACGCCGTTCTTCACCAACTACCGTCCGCAGTTCTACTTCCGCACGACGGACGTAACGGGCATCGTTTCCCTGCCGGAAGGCACGGAAATGGTTATGCCTGGCGACAACGTCACGGTTGCTGTTGAACTGATCGTTCCGATCGCGATGGAAGAAAAGCTTCGCTTCGCTATCCGCGAAGGCGGCCGTACCGTCGGCGCAGGCATCGTCGCTTCGATCATCGAGTAATCGATAAAGGGCAGGGCGGTATCTTCGGATGCCGCCCGCTTCAATTTTTTTTAAGCAAGTGGCCTATTGCGACTTGCTTATGACACAAAAACATTGCAAATGGCGCGCAAGCGCGATTTGCGCCTGCTTCGCTTTGGCGATTCAGGAAGTTGCACAAGAATTTAAGGTGGGCCTTCGGGCCTGAAGACTGGAAGTGGGCACCTGCTGGAAGCGGTGTTTTCTTCGATCTTTGAAACCGGTGATCCGCCTTAGGTAAACGAACAACCCGTGCCATCACGTTTGGTATCGGGAGAACAGAAAACAAGGATAACGTCGAATGAACGGCCAAAATATCCGCATTCGCCTTAAGGCATTCGATCATCGTATTCTCGACGCTTCCACGCGCGAGATCGTGTCGACGGCGAAGCGCACCGGAGCAAGTGTCCGGGGCCCCGTTCCGCTTCCGACCCGCATCGAGAAGTTTACGGTTAACCGGTCCCCCCACATCGACAAGAAGAGCCGCGAGCAGTTCGAGATGCGCACTCATAAGCGCCTTCTCGATATCGTTGACCCGACACCGCAGACGGTGGACGCGCTGATGAAGCTCGACCTCGCCGCCGGCGTCGATGTTGAGATCAAGCTCTGAGAAATCAGAGCTGAGTTGGAAGGATTGAACCGATGCGTTCAGGTGTAATTGCACAGAAGATTGGGATGACCCGCGTCTACAACGACGCCGGTGAGCATATCCCGGTAACCGTATTGCGTCTCGACAACTGCCAGGTCGTTGCTCATCGCACTGAAGAGAAGAACGGCTATGTCGCTCTTCAGCTCGGTGCAGGCGCTGCCAAGGTGAATAACACCTCCAAGGCAATGCGCGGCAACTTTGCCATCGCAAATGTTGAGCCGAAGTCGAAGCTCGTCGAGTTTCGCGTATCTGAAGACAACTTGATTGAAGTTGGCACCGAGCTGAAGGCTGACCATTTTACGGCTGGCCAGCTGGTCGACGTGACCGGTACCTCGATCGGTAAGGGCTTCGCCGGCGCCATGAAGCGCCACAACTTTGGCGGTCTGCGTGCGACCCACGGTGTTTCCGTTTCGCACCGTTCGCACGGTTCGACTGGTAACAACCAGGATCCGGGCAAGGTCTGGAAGGGCAAGCGCATGGCTGGTCACATGGGCCAGACGCGCGTCACCACCCAGAACCTCGAAGTCGTGTCCACCGATGAAGGCCGCGGCCTGATCCTCGTCAAGGGTGCCGTCCCCGGCTCCAAGGGCGCCTGGATCGTTGTTCGCGACGCCGTCAAGTCGGCTGCGAAGTAAGGGAGCCATTATTATGGAATTCAACGTCAAGACCCTCGAAGGCAAAGACGCTGGCAAGGTTTCCCTGTCGGACGCGATCTTCGGCCTCGACCCCCGCGAGGACATCCTCGCTCGTATGGTTCGTTACCAGCTCGCCAAGAAGCAGCAGGGCACGCATCAGACGCTGACCCGTGGCGAAGTTTCGCGCACCGGTTCCAAGATGTACAAGCAGAAGGGTACGGGCCGCGCTCGTCACCATTCGGCTCGCGCTCCGCAGTTCCGCGGTGGTGGTAAGGCTCATGGCCCGGTTTCCCGTAGCCACGCCTTCGATCTGCCGAAGAAGGTTCGCGCTCTGGCCCTGCGTCATGCTCTTTCCGCCAAGCTGAAGTCCGAAGATCTGATCGTTATCGACGATCTGGTTGCGACCGAAGCAAAGACCAAGGCTCTCGTCGGCACGTTCGCGTCGCTCGGCCTGACCAATGCTCTGGTTATCGGTGGCGCCGAGCTGGACAGCAACTTCAAGCTCGCAGCCCAGAACATCCCGAACATCGATGTTCTGCCGGTTCAGGGCATCAATGTTTACGACATCCTGCGTCGCGGCAAGCTCGTGCTTTCCAAGGCTGCGGTTGAAGCCCTCGAGGAGCGTTTCAAGTGACCGACATTCGCCACTATGATGTGATCGTATCTCCCTCGATCACCGAAAAGTCGACCCTTCTGTCTGAACAGAACCAGGTTGTCTTCAACGTTGCCAAGACTGCTTCGAAGCCTGAAATCAAGGCTGCCGTAGAAGCTCTCTTCGGTGTGAAGGTCACTGCCGTCAATACGCTGGTCCGTTTGGGCAAGACGAAGCGCTTCCGCGGCTTCATCGGTAAGCAGAAGGACGTCAAGAAGGCTATCGTCACCCTGGCCGAAGGTCAGACGATCGACGTCTCCACCGGTCTTTGAGGTAAGAAACAATGGCATTGAAAAGCTACAATCCGACGACCCCGAGCCAGCGTCAGCTGGTCATCGTCGACCGTTCGGGCCTGTGGAAGGGCAAGCCGGTCAAGGCGCTCACCGAGGGTCTCTCCAAGAGCGGCGGCCGTAACAACAACGGCCGCATCACCGCCCGCTTCATCGGCGGCGGTCACAAGCGTACCTACCGCCTGGTCGACTTCAAGCGTCGCAAGTTCGACGTTGAGGGCACGGTCGAGCGTCTGGAATACGACCCGAACCGCTCTGCATTCATCGCGCTCGTCACCTATACGGACGGCGAACAGGCCTACATCATCGCTCCGCAGCGCCTTGCTGCCGGCGACAAGGTCATCGCTTCCGACAAGGCTGTCGACGTCAAGCCTGGCAACACCATGCCGCTGCAGTACATTCCGGTTGGCTCGATCGTTCATAACGTCGAGATGAAGCCGGGCAAGGGTGGCCAGATCGCTCGTTCGGCTGGCACTTACGTACAGCTCGTCGGTCGTGATAGCGGCATGGCGATCCTTCGTCTGAACTCTGGTGAGCAGCGTCTCGTCCCGGGTTCCTGCCTCGCCTCGATTGGCGCCGTATCCAACCCGGATCACGGCAACATCAATGACGGCAAGGCCGGTCGCACCGTATGGCGTGGCAAGCGTCCGCATAACCGCGGCGTTGTCATGAACCCGGTCGACCACCCGCACGGCGGTGGTGAAGGTCGTACCTCGGGCGGCCGTCATCCGGTCTCGCCTTGGGGCAAGCCCACCAAGGGCAAGCGCACACGTTCGAACAAGTCCACGGACAAGTTCATCATGCGCTCGCGCCACGTGAAGAAGTAAGAGAGGAAGTCGTTCAATGGCTCGTTCAGTATGGAAAGGTCCGTTTGTTGACGGCTATCTTCTCGCCAAGGCTGAGAAGGTACGTGAAGGCGGCCGCAACGAAGTGATCAAGATGTGGAGCCGTCGCTCCACCATCCTGCCGCAGTTCGTCGGTCTCACCTTCGGCGTCTACAATGGCTCGAAGCACATCCCGGTTAATGTCAACGAAGACATGGTCGGTCACAAGTTCGGTGAATTCGCTCCCACCCGGACCTATTACGGTCACGGCGCGGACAAGAAAGCGAAGAGGAAGTAATCATGGCCAAGGCAAAGACCGAACGCCGGCTGAAGGACAACGAAGCACAGGCAGTTGCCCGTACGCTTCGCGTCAGCCCGCAGAAGCTGAACCTGGTTGCCGCCATGATCCGCGGCAAGAAGGTAGAGCGCGCTCTCGCAGAACTCGAGTTCTCGCGTAAGCGCATCTCCGGCACGGTGAAGAAGACTCTCGAGTCTGCTATCGCCAACGCTGAAAACAACCATGACCTCGACGTCGACAGCCTGATCGTAGCGGAAGCTTACGTCGGCAAGTCGATCACCATGAAGCGTTTCCACGCTCGTGGTCGCGGCCGCGCATCGCGCATTGAAAAGCCGTTCGCGCATCTGACGATCGTCGTTCGCGAAGTCGAGGAAAAAGGGGAGGCCGCATAATGGGCCAGAAAATTAATCCGATCGGTTTCCGCCTCGGCATTAACCGCACCTGGGACAGCCGTTGGTTCGCCGATAACTCGGAATACGGCCAGCTGCTCCACGAAGACCTGAAGATCCGTGCATACCTCATGCAGGAACTGAAGCAGGCCGGTATCGCCAAGGTCGTCATCGAGCGTCCGCACAAGAAGTGCCGCGTCACGATCCACTCGGCTCGCCCGGGTCTGATCATCGGCAAGAAGGGTGCAGACATCGAAAAGCTCCGCAAGAAGCTTTCCGAAATGACTTCCTCCGAAACGCACCTCAACATCGTTGAAGTTCGCAAGCCGGAAGTTGATGCGACGCTGGTTGCACAGTCGATCGCTCAGCAGCTCGAACGCCGCGTGGCTTTCCGCCGTGCGATGAAGCGCGCTGTTCAGTCCGCAATGCGTCTTGGAGCCGAAGGCATCAAGATCACCTGCGCCGGCCGTCTGGGTGGCGCGGAAATCGCTCGTACCGAATGGTACCGCGAAGGCCGCGTTCCGCTTCACACGCTGCGTGCAGACATCGACTACGGTACGGCTGAAGCCGAAACCGCATTCGGTATTTGCGGCATCAAGGTCTGGATCTTCAAGGGCGAAATCCTTGAGCACGATCCGATGGCTTCCGAACGTCGCGCGCTGGAAGGCGATGCGCAGGGTCCGGCAAGCCGCGACCGTGATCGTGGCGATCGTCGCCGCGAACGCGAAAACGCTTGATTATCGCTGGCGAAAGATAAGCTCGGAGAAGTAATAAAATGTTGCAGCCAAAGCGTACCAAGTACCGCAAACAGTTCAAGGGTCGCATCAAGGGTGTGGCCAAGGGCGGTTTTGATCTGGCATTCGGCGAATTCGGCCTGAAGGCTCAGGAACCGAACCGTGTGAACGCCCGCGAAATCGAAGCGGCTCGCCGCGCGATTACGCGTTACATGAAGCGCGCGGGTCGAGTATGGATCCGCGTCTTCCCTGACGTCCCGGTTACTGCAAAGCCCACCGAAGTTCGTATGGGTAAGGGTAAGGGTTCGGTTGAATACTGGGCTTGCAAGGTCAAGCCTGGTCGTATCATGTTCGAGATCGACGGCGTTTCGGAAGAAATCGCGCGCGAGGCACTTCGCCTCGGTTCTGCCAAGCTCTCGGTCACGACGCGCTTCGTTCAGCGCATCGCAGAGTAAGGAGAAGGCACGATGAAAGCCGAAGACGTACGCGGCCTCAGCGCCGACCAGCTCAAGGACAAGCTCGCCGAGCTCAAGAAGGAGCAGTTCAACCTGCGCTTCCAGAAGGCCACCGGCCAGCTCGAGAAGTCCTCGCGCATCACTGAAGTTCGCAAGGACATCGCTCGCGTGAAAACCATTGCCCGCCAGAAGGCGGCAGAAGCCAAGGCCTAAGGAAGAATAATATGCCAAAACGCATTCTGCAGGGCGTTGTCGTTTCCGACAAGAACGAAAAGACCGTTGTTGTCCGCGTCGAGCGCCGCTTCGCTCACCCTCTGCTTCAGAAGACCGTTCGCCGGTCCAAGAAGTACAAGGCCCATGACGAAAACAACCAGTACAAGGTTGGTGATGTCGTTTCCATCGAGGAATGCGCACCGATCTCCAAGGACAAGCGCTGGACGGTAATTGCCGCCCAGGCTTAAGAAGACCAGGAATTTCCGTCAGGCTATTGCGTCTGGCGGAGAATCCTGTATGAAGCACGCCACTGGCGTAGAACGCTCGGAAACGGGCGTTCTTTTGCTTTGAGCGCACGGAAGGTCCCTTTCAGGGAAACCACCTTGGCAAGACCCATCCCGCGCACACTGAAAATCTGTTCATAGCCGGCATCACGCGCTTCTGTGTGTGGTGTTCCGGTCATTAGAAAAAGGCGACCTGACATGATTCAGATGCAAACAAACCTCGACGTGGCGGATAATTCCGGCGCACGTCGTGTCATGTGCATCAAGGTGCTGGGCGGCTCCAAGCGCAAGTACGCTTCGGTCGGCGACATTATCGTCGTTTCGATCAAGGAAGCTATTCCGCGCGGCCGCGTGAAGAAGGGCGACGTGATGAAGGCGGTTGTTGTGCGTACCGCTAAAGACATCCGTCGCGCCGACGGCAGCGTCATCCGCTTCGATAACAACGCAGCGGTTCTCATCGACAACAAGAAAGAGCCGATCGGCACCCGTATCTTCGGACCGGTTCCGCGCGAACTTCGCGCCAAGAACCACATGAAGATCATCTCGCTGGCTCCAGAAGTACTGTAAGGAGCGGGACCCATGCAGAAGATCAAGAAGGGCGACAACGTCGTCATCCTCGCCGGCAAGGACAAGGGCCGTACCGGTGAAGTTCTCCAGGTTCTGCCGAAGGAAGACCGTGCGGTCGTCCGCGGTATCAACATGGTGAAGCGCCACCAGCGTCAGACCCAGACGCAGGAAGCTGGCATCATCAACAAGGAAGCATCCATCCATCTGTCGAACGTCGCGATCGTGGCGAAAGACGGCAAGCCGACCCGCGTTGGCTTCTCTGTCGTCGACGGTAAGAAGGTGCGTGTAGCCAAGCGTACGGGAGATGTCATCGATGGCTGAGGCAAATTACGAGCCGCGGCTCAAGGTCGAATACACCACCCGCATCCGCGCAGCACTTCAGGAGCAGTTCTCGTTCGCTAACGAGATGATGATCCCGAAGATGGACAAGATTGTCATCAACATGGGCGTGGGCGAGGCAACTGCCGACTCCAAGAAGCCTACTGTTGCTGCAGCCGACCTTGCTGCGATCGCTGGCCAGAAGCCGGTTATCACGCGCGCCCGCAACTCGATTGCAGGCTTCAAGGTTCGCGAACAGATGCCGATCGGCGCGAAGGTTACCCTTCGTGGCGCCCGCATGTATGAATTCATGGATCGCCTGGTCAACATCGCGCTTCCGCGCGTTCGCGACTTCCGCGGCCTGAACCCGAAGTCCTTTGATGGTCGTGGCAACTTCGCCATGGGCCTCAAGGAGCACATTGTGTTCCCGGAAATCAACTACGACAAGGTTGATCAGATGTGGGGCATGGACATCATCGTTTGCACGACGGCTACGAACGACGACGAAGCACGGGCTCTTCTGAAAGAGTTCAACTTCCCGTTCCGTGCGTAACCGTAACGACGAGCGTTAAAAAGGAACTACGATATGGCGAAGACCAGCGCAGTTGAAAAGAACAAGCGCCGCCGCAAGACGGTCGCCGACCATGCCGCCAAGCGCGCAGCATTGAAGGCAACCATCATGAACCAGGAGCTTCCGATCGAAGAGCGGTTCAAGGCAACTATCAAGCTCGCTTCCCTGCCGCGCGATGGCTCGAAGACGCGTATCCGCAACCGTTGTGAAGTCACCGGTCGCCCGCGCGCTTTCTATCGCAAGCTCAAGATGTCGCGTATCGCGCTTCGTGAGCTCGGCAACCTCGGCAAGGTGCCGGGTATTGTTAAGTCGAGCTGGTAAGGAGATCGTTCGATGACCATGACTGATCCCTTGGGCGATATGCTCACCCGTATCCGCAACGGCGCTTCCCGCCGCAAGAACTCCGTCACGACGCCGGCTTCGCGCCTGCGCGCTCGTGTTCTGGATGTCCTGCAGGCTGAAGGCTACATCCGCGGCTACACCCAGACCGATTTCGGCAACGGCAAGTCCGAGATTGAAATCGAACTGAAGTACTACGAAGGTGCGTCCGTGATCCGTGAGATCGGCCGCGTTTCGAAGCCGGGCCGCCGAGTTTATGTCTCGGTTAAGTCCATTCCGCAGGTCGCGAACGGCCTCGGCATCACCATCCTTTCGACCCCGAAGGGCGTGATGGCCGATCACCAGGCTCGCGAACAGAACGTAGGCGGCGAGGTTCTTTGCTCGGTCTTCTAAGACTGGGCAAGGATCTCCATAACGGACAGACAGGATAACAAAATGTCTCGTATCGGTAAAAAGCCCGTTCCGGTTCCTGCAGGCGTTACGGCTTCGGTCGAAGGCCAGAAGATCACCGCGAAGGGCCCGAAGGGCGAACTTCACTTCGTCGCTAATGACGAAGTCAAGGTTGAGCTGAATGATAACGCCGTTTCGGTGACCCCGGTCAACGATTCCAAGGATGCTCGTTCGAAGTGGGGCATGTCCCGCACGATGGTCGAGAACATCTTCAAGGGCGTTAAGGACGGTTACGAGCGCAAGCTCGAAATCAACGGCGTTGGTTACCGCGCAGCCATGCAGGGCAAGAACCTGCAGCTGGCTCTCGGTTTCTCCCACGACGTAGTCTACGAAGCCCCTGAGGGCATCACCATTGCCGTGCCGAAGCCGACGGAAATCATCGTCTCCGGCATCAACAAGCAGCAGGTCGGTCAGGTTGCCGCGGAAATCCGCGAATACCGTGGTCCCGAGCCCTACAAGGGCAAAGGCGTCAAGTACGCCGAGGAACGGATCGTCCGCAAGGAAGGCAAGAAGAAGTAAGGACGCGGAACAATGGCTACTCGGAAAGAAGCACTCACCAAGCGTGCGAGCCGTGTTCGCCGTCAGATCAAGAAGGTCGCAAATGGCCGTCCGCGTCTGTCGGTTCACCGCTCGTCCAAGAACATCTACGTACAGGTCATCGACGATGTGGCCGGCCGCACACTTGCAGCCGCCTCCACGCTCGACGCCGACCTGCGCAAGTCGCTGAAGACCGGCGCGGACGTTGCAGCAGCTGCTGCCGTCGGCAAGCTGGTTGCAGAGCGCGCCTCCAAGGCTGGCGTGAAGGAAGTCGTGTTCGATCGCGGCGCCTTCATCTACCACGGCCGTATCAAGGCACTTGCTGAAGCTGCCCGCGAAGGCGGTCTGAGCTTCTAAGAAATTTTCGCCCGGTCTTCCTTTGAATAGGGGAGGCCGGGCGAAATGCGGTTTCTCCGCACCACCCGGATTTTTCCGGGTTATCTTTAACCTGCCGTTCTACCCGCAAAAGAAAAAGGACAAGGACAATGGCACAGGAAAGAAAGGGCCGCGACGATCGTCAGGCCCGTGAAGAGCGCGATAGCGAATTCGTCGACAAGCTGGTCGCGATCAACCGCGTCGCTAAGGTCGTCAAGGGCGGCCGTCGTTTCGGTTTTGCTGCTCTCGTCGTCGTTGGCGACCAGAAGGGTCGCGTTGGCTTCGGTCATGGCAAGGCTCGTGAAGTGCCGGAAGCTATCCGCAAGGCAACTGAATCCGCAAAGCGCGATCTGATCTTCGTACCGCTGCGTGACGGCCGTACGCTGCATCACGACGTCAATGGCCGCCACGGCGCCGGCAAGGTTCTGCTGCGCTCCGCCAAGGCTGGTACCGGTATCATCGCTGGTGGCCCGATGCGTGCTGTTTTCGAAACGCTGGGCGTTCACGACGTTGTTGCGAAGTCGACCGGTTCGTCGAACCCGTACAACATGATTCGTGCAACGTTCGACGCCCTCAAGGCCCAGGTGCATCCGAAGGACATCGCAGCTCAGCGCGGCATGAAATATGCTACGCTTCAGGCTCGCCGTGCCGCCTCCGGCAATGCTGCTGAAGAATAAGAGGAGTCTGACCCATGGCTAAGGCTACGAAGAAGACTGAAGCAAAGACGGTTACGGTCGAACAGATCGGATCGCCTATTCGCCGTCCGGCTATCCAGCGCGCAACGCTGGTTGGTCTGGGCCTCAACAAGATGCACCGGGTAAGCACGCTGGAAGATACGCCTTCCGTCCGTGGCATGATCCGGGCCGTCCAGCATCTCGTCCGCGTCGTCGACGAGAAGTGAGGGTTTGATCATGAAACTGAATGAGATCAAGGACAACGAAGGTTCGTCCAAGGACCGTATCCGCGTAGGTCGTGGTATCGGTTCCGGCAAGGGCAAGACCGGTGGTCGCGGCGTCAAGGGTCAGAAGGCTCGTTCTGGCGTTGCCATCAACGGCTTCGAAGGCGGTCAGATGCCGATCTACCGTCGCCTGCCGAAGCGCGGCTTCAACAACATCTTCGCTTCTGAATATGTCACCGTTTCGGTTGGCCGTATCCAGACCGCGATCGATGCTGGCAAGCTCGACGCCAAGGCAACGGTTGATGCGGCAGCTCTCAAGGCTGCCGGCGTTATCCGTCGCGAGAAGGACGGCGTTCGCGTTCTTTCCGATGGCGAACTGAAGGCAAAGCTGACGATCGAAGTTGCCGGTGCCTCCAAGGCTGCCGTCGAAAAGATCGAAAAGGCTGGCGGCTCTATCAAGCTGCTCGTCGTTGCGGAAACTGCCGCAGAGTAAAACGTTTAAAATCGCCCGGTGTGAGCTTCACACCGGGCGATTTTATGTCCATATGTGAGCCTCACGATTTGGCGGCCCCGATGGGCGCCGATCACATGAAAACAGGGTGAGGCACCCGATTGCTCCCGCAATCTCCGCGCCCGGTTTTTTGAACCAGAATTTGCGACTGCTTTCCTGACCAGGCATTTTGCGCCCGGGGAAAGTGATCGGGCGGAGAAACGCATGGCGTCTGCAGCGGAACAACTTGCCTCTAATCTCAATTTTTCAACCTTCGCCAAGGCAGAGGATCTCAAGAAGCGGCTGTGGTTTACCCTTGCTGCTCTCCTCGTTTACCGCCTCGGCACGCATATCCCGCTTCCGGGCCTAAACCCCGAAGCCTATGCGCAGGCTTTCCGCGGCCAGGCCGGCGGTATCCTCGGCCTCTTCAACATGTTTGCCGGTGGCGCTGTCGAGCGCATGGCGATCTTCGCGCTCGGCATCATGCCGTATATCTCCGCGTCGATCATCGTGCAGCTGATGACCTCGGTCGTTCCTTCGCTTGAGAATCTCAAGAAGGAAGGCGAAGCCGGCCGCAAGATTATCAACCAGTACACCCGCTACGGCACGGTGATTCTCGGCACCCTCCAGGCCTACGGCATTGCCGCCGGTCTCGAGAGTGGGCAGGGCATCGTCAACGATCCCGGCATGTTCTTCCGCCTGTCGACCGTTGTCACGCTTCTCGGCGGCACCATGTTCCTGATGTGGCTGGGTGAACAGATCACCTCGCGTGGCATCGGTAACGGCATTTCGCTGATCATCTTCGCAGGTATCGCTGCAGGTCTTCCGTCCGCTCTCGCTGGCACGCTGGAACTCGGCCGCACCGGCGCGCTGTCGACCGGTCTGATTCTTGCCGTCATCCTCGTCGCGATCTTCGTCATCGGCCTGATCGTCTTCGTAGAGCGCGCCCAGCGTCGTCTTCTGATCCAGTATCCGAAGCGCCAGGTCGGTAACCGCATGTTCCAGGGCGACACCTCGCACCTGCCGCTCAAGCTCAACACGTCCGGTGTTATTCCGGCGATCTTTGCCTCGTCGCTGCTGCTTCTCCCCGCAACGGCTGCCGGCTTCGCAGGCAATTCCGACCTGCCTGCATGGGCAACCGCCGCCATTGCTGCCCTCGGCCATGGCCAGCCGCTGTTCATGCTGCTTTACGGCCTGCTGATCGCCTTCTTTGCCTTCTTCTACACGGCCATTGTCTTCAATCCGAAGGACACGGCCGACAACCTGAAGAAACACGGTGGTTTCATCCCGGGCATCCGTCCGGGCGAACGGACTGCCGAATATATTGACTATGTACTGACCCGCATCACAGTTATCGGTGCGATCTACCTCGTCTTCGTCTGCATTCTGCCAGAGTTTCTGATCGCCCGTACGGGCGTGCCATTAGCCCTTGGTGGTACTTCGCTTTTGATTGTTGTCAGTGTAACCCTCGATACGGTTGCGCAGATCCAAGGACATCTCATTGCGCAGCAGTATGAGGGTCTGATCAAAAAGTCGAAGCTGCGCGGAGGAAAGAGGGGACGATGAGACTTATATTCTTGGGGCCACCCGGCGCCGGTAAGGGTACGCAGGCAAAGCTGCTGACTGAGAAATACGGTATTCCGCAGCTTTCCACGGGTGACATGCTTCGTGCCGCCAAGGAAGCAGGAACCGAGATCGGTCTGAAGGCGAAGGCGGTTATGGATGCCGGCCAGCTGGTGTCCGACGATATCGTCAACGCCATCGTCGCTGAGCGTATCGATCTAGACGACTGTTCGAATGGTTTCATCCTGGATGGTTATCCGCGCACCGTGCCCCAGGCCATCGCGCTGGAAAAGATGCTGCAGGACAAGGGCTGCCCTCTCGACGCAGTCATTGAACTGAAGGTGGACGAGGGGGCTCTTATGGGTCGAATCGAAAACCGCGTGGCGGAAACCATTGCCGCTGGCGGCAAGGTTCGCGCCGACGATATGCCGGAGGCTTTCAAGAAGCGTCTGGTCGAATATCGTGACAAGACTGCTCCGCTCTCGGCTCATTACGAATCGACCGGTCAGTTGAAGACGATCGACGGCATGGCTGACGTGAAGGCCGTGACTGCCGAAATCGAAAAGACACTGTCTGCTCTTTGAGCTGTCACAGGTCTGTTAAAGAATCTCGGGCTCGGCGGTTGCAATTCAGCGCTGATTCCGTTAAACACCGCGCCAACTCGCGACAGATTTGAGCGATTGGCGCGGATTTCCGCAAGGATATCCGGGGCTGGTCGTTTTGACCTGTCTCGTTTGGTGTTGTTGAACTGGTGGCCTTGATCAGGCTGCTATCATGGAAGAAGTACCGCTTGCCGGATGGCAACCGGAACGAAGGAGAATAGACGTGGCACGTATCGCTGGCGTCAACATCCCGACTGCGAAGCGCGTTGTTATCGCGCTGACCTACATTCACGGGATCGGCCCGAAATTTGCGCAGGAAATCATGGACAAGGTCGGTCTTCCGGCTGAAAAGCGCGTCCATCAGCTGACGGACTCTGAAATCCTTCAGATCCGCGAAACCATCGACCGCGACTACGCTGTCGAAGGTGATCTTCGTCGTGAAACCGCGATGAACATCAAGCGTCTTATGGACCTCGGTTGCTACCGTGGCCTGCGTCACCGTCGTGGCCTTCCGGTCCGCGGTCAGCGCACCCACACCAACGCTCGTACCCGCAAGGGTCCGGCTAAGGCAATCGCCGGTAAGAAGAAGTAATTCTGAGGCATTAGCCAATAGGCATTGGGCGAAAGCCCAATTGTCTGCTGCCTAAAACCTACTGCCTCTCAAGGTGGAGCCGCTGGAACTACGGCGGTGCAGAGATCAACGAAAGGGATAAAATGGCCAAGGAAGCCACTCGCGTTCGCCGTCGCGAACGCAAGAATATCACGTCGGGCGTTGCCCACGTCAATTCTACCTTCAACAACACCATGATCACCATCACCGACGCGCAGGGCAATGCTATTGCCTGGTCGTCTGCCGGTGCAAAGGGCTTCAAGGGTTCGCGTAAGTCGACCCCGTTTGCTGCTCAGATCGCCGCTGAGGACTGCGCCAAGAAGGCTCAGGAACACGGCATGAAGTCGCTCGAAGTTGAAGTTTGCGGTCCGGGTTCCGGCCGTGAATCGGCTCTGCGCGCGCTCCAGGCTGCCGGTTTCATGATCACTTCTATCCGCGACGTTACGCCGATCCCGCACAACGGCTGCCGCCCGCGCAAGAAGCGCCGCGTCTAATGGACGTATTGGGGCTCGCTTTTTAAGGCGAGTGCCATCTGAACTCGGTAATAGCCGCTTTGTCTCCTGCAGGGGTCGAGGCGGCTTTCACCGTATCGCCGGAAGGGTATTTTCCGGTGTTCCTCGTGCTCGGTTGCCACGATTGGATGGTGGCAACGAACGGAAGGTATAGGTCATGATCCAGAAGAACTGGCAGGAACTGATTAAGCCGAACAAGGTGGAATTCACCTCGTCCGGTCGTACCAAGGCAACGCTTGTTGCCGAACCTCTTGAGCGCGGCTTCGGCCTGACGCTCGGCAACGCGCTTCGCCGCGTGCTTCTGTCGTCGCTCCGCGGTGCAGCCGTCACGGCTGTCCAGATCGACGGCGTCCTGCATGAGTTCTCCTCTATCCCGGGCGTTCGGGAAGATGTGACGGACATCGTGCTCAACATCAAGGAAATCGCCATCAAGATGGACGGCGATGACCCGAAGCGCATGGTCGTGCGCAAGCAGGGCCCTGGTGCCGTTACCGCTGGTGATATCCAGACGGTTGGCGACATCGAGATCCTGAACCCTGACCACGTGATCTGCACGCTGGATGACGGCGCTGAGATTCGCATGGAATTCACGGTCAACAACGGCAAGGGTTATGTCCCGGCTGAGCGTAACCGTGCAGAGGATGCCCCGATCGGTCTCATCCCGGTCGACAGCCTCTACTCGCCGGTCAAGAAAGTGTCCTACAAGGTGGAAAACACCCGCGAAGGCCAGGTTCTCGACTACGACAAGCTGACCATGACTATCGAAACCGATGGTTCGGTCACTGGTGAAGACGCCGTAGCCTTCGCCGCCCGCATTCTTCAGGATCAGCTGTCGGTCTTCGTCAACTTCGACGAGCCGCAGAAGGAACAGGAAGAGGAATCCGTCACTGAACTCGCGTTCAACCCGGCGCTCCTCAAGAAGGTCGACGAACTGGAACTCTCCGTGCGTTCGGCCAACTGCCTGAAGAACGACAACATCGTTTATATCGGCGACCTCATCCAGAAGACCGAGGCGGAAATGCTCCGCACTCCGAACTTTGGTCGTAAGTCGCTGAACGAGATCAAGGAAGTTCTGGCATCCATGGGCCTCCATCTTGGTATGGAAGTTCCTGCTTGGCCGCCGGAAAACATCGAAGATCTCGCTAAGCGTTACGAAGACCAATACTAACAAATCATACTGCAGGCGAATGCCTGCAAGTGAAGGAGACCAGATATGCGTCACGCAAAAGCCGGCCGCAAGCTTAACCGCACCGCAAGCCACCGCAAGGCTATGTTCACCAACATGGCAGCATCGCTCATCACCCATGAGCAGATCGTAACCACCCTGCCGAAGGCGAAGGAAATTCGCCCGATCGTCGAAAAGCTCGTCACCCTCGGCAAGCGCGGCGATCTGCACGCTCGTCGTCAGGCGATCTCGCAGGTTCAGGACCAGGACGCTGTCAAGAAGCTGTTCGACGTCATCGCTTCTCGTTACGCAACCCGCAACGGCGGTTACCTGCGTATCATGAAGGCTGGCTACCGTCAGGGCGACAATGCTCCGCTCGCAGTCATCGAGTTCGTTGAACGCGACGTCACTGCTAAGGGTGCAGCCGACAAGGCTCGCGTTGCCGCTGAAGCAGAAGCTGCTGAAGCCGCATAATTTTCGATCTTTGATCGCAAATTTGAAAAGCCGGGTGGAAACGCCCGGCTTTTTATTTGTGGAGATGGCATGACAGATGGAAGGTGGATGCTGAGGGCTCGGTTGCAAAGACTACTGTGCGTCGGCGCGGTTATTGTCGCCGGACTTGCACTTCGCGGTTTCGGTTATGACCTGGGCCTGCCTTTCAGCGTCGTGAAATATGGCGGTTCTCTTCTTTGGGGCTGCATGGTTTTTTTGCTGGTCGCAGCTGCCATCGTGTCCCGCCGCGTGGCCGTCATGGCCGCAATCGCACTGGCGATAGCTGTTTCTGTAGAGTTCTCCCGACTTTACCAGACCCCGGCTCTCGACGAATTTCGCCTGACACTGGCAGGAAGGCTTCTGCTCGGTCGGGTATTCTCGCTCTGGAACATTGTCGCCTATGCCGCGGGCATCGGATTGGGAATGGCAATCGAGATGCGGCTGCGTTTTCTTGACCGGAATCAATGATGAAGCGCAAGGCAGGCTTAGTGTCGAAACATATCAACCAGTGGGGTTGTGAGGGACGACAATGGCATACACACCCGTATTTGAGAACGAACGTAAAGATTTGATAATTCCCGCCCTTGGCGGCTTTTACGAGAAGGCCGCCCAGCCTATGGCCTGGAGCATCTTTCGCCTGGCCGTCGGTGGCATGCTGGTTGTGGAGGGCTGGCCGAAACTGATGGCCCCGCTCGCACAGGTCGGATTCGTCGAAAATCTCGGCTTTTATCCCGGCTGGCTCTGGTCGCCGGTTCTTGCACTGATCCAGGTGGTCGGTGGCATCCTGATCGCAGTCGGACTTTTCACCCGTCCCGCCGCGCTGGCAAGCGGCGTGATGCTGGCGATAACTCTCTGGTACCATTTCGCCCATCCCTATGGCGACGCGCTTCTGACGCAGGCAGGCATCGATGCCCTGAAGGCGGGGGGCGAGTACTTCACGCCAACTGGTGTGGCGCGTCTTGCCGATGGAGGCGCCAAGTTCCTGCATCAGGTTCAGGAAAAGGCCGAGCAGGATTCGCTCTTCTGGACGGGCGGCGCCTTTCTCTTCGCAGCCTTCGGCGGCGGTTACCTGTCGCTGGACAGGCTTCTGTTCAAGAAGCAGT
This sequence comes from Aliirhizobium cellulosilyticum, assembly GCF_014198105.1. NCBI lineage: Bacteria > Pseudomonadati > Pseudomonadota > Alphaproteobacteria > Hyphomicrobiales > Rhizobiaceae > Aliirhizobium > Aliirhizobium cellulosilyticum. The sequence goes on along the minus strand of NZ_JACIGW010000015.1, from coordinate 16,706 downwards.
TCTGAACCGGAAGCGAGTTCTATCAATCCAGGAAGGGCCGGGCCATTGGCGCCGGCCCTTGTGCATTTACAGGCATGACGTATCGGGAACTGGGATAGGGCTTCATGTCCCAAGCATGGACGCCATCGTTCGTTGCTCTATGATCATTCCGATCATGATCGGGGAGGAGCGTGACATCATGAAAGGCAAGGGCAAGGCGCAGCAGGGCTCCCCCAAGCTCCTGGCCGGCGGCAATCCGCAAATCCCGAAAGGTTACGGAAACGAGCCGGTTCAGGCCTATATTGCTGCGATGCCGGGCTGGAAAAGCGAGGTCGGGCGGAAGCTCGACGTGCTTGTCGAGCGCTGTGTTCCCAATGTCGCCAAGGCAGTAAAGTGGAACACACCTTTGTACGGGGTCGAAGGACAGGGCTGGTTCCTCGGCCTCCATTGCTTCAACAGATATGTGAAGCTGACTTTCTTTCGCGGCGCATCGCTGGATCCCGTCCCGCCGGAGAATTCGAAAATGCCCGAGACGCGTTATTTCCATATCCACGAAACCGACGAGTGGAACGAGGCACAGCTCGCAACCTGGGTCAGGCAGGCAAGCGCGCTGCCCGGCGAAGAGCTTTAGGATGATGCCATGAACAATGATGCTGAAGGCAGTACACAGGATTCCTCCCTGTTGATCGATCAGCGCATCGCGGAACTCGACGACTGGCGCGGAGAGATGCTGGCTCATGTCCGTGCTCTCATCCACAAGGCTGTTCCAGATGTCGTCGAGACTTGGAAATGGCGCGGTGTACCGGTCTGGGAAAAGGACGGCATTATCTGCACCGGCGAGACTTACAAGGCGGTCGTCAAGCTGACCTTCGCCAAGGGAGCGTTCGTCGAGGACCCGTCCGGCCTTTTCAACGCCAGCCTTGAAGGCAATGCCCGCAGGGCGATCGACCTGCGGGAGGGCGAGACGATCGATGAGCAAGCCTTCATGGCGCTGACCCGCAACGCGGCGGCGCTGAATACTGCCAAGGCAAAGTCGAAAAGCCGCTCCTGATTAAGCAAAACCCGCGCTGGCGTTCTGCGCGCAGCAGCGTTACCCATTGTCATCCAATAGCATCGAAAGGCTTGAAGAGATGTCGGAAGCAAAGGTAGCGATCGTAACGGCGGGCGGCAGCGGCATGGGCGCAGCCTCGGCAAGAAAACTCGCAGCGGACGGTTTCAAGGTTGCGATCCTGTCGTCTTCCGGCAAGGGTGAGGCGCTGGCGCAGGAACTCGGTGGCATCGGTATCACCGGGTCGAACCAGTCCAATGACGATCTCAAGCGCCTCGTCGATACGGTGATGGATAGCTGGGGCCGCATAGATGTCCTGGTCAACAGCGCCGGCCACGGCCCTCGCGCCCAGATCATCGAAATCACCGATGAACAGTGGCACACCGGCCTCGACGTCTACCTGATGAACGTCATCCGCCCGGTGCGTCTCATCGCACCGATCATGCAGGCGCAGAAATCAGGCAGCATCGTCAATATCTCCACGGCCTGGGCCTTCGAGCCGTCATCCATGTTCCCGACCTCTGCCGTCTTCCGCGCCGGACTTGCCGCCTACACGAAGATCTTCGCCGATACCTATGCCGCCGATAATGTGCGGATGAACAACGTCCTGCCGGGCTGGATCGACAGCCTGCCGGCCACCGAAGAGCGTCGGGATGGCGTGCCGATGAAGCGATACGGTACAAGCGAGGAGATCGCCGCCACCGTCGCATTCCTGGCTTCCGAAGGTGCAGGCTACATCACCGGCCAAAACCTTAAGGTCGACGGTGGTTTGACGCGCTCCGTGTAATGCTGTCTCTCTTCGGTGACGTCAGTGCGCGACCTGTGCCGGCTGACGTCGCCCGCGCTTCCAGTTCATCAGCGGCCGTCGGATAAGGCGGTAGGCGAGAAGGATTCCGATCAGCGCGATATGGGCGAATGGCCCCGATGTGACCGACTTGACCGCGAGCACATAATGGATCGCACCACCAATGGCGATAAGATAGATCAGCTTGTGCAGTCTTATCCAGCCTTGCCCCATCTTGCGGATCGACCAGTTGTTGGATGTCGCCGCCAGGGGGATAAGGCATAGCAGCGCGGCGAACCCGATGGTGATATAGGGCCGCCTTGCGATATCGCCGCCGACCGCCGCGAAATTGAGCTGCAGGTCGAGGAGCAGATAGACGGAAAAATGCATCAGCACATAATAGAAGGCGAGCAGCCCGAGCGCCCGTCGATAGCGCACCCAGTTGATGCCGAAGAGATCGCGCAACGGCGTGATCGCAAGGGTGGCGATGATCAGCCGCAAGGCCCATATGCCGAGAAGATGTTCGAATTCCTTGACCGGATTGAAGCCGAGCCCGCCCGTCGTCGCCTGATAGAAATACCAGGCGGCCGGACAGAGGCCGATCACGTAAAGTGTCCAGATGCTGGCCGCATGATATTTGCGCGGCAGGGCAGGGATGGCGGCTGAGAGGGACGCCATCTTTAGTAATTCGCCTTCAGGTCCATGCCGGAGTAAAGGCTCGCCACCTCGTTCGCATAGCCATTGAACGGCAGCGTATCGACCCGTTTCGTCCCGAAGAACCCGCCTTCACCGATCCGCTGCTCCGTCGCCTGGCTCCAGCGCGGATGATCCACCGCCGGGTTGACGTTGGAATAGAAGCCGTATTCCCGCGCATTTGAGTTCTTCCAGGTGGTCTGCGGCTGTTCTTCCACCAGCTTGATCTTGACGATCGACTTGATGCTCTTGAACCCGTACTTCCACGGAACGACAAGCCGGATCGGCGCGCCGTTCTGGTTCGGCAGCGTTTCGCCATAAAGGCCGACGGCAAGAATGGTCAGCGGATGCCGCGCCTCGTCCATTCTGAGGCCCTCGATATAGGGCCAAGGCAGGGGTTGGAAGAGGCCGCCTTGACCCGGCATTTCCTCCGGCCGCACCACGGTTTCGAAGGCCACATATTTGGCGCTGCCGAGCGGTTCTACCTGATCGATAATGGCCGAAAGCGGAAAACCGATCCAGGGGATGACCATCGACCACCCTTCGACGCAGCGCATCCGGTAGGTCCGGTCCTCAAGCTTCATCTTGAGGATTTCCTCAAGCCCGAATTCCTTCGGCTTGCCGACCATGCCCTCGACCTTCACCGACCACGGGGTCGGCTTGAAGGCGCCGGAGTTCTGCGAGGGATCTTCCTTGTTCACCCCGAATTCGTAGAAATTGTTATAGGTCGTCACCGCCTCCTTCGGCGTCAGCTTTTCATTCAGCTTGTAGGGGCCGGGCACTGTGCTCAAGGGCGCCGCCCAGGCATTCCCACCTGCCGCAAGACTGAAGCCGGCCGCTGCGGCCGCCCCGATGAAGCTGCGGCGGGAAAGATAGATATCCTTCGGCGTGATCTCCAAAGGTGAGATGTGAGGCGGACGATAGGCGGGCATGGGATGTCTCCTCGGGCGCGATGCCATTCCTTTGAACTATACGTAATCCCAAACAATACGGTTTCACAGAGGCTGGATTTTTCGTCGGAACCACGTTTGCGTGAGAAAAACCGCATATTCTCAGCCCGGCCATCTTGGAACCGACATCCACGATTCTCATTTGTAGCAGTGAATGAGTGTGGAGATTTGCCGGATGGCGACGAAGACCTGGGATGCCGCCAGCGGGCGGTTCGTCAAGGACGATCTGGATCACGTCGAAAAGCTCAAGCGCCTGCGCCGGCTGAACGGTATTGCGCGCCTGATGGATACGGCGATCCGCATTCCGGGTACCGGAATCCGTTTCGGCGCAGATTCCGTCTTCGGTCTCATTCCCGTAATCGGTGATGCGGGTGGAGCGCTGGTTGGTCTCTACCTCATCAACGAGGCGCGCCGCATGGGCGTGCCGTCCGCAAAACTCGTCCAGATGCTGGGCAATCTCGGTGTGGATGCCTTCGTCGGCAGCGTGCCGGTCGCGGGTGACCTGTTCGACCTTTTCTTCAAGTCGCATCGCCGAAATCTCGATATCATTCTCGATCATTTCGACTTGCGTCGTGAGGATTTACGATAGGGCGGAGATCGGCGCGGATAAGAACCGTACCGTACCGTACTGATTTATCGATAACCGGCAGTGACAGTGATCAGCAGTTGGTTTAGGACATTTTTCAAAAATGCGGCCTTTTGTGTCTCTGCCGAGGAGCGGGTAGACTATTGGCCTGATCGAGCGAGGAAAGACCTATGCCTGTTTATCGTTCCAGAACCACCACCCATGGCCGCAATATGGCCGGCGCACGCGGCCTTTGGCGCGCCACCGGCATGAAGGACGGCGATTTCGGTAAGCCGATTATTGCCGTGGTCAACTCGTTCACCCAGTTCGTGCCGGGCCACGTGCATCTGAAGGATCTCGGCCAGCTGGTTGCCCGCGAGATCGAAGCCGCCGGCGGCGTCGCCAAGGAATTCAACACGATCGCAGTCGATGACGGCATCGCCATGGGCCATGACGGCATGCTCTATTCGCTGCCGTCGCGCGAAATCATCGCCGACTCGGTCGAATACATGGTCAACGCCCACTGCGCCGATGCCATGGTCTGCATCTCCAATTGCGACAAGATCACCCCCGGCATGCTGAATGCCGCGATGCGCCTCAATATCCCGGCCGTGTTCGTCTCCGGTGGTCCGATGGAAGCCGGCAAGGCGACCGTGCATGGCAAGAAGGTTGCGCTCGATCTCGTTGACGCCATGGTTGCCGCAGCCGATGAGAGCTATACGGACGAGGAAGTCGAGACCATCGAACGCTCCGCCTGTCCCACCTGCGGCTCCTGCTCCGGCATGTTTACCGCCAATTCGATGAACTGCCTGACAGAGGCTCTGGGTCTGTCTCTGCCCGGCAACGGCTCGACACTCGCCACCCATTCCGATCGCAAGCGCCTTTTCGTTGAAGCCGGCCACCTGATCGTCGATCTCGCCCGCCGTTATTACGAGCAGGACGACACGAGCGTTCTGCCGCGCAACATCGCCACCAAGCAGGCTTTCGAGAACGCCATGTCGCTCGATATCGCCATGGGTGGCTCCACCAATACAGTGCTGCATATCCTGGCTGCTGCCTATGAAGGCGGCGTCGATTTCGGCATGGAAGATATCGATGCGCTGTCGCGCAAGGTGCCTTGCCTGTCCAAGGTCGCGCCTGCCAAGCAGGATGTCCACATGGAAGACGTCCACCGCGCCGGCGGCATCATGCGCATTCTCGGCGAACTCGACCGTGGTGGTCTGATCAACCGTGATTGCTTCACGGTCCATGAAGCAACGCTCGGCGATGCCATTGACCGCTGGGATATCACCCGAACGAATTCCGAAACCGTCCGCACCTTCTTCAAGGCCGCTCCCGGCGGCGTGCCGACCCAGGTTGCCTTCTCGCAGTCTTCTCGCTGGGATGAGCTCGACACCGATTCTGAAAAGGGTGTCATCCGCTCTGTCGAAAAGCCGTTTTCCAAGGACGGCGGTCTGGCCGTGCTCTACGGCAATATCGCTCTCGACGGCTGCATCGTCAAAACCGCGGGCGTCGATGAATCGATCCTGAAGTTCTCCGGCCCGGCCCGCGTGTTCGAAAGCCAGGACGCATCCGTCAAGGCCATACTCTCCAACGAGATCAAGGCCGGCGACGTCGTCGTCATCCGCTACGAAGGCCCCAAGGGCGGCCCCGGCATGCAGGAAATGCTCTACCCGACCAGCTATCTAAAGTCGAAGGGCCTCGGCAAGGCCTGCGCGCTGATCACCGACGGCCGCTTCTCTGGTGGCACCTCGGGCCTCTCGATCGGCCACGCCTCGCCGGAAGCCGCCCAGGGCGGTGCCATCGGTCTCGTGCAGGAAGGGGACCTGATCGAGATCGATATCCCGAACCGGACGATCAACCTCAAGGTCTCCGACGCCGAGCTTTCCGCCCGCCGTCACGAGCAGGACGCACTCGGCTGGAAGCCGGCCGCGCCTCGTAAGCGCAATGTCACGACGGCACTCAAGGCCTACGCCGCATTCGCAGCTTCTGCTGACAAGGGCGCGGTGCGGATACTGCCGGAATAAGAATTGCAGTCTCTCACAAAGAAAGGCCGGCGCATGCGCCGGCTTTTTGCGTTTCGACTGATCTCGAAATTACAGCAGAATGTGATCCACCGGCTTGGGCATGGGCGGCAGGTCCGTATCTCCCAGCATGCTGCGTAGGTCGATTTCGATCACGGTTGAGATGGCGGCAATCGGCAGGTCGTTTGGCAATGTCCCGAACGGCTCTTCCAGCTCATCACCAAGCGCATCGAGCCCGAAGAACGTATAGGCGACGAGACCTGCGGCTAGCGGCGTCGCCGGACCCAGCACATCGGCGAAGCCGAACGGCACCATGAAGCAGAACATGTGCGCCGTTCTATGGATGAGCAGCGTATAGCCGAACGGAACCGGCGTCGTTCTCAATCTTTCGCAGGCGGCGAGCGAGCCACTCAGTCGCGTCATTGTCCGGTCGAACAGCGAAAATTCGACATCGCTCAGCATGCCGTTTCGCTGCAGCTCGATCAGCTGGCGGCCGATAAGGTCGACGATATGGACGGGCGGATGCCTGGAGGCCTTGATCGCGTCGGACATCTCCTTCGGCAGGAGACGTACCGCACTGTTGTTCGGACAGTCGCCGCCGCGCAGGAATTTGACCAGCTCGTCGGCAAGTACGACGGTCAGAAGCAGGATGAGACGCCGTGCCTGACTTGCCTCCGCGCTGCGGGCCTCGAAAAGCTCCGTCTGCCGCGCAAGATCGCGGCTCGCCGCCAGCAGCTCCCCCCAGTTCTTGCGCGCTTCCCACCAGCGCTCGTAACAGGCGCTGTTGCGGAACGAAAGGAAGATCGATAGCGCGATGCCGATCAGCGTAAACGGCGCGCCGGCGACCGAAGGGACGAATTGCGGTGCGAGACGATGCGCGATGACGATAATCGCCGACATCGCGACGACGACGAGCATCTGGGGAAAGATCCGCTGGATGACGGAGCCGCGGTAGATGAAGAAAAGCTGCCCGAGCGTGGGGCGTTCACGAATGATCATGCTGAAATGCCGAATTGGCCGACGCTAATTGTCGATGACGGGAGGGGTGTTTCCGGACGCGGCCGGACCCGGTCATCCGCCGCCCTTGAGACACCCGCGCTCCCGTACGCTCCTTGGGAATCTCGTCCGCGACCAGACGACGCAGCAAGATTAGTCGATTGTCGGCAGCACCGCACCGGTCAAGCTTGGGCATGCGGCAGAAAGCCGCATGACTTCGCTCGATCGGATTGCGGCAGATCATTGCACGCCGAATTAAAGCGGTCGGCTGAGCCCTTCAAAGGCTTGCGTGAGCTGCTTCATGCGCTCTTCATAGGCTGCCATCAGGCAAGCGACATCGCCGCCGCAGGCCTGGCGCTTTTTCAGCCATGCGCTCTGTTCGTCACGAAGTGCGTCTCGGGTTCCCATGGCAAGCAGGCTGGTGAGGATATCGAAAGTCGTGGCCATCTTCACATCCGCGTCGTTGAGCACGCGCGTATCGCAGATCGCCTTTTCATCGGCGGCAAGATCGGTCCGTTCGCAGTCGAAACTCGCAGCAGATGCAGGAATGGGAAGGGTGGGGGCGATGAGAAAGCTCATTACGCCCAAAACAGCCAGTCTCGATTTCATCGTCCATGCTCCTGATCTTGCGCCGGAGACCGGTCAGAAGAACTTCTTCAGGCTCCAGACCATGAAGATGATGCAGGCAAGCCATATGGCAAGGATGAAGGCGAGACCCGACCGACTGACGGGACGCCCCGACCGTTGTTCGGCCGCCAGACGGAACTCCGACATCAGCTCCTGCGGCACAAGCCGGATGGCGATGAGGATGCCGACCGGCACCAGAATGAGATCGTCGAGATAACCGAGAACGGGAATGAAGTCGGGGATAAGGTCGATAGGGGAGAGCGCGTAGGCCGCCACTGCTCCTGCCACCAGTTTGGCGCTCAGCGGCACGCGCGGGTCACGGGCGGCAAGCCACAGGGCGACGATATCGCGCTTGAGGGCCTTTGCCCATGCTTTTGCCTTTTTCAGCATCTTCTTATCTCGGTTGAGGCCGCTACCCTATAGACGAACGAATGCCCGTTTTGTCTGGCAAGGTCACCTTTATTTTCCAGCCTCCGGCGCTAAAACTCGATCCGGAAATTCGCAAAGAGGAATCACATGCCCAACCTGCTCAAGCGTCTCTCGGTCGGTCTTCTCGTCCTAGCCGTGGTTTGTCCCGTAACCGCCTATGCGCAGGACAGCAAAGCGGTCCCCCAGAGCCGTCAGGAGATGCAGCTGTCCTTCGCGCCGCTCGTCAAGCAGACGGCCGGTGCCGTGGTCAATGTCTATGCCGAACGCCTCGTGCAGCGCCCGAACATGATGACAGGCGACCCCTTTTTCGATCAGTTCTTCGGCCAGCGCATGCCGAACAGATCGGAAAAGCAGTCCTCTCTCGGCTCCGGCGTGATCCTCTCGCATAACGGTCTCGTGGTCACCAACAATCACGTCATCCAGGGCGCCGACGACATCAAGATCGCGCTCGCCGATGGCCGCGAGTTCCCTTGCGAGCTGGTGCTCAAGGATGAGAGCGTCGATCTCGCGGTCCTGCGGATCAAGAGTAAGGAGAATTTCCCGGTGCTTGGCATCGCCGATTCCGACCGCACCGAGGTCGGTGATCTGGTTCTGGCGATCGGCAATCCCTTCGGTGTCGGCCAGACCGTCACCAGCGGCATCGTTTCGGCGCTTGCCCGCAATCAGGTGTCGAGCGGTGATTTCGGCTTCTTCATCCAAACGGACGCATCCATCAATCCGGGCAATTCCGGCGGCGCGCTGATGAACATGAATGGCGAGCTGATCGGTATCAATACGGCGATCTTTTCCCGTGGCGGCGGCTCGAATGGTGTCGGTTTCGCAATCCCCGCCAATCTCGTGAAGGCCTTCCTCGTTGCTGCCGAAGAGGGCAAGACAACGTTTGAGCGGCCCTATGTCGGTGCGACCTTCGATGCCGTCACGTCCGATGTCGCCGAAGCACTTGGCCTGAAAGCCGCCCGCGGCGCACTGGTGGTTCGCACCGTCGAAGGTGGCCCGGCGGATAAGGCTGGCCTCAAGCCGGGCGAAGTGATCACTGCCGTCAATGGCGTTGCAGTCGAGCATCCCGATGCCCTCGGTTACCGCCTGACCACGGCCGGTCTCGGCAAAAAGGCGGATCTGACGGTCCAGACAAGTGACGGGCAGCGGGAGATGACGCTGGTGTTGAACACCGCCCCTGAAACCACGCCGCGCGACGAGCGCTTGATGGAGGGCCGCAACCCGTTTTCCGGCCTGCATGTTGCGAACCTATCGCCCAAGCTTGCAACCGAGCTTCACCTGTCGACCGAAAAGACCGGCGTCGTCGTGACCGATGTCACCCGCGGATCGCCTTCTGCACGTCTTGGTTTCCAGCCGAACGACATCATCGTTTCCATCAATGGCAGCACGGTCAACACCACCAAGACGCTCGAAGACATGCTGGATGCTGACCCGAGCTTCTGGCGCGTCGAAATCGAGCGTGGCGGCCAGCGTATCCGGCAATTCTTCCGATGAGCAACGACCTGTTCTCTCCCAGTATTCCAGATGATGTCGCCAGCCGGAGACCGCTGGCCGACAGGTTGCGCCCGACCTCGCTCAGCGAGGTCACCGGCCAGTCACATCTGACGGGAGAGGACGGTGTGCTGCGCCGCATGATCGCATCCGGCACGCTTGGCTCGATGATCTTCTGGGGACCGCCGGGAACGGGAAAGACGACCGTTGCCCGGCTTCTGTCCGGAGAGACGGGCCTCGCCTTCGAGCAGATTTCGGCGATATTTTCGGGCGTCGCCGACTTGAAGAAGGTTTTCGAGATGGCCCGCCTGCGCCGGATGGACGGGCGACAGACGCTTCTCTTCGTCGACGAGATCCATCGGTTCAACCGCGCCCAGCAGGATAGCTTCCTGCCGGTCATTGAGGATGGCACCGTGATCCTTGTCGGCGCGACGACCGAAAATCCGAGCTTCGAACTGAATGCCGCTCTCCTGTCACGTGCCCGCGTCCTGACATTCAGGGCGCATGACGAGGAGAGCCTGGAGGAACTTCTCAAGCGTGCCGAAGATGTGGAGAAAAAGCCGCTACCGCTCGATGACGAAGCACGGGCGACACTCATCCGCATGGCGGATGGCGACGGCCGTGCAGTCTTGACGCTGGCGGAAGAAGTCTGGCGCGCCGCAAGGGTAGGGGAAGTCTTCGATACGGCCGGCCTGACCGAGATCGTCCAGCGCCGCGCTCCGATCTATGACAAGGGGCAGGACGGTCATTACAATCTGATCTCGGCCCTGCATAAAGCCGTTCGCGGCTCCGATCCCGATGCCGCACTCTATTATCTCGCCCGTATGTTCGATGCCGGTGAGGATCCGCTCTATCTCGGTCGACGCCTGGTCAGGATGGCGATCGAGGACATCGGCCTTGCCGATCCGCAGGCGCTCGTCGTCTGCAATGCCGCCAAGGATGCCTACGATTATCTCGGTTCGCCGGAGGGCGAACTGGCGCTCGCCAATGCCTGCGTCTATCTCGCAACCGCTCCGAAATCCAATGCCGTCTATACCGCCTTCAAGTCGGCAATGCGGGCGGCCAGGGAAAACGGCTCGCTTCTGCCGCCCAAACACATCCTCAATGCACCGACCAAGCTGATGAAGCAGGAAGGCTATAGCGACGGCTATCGCTATGACCACGATGAGCCGGATGCCTTTTCCGGCCAGAACTATTTCCCCGAGAAAATGGGCCGCCAGACGTTTTACGACCCGCCGGAGCGTGGTTTCGAGCGTGAGATCCGGAAACGGCTGGAGTGGTGGTCGAAACTGCGCAGGGAACGCGGCGAACCCTGATGTCTTGGCCTAGAGATGCCGTTCTATCCATTGCTCCGCGAGGCTCGCCCAGGACGCATGGGTGCCGGACTTGTCTCTGAGCGCAAAACCGTGAGGGGCCGTCCCGAAGATATGGGCATCCACCTCACGCTTGGCCTGCCGGGCCGATCGGATTAGGTTGAGCACGTGATCCACCGGCACGGATTGATCATGCAACGCATAGGCAAGAAATAGTGGTATATTTGGCATTCCGTGCGGTATCGCCGCTATCCCGATCGGCCAGTCATCGTAAAAGGCCTGTTTCTCGACCGGAGGATAGTCTGGTTTTCCTTCAGGCGATTTGTAATCCCGGTGATTGGCGTTTACCGGTGCATAGGCGATGATCGCACCTTTTGCTGCAAGCGGATGATTTTGGCAGGCCATCACGCCAGCGAGGTGCCCTCCTGACGAAAGGCCGACATGGAAAAGCGACAGATGCGGGCTATTTTTATGCAGATAATCGAGGCAGGAAAGCGAGTCGGTTAGTGCAACATCCTTGGGATGCAGACCTTCCTCGGCTTGGGAGCCCGGCAGGCGATGCGTCACGACATAGGCGTCGATAGAAAGCGAATTCAGCCAAAGTGCGACCTCGACGCCTTCCTTGTCATGCATCAGCTTCAGATATCCGCCGCCGGGATAGATCAATGCCTGCGCTTTCGGCTTCGTGACTTTATAGACATGTAGTTCCAGCCGCCGGACAATCTCATAACTCCGGTCAGGCCACGAGCCGCTCAGCTGGTTAGCCGCCTCGTTTGAGAGGGGAATAACGTTTCCATCCATGCTGGTCTCGATATGTTGCAATTCCGCCAAAGCTGTATCCTCCCATGCAGCATGCTCATCACGACCTGGTGAGAGCAGGCCGCATGGTGTTCACAGAACGCATGGCGATCAAGATGATGAGATTACGCATCTTGACGCATCATGCGCCCACGCGTCCGTATAATTTGATCACGAAACCTGCTATTGTGGGCTTTGCATCGCTGGAGCGGGAATAAGTTTGACAGAAGATTCCGCCAATCCATGGTGGCCTTCGGTATCGACGATCAAGTGCCAGTGCCCATTTTCTGGGATGACCAGCCGAACCGGCGATTTGCGCGCAATGCCGCCGGCATATTTGAAATCGAGTCGTTCTGTAAATCGCTGATAGTTCACCGCATTCATGAGGCGAATATTGTTTACCGCACTCAATGTCACCTCGATCGCGGTGCCCGCGCGCTGTGATTTGAGATCGTAATGGGTAAAACGGAAATTTGGTCCCGTCATGTAAGTCTCTTTGCTACCCCGTCCAGGTTTGCGCAACTTTAGCGGCTGTCGGGTTAAGGATTGGTGGAACCTAACCCTTGCTGGTGGGTTATATTGGTGAATGGCGAAGCTGAGAGCGATCGATGCAGTTGCCAGAGGAATAAAGCCGGTGGTGCCCGTCCCCTGTGCCGCCCGACAATAAAAATGAGACATATAATTAGAACCTCGCCGCGTCCCCTCGGCGAGGTTTCTTTTGCGCTGAGTTATCTCCGATTTTCGACATTGAGCTGTTGAGCGAGTGTCAATATTGTGTCGCAGATTGGTGTCGGGACATTCGCAAGCTTTCCAAGTTCGACCACCATCCCGTTGAGCGGAATGATTTCCAGCGCCTTGCCGGCAATCAGGTCCTGAAGCATGGACGTCTTGACCGGGCCAAAGCCGTTGGCGCTAGCAAACTGTTCGTCTGCTGATCGTTGGAACCGGCAACCGAGCGCGATACCGACCGCCTGCACCTCGTTCATGATCTTGCGAACCATCTGCGCCAATTCTGGATTGGCCATCAGGTCGACCATCAGTGTCCGCGTCAACGCGCTGATCGGATTGAACGCGGCATTGCCCCTAAGCTTGGACCAGATCTCGTCGCGGATGCGCGCAGTCGGTCGGATATCGAGACCGGCCTGACCGAGCAGGTCTGCAACGGCCTGCAAGTCGGCGGAGAGATTGCCGTTTGGTTCTCCGAGGAAGAAATGGCCCTTGCCGTTGAGCTTGGTACGGCCGGGCTGGATCACTTCGGCGCCTTGGTAGGCCACGCAACCAATGACGCGCTTGGGATTGATCAGCGTCCACAATTTGCCGTCCGGATCAAGTTGCGGCAATTGTCGTTCTGCAAATCCGCTTGTCTCATCCTGATGGAAGTACCACCACGGTATACCATTGAGGATCATCATCACCCGCGTTTGGGGGTGAAGCAGAGATGCGATGCCGTCGGCTGCTGCTGAAAGCTGATGCCCCTTCAGGCCGGTGATCACGAGATCCTGCGGTGGAAGGCTTGAAGGATCGTCAGTTGCCGTAACTCGTGCTGAAATCGCAGGAAAAGCCTCGTTGTCATATATGACACTCAAGCCCTGTTCTTGAATTGCGGCGAGTTGTGCCCCTCGGGCAATGACGGAAACGTCCACCTTCCCTTCAAGGGCATGCGCGATATTTGCCGCAAACGCCCCTCCAAGTGCGCCTGCGCCATAAATGCAAATTGTCTTTATGCTCATCGTCCCTCGCTGCATTCCAATTGTCTGAGGCAGGGTAGAGCAGCGAGGGCCGCAAGGTGAAGGAGTTTTTGTAATAATTCAATTTCTGCGTAGCGCCGCAGGTCAGTGAGGTCGAAGGATTGGCAAGAGTTCGTTTCGCCTCAACTCATCTATCGCGACCACAGCTTCGTCGAGAGGCCATCCTGCATCGAGTGCCGCGGAAAGCATCTTGAGCTCGGCCTCCTGCTCAAGGGCCAGAAACAACGGCTCAAGAGCCTCCTGGACCGTGAGAACATGGTCTTTCGGCGAGGCGACGGATTGGCGTGCGTCGTTCGGCATGGATGCAGTTCTCCTCTCTTTTTTGCGCGAATCCCTGTCAATTTCCCGGGAACGGAAAAAGTTCCCGTCGAAACCTCTTTTATTTTTGAACTAGTGCTGGCCGGTGGAGAATTCGCCTCTTGAAGCGTTTCTGTAATGGCTGGTCGAGCCAAATCGTCACGCACCATGAAATGGCGACGATCAAGGTGACGAGAGCAATGCCCGAAAATGGCATCATTTCGGGGTTGGCGATACCGGGAGCGATAACATGCGCCCAGTCAAGCAATGGAGTATGCAGTACATAGACGGCATAGGAGGCGACCCCGAGAAAATTCGCGACGGATGAGGTCCTCGGGCCGGGCACGATCGCACTCGCCCAGTAGAGTAGTATCGGCCAGACGAAGAAAACGACAAGCAGGTCGAAGATCCATCGCCAGTCCCGTGGAGTCGGGAACGCGAGTACAAGCATCAGTATCCCAAGGCAAAGGAGTGCGTGTACCGGTCGCATCACGGGCATCTTGCGACGGTAGCGATAGATCAGCATCCCCATGGAGAATGAAAAGAAGACGCGAGCCATACCTGCATACATTTCATGCCAGCGGAAACCGGCATGCAGACGCTCGAATTGCAGGGCGGCCACCACCAGAAGTATAGCGCTTATTGCGAGCACGATGCCAATCTGGATCAGCGTAGCCCGCGCCCCCCGCAGAGCATAGGCCATGTTTGCAACAAGTTCGTTGAACAGCGACCATGCCGGATGGACCAGGAAAAGCGCCGCGTTGAACGAGATGGTGACAGGCGAGGGAAGGAAGAAAAGCCCGGTTGCGAAAGCAAGCAGAAGTTCGTTCGGGATCACATGTTCGTCTGCCATGACCGGAAGGCCCGCAAGATACATATGAATGTAGTACGCCGTAACCAGCGCCAGCGCGATCGCATAAAGGGGATAAAGTCTCAGTAGCCGGGCTTTCATGAATTGTAGCGGTGAAATCCGCCCTTCTGAAAGCGAAGCGCCGTAGGCATGGGCAAGCACAAAGCCACTTAAGGCGAAAAATAGATCGACCCCCAGATAGCTGGAGGGTAAGGCGTCTCCCAGCAGATCCTCGGCATGACGCTGGATGATGAATATCGCAGCAATGCCCCTCAACCCGTCGAGGAGGACAAAACGGTCTCTGGCTGATCGTTTTCCTGTTTCCATAATACCCCGAGGGTTGCTGTCTGGCGGACTCGATAGGATTCCGAACAAGATAGTATCCAACGTTGCGCCGGCCAGATCTTTCGCTGATTTGGCTTCTGGAATTTGTCTAGGCTGACAATGAATTGTCAGACGAAATGCGGCCCTCAACCCCCTCGCGATGTCGTGAATGCCCGGTGCAAGCCTTTCTGTGGTGACACCGGTCGCAGTTAATGGAGTGTTTATAAATTCGTGAAATTAGAAGGCAATCGGTGCGGGATCGCACATGCGGCCGGGGGTAGGGCAAATCCGCATGAGTGACCCGAGGCTTAAGAGCTGGATGTATCGCCTGCCCATCCACCAGACGCAGGCTGTGTATGGAGTAAATCTATTATGAACAACAAGCCCTTCGCGCTGGCTCTTGCCGCCGTTTTCGTTTCCGGCTCTGTAATGTCGGTATCTGCTGCTGACCTGACCAGCTCCTATGAGCCGCCCGCTTACAACGAGCCTTCTGGCCCGTCCTCCGACTGGAGTGGCGCTTACGTTGGTCTGAATGCCGGTACCGCTTCCGACAAGCTGAACCCGTTCTCGAGTTCCTCTGAATTCACGGGCGGCATTCATGGCGGTTACAACACCGAAATCAATGGTGTTGTGGTTGGTGGTGAAGCCGAGCTCTCCCATCTCGGTGATGCGGAAGTTGGTGTGCGCGGCGGTACGCTGAAGGAACGTTACCGCGTCGCAGCCAAGGGTAAGGTTGGTGCACCGCTTGGCAATACGCTGGTTTACGGTACCGCCGGTGTGGCAATGACCAGCCTGCGTGACAACGGTGCGACTGAAGGCCCGGATGGCTGGAAGCCTGGCTGGCTGGTCGGCGCAGGTGTCGAGCAGAAGATCACCGGCAATCTCTCGGGTCGGGTCGAATACAACTATACCCAGACCAACGATGTACGCAGCTTCCGTGCTGGCACGACTTCCGAGAAGGATATCGGCGACCACACGATCAAGGCCGGCGTAAACTACCGGTTCTAAAAATATCGAGCTTCAAGGCTCGCGAATGAAATGACGATGGCGTCGCATACCTTAGGGTCTGCGGCGCCATTTTCGTTTGTCTTGAACGAAATGTGTGGGCTACGGGCGTCGGCTGCATGAATAAGCGGTGGGCTGCTGCTGGAGCCGATAATCAGGCGATCCGCAATAATTAAGTTTTCTGATTACAGAAATTATACTTGAGTATAGATTCATAAATTTATGTTTTTTTCCGTTTTAATTATGAGGAATCACCAATAAATCGAATTGTTTTTGACGTTTGTCACTGTTTTTCAAGTATTTGTACTTGGTTATTTTCGATGCATTAATTCATCTGGGATCTTCTGTCGACACTGCAGGTGAGCCTGCTTGAGCCGTCGCATGATGCGCGCACCCAATCCTCAGTCATTTCTGTGACGCCGCTGCACATTCAGTTGCGGTTATGGCGCATTTCCGACCCTGTCGATTTCATAGGTACTATTACGATGTTGAAGCATATACGCATCAGAACCAAGATCCTTCTGTCCATCGGCGTATTGGCGCTTATCTCTCTCTGCGGAGTGTCCTATCTCACTTACAAGTTCGATGAAGCCAGTCTCGCCTATAACGAATTTCTAAATACCGAAGCGAAGGCTGCCCTGTTGTCGGCAAGAGCAAGCTCCGGCGTCAACGGTGCCGCCGTTCGCCTGGGCCGCTGGAGTTGCCCCTTAAAAACCGGACAGGATCAGCTTTCGGTTTGACGGTTTAAGAACTCACGAGGCGAGCAATACCCCAATGCCTTATGCGGG
>NZ_JACIGW010000014.1:0-43744 GCF_014198105.1 Aliirhizobium cellulosilyticum | reverse complement strand
GGACCTCGGGACTTCATGAGCCTTCTCCGATTAAGGCCCGCAGAGTGTATCAGTTTTTCCCTGTCCTGTGGTCCAGCCCGAGGGGTTCACTCCAGTTTTTCCACCGAGAAGTGAGCCACCTCTAAGTATGGTTTTCTGATCAGGGTTTGGTCAAGGGATCGGCTTTTCTCCTCTCTTCTGTGCTGCTGCGGCCGAGCTGGCCTTGAAGCGGAAGCTGTCGTTACCGGTTTCCAGGATGTGGCAACGGTGGGTGAGACGGTCGAGCAGAGCTGTCGTCATCTTGGCGTCGCCGAAGACGGTGGCCCATTCGCTGAAGCTGAGATTGGTGGTTATGATGACGCTGGTGCGCTCGTAGAGCTTGCTTAGCAGGTGGAAGAGCAGCGCTCCGCCTGACGCGCTGAACGGAAGATATCCGAGCTCATCGAGGATCAGCAGATCGAGGCGAACCAGTGCTTCGGCGATCTGACCGGCTTTGCCCTTCGCCTTTTCCTGCTCGAGAGCGTTGACCAGTTCGATGGTCGAGAAGAAGCGGACCTTTCGACGATGATGCTCGATTGCCTGGACGCCGAGAGCGGTCGCGACGTGTGTTTTTCCTGTGCCCGGTCCGCCGACGAGGACAATGTTATGCGCTCCGTCCATGAACTCGCATCGATGCAGTTGGCGCACCGTCGCCTCGTTGATTTCGCTGGCGGCGAAGTCGTAGCCGGAGATGTCCTTGTAGGCAGGAAAGCGCGCTGCCTTCATATGATAGGCGATGGACCGGACCTCGCGCTCAGCCATTTCGGCTTTCAGCAACTGGGACAGGATCGGCACGGCTGCATCGAAGGCCGGTGCTCCTTGCTCGATCAGGTCCGTGACCGCTTGTGCCATGCCATACATCTTCAGGCTACGAAGCATGATGACGACGGCGGCGCATCGTCGCGCCATCCTCCGGCACCTATTATCATATCCGCTGCCTTGAGGGGCCGCGCTACACCGGGATATTCGACGTCATCTGCGCGCCGGAACAGCTCGGCGACATCCTGCGCCCCGACGACATTCTCTGGGTCCCTTGCCGCACGCCGGCGCAGCGCATGATCGCGCAGAAGGCGGTACTCGCCCGTCACCTCGAGGCCGGCGGCACGGTGGTGGCGCTCGGCGAGAGCTGTTCCGACCTCTGGCTGCCGCATGTCGATTTCACCGGCACGCCAACGAACTGGTGGTGGTGGCTCGACCCCACAGCCGATCTCGGGGTGCGGGTGACGGAGGCTGCGGCCAGCCATCCGCTGATGGCTGGTATCGGCGACAAGCAGGCAACCTGGCACCTGCATGGCTGGTTCCTTCCGCCGGATGGAGCAGCGGTTCTGGTCCGCGATGGCGAAGGCCGGGCGATCCTCTACGAGGACACGGTCTCGACCAAGGGCACCACGGTCATCTCATCGCTCGATCCGATGTTCCACCACGGTTCGCATTTCATGCCGGCCACGACCGGCTTCCTCGACCGTTTCGTTCCCAACCTGAAAGCCTTCGCAGATGTCTAATGCCATTACAGTGCTCGACAACCGCCACCCGATCAGCTTCACCTTCGACGCCACCAGCGCCTATCACGGCGGCGGTTCTCCCGGCGGTGTGACGCATGCGCTGGAGGCCATGCAGGTGGCGCTTCGGCTGCTGTCCGAACGCCGCCGGAACGGCGCGAGGTGACGATTGTGACCGCCTTTCCGGACCCGGCGGACGCCACGCGCTGGAAACGGTGACCCGGGCGCTGGCCGAGGAGGGCCGACCCTCGACAAGTCGATCGGCGGCAAGGACATCATCACAGACCCGCCCGGCCCTACGTCAAGGCGTTCGCCAAATGGGCGCCGGCGAGGAGGCTTTGCTCGCTCGATGAACAGACTTGCCTATGATAGAGTTGTTTACGGTCGCTATTGCGTGCCTGGATGGCTTCACATGGGTTCGAATTCGTTCAAGGCCTTACTGATTGCTGGCCTTCCTTTAGAAGGATGGCAAGCTTCTTAGCGAAATTCTCAAGATCTACCGGATATGGTGAACTACGCCGCCAAAGAGCGAAGATCTGCCTACGAACGGGCTTTCCCTTAATTTCTGCCACCGCAAATTGCGTACCGCTGATGGATTGCCCACACGCGATAGACGGAATTAAGCACGAGTATCCCTTCTCCCTGACGAGACGTATTCGGGTTTCGATGCTAAGCCCGTAAGAGCGCAAGATCGGTTCATTAGAGCTGTCGGCAAACCGTAGAGTAGAATCCTCCATGCTCATGGGAAAGTCGTCTTCGCTCAAGGGCAATAGATCGAGTTTGGCGAGATCAGCTGGTTCGATCTGATCACGTTGAATGACCGGATTTTCCACGTTTGTGAGGAGGTGAAACGGCTCGTTGAGAACCTCGACCTGATGGAACGCCTCATCGAGTAGAGGGCACGCCGTGATCACGAGATCGAGCTCCCCTTCTTTAAGTCGCCTGCTGAGGCCTTCGTGCTTCCCTTCCATGAAAGCGAGTTCAAGACGCGGATAGTGTTTGTGAACGAACCCGACAGTTTGAGGAATGAGGAATGGGCCGACAGTAGAGATCATCCCGACGCGGAGGCGCCCGCCAAATGCCCCCGCCCTTCGGCTGGTCTCATGGCCCAGCGCTGCAACTTGCTGGAGCACCATGCCGATACGCTTAAGGATGTCGCCACCGGCGTCAGTCGGAGTGACCTTGCGGGCGCCGCGCTCGAATACAGTTGTGCCCAACACTGTTTCGGCTTTGCGAACCTGATGCGACAGCCCCGAGGCGCTGATACCCATCTCCTCGGCAGCCGCGCGAAAACCTCCGCACCGATGCACAGCCTCAACCAACATCAGGTCACGGATGGAAAGGGAGGCAAGTCTGTTCGATATCTCTTCTCGCATTGTCCGATTTGTTCGACTTGATAAGACGCTTCTCCCTATATACGAGAAACATGACTGCAACACTCATATTCTGAGGTGCCCGTGTTTTCGAAGCTGTTTATCTCCTCCGCAGCAATCATTCTCGCTCTGGCACCGACGCCCTTGCTTGCGGATCCCATTACATTCAAGGATGTGACTGGCGCTGAAGTCACTCTTCCGAAGCCCGCGACGCGTATCGTAACGTTGCCCCAGCCGGGTGCTGCCACAGTGATCGCGGTGGACGGGACGTCGGACCATCTCATCGGCATGAACCCCGGTTCACGCAAAGCTTTCGAAACCGGCCTACTCAAGAAAATGTTTCCAGATGCCGCGTCCATTGAAAGCGATATCGTCGCGGAGGGCGGCAATGGCTGGATGCCGAATGTCGAAGCAATCGCGGCGCTCAAGCCCGATCTCGTCATCCAATGGGGCGGTCGAGGCGACGAACTCGTGACGCCTCTGCGGAACGCCGGTATTCCGGTCGCGCTGATGGTCGGAGGCGGCAATGGTGGTACGGAAGAGCTCGCTCGTGAAAACATCAGCCTCGTGGCAAACATTCTTGGCAAACCGGAAAAGGCGAGGGCTCTGTTTGCGTGGCGTGACGAAGTCATTGCAGACGTCAAATCTACGCTTGCGGCACACCCGTCGGAACGCAAGCCGAAAATCCTTCACCTGCGCTCCTCCAAGGGGAAATTCACTGCGACGGGGGAGAAGAGCTACCAGAACTTCTTCATCACGCTGGTTGGCGGCGACAATGTTGGCAAGGGCCTGGGTGTCCAGGCAGAAGTCAACGCCGAGCAAATTGCGGCGTGGAACCCCGACCTTATCATGCTGACAGCGGCGGAAACTGACGCCGGACGCGAAACGATACTCGAGAACGAAGTTTTATCGCAGACTACTGCCGCCAAGACCGGGCGTGTCTACAAGACACCGAATGGTGGATATGTATGGGATAGCGCCAGCCACGAAAGCCCGTTTACCTGGATGTGGCTTGCAAACCTTGCTCATCCGAACCTCTTCCATTTCGATCTGCGCGCCGAGGTGAAAAAAGGCTTTGAGCGGCTTTACAACTACTCTCCCATGGAAGACGAAGTCGACGCTGTCTTGAAGCTCGATCTCAACGCGGGCGCTTCGAACTATCAGCAGTTTGCTCGCAAATGACACTACCCCTTGCCGGAACCGGACATCCGGATCAGCCGACCGCACGCGCAGTCGTTCATTGGTCGTCATTGCTCCTGATTTTTGCTGTGGCGGTCATTGTCTCGGCATCAGTTGGCCGGTTCAGCATACCGCTTGCTGATGTTCTGAACATCGTGGGTCGTTGGCTTTCTGGCGCGTTAGCGCCCGAAACAATGGAGGAGCGAATTCTCATCAACGTTCGTGTGCCACGCATCTTACTTGCGGCGATCGTTGGTGCAGGACTTGCTCTATGCGGTGCAGCGCTTCAGGCTCTGTTCCGCAATCCGCTCGTGTCGCCGCGTGTGCTAGGTGTTTCATCCGGAGCGGCGCTCGGTGGGGCGCTGACGCTGCTGATCGGCGGTGGCGCTACCGTGTTGTTTGCCGCTACCTTCAGCTCGGCTCTTTTCGCGCTTGTGCTGGTTGCGGTCATCTCACGTGTAGCAGGGCGCACGATCCTTTCGATCGTGCTGGCAGGTATCGTCATTGATGCGCTGTTTTCCGCAATGATCTCGCTGACGCAATACGTGGCCGATCCGGAGACTTCGCTTCCTGCGATCGTCTTCTGGCTGATGGGCAGTTTCTCATCGGCAAGTTGGAAGAAGGTCGGGGAACATGGGCCGGTTATCCTGCTTGCCATCATCATTCTTTACCGTTTGCGCTTTCGGATTGCGGTCCTGTCGATGGGGGACGAAGAGGCGCGTTCTTTCGGTGTGAATGTCGGTTTTTCGCGTTGGTTCGTCTTCTCCGTCATCTCGGTGATCATTGGCGGTTGTGTGGCCGTGTCCGGTGTTATCGGTTGGGTGGGACTCGTCATTCCGCACGCGGCGCGCCTCCTTGTCGGAGAAGGGCATCGCCGCTTTCACGGCACGGCCGCGTTGCTCGGAGCCAGTTTCATGGTGGTGATCGACACGCTCGCACGAGCAATTATCAGCGCCGAACTGCCGCTTGGCATCCTGACGGCTGTCATTGGCGCCCCGGTCTTCATCTACCTCCTCTGCACAAGACAGGCGCGGATGGGGGCGACACAATGATCGCATTGTCAAACGCAGGAATGAGACGAGGCCAACGCTGGATTTTTCGCAATGTCAGCTTTGACCTGCCGGATGGCGAAGTGTTGGCGATCCTGGGCTGCAACGGCCGTGGAAAAACCACGCTTCTGCGCACGTTGCTGGGGTCACTGGGACTGAGTGAAGGCACCCGGACGATGCCCTCTGTCGTCGGCTATGTACCGCAGGCACAAGGTGGTGGTGATCAGCATCGGTGCCTTGATATCGTAATGATGGGTCGCTCCGGACGCCTGGGGCTTTTTGGGCTACCGGGTAAGGCTGACGAGGCCGCTGCCTTGGCTGCGTTGGCCACGGTCGGCGCGTCTCAATTTGCCGAACGCCCGTTTGGTCATCTTTCCGGCGGCGAGCGGCAGATTGTCCTGCTTGCACGGGCATTGGCGACGGAAGCCAAGGTTCTCGTGCTCGATGAACCGGCAGCTTCCCTCGATCTGGCTAATCAGGACCTGCTGCTAGGTGTCCTGATGCGGCTGAGGCAGGCTCGCAGCCACACGATCGTTTTCACCACCCATCATCCACAGCATGGTTTGATTCTCGCTGATCGGGCTTTGATGATGCATGCCGGGGACGAGATTCTCTACGGCCCCACGGCCGACATGATGACGGATGGCGAGCTTGCCCGCCTCTACGGTGTGCCCTTCGTGCGGCACACCGGCGCTGTTGGCCGACCAGATATCGTTTCCCCGATCTTGGGGCAACCGTCTCTTCACCCTAAACCAAGAACAGGAACCTACATTGGACACGATCACCTATCTTGAGAATGGCGAAGCCTTCACCGTGAGCTTTGCTGAACTCCTCAAATACCATGGTCCCGGTTTTCCCGGCGGCGTGGCGCACGGCCTCAAGGTCATGCAGCGGGCTTTTCCGCTACTGGATGAAGGACGTCCCGTCGAACGACGTGAAATCCGTATTGATACGGCGTTTCCGGGTCCTGGCGGTCGTGACGCCTTCGAATTTGTGACCAGAGGGCTGACCGATGGCCGGTACGTGGTTGACCGTTCGCTGGGTTGGGACGGCATCGAGGAAAGCCCGAAGGGAAGATACTATTTTCGCTTCACCTATCGTGGCACCGTGGTCGAGGTAACGATCCGGCCCGGTCATGTGCGGCCCGAATTCCTCGAGCTTGCTCGCAAGGAAAATCGCACCGCTGACGATGAGGTGCGCCTTGCCGCGCTGAAGCGCGAAATGGGTGATCGCCTCGTACCGCTCGCCCCGGAAGATGTCTATGACGCCAAAGTCAGCCGCGCCTGATCTCGATTGCGGCCAGAGCGAGCGTCGCCATTGGATGGGCGTGCTCGCTCGCGCGCCCATTGAGCTGCTACGGGCATCTTACGAAGACAGTCCGCAGTGTGCTGATGCACGCCGCCTTGTTGGGCCGGAGATCGGCCTGATCCAGCTGCGTGCCAAAGCACCCGTGACGGAAACCGCATTTCATCTCGGCGAAGCGACTGTGACGCGCTGCGTTATAAAGCTAGCCGGTCGGTATGGTTATGGAGTGGTCCTGGGTAGCGATCTCGAAAGGGCTGAGCTTGTGGCGGTTTTCGATGCGCTTCTCCAGGATCCTCAGAGGTATGGCGAACTCAGGCCGAAATTGCTGCAGCCGGCCGAGTCCGCCATCTCGTTGAGCCGGCAGCGCCGGGCAAATGCGGCTCAAGCGACAGCGGCACATTTTTTTACCGCCGCGCGAGGGGGCAAAACGCCGTGAAGATTGCGATCGATCAGCGCGCGCCCGAGAGCGCTTTTGAGGACCGAAAGGCCTATCGGAACCTCCTTCAGGCATTTGCCTATCCTGGCAAGATGATGACTGTGCGCGCAGGACAGCTCGCTCATTCCGTTGTCCTCCAGACGCTCGCGGATACGACGACGCCGGTCTTGATTGATGAAGGCTTCGCCGAAATCAAGGCGAATGCGATCGATGCACAGTGGCCGAGTGCGGATCGGGAAAACTGTGTTTTCGCACTCTGTCGCGGAGAACACTTTAACGGGTTCGATGGCTTTCCCATCGGAACGCTTGTCGACCCGCACCTTTCCACGACCGTGGTCATAGAGGTCGTTTCACTCACCGGTGGTGAGCCGTGGCGGATTGCCGGGCCGGGAGTTGGCCCAAACGGCGCTATACTTGCCCCTAGCGGATTGCCGGAAATCTTCCCTGCTGTATGGGCGCGGAATAACGCGCTCTATCCGCTCGGGATCGACGTGATCCTTACAGCCGGTGAACTTTGTGCATGTCTCCCCCGAAGAGTCAGATTGGAGATCGCTGATGTATGTGCCGGTTAAGGGCGGGGAAGTGGCCATTGCCAGGAGCCTCGAAGCCCTGGCGCATGCCCGGCGTGGCGATCCCGATGTGCCGGAATTGACCGTCGCCCAGATAAGGGAGCAGATGCGTGTTTCGGTGGACCGGGTGATGACAGAAGGCGCCCTATACGATCGAGACCTCGCGGCTCTCGCTCTGAAGCAGGCACAAGGCGATTTGGCGGAGGCGACCTTCCTATTGAGGGCTCACCGCGCCACGCTTCGGCGCATGGGCCATTGCGAGCCCATAGAATTCGCGGATATTCGACACGATCGGCATATCTCCGCGACCACGAAAGAGCTTGTCGGCGGCCAAATCCTCGGTGCGACCTATGACTACACCCATCGGCTTCTCGATTTTTCCTTGATGGAGGCGGGCTCCTGCGCTGATCGCTCGGTAGTTGACGACGAGCTGCAGGATGAAAGAGATTTCGTCCACGAACCTGCGGCGCTAAAACCGCACTCCTCCCCCCATCAGGATTTGCTTGTTTCCCCAGGCTGCGAGCCGAGCGGGAGCCGGGATCATGAACCAGTCGACATCACGCGGGTCCCCATCCGCCCGCCGTACGGACCATCCGAGACGCTCGGCCATCTGGTTCGTGGAGAAGAGGGGTTTCTGACCGGTCTTGCCTACACGCGGCTGCGCACCGCCGGCGCGTCCCATCCGTATGTGGAAGAGCTGTCGGCAGGTCAGGTTGAGATTATGGTCGAGCTGGAGGATCTGGGCTTTACCGTTTCGATTGGGGATATAGACATTACCACCTGCCGGATGGTGGCGCCGGTTCTGGACGGCAAGCAATCCCATCTCTCGCCAGGCTTCGGTGTTGCTTTCGGGACAAACGAGAGGAAAGCCGTCGCTATGGCCACCGTCGATCAAGCGCTGAAAGCAGGGCTTGATCCTGAGCTGGTGCTGTCCCACAGCGACGGCGTAGAAGCCGCCGGTTATGTATCGCATCTTAAATTGCCTCACTACTCCGATTTTCAATCTGATCTGGAGCTGATCCGGCGTGCGAGGTCCAAGCATGAATGAAACGTTCGGCTACCTCGATGAGGATAGCAAAAGGTCTGTGCGACGAACGATCCTGAAGGCCTTGGCTATCCCAGGCTATCAGGTGCCGTTCATCGCACCGGAAATGCCGATAGCCTACGGTTGGGGGGTAGGGGGCATGGTGGTCACGGCAAGCCTGATCGATGAAGAGGACTTGCTTAAGGTTACCGACCATGGCTCAGACGACACGGTAAATGCCGTTAACATTCGGTCCTTCTTCACGAGAACAGCTTTCGTAACCACCACGACCCGCACGGCCGAGGCAACACTCATACAGGTCCGCCAGCGCGTCCCCGAGGCAGAGCTCCAGGAGGGGCAGATCGTCGTTTATCAGGTGCCGAGACCAGACCCTTTGCGCGCCTTCGTGAACTCGAGCAAGGAGGCCTCTCGTATGCACGCACAAGCCGACTACGGTCGCGTGTACGCACGGCTCTTCGAGGAACGAATCGGTAGTAGTGGTGCGGTCCAGCCGGGCTATGATTACCCGGTTATGGTGGAAGGGCGCTATTTGATGTCTCCGTCACCGATACCGAAGCGAGACAACCTTAGTCTCGACCGCTCGCCGGCTATTCAGATATTCGGCGCGGCGCGAGAGCGGCGGCTCTACGCATTGCCGCCTTATACCCATGTCGAAAGCCTTGCATTCGAAGATATACCTTTTGACCCCGGCTATCCTGATGACGGCAGGCAGTGTGTCATCTGCGGATGCGCAACCAGTCATCTCGACCATCTTCTGCAGAACGATGAAGGGACAAGCGAATGGGTTTGCTCCGATACCGAATGTTGCGAACAAAGGTCAAAGGAGGTTGCCGGTGCTTAGCCTACCTTCTCCCGCCCTGACGCTTGATCGCGTTTCATATGACGGCCGGATCACGCCGGATACGTCGCTCGTTCTGTATCCTGGAGAGGTGCTTTGTCTCGTTGGAAAATCCGGTGCGGGAAAGTCGACGCTGCTGCGTATGGCGGGCGGACTTTTGCGCCCGCACGAGGGGAGAGTGCTACACCAAGCCGCCAGTGGCCCCGTCTCGATCTATGAGCTTCCCGAACACGCTTTGGTTTCACAGCGACGTCGTAACGTCGGGATAGTGGCTCAGAATGCCCGTGACACCCTCGATATGGCGCAAAGCGCCGCCGCGAACATCGTCCAGCCTCTGTTCGACAACGGCGAGCGCAATTTTGGCCGAGCGATGGCGTCAGCGCAGCACTGGTTCGTTGCACTCGATCTCGATGTCGCAAGGACGGGCGACCTACCGAGCGCGTTATCAGGTGGCATGCAGCAGCGCTTGCAGATCGCGCGAGCGCTGGTCCACGGACCGAAGGTGCTCTGTCTGGACGAACCGACGACTGGCTTGGATACCTCGGTGCAGGTCCGTCTTCTTTCATTGCTTTCGGGCCTTCAGCGCCAAACGGGCGTCGCGATGTTACTTGTGACACATGATCTCCGGATTGCCCGGCTTATCGCCCACCGCGTGATCGTGATCGACGAAGGTAGGATCGTCGAGGAGGCTCCCCCCGACCGGCTCATCGCTGATCCTTGTCATCCTGCGGCCCGCGACCTCGTCGCTTCAATGATTTGAGGACGGCTATGGACATCTTGCATGTCGAGAACCTGGAAAAGGATTACGGAGCACGAGCCGTCGGTCCGGTAAGCTTTAGATTGAAGGCCGGTGAAATAGGATTGATCGTCGGTGGTTCGGGGTCTGGAAAATCGACGGTGCTCGATGTGCTGTACGGGACAAGAAGGGCGACCGGAGGAAGCGCCATCTTGAGCGTTGGTAATACGCAGCGAAATCTCTTTGACATTTCGGTCGCGGAGCTCGTTTCAATTCGAAGTGTCGGCATTGGTTACTGTACCCAATTTTTGTCCGCGATCCCCGGGAAATCGGGGGCCGACCTCGCAAATGAAGCTGCTTGCGCAGACGCAAGTTTGGCCGATATCACCGAACTGTTGGATCGATTGGCTTTGCCGCAACGACTTTGGAACCTTCCGGTGTCATCATGGTCTGGCGGCGAGAAACAGCGCCTGAACATAGCGCTCGCGGTCCTGCGCAAGCCAGCACTCATCTTGCTCGACGAACCATTCTCCGCGCTCGATGAAACACTGCACCCTATTGTTTGGTCGGTTCTATCGCCGTTGGCTGATGAAGGCTCCGCAATGTTGATTGGTGTCCATAAGGCAAGCTCCTACACAGCAGGGGCAAAAACACTGGTCGCACTTGATCGATCAGGCATGTCTTGTGGGTTCTCGACGGATTAGCCTGAAATCCCGCAATGGGGAGCGGGATCGGTGTGATTACGGATCTTGCGCTGTCAATAGGCGTCGTAACGGGACCCCTTATCGGCTCCCAAAAGCGGCTCTGACTCATTCTCGATGATGTTTCGGATTCTACTGGCCTGGTTTCCAATGGAGAATCAGCGCCATGCGAGCCCATTTTCGGCTTTCCGATCTGATCCCTGCCGAGTTGAACGTAGAGGCAATGCACCACCGCGCAGATGTGATCGTCGTCGCCGCACATGGTCAGTCCCGAGATTGTAGGTGTCCCGAATGCGGTACGATCTCCCATCGTGTTCACAGCCGCTACCCTCGGATGATCGCCGATCTGCCGTGTGCAGGCCGGAGCATCGAACTGCATCTGACCGTCCGACGTTTCGTCTGTAGTGCCAATCAATGCCGCCGAAAGATTTTCGCCGAGCGTTTCGGTGATGACATAGTCCGACCCATGGCCCGCAGGACAGCACGCCTGGACACCTTGGTGCACCATTTGGCTTTGGCATTGGGTGGTCGCCCGGCAGCACGGTTCGCAGATCGCCTCGGGTTTCCGGTTAGCAACGACACGCTGCTTCGAACCGTTCGTCGATATGATCGACCACCACCAACGCCGCCGAGCGTTATCGGCATTGATGACTGGGCGTGGCGTCGCAATCATCGATATGGCACGATCATCTGCGACCTTGAGCGGCGAAAGACGATCGCCCTGCTGCCCGACCGAGAACCGGCGACGGCTAAGGCCTGGCTGGTCCAACAGCCGCAAATCGAAATCGTGGCAAGAGATCGCGGCGGCGGGTATGCGCAGGCCGCTGCACGAGTCCTGCCACACGCCGAACAGGTCGCCGACCGCTGGCATCTCATGGAAAACGCTAGCCACGCCTTTCTTGACGCCGTTCGCAAGTCAATGCGGCAGGTGCGCGTGGCAGTCGGTACAGCAACCGTAAATCCCAAGCTTCTGACTGCCGCCGAGCACTTGCAATATGACGGATATCTGCGGCGTGAAGAGACAAACTCTGTCATTCGTGGACTCGTAGGCGAAGGCGTGTCCATCAAGGAGATCGTGCGCAGAACTGGGCATAGCCGAAAGCTGGTTCGCGGTGTCGTCCGTGGTCAAAGGACCGATATCTTCCGCGTCCGGCAAACTTCGCTCGAACCACACCTCCCGTGGCTTGAAGCGCAATGGGATGCTGGATTACGAAATGGTGCTGAACTCTGGCGACAGCTTCGGCTGGCTGGTTTTGGCGGCGGTCTCCGCGTTGTCACGGAATGGGCAACACGACGAAGAAGGGCCGAAAAGGCCGAGAACGGGCTCGGCCACGCGCCAGCGGCACGCACCATCGTCCGCCTAATGACCCTTGAGCGTAACAATTTGACCAAGGCGCAAACGATGACGGTCGCCGCGATCGAGGAGCAGCTACCTGACCTTGTCCAGGCAAGAGACGTCGTGGAGAGCTTCCACGATATGTTGCGGCGTAGGTCTGAAGATGATCTCGACACGTGGATCGACCGCGCAGCAGCAAGCTTGGTCGCGTCATTCGCCAACGGCATCATCCGCGACAGAGCAGCGGTTCAGAATGCAATCACTTCAGTTTGGTCGAACGGCCAGACAGAGGGTCAGATCACCAAACTCAAACTCATCAAGCGCCAGATGTACGGGCGCGGGAAGCTCGATTTGCTTGAGGCACGTATCGTCGGGGCCCCCTGATGTCATCGAGATTGCGTCAGACCCCCGTTTGGACGCCGATCACCCCATGTGCAGGGTCCTTATTCCATGCCTAATCACATCTTGCGCATCGACACGTTGAAAGTTAAGTCGCTGAAGTTTCTGTAGGTTTCGTTTCGGAAGCCAAGCGCCAAGGGTTCGATTCCGCTCAAGTCGAAGGCGCCTGCCGGGCAAATGGTTCAGACTGCCATTTAAGTCGCGCCGAACGGTGGCTGTTCGCCTCCACACCAGTACTCGCCTCGTTTGACGTTCCTAAAAGCGGCCATCATTCCCGTCGAAGTCTCGTTAGTTTCGCACCTTAAGAAGACATTGATGCTTCTGTATAGAGCGCTCTGTTGGCCTGTAGGCTACGACAGGTCATGGAGCTCTTTGCCCAAAGCCCGCCCCAGTCGCCACTCGCTAAATCTTACCTCTAAGCCTGCACGTTCTGGAGTGCAGCACATTGGGCCAACAAGGTAATGATCCGCTTCCGGGAATGGGCAGAGGCGGACCAGTGGCCAAGTCCGCCCATCGTATGAGGCTTGTATTCTCAGAACGCCGCTCTGGACTGTCACCCTGATCCAAAAATCTGATGGGTCGCTGTCATATCGCCCCGTTGCCCAGTCGGAGGTTTCATTAGTCAGCACACTGCTGAGTAACCCATATCCGTCTGAGAACTCGATCCCGGTCTTGACCCATCGTCTTTCGTTGAGCCTGACCATGAGGCCAGCTTGGTCGTAAAGATGTTTGAATTGTGCCTGGATGCGCACCTGGGCAGTGAAATCGCGTTTGGCCTGGAAGGCATAGAAGTGGCCACTGTCGCGAACAAAGCCATAGTGTGTCTCTCGCCAAAAGTCCGTATTGGCGTCGGTCGTTACCCAAAGGTCGGTATTCGACGCTTCTGCTTTTGTCGGCTCATTGAGCCACCGTCCATTTTCAAGACTCTGCAACGGTGTCTCCTATGACGACTAGCGGAGTTGCTCAGCAATCCCCTGCAAAGCGGTTAGTTCCTAGAGAGCCCAATTGCTGCCGACAGGCAAGTTCTGAAAAGGCGCGTTACGCTCTCGATCGCAGAGGCGGTCATCAGTGTTCGCTGCTGCTTCACCGAGATAAGGCAAGTAAGCCGGGAGTAGCAAGAGCCGCCCAAGCCATTTGCTTCGAAGCGCTACGGGAACCTCAAAACGGTTGATCATCAGAGGCAGGCGCGGTGTCTGATTCGAGTCGGACCGATTGCATGGCTGCTTGTAAAACCTCCTCACGATCGTGCATGCCTCTGTTATAAAGTCTAGCGACCGCCGCAGTGATCCTGCCGATCGCGGCCGGATCGCGCACGATGCCTTGAGCGCGTGCCACTTCCTTTACGACGCTGGCGCAAAAGCGCGCATCTTCTTTCGAAATTGTTGCTTTCATATTGTCCCTGCCGGAATAGCCCGCCCCTCGCTGGGGCGGGCCTTAGAACTGGTTAGAAGTCCATGCCCGGGCCAGCGGGGAGGGCGGGGGCGGCGTCCTTCTTTGGCTTTTCGGCGATCATCGCTTCGGTCGTGACCAGCAGACCTGCGACCGAGGCCGCGTCCTGGAGTGCTGTGCGAACTACCTTGGCCGGATCGATGACGCCCTGCGCGTAGAGATCTCCGTACTCGCCGGTCTGCGCGTTCCATCCGAACGACAGATCGGTCTTTTCCCGAAGCTTGCCAACGATGATCGAGCCTTCGGCGCCGGCATTCTCAGCGATCTGACGCACAGGTGCCTCGATCGCCCGGCGGACGATGTCGATGCCAACCCGCTGATCATCATTGGCCGTCGGGAGGCCGTCCAACGCTTTGACAGCACGCAGCAATGCTACGCCACCGCCAGGCAAAATGCCCTCTTCGACGGCCGCGCGCGTCGCATGCAGAGCATCGTCGACGCGGTCCTTCTTCTCCTTCACCTCGACCTCAGTCGAGCCGCCGACGCGGATGACTGCAACGCCGCCCGCGAGCTTGGCAAGTCGTTCCTGCAGTTTTTCGCGGTCATAGTCGGAGGTGGTCTCCTCGATCTGGGCGCGGATCTGGGCCACGCGCCCGTCGATCTCGGCCTTGGAACCGACGCCGTCGATGATCGTCGTGTTCTCCTTCTCGATCGCCACCTTCTTGGCGCGGCCGAGCATGTTCAGCGTGACGTTCTCGAGCTTGATGCCGACGTCTTCGGAGATGACAGTACCGCCGGTCAGGACGGCGATGTCTTCCAGCATCGCCTTGCGACGATCACCGAAGCCCGGCGCCTTGACGGCAGCGATTTTCAGGCCGCCGCGCAGCTTGTTGACGACGAGCGTTGCGAGGGCCTCACCTTCAACGTCTTCGGCAATGATCAGCAGCGGCTTGCCGGACTTCACCACGGCTTCCAGCACCGGCAGCAAAGACTGTAGGTTGGAGAGCTTCTTCTCATGGATGAGGATATATGGCTCTTCGAGCTCGACCCGCATCTTGTCCTGATTGGTCACGAAGTAGGGCGACAGATAACCGCGGTCGAACTGCATACCTTCGACGACTTCCAACTCGGTCTCAGCGGTCTTGGCTTCCTCGACGGTAATGACACCTTCGTTGCCGACCTTCTCCATCGCTTCGGCCAGATACTTGCCGATCTCCTCGTCGCCATTGGCCGAGATGGTGCCGACCTGAGCGATCTCCGAATTACTGGTGATCTTGCGGGCGTTCGCCTTCAGCTCTTTAACGACTGCATCCACGGCGATATCGATGCCGCGCTTCAGGTCCATCGGGTTCATGCCCGACGCAACCGCCTTGGCGCCTTCCTTGACGATGGCCTGGGCGAGAACAGTTGCCGTGGTGGTACCGTCGCCGGCGAGATCATTGGTCTTCGATGCCACTTCGCGCAGCATCTGCGCGCCCATGTTTTCGAACTTGTCTTCCAGTTCGATCTCTTTGGCGACGGAGACGCCGTCCTTGGTGATGCGTGGCGCGCCGAACGACTTGTCGATGACGACGTTGCGGCCCTTGGGACCAAGCGTAACTTTTACCGCATTGGCAAGCACGTCGACCCCACGCAGCATGCGTTCACGGGCATCGGTGTTGAATTTGACTTCTTTCGCAGCCATTTGTTCACTCCTTCAATAGGCAGCTTTTTGACTGATGGGCGGCAGTGCGTGATTACGCAGCCTGCTTCTGCTCAGCCTGGGCTTCGATAATGCCCAGGACGTCGCTTTCCTTCATGATCAACAGGTCTTCACCATTGATCTTGATTTCGGTGCCTGACCATTTGCCGAACAGGATGCGATCGCCCGCCTTGACGTCGAGCGCCTGGATCTGGCCGGCTTCGTTGCGCGCACCAGGACCGACGGCGACGACCTCGCCCTCGGATGGCTTTTCCTTGGCGGTATCCGGAATGATGATGCCGCCTTTGGTCTTTTCCTGGGATTCGACCCGGCGGACGAGAATGCGATCATGAAGCGGTCGGAACGACATGTTTTCCTCCTTTGGACAAAAAAGATGACGCTGAAGACCCTGGCCGGACCGGGTGACCAATCCGGACGGGTGCGAACCTCACTCGAGCGCTCGCGGGCAAAATTTATTTTTGAGATTTTTCGATTTCAAGAGGGTGAACTGAAAAAATTAGCACTCGGTTGTATCGGCTGCTAACATACTGCAATCGTTGAGTAAAATCGACAAGAATAATGGTTCTATCTTGAAGCCGGTCATAATTTGGGTCACCTTAGCGTTGTCACGAAACGGAGATGAAGCATGCAATTCCCATCGGACCTGGAGCGGCAGCTCAGTGGCTACGGCCTCACAACCGCACACATCCTCTATCGTATCCCGGACTTTGAATTCGCTCTTCAGACCTATGTCTGGCAGGACTACGATCTCGCACCCGATTTCCCCGAGATGCGCAAGTTCCTGGATTTCTGGAAGACCTCTCTCGATGGGCCATTGCATTCTGTTCGTTACAGCCACCAGCGCCTGATCGGGCCGAATGAATGGCGACGTGTCGATGGCGAATTCAAGCTGCAGTGAACCTTGAATTCGATTTCTCGCTCTCCTAGCTGAGCGGCGGCCGAGGCCTGATGGGCTCGGTCGCTTTCCACGTCTGTATGGAGTCGAGACCGCATGGAACAGAATATCGAGATCATGAAAAACGCGAGCGTTTCCGAAAGGGAAGAAATCATCATCGATTTCGCCCGGTGGCTCGAGACAACGTCCCAGGATGCATTGGTCTATGGCGAGGGCCGTTTCGCCTTGATGTCTGCAAACTTGGCTCAGGCGATCCGTGCCAACGCTGATGACCTTGCGCGCGATACGCCTGAAACGGCTGCGCGCCTGTTGCAGCAAGCATGCGCAATGATATCGCAGTTCAAGGCAACTTATCCCCATCGCGTCCTAAGCCGCTCGATCCACTGATACCGTCGATTTTTTTTCACGACAGATCTTGAATCGCAAAATCGGCAAACCAAAATCAAGTGCCGCCAGCCGCTCGATAATGGGCTGGCTTTGCCGGGAGCGCCGCTTTTGGCATTCCCGTACCCATGTTGCTTCAAGGAGGATATGGCTATGGCAACATCTTACGACTACGCACCGCTCTACCGTTCGAGCGTCGGCTTCGACCGGATTTTCAATCTTCTCGAAAACGCGCAGCGCGCTCGCTCGTCGAACGACTGGCCTCCCTATGACATCGTCAAAACGGATGATGACACCTACCGTATCTCGATTGCGGTCGCGGGCTTCGCCCAGGACGATCTCGACATCACCTTCCAGTCCAATCTGCTGACAGTCACGGGCAAGAAGCAAGACTCTCCGTCGGAGGGCTACCTGCATCGCGGTATCGCAGGTCGCCCGTTCGAGCACCGCTTCGAACTGGCTGATCACGTACGCGTGGATGGGGCCGACTTGAACAACGGTCTGCTGACGATCGAGCTCGTTCGTGAAATCCCCGAGGCTCTCAAACCGAGGAAGATTTCGATCCAGAGCACGCCTGCATTGACGTCGGTCGCTCCAGCACAGATCGAAGCCCAAAAAGCGGCGTGATCCTGAAATTTGTTCATTGGGTCAGGGCGCCATTGCGATGGCGCCCATCAACATTGCGGGTAGGGAAGGAGAAAACGATGAAACCCGATATGTTCAGAGAACCCGTCACCATTCTGGTTGGCCTCGGGTTCCCGGCGCAAGTTCGCGGGGTGACAGATGCCTACCGACACCTTGTTGAGTGGCCAGGCTCACTCAGGGAGAGGGCTCACGCTGTCGCCTTGAACGCGTGCCAGGCAGCACTGCGTGGCGAGATCGAATCGGAGACGGCGCGCGGCCTTTTCGTAGCGTTCGCAGAGAAGCACGAGCTTCTTACGACTGAGACGCCGGCGGTTGTGGCAGCTCGGTCGCGTAGCGACACAGATCCCCATGTGCAGTGAGGGGCTCACCAGGTCCCCACATGCAGGAGCATCTGCCCAGTGATTTTATAAAAACCTCCGCTCACAGTCAAAAAGACGGGCTCTCCTAAAGGTTCCCGCTCAGCACTCTTTGCCGTCGAGTTGGACAGGTTTTGCGTTGGCTTGGCGGTATTTTGCTCATCCACCTGACCACTGTCCGCCCTCACAACTCGTCATTGACGGCATTGTAGGTTGGTTGGAGCCAATCGGGTTGTCACGGCTTTTGAAGATGTAACGATGGCAACCTCGTCACGACGCGACGTGACACAGAGACGGTTTGATTGAGGGCGGTCGAGCAGTGCTAAACTTGCTTGCGGGTCGTCTTATTCAGCGGCTTGAAGACGGAATGCCGTTTTAGGCTGCTCGATCTCGCTGAGGATCTCGAAGTCGTCGATCATGAAATGCTGATCCGATCCCGGCACCGCCAAGGTCCAGAATTCTCGACTTGTGCAAATATCGTAGAAACCTTCACAACCGTAAGACGCCCATCGTTATGTTTTACGGAACGAGCCCAATAGAATGCGTTCGGAACCAGATTGCTCATGTCGCTACTCCTGTCAGACAGGCCCGTACGAGAGTAAGTCGGGAAGAGACTACGAAAATGAGACGCTCAGGTAGCGCTGTCCCCAGGTTTCAGACACGAACGAAAAAAGTCTTAGAAAAGCGTCAAGTGGGCGAGGGCGATGGCGCTTGAATTCTTGTCCCAGAAAAACCATTTGACCGGCGATTTCTTTACGAATGGAGGTATCAGTGACGACAGTCGAAGAATGGCAGTCCGAACAACACGTATTTGAAGCCGATGTCAGCCGGCTCCTGCACATGATGGTGCATTCTGTTTACTCGGACAAAGATGTTTTCCTCCGGGAATTGATCTCAAACGCGGCGGATGCCTGCGAAAAGTTGCGGTATGAGTCCATTTCCAAGCCGCAGCTCGCGTCCGATGGAACCCCGCCAGCGATTCTCGTAACGCTCAATGAGGAGGCGCAGACACTCGTTATTGAGGACAACGGCATCGGCATGAACCGCGAGGAGATGATCGACGCGCTTGGCACGATCGCGCGCTCGGGGACAAAGGCGTTCATGGAGCGGCTTGAGGCGGCCAAGGCTGGCGAGAAGGCGGAGCTGATCGGCCAGTTCGGCGTCGGGTTCTATTCTTCGTTCATGGTCGCCGATCGGGTCGATGTGATCTCCCGCCGCGCCGGCGAGGGCGAGGCCTGGAAATGGTCTTCCGACGGTAAGGGAAGCT
This sequence comes from Aliirhizobium cellulosilyticum, assembly GCF_014198105.1. NCBI lineage: Bacteria > Pseudomonadati > Pseudomonadota > Alphaproteobacteria > Hyphomicrobiales > Rhizobiaceae > Aliirhizobium > Aliirhizobium cellulosilyticum. Next base: position 24,623 of record NZ_JACIGW010000014.1, on the reverse strand, counting down.
ATGACATCGTCGGGATCGATGTCGGGCAAGCACCAGCACGCGGTACGCGTGTCGTGCTGCATCTCATGGACGATGCGAAGAAATACGCCAGCAAATGGACGGTCGAGAAGATTATCCGTGAACAATCCGGCCACGTGCCTGTTCCTATACGTCTCGTTGACAAAGAGGGCGCCGAACCGTCACAGGTGTCCGATGGTGCAGCGCTTTGGATCAAGCAGAAGAGCGAGATATCTAAGCAGGACTACGACGATTTCTATCATCGTGTCTCGGGCCAGTACGATGAGCCGCTGGCTAACGTGCATTTCCGCGCTGAGGGCCGCCACGAATATACGACACTTGCCTTCATACCGGGCTCTCAACCATTCGATCTGATTGATCCAGACCGACAGGGTCGGATGAAGCTTTACGTGAAGCGCGTCTTCATAACCGACGAAGCCGACTTGCTGCCGCGTTACCTGCGGTTCGTCCGCGGCATCGTCGACACCCCGGATCTGCCACTCAACATTTCCCGTGAGATGATCCAGGAAAGCCCCGTGCTTGCCGCTATCAAAAAGGGCGTCACGAGTCGGATCCTTTCGGCTCTGGAGAAAATGGCCGAAGGAGAAGCCGAGACGTTTTCCAAAGTATGGGATCTGTTCGGCCCCATTCTCAAGGAAGGTATCTACGACGACTTCGAGCGGCGCGCGCAGTTGCTGAAGCTGGCGCGCTTTCGTAGTACCGTATCCGATGGGGCAACTCGGAGCCTGGCCGACTATCTATCCGGAATGAGGGAAGGGCAGTCGGCGATCTATTACATTAGCGGCTCCAGTCTGGACCAACTGAGATCGTCGCCGCAACTCGAGGGTTTTCGGGCCAAAGGGATAGAGGTACTTCTGCTGACCGACGGCGTAGACAGTTTCTGGCCGACCCACGCCCCAGATTTCGAGGGCAAACCTTTCAAATCGGTTACTCAGGGCCTTGCCGATCTTAACGCTGTGACCGGCGAGGGCGGCACCGATGAGGGTGACCGGCAAGCTTCTCCTGAAGTTAAGGCGTTCATCGATTTCGCTCGAAGCACACTAGGTGAGGAAATCGGTGACGTGCGGGTTTCCGATCGGTTGACCGAAAGCGCGGTCTGCCTTGTCGCGTCGGAACATGGCCCTGATCGCCAGCTCGAAAAGCTGCTCCAAGGGGCCGGGCGATTACAAGCCGCATCGAAGCCAATCCTGGAGATCAACGCGCAGAACGAGCGTGTTAAAGCCATCGCATCGCTCGGCGATCCGGCCTTTCGCGAGGATGCGGCGTGGCTGTTACTCGACGAAGCACGCATTCTTGACGGGGACAAACCGGCCAATCCACGTGCTTTTGCCGAGCGACAGGCTAGGCTGTTTACGCTGGCCATCGGGCACGGCAGGTAAAAGGTATTGGCGAGGTGGTCTTCGGTTGCCTCGCCACAAAGCCTCAGAACATGAGGTCAATCAAATTGATCGCTGAATGTTTCGCATTCTTTGGGAATGGACAGCGCTTCTCAGTTCATGATCTCCGGTTATCGCCAGCCGCACTCAGTGCACAGACCGCCAAACTTCTGTTATTCAAAAGATCTTTGAATACTAAGTTCGTTTGGACTTTGCGGGTCGAAGGTTCGGCTCCCATCAAGACTAATAATTGCTATCAATCGAATCTACTCCACCCGAAAAGTCTTTATTTTGTTTACGAACGCGCGCGCCAAAGGTGATAGGCCTCGTTTTTTAGGCTCGAGGACGAACAATATTCGTTGAAGCCGTAGGTCGCTGACAGGTACGAACAAGATCTTCGGATCATTGAACAGATTTACCGCGTTTTGAGGAAGCAATGCCAACCCGACACCGGCGCGAACCATGCAGAGTTGCGCGATCGTGGAATGAGCGTTGATGCGTGTGTTCAGTAGCCACCTTGGTAGATCGCTATCCTCTAACAATTGTTGGGTACCTGTCTGAGATGCAAGACCGATGAGGACACGGTCTTGCAGGTCGTCAAGCTTGATGCGTTTTCGCGCCAGCATATCGTCCGTTCGACACGCTAGCCCAAAATCGTCCCGCATGAGCTCGTGTTGGGCGAGGTCAGGGGACTGGAGCGCTCTTCCTGCTACCGCGATATCCAGTTTTCCCTCGATGACCATTTGCGCCAATGTCTCGGCGACGTCGTCATGGACAAGGCAATGCACCATGGGCCTCTCGGCGAGGAAATCTGCCAGAAGCGGTGCCACAAGTTCGGAAATTGCGGAAGGCGACGCGCCAATTTTCAACACTCCGAGCTCGAGGCCGGCGCTCTGCCTCAGTCGCGTAACGGCCTTGTCAATATCGGCTAGAAGGTGAGCCGTTTCAGCCATAAACGAAAGCGCTAGCGGGGTCATTACGGGAGGCCGGGTATTGCGGTCGAACAGTGCGGCGCCCACCGTTTCCTCAAGATGCCGTATCAATTCAGACAAAGCGGAGGGGACGATACCTAAACGCTTTGCGGCAGAAGCAAATGACCCCTCACGCGCGACCGCATCAAGGGCCCTCAAGTGTCTCAAGTTTATGTTCAGATTTTCCGGATTTAACTTCATCAATTTGCATTTTTATGAATGTTCGGTCTGTGGTCAAGTGCATCACCAGTTCGGAGGAAGTAATGGCAAACGTGAACGTCGCTGTTGATCGGATCAAAACTCTCGCGGCCACGCTTGAAGAAGTGGGTTTCGTCGGTGAGATCGAGACCGATCTGGCTCTGCGTGCCGCCATGTCGACGGACAATTCCGTGTATCAGATCAAGCCCGATCTAGTTGTCGCACCGCGTAATGCGGCCGATCTGGTGAGGCTGCTAGATGTCATCGATCAGCCGCCGTTCGCCGACGTTGCCATAACTGCCAGGGGCGGTGGAACTGGCACCAATGGGCAGAGTCTCAATACCGGCGTCATCGTTGACCTGCGTCGGCACATGAACGGTCTCATTGCCATCGATGAACGGGAAGGCTGGGCGGATGTGCAGCCCGGCATGGTGCTAGATGACCTGAATGAACAGATCCGCGAAACCGGCTGGTTTTTCGCACCGGAAACCTCGACATCAACCCGCTGCACGATCGGTGGAATGGTCAGCACCGATGCGTCCGGCAAGGGGTCGCGAATTTATGGTAAGACCTCCGACAACATCCTCGGACTTGAGATCGCGCGACCGCAGGGGTTGCTCGACAGCAAGCAGCCGGTTCCACAATGGGCCAGGGCCATGCTCCACTCCGCTGAAACAGTGGCACGACAGGGAAAGGTGGCATTCGTCGCCAACACGCCGCGACTGAACCGGCGCTTCACCGGTTATGATCTTGAACGCGCCTGCGCCGATGACGGGCGTTTTGAATGGTGGCGATTATTCCTGGGTGCAGAAGGCACGCTCGGCATCATCAGCGCCATTCGCGTGAAGCTGAGGCGCATCGAGCGAGAAAAGCGCCTGATCGTTGCTGGGTTTGAGGATTTCCGCTTGGCGCTTGCCTCGGCCGCCCCGCTTATCAAAGCTGATCCCACTGCCGTTGAAGTGATGGACGAAACAGTCCAGGCGATTGCCGAAGATGCAGGCATCCTCAACCGCCTGCCTGTGACACTGCGGGCTGGAGCAGGGCAGAAGGTCGCGTATGTTTTCATAGAGCTCAACGGTGATGATCCCGCGCATCTTCAGGTCAAACTTGACGACTGTCGGCGAATTCTGGGCAGTCTTGCCGGCGTCGGCGCCATCCATGTTGCGAGCGATCGGGCGGAGATTGCCGAACTCTGGGCGATACGGTCAGCCGGCGTCGGCCTTTTGGGCAAGGTCGACGGTCCTGCGCGGCCGATCGCCTTTGTCGAGGATGCCGTCGTGCCGCCGGAAAATCTGCCGGCCTTCGTCGACGAGTTTCTCGATATCCTGAGAGACAATGGTTTGGGGTTTGGAATTTATGGACATGTGGATGTCGGCTGCCTTCATATCCGCCCCGCACTCAATGTCGACAAGGCCGAGGATCGCGCCCGCATGGTAGCGGTCTCGGATGCCGTTTTTGCACTAACCCGCAAGCATGGAGGCATCTTTTGGGGCGAACATGGAAAGGGATTGCGAGGTGCCTACCTTCGGGATTGGATCGGGGCGGAAGCCTATTCTGCGCTGCAGGGTATCAAAGCGGCCTTTGATCCAGAGGGGCGGTTCAACCCCGGCAAGCTGGTAACCAACAAGGTGCCCATCATGGGCATCGCGACAACGCCGTTTCGTGCGTTCAACGAACCGGAGGGTGATCCCCTTACGCTCGCCTTCCGCTGCAATGGCAACGCTCAATGTCTGAGCTATACGAAGACGACGCCCATGTGCCCTAGCTTTAAGGCGACGGCCGACATTCGTTACAGTCCCAAGGGCAGGGCGGATGCCCTGCGCACTTGGCACAAGGCCCGCCGCGAGGCTGATGCTGATCTGCCCGTATTGGAAAAGGACCTAATGGCAACATTGGACAAGTGTCTTGGGTGCAAGGCCTGCGCCTCCTCCTGTCCTGTGCAGGTAGACGTTCCGACCATGCGGCAGGCCTTTATGGCTGATTATTTCAAGCGACATCGCCGGCCGCTTGCGGATCGACTTGTGATGATGGCGGAGCGGTTCAGTCCGGCGATGATGCGGCTCGTGCCGCTTCTCGCACCGATATGGCCTATGGCTTCGAAGATCGGTGGGTGGCTGACCGCGAGTGAGGATCTGCCTCGGCGTATGGCTCGGCCTCCCCAGGGTCTCCATTTACGCGAAGAAGACCTTCGTCCGGGACACTTGCCCGATAACACCGTAATCATCGCGCAAGACTGGTTCACCGCACTTTTCGACGGGGCCGTACAACGGCAGGCCATCGCCGGCTTCACGGCGCTAGGTTACGATGTCCGCTTCCTGCCCATGCGGCCGGGCGGCAAGGTTGCGCTGAGTCTCGGTGAAACTGCGGGTTTTCGCCGCATGGCTGACGCTCTTTCCAGTCAGTTGCATGCGGCGGCTACGACCAGCCTTCCAATCATTGCCGTCGAGCCCGCCTTTGCCATGATGTTGCGCCAAGATTACGCCAAAGCCGGGATCGCTCTGCCGCACGTTTTTCTGCCTCAGGAGTTCCTTGCTGTCGAGGCCGATCGGCGTGACTTCCCAAAAGCAAATCATGACAGTCCGATAAAGCTTTTGTCGCACTGCACTGAGGCGACCGCCCTCCCGCAGACCGGAGTGCTTTGGAAAAGAGTATTCGCGGCAATGGGCCTGGAGACGACTACACCGTCAACCGGGTGCTGCGGCATGGCAGGCCTTTTTGGGCATCAGAGGCGGCATCAGCCGATGTCGCGCCGCCTATTTGATCTTTCTTGGCGCAGCCATGTGGAATCGGAGGATACGATCGCGGCAACCGGCTATTCCTGTCGATGCCAGGCAAAACGCTTCTCCGGCACGCAGCCGAACCATCCGCTGGGATTGATTGCCGATTTGCTTTCGAGGTGAAGGGACCTAGCAGCTTGTCGGGCGACCGTGGCCTTCGTAAGCTTAAGGAAACTAGAGGGAATGGGCATGCCTGCCAGTATTCGTCATCTCCGGATGTTTCTGGCCTTGGGGCAGACCAATTCCGTTACCCGTGCTGCCGACATAAACCATGTCTCACAGCCTGCCGTAACTCAAGCCATCACCAAGCTCAGCCAAGAGAGCGGGCATGTTCTGCTTCAACGCAGCCCGCAAGGTCTATTTCTCACCGATGCAGGAGCGCTGCTGCACTACCGAGCTGATCGCGCGCTGCGCATTCTCGACAACGCGATGTCAGACATGGATCGAGCGATCCGCATCCAGGCGACATGGCCGCAACTTGCCGCCCTGATCGCGGTGACGGAGACCGAAAACTTCACACTTGCGGCGCACCAGCTGGGCCTTGCCCAGCCGACCGTCCATCGCGCCACCACCATGTTGGAAGGGGCGGCAGGCACAACGTTCTTTCAGCGTACGGCGCATGGCTTGATTTCGACACGCGCCGCCCTTCAGTTGGCCCAGGCTGCCCGCCTCGCATTGGCGGAAATTGATCAGGCTGACGCCGATCTGGCGGCTCTCGATGGTCGCGAAGTAGGTCGCATAGTGGTTGGCGCCCTACCGTTGTCGCGATCCGGATGGCTTCCACGCGCCATTCTGGCCTTTCGCGAAATCAGGCCGCGTCTTTCGCTGCAGGTGATTGACGGCCGGTATGACGAACTGTTGCATGGCCTGCGCCGGGGCGAAATCGACATGGTTCTTGGAGCACTACGGTTTCCGACACCAATTGAAGACATCGAGCAGGAACGGTTGTTCGACGACGAGGTGGTCGTCGTTGCGCGGCGCGACCACGCCTTGATGAACAAGGCCGATCTCGTTTTTGCAGACCTGGCGTCGCATCCTTGGGTCATGCCACGTCGTTCAACGCCGTTACGACGCGTTCTCGACACCTATTTTGCCGCTGAGGCGCCAACCAATGTCGTTGAAACATCATCCGTAATCATGATGCGGGAGATCCTGCGGCAGAGCGACCATCTCGGCGGGCTGTCGCGGATGCAGGCGGAGGTCGAAATGGGCGTTCTCGGGATATTGCCGGTGCGCCTGCCCAATGCGATGCGGCCCATCGGAATCACCACCCGCGCCGGCTGGGAGCCGACGCGGGCGCAAAGGGAATTGCGGGACGTGCTGCGGCAGACGGCAGCCGGACTCAATTAGTCCTTCAGGCGCGAAAGAATGGCGTCAGCGCGTTCCGGATAATTCTCATCGCCGGCCGGCAGAACGAAGTCGCCGATCCGCTGCTGCCAGTCGGCCGTTGCGCTGGCCAGTCCGTTGGGCAGGCCAAGTTCGGAAAGCGTGATAGCGACTTCGCGCATTTCGGCTGCGCGGCGCCTTCCGTGCACCATCATGCGTTCCAGATTGTAGGCGGCTTGGCGCGGCCAGTCGATATTGGGGTTGGACGACTGGAGCGAGGCAAGGACGCGCTCCTCAATGCCGGCGCGCCGGGCCGCCAACAGGCATTCTGCCGTCAATGCCTCCATGCCCTTGATCATCACCGAGCGTATCATCTTGATGGACGACGCTTCGCCGACTTCAGGTCCGGAAACACGCGCTTCCATTCCAAAGCTGTTCAGAACGGCGAGTGCTGGGTCGGCATGCGGGCCCGCCAGCAGCAGAGGTGTGCGATGCAGTCTTGGATAAACCGGCGCCATGATGGCGACATCGACATATCGCCCGCCGGCAGAACTGATGATATCGGCAGATCGCCGCTTGGCGCCCGGCGAGCAGCTGTTGCCATCAAGCCAGAATGCACCCGCCTTGAGGTATGGAGCAGCCTGTTCTGCCGCCAACACCGCGCGATCGGCTGTTACCAGGCAGAATACAACATCAGCATCGTCTAAGGCGGCTGCCCGGTCGGATGCCAAAACGATTCCTGTAGCCATTGCACGCTCGGCCGGTTTTCCTGGTGCGCCGACCTGTTCGACCTTTTCGTCATAAGCCTTCAGACCTGACGAGATGTCTGCTCCCCAACCTTTTGCGAAGGCCTCCGCCGCCTCGCCAAATCCGATGAAGGCGATCTTAGAGTGACGTTCTGTCATATTCTCATTCCTTATTTTGTCGTCCTGCGAACACTTGGATGCCGGTCCAGCTGACAATTCGGTTGGGAACCTACCCTCAGCCGAACATTGTATTGGGGATGATAAGAGCGATTTGCGGGAACAGGATGATCAACAGTAGGCCGACTATCATCGCGAACAGAAACGGCATGACGCCTCTGAACACGGTCTTCAGCGAAACATCGCCCGCCACACCTCGAACCACGAAGACATTCAACCCGACCGGTGGCGTGATCATTCCCATTTCCACGACAATCACAGCAACGACTCCGAACCAGATCGGATCAAAACCAAGCGCGGTAATGACAGGAAAGACGATTGGGACCGAGATCACCAGCATCGATAGGCCATCCATGAACATACCCATGATGACGTAGGCGATAATGATCGCGAACAGCGTTCCGTAAGGTCCGAGTCCGAGCCCTTGCAGTCCCTCGCCAAGAAGCGCTGGGATCTGCGTGACGGCGAAAAATGGATTGAGAACGTTGGCGCCAATAACGATCATGTACAGCATGGCGGTGGTTTTCAGCGTGTCCATCACTGCTGCCGCAAATCCTGCACGGTTCAGCTTGCGCCCGGCCAGGGCCAAGAGGATGACGAGCGCCGCACCGATGCCGGAGGCTTCGACGGGCGTGAAGGCCCCGATGTAAATACCCCCAATGGTCAGCACCATCACCGCCATCAGCGGACCTGCCTGCTTCAGGGTGGCAAAACGTTGCCGAATCGGGACGTTGGGGCCCGCAGGCGCCTGGTCAGGTTTGCGCAAGGCGACCAGCCAGACCGTCAGCATGAACAACACCATCAGCAGCAGTCCAGGCAGGATGCCCGCCATGAATAGGCGTCCGATCGACTGCTCAGTCAGGATCGCGTAGAGAACGAAACCCGTCGAAGGCGGGATCAAGAAACCCAATGTCCCGCCTGCTGCTACCGCACCTGTGGCAAGGCCGTCGGCATAACCAAGCCGCTTCATTTCCGGCAGAGCCACTTTACCGATCGTCACCGCCGTTGCGACCGATGATCCTGAGACAGCGGAGAAGGCGGCGCAGCCAAGGACCGAGGCGGATGCCAAGCCCCCGCGGAAGTGCCCGACCCAGGCAAAAGCTGCGTCATATAGACCGCGCGAGAATCCTGCCGCCGATGCAATGTTACCCAAGAGGACAAACATCGGCACGACGATCAGCGTTTCGCTGGCCACTGCAGAATAGCTTTCCGTCAGCATCAGCGCGCCCGCGGTACGCAGGCCCTGGAGTACCCACATTCCGAAGAAGCCAGCAAGCAACATGGCGAACGCCACCGGCGTTCGAAAAATCATCAGGAAGAACAGGAAGAAAATGCCCAGAAGGCCAACTGCCGTCGGTGACATTAGCGGCCTCCTGCACGGATAATTGTCACGCACTGCGCCGCCATGACGATGACGCATAATGTAATGCCGAATGCGAGAATTCCGTAGAACGGCCAGATCGGTAGGCTGAGCATGTTGGTCGTATCGCTGAACTCGCGAGCATCCAGCGCCTTGAGAATGGCCCGTTGTGCGAGGACGGATAGGACGAAGCCGGACAGTAGGCGCGAGCCTATATCCCCGATGAACCGTCCGACCCGTCCGATGGCATTGTCAAAGACGTCGACGCCGACATGGCCGCTTTTCGCTGTACAATAGGGCAAGGCTGCCATGACCAGCGTCAACGCGGCCAGTTGGTTGATTTCATTGAGACCGAGAACCGGTACGTTGAACGCATACCGCAAAATGACCCCGACCGAGATGAGGATGACTAGAAACAGCATGGCTGCGGCGGCGATGACGGCCAGCCAGACCGTCACCCGTTCAAGCCAGCTTTGTGCCGGCAGAGTTACATCACCAGACATTCTCATTTCGCCTTCAGAGCATCTACAACCGCCTGCGATCCTTCGCTCTGCTTGATTGCCTCAGCGGTGACCTTGTCGGCCGCGGCGTTGAATGGCGCCGCCTGCGCTTCGGTTAGGGTGATGACATCCTTGCCCGGCAGCTTTGCGAAATCAGCAAAACCCTTTTCGGCGACGGTCAGCTGGACTTTCTGTCCATCGAGCGAAACCTGCTTTCCGGCTTCGTCGACGACCTTTTGCTGATCCGGCTTCAAATCAGCATAGGCGTCCCGGTTCATGAGAATGAAAAACGGGGAGTTGGTGGTCTTCATTCCCTTGGTGATGAAATTTGCGACTTCGCCAAGTTTGAAGGCATTGACGGCGGTGCCGTCGATCATCGCCCCGTCGATGACCCCTGTCTGAAGGGAGTTATATATTTCCGACACAGGCATCGAGACCGGTGTCGCGCCCCAGGCTTCGACCAGAAGGCCCGTATTGCGGGACGGAACGCGGACCTTCATCCCCTTGAGATCGTCCAATACACGCACCGGCTTCGACCGCGTGAAAAGAACATTGTCCGCGCTGGACCACATGCCCACCAGCTTCACGCGGCGGTATTCTTTGGAAAACTGATCAAGGTGAGCCAGAAGGGTCTCGGTACCGTCCTTCTCAGTCAGCACGCCGGGTAATTCCGCAGTGAGCGTCAGCGGGAATTGGGATGCCGTATAGCCTGGCAACGAGACCGCAAACTCTGCGACGCCATCGACAACGCGGGAATACTGCTCGACTGGGCCCGCGCCGAGTTCACCTCCATTGTAAAGCTTGATCTTCACTTCTCCGGCGGTGCCCTGTTCTACGGCTTTAGCAAAGGGCTCGAAGGCGCGCGACACATAGGGATGTGTCGGCGCCATGTAATTGGCAAACTTCAATTCTGCGCCGAAAGCAGACGTCGAAATCAGTAAGAGCGCCACGGGCGCGATTTTTGAAAAATTTCTCATGATAACCCTCCCAGGTTCAAGGCCTCCCGCCTCGTGTTGTTTTGATTAAAGTGAGTTCGACTCACAGCCCAATTCGAACATGTCGCGCAAGCATAAGAATATGCTATAGTATACCATAAGGAACAGGTGCTGGCTGGCGATTTCCGCGCAGGACGATAGCGGCATTGAATAGCTTTTTCTTATACGAAAAGCGTTATTTCGATTTGCCTTTTAGTTCGCTCAGCGATGAGATCCAATATTGGAGCGAAGGGAGGAAAATTCGCCATGGCACCATTTACTCGATCGACTTCCATTGCGCAGCGCTGCAGTTGTTGCGGAGGTACCCGATGAGCGAGATGGCCCATCATGACATCGCTCATCTCGGTCATGTCGAGATGCTCACTGACCGTTTCGACGAAAGCCTGGATTTTTTCACGCGCATATACGGGTTGAAGCTTTCGGGGCGGGACGAGAACAGCGCCTATCTACGAGCTTGGGATGATTATGAATATTGCACGCTGAAATTGACGCGTTCACCCACAACCGGCGTCGGTCATATCAGCTACCGCGCCACGAGCCGCGAAGCACTCGACCGGCGCGTGCAGGCCATAGAGGCTTCGGGTTATCAGGTACTGGGCTGGAACGAGGGAGACCTTGGCCACGGGCGGGCTTTCCGCTTCGAGGATCCGTTCGGCCATGTCTTCGAGATCTATTACGACACCAACTGGTATGAACCGCAAGACGAGGCCGAGCGCAGTGCTCTTAAAAATACCGCAAGCGCTTTCACCGGCGCAGCGCCACGCCGTCTTGACCACCTCAACCTTTTATCTTCCGACGTTACTGAATTCAAACGCTTTATGGAGACCTGCCTCGGTGCCCGGGTCACGGAATTCATCCAGCTCGACAACGGCCGGATCGGTGGTGCCTGGTTCACTGTCAACAACAAGACGTATGATCTTGCCTGCACCGAAGAACATGGGGGCGGTGTGGGAAGGCTCCATCACGTGACGTATGCAACCGATCAGCGCGAGGACATTTTGCGCGCCGCCGACATTTTCCTGCAAAACGGTGTGCATATCGAAACCGGCCCCCACAAGCACGCCATTCAAGGGACGTTTTTCCTTTATGTCTGGGAACCAGCGGGCAACCGCGTCGAGCTCGCCAACTCCGGCGCACGGCTCATTCTTGCTCCTGATTGGCGTCCGATCATGTGGACTGAAGCGGACCGAAAAAAGGGCCAGGCCTGGGGTTTAAAGACGATCGAGACCTTTCACAGCGACGGTACGCCGCCGATCTTGAAGGATTGACTGGATCAGAGGACTGGCCGTCTAGATCGACGACGTCCCTACGCCCAGCGCTTCGGATAGCCATCGTGACTATCCGAAGCGCTCGGTCCAGCGGATCAACGGCCGCGCCAGCGGCATAAGAAGAAATATGCGCACGACCTGCGCTGCCGTTACAACCGGGACGCTCTGGTGGAGGAACTGCGCGGTCAGCGCCATTTCGGTGACGCCACCTGGCGCTATACCGAGTACGGCGCTGCGCCAGTCGAGGGGCGTGAAACGGGCTAGAACTGCCGCAGATCCGCATGTCAGCACCAACAAACAAACCGTTCCCAACAGCGAGATTGTCAACTCTCGACCCGCGCCCCGTAACAGGCTCGCCTGAAAAGTTGATCCAAGCCACGACCCGAGAACCACTTGTGCAGTGGCCAAAACGACAGGGGGGTAATGCGGCAAGGCGACGCCGCCTGCCGTCAGCATTGCCGCGATTGTCAAAGGCCCAAGAAAAAAGGGATTTGCCCAATTAAGGTGTCTGAACAGCAGGCCGCCAGCCAAGCCGATAATGGGAAGGGTCGCCAGCCAGGGGTCAAGAAATGCTTCCGCTCCTGCGGCGCTTGGCACTGCTCCCCTTTGCGCGCCATCAACAAGGTAGAGAATCGTAGGTATGACCACGACGACTGCAGCAATGCGCAGCGACTGCGCTATTACGACCGGCGCGGCGGGTTGACCGACGCTCTCGGCGATGATGGCGGCTTCCACCGGCGCCAATGGAAATGTCGCCAACGCCATGCGTGACAGCTGGACGCCCGCCAGCCTTGCCTGAATGAAGGCGACGACCAGCGAGAAGCCTGTCGTCATTGCCGCCATGCCGACCAGAAGAGGCAGAAGGTCGAGCACGATGGCAAGCGCATCGCCGGTGAAGGAAAGACCGACGGTTGTCGACACCACAGCCTGTCCAAAAGGGCGGGTGCGGACCGGAAGCGGCCGATGGATCAGCCCGCGAAGGGAAAGGCCCGCCGTCATCAACAGCGGGCCGATCATCCATGGAAGAGGCATATGCATTGTCGTACAAATCCAGCCCGCTATCGCCGCCGACAGATAGACCATCAGCAGCCGCCACCAGCCATGTCCATTCGGCAGAGCGGTGTCGGACGCCTGTGTCATGGCATCGGAAGCCCGAGCAGCTTTCCGAAAAGGAGCACCGCGATCAACCAAAGCCCAAGCCCTGTTGCCCCGGCTCGCAGGAGCCGACGCTCGCCGGGAAAAAGCAGTGTGACAAGTCCGGAGGCGGCAGCAATCGATAAGGGCAGCCCTATCCAGTTAACGCCCGCTAGGCAGATGACGAAGATCAGGAAAGCAACCAATGCTCTGTGCGCTCTCGAAAAATCGCCTTGCTCGTCTGCAAATGCTCCTCGCATCGTGATGACGAGATAGGCCAGGGAACAGATCGTTCCGAAGATGCCGACCTGAACCGGGAGGGCGCCAGGTCCGGTATCACCGGTCGAGTGACCGGCCGGCAAGGCCAACGCCAACATCAGGAATGCGACGCAACCCGCAAGGCAAGCGACGCCAGCGATGAGGTCACTGACCGGGAAAACCCGGCCAGCTTGATTAATATCTCGATCGCTCATTTCACAAATCCGGCAGATTTGAGGAACTCAGCCTGCTCGGTCAGATCTTTCTTGACGCGGCTGGTGAACTCTTCCTCGCTCCAGTTCGGGCTGTCCTGGAACTGTTCTTCCTGAAATTTCTTCCATTCGGCAGACGCGGTGACCTTGTCTATTGCGGTCTGAATCGACGCAACGACATCATCCGGCGTGCCTGCCTTGACGGCAATGCCGCGCCAGATCGCGCCTTCGAGATCGAAACCCTGCTCCTTGAAGGTGGGCGCATCGGGCAGGAACGGCGAGCGTTCGGCAGTGCTGACACCAAGAAGCCGGATTTCGCCGCTCTTCACCTGCGACAGGGCTGTCGACGGTGTCATCATCGCCGCATCGATATGCTTGCCAAGAAGCGCCAGCGTCACCTTGCCCGAGGCATCGTGCGGGATCCACCCGCTTTCGAAACCGCCCTGTTTCATCATCTGGTACAGCATGTACTGGTGAAAGCCGCCAGACGAATGTCCGCCCACCTTCATGCCATTGGGATGATCCTTCATATACTTTACGAATTCGTCGACGTTCTTGTAGGGGCTGCTGCTCAGGACAGCGAGAGACGACGGTTCCGACTGCATGGCCCGAAGCAACCTCAGATCCTCGACTTTAAATGGGATCAGCCCTTGCGCGATGCCAAAAGTCAAGGTGCCGGTCAGCACCAGGATGTTATAGCCGTCGGCGGGCTGCGTGACGATCTGCGACAGACCGACGGCACCGCTTCCGCCGGCACGGTTGTCGACCTTCACGGTCCAGCCGCTTTCCTTTTCCAGCAGTTCCGCAAGCTTGCGGCCGTAGGTATCGAGGGCGCCGCCGGCGCCTGACCAGACCACGAGGGTCACGGCTTTCGTCGGATAGTCTGCGGCGACGGCGGCCTGCGGAAGTGCGGTGCCTGTAATCGCTGCCATGCAAAGAGCGGCAATGGTGGAGCGCAACAGGTGTCCCAAACCTCGGGACTTGTTCATGGTTGTGGTCGCGTTGTGCATCGTTTCTCTCTCCCTGAAATGATGGCTGGATGCGTGGATGGTATGGCTCAGGCCGGATCGACGGCAACAACGCGTCGTGCAGACCAGAGCCGATAGATCGGCACCGCCAGGCTGACGGCGCTGAGGATCAGGAACAGCACGCTGATCGGGTCGGTCAGGAAGATCATGTAGCTTCCCTGCGACGACACGAGCGCCGTGCGATAGTTGGATTCAATCAGGTAGCCGAGGACCATTGCCAGGATGACCGGCGCCACAGGGAAACTGAGTTTTTTCATGAAATAGCCTAGAAGGCCAAACCCGAGCGTCATCCAGACATCGAACATCAGGTTGCGGATAGCGAAGGAGCCGAGCACGGCAAAAGCGAGAATGCCGGCGGCGATTACTCCGGTCGGAAGCAGCAATGTGCGGGCCATTATCGGCAGGAAGAGCGACCCAACGAGATACTGTACCAGCGATGCAATGATAACGCCGAAGAGGATCGAATAGACCAGAGCCGGCGATTCCGTGAACAGCTGCGGGCCGGGATGCAGACCGTGCATGATGAGGGCGCCCATCATAATAGCGGTTGTCGGCGATCCCGGCACGCCTAGCGACAAGAGCGGGACCAGAGCGCCACCGACTGTTGCGTTGTTGGAGGCTTCGGGAGCCGCGATGCCGTTGGCGGCGCCCTTGCCGTATGCCTGAGGGTTCTTGTCGCGGGCACGGGCATAATCTCGGGCGACCCAACAGGCGATGTTGCCCCCGACGCCAGGTAAAATGCCCAGCAAAGTACCGATCACCGAACCGGAAACCATCGATCGCCAGGTTTCCTTGAGCAGCGCGACCGACATGAAGACGTGCCCTACACGGCTTTCACCCATCTTGGTGCGCCGGGCCTGCTTTTCGGCGAGGGCGATGGCTTCAGAGACCGCAAAAAGCCCGATCAATGCGGCGAGGAACGGAACGCCCTCGTAAAGCTCGAACTGGCCGAAGGTGAAGCGTGGCGTTCCAGCAATCGGATCGATGCCGACGGTGGCAAGCGCCAGGCCGAGAACGGCGCCGAGGAGACCCTTGACCAGCGAGCCGCCGGAAAGGGCTGCAACTGAAGTCAGGCCGAACAGGCCGACAGCGAAATAACCCGCCGGGCCGAACTGCAATGCCAGCTTCGCCAGCGGCATAGCCAACAGGAGAAGTGCGAGCCCCCCGAGAATCCCGCCGACCGTGGATGCGGTCAAGGAAATCGAGATTGCCTCGTTTGCACGTCCCTTCTGCGCCATCGCATAACCGTCGATGGCGGTCGCCGCGGCGGCTGCGGTGCCGGGTGTCGACAGAAGAATGGCGCTGATCGACCCACCGTATTCTGCGGATGTGTAAAGGGAAATCATCAACAGCATGCTGAGTTCGGGAGACATGTTGTAGGTAAAAGGGATCAACAGACTGAGTCCGATAGAGGGACCAAGGCCTGGCAAGGCGCCGATAATAATCCCAAGTACCGCCCCGATGAGCAGAGCCGCGATGCCCGATAGGCTAAAGATCACAGCCAGCGACTGGATTATGCCGTCCATTCATTTTCCTCCCGATTGACCAGATTCGGGCGCCACTCCTCAGGCATCCCAGTCAGTCACTTGTTCTTCTGCTTGAACGTCTTTCAGAACAATTCAAAACAGTAAGTTTAGATATAAGTTTATGCTATTGCAGACAGACAACCTGTTGCATAGGTGCACCCTGCGACCTCGCAGAGTGCCACTCAGCGTTTTGGTGCCTTCAGTCAGGGCCAGTAGATGCGCATGGGGTTATCGACCAACAGTTTTTGTTGGAGATTTTCCGTTGGCGCGATCTGCGGGATGAAGTCAACGAGATGGCCGTCATCGGGCATGTGCGATATCATGTTGGGGTGTGGCCAGTCCGTTCCCCACAAAACGCGATCGGGAAATTGCTCCACGAGCATACGCGCGAAAGGCACCACATCTTCGTAGGCCGGACCGCCGCTCTTCGACAGACGCTCGGGGCAAGTGACCTTGCTGATGATGTTTTCGTGTTCCGTCATAAGTCGGATGAAACGGCCGAATCCCGGACCGCTTGCAGCCTGCGTCACATCTGGACGACCCATGTGATCAACCACGACGGTCGTCGGCAGCGACGTGAAGAAATCCCAACGCTCCTCGAGATCCGCCGCTTCAAAATAGATGACGACGTGCCAGCCGAGCGGCGCAATACGGTCGATGATGGCGTGATAGTAGGCGTCCGGCTTCGGGTCGACCAGGCGTCGCACAAAGTTGAAACGTACTCCGCGCACTCCGGCTTCGTGCAACTCGGAAAGTTCGTCGGCCGATACCGTGTCGCGAACCGTCGCCACACCACGGGCCTTGTCATCGGAGGCGCGCAATGCGTCTACCAGCGCCCGATTGTCTGCGCCGTGGCAGGTGGCCTGAACGATGACATTACGTTCGAAACCGAGATAGTCGCGAAGAGCGAACAGCTTGTCCTTGCCGGCGTCGCACGGGGTGTATTTGCGCTCAGGTGCGAAAGGGAATTCATCGCCTGGGCCAAACACATGGCAATGGGCATCGACCGACCCGACTGGAGGGCGATAGCCTGGCTTGCTCGGCTCGGGGTCAAAGCATAGCCAGTTTGGATCCATCTGAAACTTCGGCATCACAGCCCCCTTGACTTGAGCTGCGCGTCGAGCCGTGGATAGACCCGACGGGCGTTCAACTCGAAGACCTTCCGCTTGTCGGCGTCGGAAATTTGCAGTGCGTCGACATAACGCTTGGTGTCATCGAAATAGTGTCCGGTTTGCGGATCGATCCCGCGCACGGCACCGACCATTTCGGAACCGAACAGGATGTTGTCGATATCGATGACCTCGAACAGGAGATCGATGCCAGGCTGATGATAGACGCAGGTATCGAAAAACACGTTCTTCATCACATGCTGGCCAAGCGGCGGGCGCTTGAGCATATCCGCCAGCCCGCGGTAACGTCCCCAGTGATACGGAACAGCGCCACCACCGTGAGGAATTATGAAGCGCAAATCCGGAAAGTCCTTGAACAGGTCACCTTCAAGAAACTGCATGAACGCTATAGTGTCGGCAGCGATGTAATAAGCGCCGGTCGCGTGCATGGCACAATTGCAGCTACCCGACACATGGATCATTGCCGGTACGTCGAGTTCAACCATTTTTTCAAAGAACGGATACCAGGCGCGGTCGGTCAGGGGAGGGGCGCTGAAATGCCCACCTGACGGATCCGGATTGAGGTTGCAGCCGACGAATCCGAGTTCGGAAACGCAGCGCTCAAGCTCCTCAATCGAGGTCTCTATCGAGATACCAGGTGTTTGCGGGAGCTGGCAGACGCCGGCGAATGTTTCAGGATAAAGGTTTACGACCCGCTTGATCAGATCGTTGGAACGCCGTGCCCAAACCTTCGCGGCGAACTGGTCACCGATATGCGGCGCCATCGCCGAGGCACGGGGAGAAAAAATCGTCATGTCGGCGCCGCGTTCGCGCAGCAACCGCAACTGGTTGGCCTCGATCGTCTCGCGGATCTCATCGTCCGATATGTCGGGATAGGCAGGGTCGATGTCGCCGCCACTCTTGATGGCGTCTTCCTGCTGCGCGCGCCATTTCGTGTGGGCGGAAGGCGCGGTCGTATAATGGCCGTGGCAATCGATGATCATGTCTTCGGAATACCTCCTACACGTGCGAGCAGTCGGCACAAGCAGAGCGCGTCGCAGATTTCAAAATGAGCGTGGAAGGCGGGTCCCGCTGTCATGCCTGGCGAGCGGCTCTCCTCCCAACTCGTAGGCAAGTTGTATCGAAGAGATTTGTCTTAGGCATATCGAAACGGCTTCTTCTCCATTAGTTTTTCTGAAGTCCAATTTTCACATGTTATCTTGAACTCGGTGATGAACGCCGTCTGCAGCTGCGTGGGGCGCCAGTCGCTACGGGTGGTCAGGCCGATCTTGCGCTTTGAGATGAAGCTGCCGCCGACTTCGACGAGGAGGCCGGCACGGCGTTCGAAGACGAACTGATCACGCGACATCAAGGTCAGCCAATCATCGTTCAGCATGAGACCGCGACCGATCGTTACGGAATTGCTCTCGATACGAACTGGAGGAGGCTCTAGCCCGTTTTCGCCAAAGATGGCTTCCCAGCGCGTCCGCATCGGCGCACCGCCCGTCGCAATCACCCACGGGAAGCTCCCCAAACTTGACAACGCCGGAGCTGCGCGTCCAGCTAAGGGATGGCCGGCGCGAGCGACGATGACGAGGTCGTCGTCGAAGACGGCTTCCTGAACCACATCTCCCACGGGTAATGGCTCGCGAAGAGCGCCGATAAGTACGTCCAACTGCCCATTGCGCAGGCCGGCAAGCAAATCGGTATAAGGCCCTTCAATGACGTCGATCCTTGCGGCAGGATTAATGTGAGAAAACCGCGATAATGCCCGAGGAAGCAGGATTGCCTGCGCCATCGGCAATGTGCCGATAGCAATGCGTCCCGCCCCCTCAAGCCGCAGCGCCGCCAGTTCGTCATATCCGGCTTCTATTTCCGAGAAGGCCAGCCGTGCGAACCGAAGGAGACTTGTCGCAGCGGGGGTGGGTTGAACCGTCTTGCCATGTCGCGCCAGGAGCAGAATGCCGAGCAACTGCTCCAGCTCGCGCGCGGATCTGTGTAGAGCCGGCTCGGATAGCCCCGTCAGTTTCGAAGCGAGTGCAAAGCTTCCGGTCTGATCGACCGTCAGTAGGGACCGCAGCTGGCCGAAGGTGATGCGTCGCTCGATATTGGGTAAAGCCGGCAATCGTGCCGACCTGCGCACATTCTGTCCGCCGCGCACGATATAAGCGAGCGCACGCTCTATGCGTATGCGCATCAACTCTCCTGCGCGCGTCGAGGTGACGCCTCCGGGCTGGCGCTCAAATAGGGCATGCCCGAGTTGCGCTTCGACTTTTGCCACCGCCTGCGTGATCGCCGGCTGCGACAGGTTAAGGGCTTGCGCGGCGGCGCTTATGCTGCCTAGCCGGGCGGCGGCGGCAACGGCTTCGAAATGCCGCAGATTGATGTCACGGGTCATATCCATGACGATACTTAACCAGAGCTTATGGCTTGCGCGCAAATCTATTTTGCCTTTTTCGCCAGTCCATTCCTTAATTCACCGAAGAGGGGAGGAAGAGGAGGTCTTCCGAGAACTCGGTCGCTGACATTCTTTGATGTCGGTTTGCCCCATGTGGCAGAACCGGGTGGGAGCAATTTTCTCCATCTCATGACGTTCGGATCAGCCAGCGCAATGGTTGCTGGTGGCGATCCAGAAAGTGACATTGCGCCGTAAGGCGTCGGGCGTTCCGCGCGACTTGTGTTTCATGAGAGCTGGAATGCCCAAGGAGGAATAGACATTTGACGTATTCATCAGTCAGCAATCCGTCCCCGTCGAGCTCGGCGCTGAAGACCGGCGGCGGTAGGTTCGGGATCCTTGGCCAGCTCTGGTTCCAGGTTCTTGCTGGAACCGTAATCGGCATCCTGCTGGGACATTTCGCACCGGACATCGCCGTGGCGATGAAGCCGTTCGGCGATGCGTTCATCAAAATGATCCGCATGATGATCGGGCCAATCATCTTCGTGACGGTCGTTCACGGCATTGCCGGTATGAATGATATGAAGAGCGTCGGGCGCGTCGCCCTGAAATCAATTCTTTATTTCGAAGCGATCACCACGATTGCCCTGATTTTCGGCCTCGTCGCAGTCAATCTATGGAAGCCAGGCGCTGGCATGAACATTGATCCGACAACGCTAAATGCCGACTCGATCAAGTCCTATGTCGCCACCGCCCATGACCAGTCCCTGACGGCCTATTTCATGGGCATCATTCCCGACAGTTTCGTCAGCGCTTTCACCGAAGGGCATGTGCTCCAGGTTCTGTTCATCTCGGTTCTGTTCGGCATTGCTCTAGCAGCGATCGGTGAAAAGGGTCGTCCGGTCTACACCGTGATCGAAAGCGCCTCGCAGGGTCTTTTCAAGATCATCGGCTACATCATGTACTTCGCTCCGCTTGGAGCGTTCGGCGCAATTGCTTTTACAATTGGGCAATTCGGCACGTCCTCGCTGTGGTCTCTCGGTTCGCTAATCATTGAGTTTTTTGTGGTTTGCGCGCTGTTCACGGCAATCGTGTTCGGTGGCATCGCTTATTGGTGCGGTGTCAGCCTGTGGCGCCTATTCAGCTACCTGTGGGACGAAATCATTATTGTCGCAGCTACGACCTCGACTGAGACCGTGCTGCCGAGGCTAATCCAGAAAATGGGCAAGGCGGGTTGCGAGGAGTCAGTCGTCGGGTTCGTCGTTCCGGCCGGCTATTCATTCAACCTCGACGGGACATGCCTTTACCTTACCACGGTCGCGGTATTCCTGGCGCAGGCTACTAACACGCCGCTGACGATTTGGCACGAACTGACGCTGATCGGCGTGCTGCTCCTGACTTCCAAGGGTGCCGCGGGCGTGGCGGGAGCCGCGTTCGTAGTCCTGGCGGCAACCTTGAACACAACGGGCGCTATTCCCGTCGCCAGCATTGCGCTCATCCTCGGCATTCACCGCATCCTGGCCGAGGGATTAACTTTCGTGAACCTGATCGGCAATGCGCTAGCCTCTGTCGTAATCGCGAAATGGGAAGGCAAGCTCGACGAGAAGTTGCTGGCTGAAACCATCGGTACACGTCGCCTACAGCGCATCCACGGCGTGAGCGCAGCCTAAGCTCCGCCGCGAAAAGTGTTTATCTGAAAGGAAATTTAAATATGGGTATCGTCGTACAAAATATCGAACGTGCAAGTGCCGAGACCATTGCGAAACTCGGCGCTGCCGGCGTGGCGACCGTTCACGAAGCGCAGGGGCGCAAGGGTATGCTGGCAAGCTATATGCGGCCGATCTACGCCGGCGCCCAAGTTGCCGGATCGGCGGTGACGATTTCATCGCCCCCCGGTGACAACTGGATGCTGCACGTGGCGATCGAGCAGCTGAAAGAAGGCGACATTCTCGTTCTGGCGCCGACCTCGCCCTGCGATAACGGCTATTTCGGCGACTTGCTTGCGACATCGGCAATGGCGCGAGGCTGCAAGGGGCTGGTGATCGATGCCGGTGTCCGCGATATCCGCGACCTGACCGCCATGGGGTTTCCAGTGTGGTCGAAGGCGGTTTCGGCACAGGGCACGGTGAAGGAGACGCTCGGTTCGGTCAACGTGCCCATCGTCTGCGCTGGAGCGCATATCGAGGCGGGAGACATCATTGTCGCCGATGACGATGGCGTGTGCGTGGTCCGACGCAGCGAGGCCGACCAAGTTCTAGCAGCTGCTGAAAAGCGCCTCGCTAATGAGGAAGCCAAGCGGACCCGCCTGGCCGCGGGAGAGCTAGGGCTCGACATCTACAACATGCGTCCGACGCTCGAGCAGAAGGGTCTGAAATATGTATGAAGATGGCATTCCCTGCCTCTGGATGCGCGGCGGGACCTCCAAGGGCGCATACTTTTTGGCGGAGCATATGCCGGCCGATCCGGTCATTCGCGATGGCCTTCTGCTAAGGATCATGGGCTCGCCTGATGCGCGCCAGATCGACGGCATCGGTGGTGCCGACCCGCTGACGTCAAAGGTTGCCATTCTCTCACCATCGAGCCGTGACGATGCCGATGTAGACTATCTGTTCCTGCAGGTCTTTGTTGATCAGGCGTTGGTCAGCGACGCGCAGGGGTGCGGAAATATCCTCGCTGGTGTCGGTCCGGCGGCAATCGAGCGCGGGCTGGTGGCGGCGAAGGGCGACCTGACCGAGGTCAGGATCCATATGGTGAATACAGGAGAGGTGGCGGTGGCCAAGATCTCCACACCGGGCGGTCGCGTATCTTATGTCGGCGATACGGAAATTGCCGGCGTACCGGGACATCACGCGGCCGTGCCGCTGCTATTCGAAAACACGGCCGGCGCAATGTGCGGCGCGCTTCTTCCGACCGGCAACAACGTGGATGTCATTGACGGTGTCGAGACTACACTGATCGACAACGGAATGCCGTGCGTCATCATGCGCGCAACGGATTTTGGCCTGAGCGGCCACGAGACCCGCGAGGAAATAGAAGCCGATGATGCTTTGAAAAAGCGAATCGAGTCCATCCGTCTTAAGGCCGGGCCGATGATGAACCTCGGCGATGTCACCAAGGCATCCGTGCCAAAAATGACCCTACTCTCTGCCGCCGCAGATGGTGGTGCGATTTCGACGCGCAGCTTCATCCCGCATCGGGTGCATGCGTCCGTCGGCGTTCTTGCCGCCGTGACCGTGGCGACCGCTACCCGCCTTGAGGGCAGTCCCGCAGCGGCCCTCGCCAAGGCGCCCTCTGACGGCCGGTACCTGATCGAGCATCCGACCGGCGCAATGGAAGTATTCCTGGAAATCGATGCGCAAGGACAGGTCAAGGCGGCTGGCACTGTGCGCACAGCACGGAAGTTGTTTGACGGGCGGGTGTTTCCTGCGCCGGCCAAGTGAAAAGGCATGGGGCTGAAGCCTGCCTGGTTTGAGGAGACCGGGAGAGTGTCAGCCCCATGGACAAGCGAGGGTAAAAAACGCCGCGCGATGCGGCCGAACGGGAGGAGCAGACATGAACCAACTATCCGGAATGATACCGCGTTATCTTCGCGTGTGCAGGCTCGGTGCCGTGGCGCTGGCTTTGTCGCTATCGGCAAGTGCCGCAACGGCACAGTCCTATCCTTCCCGTGACATCACACTGGTACTTCCGTTTGGTCCGGGTGGAATCGCAGACATTACCGCCCGTATCGTCGCAGATGCCTTAGGCAAGGAACTCGGACAGCAGATCATCATCATGAACCAGCCGGGCGCTGGCGGCGCAACAGCAGCTCAAGCCGTCCTCAACGCAGAGCCAGACGGTTATACGCTCGCATTGTTTTCGAATGGCACGGCGATCAGCGTTCCTCTGTTCAAAAAGTTACCGTTCGATCCGGTCTCCGAGTTTGTGCCGGTATCGAGCCTCGCCTATTTCGATTTCGTCTTCGTCACCAAGGCGGATGGTAAGTTCAAAACGCTTAAGGACGTCCTCGATGCGGCCAAGGCCGAGCCCGGTGCGCTGAATGTCGGAACTATCAATACGGGCAGCACTCAAAATCTTGCCGCCGAGTTATTTAAATCTGCTGCCGGAATTGATTTCACCATTGTGCCGTACAAGGCAACTCCGGACTTGCAGGTCGCTTTGCTTGGTGGAGAAATCGATATGATTATCGACAGCCAGACCGCACTTCAGGCAGCCTTACAGAAAAACCAGGCGATCGCGATCGCGTCCTCCGGCCCGAGAAGGTCTAGCCTGACGAGCGATGTACCTACGGTGACGGAAGCAGGAATTTCGGGATATGATGTAACGTCCTGGAATGCCATTTTTGCGCCCAAGGGTACGCCGGATGAAGCTCGTAGTGTGTTGAACAGGGCATTAACGTCAGTGTTGGCGGATGAAGCTATCAAAAGGCGTTTCGCTGATCTTGGGGTCGAGGCTCGGTCCAGCAAGCCGGAGGAAATTGGAAATCGTCTCCACGAAGACATCGAAAAATGGAGTGCGGTGATCGAGAAGGCTGGTATTCCAAAACAGTGATGTGACTGACGCAAGTTGGACCGTCTAGCAACGCGCCAAGTGTTTTGGCGCGAGCGAATTGTCGGAATTCGCTCGTTTATTGTGAGCGATCGAAATTAGAGGGTCAGTGGTTCGAATTGGTTCAAGAGCTTTAAAACGCGTCGAGCAGATAGTGCCGGCAGATAACCTTCTGGAAATCGTCATTCAATTGCATTACTATCTTGCAAAACGTGGGAGATAGCCGTGGCTGCAAACGCTCTTGTCCAAACTCGCATCGATGCCGAAGTTCGGGATCGCGCTTCTGCTGTGCTTGAGAGCATGGGCCTAACCGTATCTGATGCGGTTCGTATTATGCTCACCCGGACTGCTAACGAGGGGGCGCTGCCTCTTGAGCTTCTTTCTGGCAGTGAAGCGCATGACGCTTGGTTTCGAAGTAAAGTGCTCGAAGCGTTGAACGACACTAGACCTGATTTATCGGATGACGATGTCGAGGCGCACTTTGTCAAACGTCGAGCGGCGGCTCGCCTTAAAACTGGTGCGCCAGAATCGTGAAGCTTACCTGGTCTGCGTTTGCATTATCGGATCGCGACGCCATCTTCACATACATTGAGGCAGATAGTCCTTTAGAGCGTTTCCTCGTATTTCTGAATCGTTTCGGATACCCAAATCACCTGTGTTCTGATTCACTGATGCTGGCTGGATGGAGGCCAGCATTCTAT
>NZ_JACIGW010000013.1:0-48368 GCF_014198105.1 Aliirhizobium cellulosilyticum | reverse complement strand
CGGTCCTCTCTGGTGCCGTCCTGGGCTTTACTGCCTATGCAACCTATGACCTGACCAATCAGGCAACATTGATACGCTGGTCGACAGCATTGACGATCGCTGATCTTTGCTGGGGTACGTTCCTGTCTGCCATTGCGAGTGGTGCCGGTTACTGGATAACCGCGCGTCTATTCGGTGGCCCGACTTCGGGAGAACAAAGGTTGTGACCGGATCACCTGTCCACGTTGGTTGTTTGGCAATGCCGGGCGGCGTCCATAGCGACAACAGTTTCCCGGGGCACTCCTTGTTTTTTAGAATTGCCGATCTCTATACGTTGAGGTCTTCAAGGTTATTTCGAATGCAAAATAGTGAGATGGCTGGTCTGATCAATCGCGTCGCAATCGGTGATCGCCAAGCGTTCACCGATCTCTATCGCGTGACGAGCCCGAAACTCTTCGCAATCTGCCTGCGGATCCTGAAAGACAGAGGCGAGGCAGAAGAGGCGCTTCAGGAAATCTATATCAAGGTCTGGCAGAAGGCGAAGTCCTTCGCGATCGGCTCCGGAGTGCCGACCACCTGGCTCGCGACAATAGCGCGTAACCATGCGATCGACATCATTCGCGCGCGGAAACCGGTCAATGACGATATCGACGAGGTTTTCGATCTGGCCGACGAGACTATACCCAATCCTGAGCAGTCCATCGCAATGGCGGACGATGGGCGCCGCATCGATGCCTGTATGGGCGAACTAGATCAGGTCCATGCGCAATCGGTCCGGCGAGCCTATGTCGAAGGCCTGACTTATGCCGAACTGGCAGAGGATCTGCGAGTGCCGCTGAATACCGTCAGGACCTGGTTGCGGCGCAGCCTGCTGAAATTGCGGGAGTGCATGCAGCGATGACCACGGAACCACTCGACAGAAATCCGCCAGATGGAGGCAGGCCGGAGAATGATGAAATTCTGGCCGGTGAATATGTGCTTGGCGTTTTGTCCCTCGAGGCTCGTAATCGGGTAGAGGCACGGATGGCCTCCGATCAGTCATTTGCGCGGCTGGTTGCGCGCTGGCAGTCGAACATGGCCTCTTTCAACGTAGACTATCAGGAACAACAGCCGTCCGCCGCTGTTTTTCAGGCAATAGAGAGACGCCTCTTTACAGAAAGCCGTGATGTCGAGGTGAAACAGGGCCTGTGGGACACGGTCGGCTTCTGGCGCGGCTTGTCGTTCGTAACGTCCGCGATTGCGGCAGTAGCGGTGTTTTATATCGCGACGGTGCAGCTCAGGCCAACGACCACCAACCGCATCGTTGCGGAACTCAGTGCGCCGGATGATCCGGTTGCGCTTCGCGTATCTTTCAATCCGGCCGATGGTCGTCTGCGCATTATTCCGGTTGCGGATCAAAGCACCGAGAAATCCCTACAGCTCTGGCTCGTGCCGGGAAGCGGCAATCCGACTTCGCTTGGCGTCCTCGAGCCGGGAACGGATGGAGAGCTATTGATCCCGAGAGAAATTCGGTCCCGGATCGGCCAAGGTGCAACCCTTGCCGTCAGTGTCGAGCCGCTCGGAGGCTCGCCAACCGGCCTGCCGACAGGTCCGGTGATCGCAAGCGGCTCGGCCCGCAATCTGTAATCGCGTGATCAAGAGCGGCGAGGAGGCCAAAATCCGAAATTCCGGAATCTTCTTCATGTCTCTGCTGATCTGGTGTTCTGCGAGTTTCGGATCGGCTGCGGCGCGCGACGTTGGAGCTCAGCCAGTATTGATCGATGTCGGTGGATATCGGCTCAACAGCATTCTCATCGAAGCTGGGGCCGGGAAGGACCTTCCGCCGATCGTCTTCATCCACGGTGCCAGCACGAGCCTTTACGATCCGATGCTGTCTTTCCGCGAAAAGCTGGAAGGCAGAGGCACGCTTTTGTTCGTGGACAGGCCGGGTCATGGCCGATCGGAGGTGGGTGGGCGTGAGAACGTATCTCCCGACGGACAGGCTGATGCAATTTCGACCTTGATGGAGAAGCGGGGTATCGGCAGAGCCATCATTGTCGGACATTCGTTCGGTGGCGCAATTGCCGCTGCATTGGCGATCCGGCATCCAGACAAGGTCCGCGGTCTCGTTTTCCTTTCCCCGGCCGTTTACCCGTGGTCCAGCGGTGTCGCCTGGTATTATGATGCAGCGAGCGCCCCGGTAGCCGGGGCGCTATTCAGCACATTCATCGTTCCGCCCTTGGGCTTTCTTGCAATCAACCGAGCCACAAAGGCGGTTTTCGCTCCCAATAAACCACCCGCCGGTTATATCGAAAAGACGAAGGTGCTGCAGGCCATTCGTCCTGAGGCTTTCCGACATAATGCCAAGGAAATTGCGGCTCTAAGCGATTGGGCCGAGGTTGCTGACAAGCAATACCGGCATATCAGGGCCCCGACGATCATCATTACCGGCGACACCGACAAGATCGTTTCACCGGATATTCATGCCCGGCATCTGGCGCGCGATATTCCCGGCGCCAGACTGATCGTGGTCCGTAACCTCGGACACAAGTCCGACTACATTGCCAGTGATCTCGCGGTTGCCGCCATCGAGCGCGTCGCAGGTCGCAAGGTGGATCTTCTCGGCAAGGCTCGCGCAGTCGAAAAGAGGATTGCGAATGACAGCAGCGACTAGCGTCTGTCGTCAGCGGATGGCCACTGCGTTGTCGATCTTTTATGGCGTAGCCGGGATATTGCATCTGACGCTGCCGCAGCCCTTTGTTTCGATCACACCCGCATGGGTTCCTCATCCTGAAACCATTATCTTACTGACGGGGCTTTGCGAGGTTGCCGGTGCTGTCGGTCTCTGGGTGCCAGGACTGAAGCGGTTTGCCGCGGCGGCTCTGGCTCTTTACGCATTTTGCGTTTTTCCGGCCAATATCAAGCATGCACTGGATAGCTTAGGGACCAGTGATCCGTCCCTCTGGCAGTGGGCCTATCATCTCGTTCGCCTGCCGCTTCAGCCTGTCATCGTCTGGGCAGCACTTTTCGGCGGAGGGATCGTGACATGGCCCTTTGGCTCACGAGATGCGGAGCAAGCTCGAGACATCAAATAAATCCGCCCCGACCTGCTTTGGCTGAAACTATTTTTCCGCAGTTCTCGTCTCTTGTCCTGTCCCGCATAGGGAGGCCGAGCTTTAGGAGGCACGCAGCGTGCCTGGGCAGTCGGCAGGAGGAGAAGATCATGTCTCGCAACGCAATCCGTCTCGCAGCAGGTATCGCCGTGCTCTCGATCGCAGCCGGCAGCGCATTTGCAGCAAATCCGAAAGTCGGCGGCGCCGCCATGTATGAAAACAAGAACATCGTCGAAAATGCCGTGAACTCGAAAGACCACACAACCCTGGTTGCTGCGGTCAAGGCCGCCGGCCTCGTCGAAACGCTGGAAGGCAAAGGCCCGTTCACCGTGTTCGCGCCAACCAACGAAGCCTTTGCAGCCCTACCGAAAGGCACGGTCGACAACCTTCTGAAGCCGGAAAACAAGGCTCAGCTTACCAAGGTTCTCACCTGCCATGTGGTTGCCGCCGACGCCATGTCCAAGACTATCGAGAAGATGATCAAGGACGACAAGGGCACGCACGACGTCAAGACTGTCGGCGGCTGCATCCTGAAGGCGAAGGAGAGCATGGGCAAGATCACACTGACCGACGAAACCGGCGGCGTGGCGCATGTGACGATCGCCGACGTCAAGCAGTCCAACGGCGTGATCCATGTGATCGACAAGGTCCTTCTGCCGAAAATGTAGTTAACGCCAATCCAAACGGGAGTGCCGGCTGCCTGCCAGCTCTCCCGTACCATTTTGATCTCACCCAAAAAGTCATCGGAAAAAGTAACCTACAAAACTCTGGGATAACAAGCGCTTCAATAAATTCATGCTTTAATAGCTAGGCCGTCGGTTCGAATTTTATGAAGAAACGTCCCCCTAGACATCGGTTCCATAACCCGTCTTACGCGATTTTTGGTAGCCGGCTAACGACTAAACTCGCGAACAAACTATCGTCTCACGCGTAGTGGCACAGCCCTGGTGCGGCAGGTATGCGCCTTCATTTCGGGCATTGCCGCGATAATGGCCGTTGCCCGGAAGCGGACACCCGATAGCGCAGCTTCGCCTTCTCACCGGACTGGCACCCAGCAAGCGGAAGGACGGCAAATGAAGCCAACAGGCCTCGACGAGTTAAAGCATTCAACGGTCACCTCACGCCATACGTCACACATCCATAGAGGCTGCGCGTTCTCGGCGGGTTAAGGTGATGCGTCAAATGTCAGTAGAAGTCTGCTTTGGGCCGACTGCCGTCATGGCGCAGAAGCGCCAATTGCAGTCATAGGGTGAGCCAGCTAAACGTATGACCCAAAGATCAAGAAAAAGGCACCGAATTGGAAGATGCTACGCCGTTAAGCTCTTGGATATCTACATCGAAAATACGGTTCGCATCTTCCGCGGAGGCTTTGGATGTGATCGCGCCGAAAATGCAATGTTCGCAACAGTGGAGTTACTACGCGAAGAGAAGAACCTCAGACCTGAATTCTTGCGGCGCGTTGGCATTACGCTGACTAAAGCAGATGTCTGGGACACAGGTAGCAATGGTGTCCCACTTGAGCTTGTTGAATTGGCAATCCACGAACTGCGTTGGCCCGAGTTTCGTCAGTTGATCGAGGTTCGCCGTTCGCTTTTCCCGCTGGATAGCAGTCACCTCTCTCTTTTCGCAGCTTTTGATCGAGATTGGATTGATCGCGACTATTATCAGCGTTATCGCACACGCGGCGAAGAAGGTTGAAATGACTGCTTCGGGGCGATTGACCTAACGTCAGCTATCTCAGTCTCTCGGCCAGAACGGGACAGTCAGCAGGCGGCCCCTTTTCGGAGATTGCGGCAAGACTGTATTACGAAAGAAATCCCTCGCGCAGAAAAGTCCCTGACGCTCAACCATATCGAAGCCCCAGGTCGTCAATCACGTTGACTCCGACCGCTGGGGCAGCGCCATTTCAGACTCCGCTGCCAATTGCTCTCCGGGAGACAACTTAGCCGAAGACCAGCTATCGTATCGCAGTCGCAAGCGATTGCGACATACCGAGAGTGCCTGTTCACGCACCACTCCCGAGGTTCGCTGGGTGACTAGCCAGCGAACTATAGCTTTCATACCCCAAACGAAGTTTCAAGGCTTGGTGTCGGCTCCAACACAGCGTTGATCCCCCCAACCGAAACCTGTCACCCTGCATCTTTGTGGCAGATTTTAACCGTTCCGGCTCCTCGTTCCGCAATCTCGCGCATGAAGTCGCCGAGATCATCATCATCCGCCTGTTTCGCGTTTTGACGGTATTTTTCGGGTTTGTTTGCCTCGAGAAACAGCCGGAGCATGGCCGGGTTGGGATGGCTAATCTTTTGCTCAATGACCGTCGTCACGCCTTCCTTCGTGGAAATGATCTTTTCCTGCTCATAAACGTAGCCAGTCGCCACGTTAAAGAGCGTTTGCTCTGCGACTTTCAGCTGAGCTTCGACGCCCATGGTAAGCGCCTGGTCGAATTCCGCGCATCTCTGTCTCCACCGGGTTAGCGTACGGGTAGAGACATTGAATGCCTGCGCGATTTCAACGGACGTGGCCCCTCGAGAGGAGAGCGCATAGGCCATTTTCAGGTTGCGTGCCTCGTCCCACTCACGAATATCTTCTCGACTATCTAGCGCTTGTTTGAGCGGGCTATGTTCATCGGCCCATTTTCGCATCGTTCGAACATTCACGCCGAACCAGGCAGCGATCTCGCTTTCATCGCGCCCCGCATCCAGCAACGCACGCAGTTTCGGCAGCATACGTGGGTGGTAATCCTGAGCTCCTTTCGTCTTGCGTCGTGGCTCAGGGAGAGAGGTTTTCGACTTGCCTTGCTGTCCCATTTACATCAACCGCAGTTGAGACGACGTCTTAAAAGCCTCGCTCCCGGAGTCCAAAATCGAACTACCCCAGCGAGCAGTCGTCGAGGCCGGATGGGTCGCTTCGTCAAAACCGCCGGTTACGGAGGACAGAAACACCGGCTCTTGGACGAATTCGCCGAGCTGGTTGTAGATGGAATGCCGATATTTCATCATCTTGCGTGTTCAATCACTGGTTGCTTATTCACGCCAGGACAGGCGCGTCAGAGGAGTGGGTATCAGCTCAAAAATCTTTGCGTCGCCACTATTTTATGTATCATAATTAGGTATTTAGGTCTATAGTCGTTTTATCGACAGGCGATGCTTTGGGTTGCTCAAATTAACACCCTATGATTGCATTTATACTGTTGTTTGTTTTTTGTAGCCATATCGATCGAACTTCGACAATCCTTGGGTGAAATGCTGAAATTCAATTCGACAATGTTCGAGGTTGCTGGACGCTTCATGTTTCCAGCCCGTCCCGCAAGCTCGCTTGCTCGACATCTTGGCTTGAGCCGCCAATACGTCACAAGGTTGATCAACGGAAGAGCTCCCATCCCCCCTTCCCTATGGCCAGATCTGGAGAGGCTTACCGTAGAAAGGATGACCCACATCCTTCGCTGGCATGAGAAGCTCGTTGAACACCGCAAGAGACCACAAACTTCGCAGGCCGATCATACTCTCCCACACCTTAATACGCTCGACGGACGCGACTTTGCAGCGATTGGCACGGCATTGTTTGGGGAGGCGTGGACCGGACGCCTGGCATTTCATATGAACAGGTCGCCGGAATACATGCGCAAGCTGGCGAAGGGCGAGAGACCAATGCGGGAACCGCTGTGGCGCCTCCTCGAGGCAATCTGCATGCAGCAGGTCGTCCACCTTGAGTTTGTTGAAAGCCGTCTACGAGAATTCAGGTTTACCGATGAGATCGCGTCCGACCTAACAATGAACGATCGTCCGGCTACGGATGAAGAGGATGACGTTGATGTATGGCAACTTATCATCGGTCCGACGTTCCACTGACTAAGTCCGAGAGATAGCAGGTGTCGGCCTTCAACAACGCCGACACCCAAATAGTTATCCGCACTCACACGGCGTGGACGGTGTCGCGCAGCAACGATGGCCTACGCGCGCGGCCGACCCAGGTATTTGCTGACGGTTAGGGTGGGTGAGTATTTCCCCTGCCGATATCGCTTGGCCAGCCCATGCAAATATGCGCCTGCCGACTCAACCTTTGTCCCTCGTTGCAGGATATAGGCGATGGTGAGGGCAACGTTGTTATGCCCCATGATCTGGCAAGCCTTCTCATAGCCGTTAGTGGTGATCTGGAACATATTTTTGACCGTCTCCACCGCGCGTTCAAAATCGGGCCAGCTCGAGATAGCCCCATTCGGCCCATAATCAACCAAAGAAGGATAAGCACGGCGGATCTGGTCCAAAGTTATACCCTTATGCGCGCTGGTTACCGTCTCCGAACTGATCGCTGAGTTAAAGGCCGGCACTTCCTCGCAAGACACCTCTTCCTTAAACAAGGATTCTAGACTTGTACTCTGTATATGCCGCCGGATTTCGTTGCCATTGGCACCGGATTCCGGTGCCTCACCAGACTTTATCCACAGGGCATTAGCCTCTTCACGGAGCTGATGGAGCTCGCTTAGTTTGTCTCTTAGTTGGGAGAGGCTTGGGTTGCGTATCCGCTTCGCACGCGACGCCTCGAACCGCAGGCTGAGGTTCCGCCATTCTTCGCTCGGGTGCTCCGCCAGCGCATTTGCGATAACTCCCTCAAGTTCGCGACGACAACTGTCCAGGGTACGTATTGCCGACGGGAGATCCCTCTCCTCATTGTCGAAATCGCGGGCGAGTTCGGCAAATTCCTTAGCTCGCGAGATCAGCAGCGAAAGATCAAAGCCGCAAGCCTCTCCTTCACTACCGCGAGGCGCACGTCGCTGACCATTTGGGCTGTCCTTGCGGACCATAAAGGCGAGTTTAATGAGCACCTTGAAGTGATCCCGCAGCGTCGACTCGGGCGTTCCTCCGGTTTTGGTGGAAAGTGTTCGGTTGGATCGGAAAACAATGAAGGGTTCACCGATGGCAATCTTTTGGGTCCGATGCGAAAATGCCAGAGCCTCGAGCGTCCTCAAAGGGCCAGGCTTTAAACGAAGCTTTGGTGCAATCTTCTTGAGATTTTTGAACACGTCCTGCAGATTAACGACCTCAAGCGGCAAAACCGGGGGCCGGGAGCGGGACGCTTTATCGCTCCTGTTGTCGGCTGCAGCAACCTCCGAATTGAAGGTGAGTGCCCGCGAACCCTGGTTCACCACCACCCCTG
This sequence comes from Aliirhizobium cellulosilyticum, assembly GCF_014198105.1. Lineage (NCBI taxonomy): Bacteria > Pseudomonadati > Pseudomonadota > Alphaproteobacteria > Hyphomicrobiales > Rhizobiaceae > Aliirhizobium > Aliirhizobium cellulosilyticum. The sequence continues at coordinate 40,143 of NZ_JACIGW010000013.1, read as the reverse complement.
CCATTTCGCGAGCGTTTTCGGCTTCGCAGCGCTTGTTTTTTGCTGCTAGACGAAGCGCAAAATCACTGATCGGAGCCGGCAGAGCTGGTCGTCGATTAAAAGAAGTCACTGGCGTGCCTCCTTCAGCTTGCGATCATGCTCATCCAATTCGTTTTCCGACCAGCGGGCGGTACCCTCGATCTTGAACGGTTTGGGGAACGTGGTCGACGTCCTGGCCCAGCGCCAGATCGTCTGCTTTTCGACCTGATAACGGGCCGCCACATCCTTGTCGGAAAGCAGTCGATCCCGGAAGACCGGCTCGTTCAACTTGCGCTGAATCGGCTTAGACTGAGGTAGCGTAGAGTTGTTGGCGTTCTGTCCCTCGACGGAGGGAAGCGACTTTTGATCGTCCTGCGATGCTGCAATGAACGACACTTGAATTTCGGGCATGACGTGACCTTGTTCCTGTTTAAGGGTCAGCACGTCTTGCGCATCGATGATTAGCTATCATGATGCTGAGCGATTCGGCAACAATCGGGAACTCGATAGGATCCGACATCCACAGGCCGGTGCCTTGACATATCGCGCTTGCGCTTTCATCGTCTCGACAAGGCTGATGCTGCCGACCGCTCACACCCGGCAGGGAATGGTAGAAGCATCGCAATGACGACGGCGATTTTCCTTGAACGGGTCGATCACGTCAGCAACGTGAGCACTGACGTTGAGATTGGCCCATTGAAGGGAAACTCAATGAAGATCACCGAAAACGCGACTCCGCTTGCGAGGGTTCTTGTGTCATCCTTGCGCGAGAAAGATATCGATATATCACTCGGCGAGGGATTAAAAATCATCGCCGAGCTAACTGGGCATTCGAATTGGAACAGGCTTCGGGCTCAGTTGAAACGCACCAGTCACACTGGAACCGGGCCGAAGACACATCAGGTTCAGCGACGCGTGAAAGCTGCCACTGATTTCGCAGCTTTATTCCCCGAGGCTGAACTGCCTGGCAGCTTCTTAGATCTCGAGGAAGAGATACCCCACCCGTTTCCGACTGAGCTGCGAAAGATCCCCGAACTTGCGCCGTGGCGAGAATGCTGGGAATCTCGTGCTCTCTCGACGCAAGACAGGCATTTTTTCCCTCCGATGTTGCCGGCAGAAAGCCTGATCTCTCCCCAAGTGATTTTTGAGGCTCGAAGGGATTGGCGTGTGGGGAAAGATGGGAAGGCTATACCGACCAAATATTACCACTTTAGTGATGGCTGCTGCGCAGTCTTGGCCAGAGATGAACGGCGCGAGATCATCGGCGCGACCTTTTGGAGATGGTGGGGTAATTTTGGTCGCGTGAAAGGCCTGCGTTTCGGGCTCTACCTTCTGACCAAGGATGGCTGGCTTTATGTCGCATTCGATCTTCGCGCGAACTATCCCTTTCCTTCTGCTGGGCCCGATATCATCCGCGGTGACTCCGAAGAGAGCCTTCGAGAAATTAAGGCAGGCTTGCAGCATTTGGCCAAGCTTAAGGTCTTCAAGTATACGGCCTGACGACACGTGATGGTCAGAAGCATTGAGGGAGGTGGTGGGTACCCTCGCCGCCTCCAACACAGGTCTCCCCTTCGTATCGCAGTCTCGCATCGGGTTGAACCAACAGCGATAACTCAAGCACTCCTCGCGCTCGCCGGATGAGATCGTAGAAGCGCCATCAACACCGGCCCAAGCGAAAACTCCCCTCGCCGGCTCCTCGCCGTCAAGTCTCGCAGATATCCGCCGGCCGAATTGATATGCCCTCCCCTCTCGAGGATGCAGGCCATGGTCGCAGCGGCATTTTCCGGCCCCATAACCTCGCAAGCTTCCTGATAGGCGGACGGACTGACACCAAGCATCGATCGAATGAGCACGGCAGCGGCCATCAAGTCGCGCCAGCTCGCAATGCCACCCCCTGGACTGTAGTCCGAGATCTGTGGGCAGGCCCGCAGCACCATCCCCAGCGGAAAGGCCTTTATCGGTCCGACTACACGTGGCTTGGTTGGCTCGACCGTCGCGCCCTGCTCTTCTTCTGAGCGAGGTTCAAGATCATAGATGGATTCGGGTTTTGAATTCTGTATGTGGCGCCCACTATGGCCATCATTGGTGTCTGTTTTTTCTGATTTTAGTTGAAGTTCCAGACGGTTGATGATTTCCTCGCGCAAAAGTCCCATGTCTTCGAGCACATTTTCTAACTGCTGACGATTGGGGGAGCGTGGAAGCGCGGAAAGGATGGAGACATACATCTCCTCGATCGCTTCCCAATCGCCGTCCGCGCCCTCTTCCATCGCCGCGCTGATCAATTTGCGGACGTCACGGCGGCAGAGGGTTAGAGCCTCCTTCGAGCGTCGAAATGCCCTCCCCTCCTCCGCAACCTGTTGCGCGAGGCCGGCAAGCTCTGCGGCACGCGACATGAGCGGTTCAAGATCGAAGCCAAAAGCTTGCTCAATCTGCCCATTGCCGTCGCGGTGGACGTATCGTTTGCCGTTTGGGCTATCTCGGCGATGAATGAGGCCAGCGTCTACGAGTGCAGCAAGATGGCGGCGTAACGTCGAGCCTGTAATGCCGTGAGCGCGCACAGACAATTGAGCGTTAGAGGGGAAGACCACAAGGCTCCCATCAGATTTTAGCTCATTGCTCGGGTAGAACGTCAGAAGAGCATCAAGAACGGCTAGCGCTCTGTCTTGGAGACCGAGCAGTTGCCGTGCTTCAGCGACGTCGCGGAACACTTTCCATTTTTCTACTGTCCTGCCCTGTCTCGGCACCGGCGCATCGAGCTGCCCTTTCACTAAGGCAAGCGTCATCGGCCGCCGCCCGAAAGGCGTCGTCACATTTCCAATTTGCATTGTCTCTCACCTTTCAGAAGGCAAAAGAAATCCGCTCACCAAAACGGTGCCAAAGACTCTTGACTGGGATTCGTGGAAATGCGATTCTCATTCTTGCTTAGGGAATACGAGAAGGGCTTCCACGACTTGGTCGTTTGGGGGCCTTTTTCTTTTGCTGGTTAGTCTCCCGTTACTTTCTTTCCCACATTCCTGAATGCCTCATAGAGGCTCTCAAGCTGCGATGTAATGAACTCGGCGAACTCCGGGCCATCTTTGGCTTCAACAGCGATAGTCGCCCGTTTGGCTGTCTTAGTTAGCGTAACGCTGACCGACTTGTCAGTGGGAACCCACGCCTCCGCTAACCGGTCATTTTGACGGGTCGAGGTCTTCAAATCCTTCTTAAAGAGCTCGTCTGCCGCGAGCTGGAAGCGTTCCTCGCTGGATTTTGCTCGCGCCTCATCAGATGCCAGCAATTTCAGTATCGAGATCGCCTTTGCATGATCCAGTTTTTCAGCAAACTCCATCCAACGGCGCCGGCCGACCTCTCGCGCGGGGCCAATTGCCTCGATGAGATTGAGGGGAACCTGCTTCACCGCCGAAAGCATCTTGGATAGCGCTGCCTTATCTACGCCGAGCGCGGACATGATGACATCGCGCGTGAAGGCGCGCTCTTCGAGCCGCGACGCAAAAAGAGCTCTCTCGATGTACGAGAGGTTGGTGCGGCTGTTATTTTCCTGCCCTTGGCTTACGACGAGCTGGTCATCAGTAAGGTCCCGGACGACTGCCCTCACCTTAAGTCCAAGCACACGAACCGCGGCCAATCGACGATGACCATAGGCAACTTGGTAGCGTCCCTTCGCTTCAGGGTGCGGACGCACGAGGATTGGGACCTGCTGCCCATTCTCGCGGATCTGCTCGATTAGCTGAGAAAGGCCCGTTTCATCGATTGCAAGTCGATCACTTACAAACGACGAGTCGAGGATGGCTGGATCCAAATCTATGATAGTTTGGCCTTCAGCAAGTTGCCTCTCCAGACCTTGGGCACGCTCCATCGTAGAAGTGATGTTGCTTAAGGATTTCGTGATGCCGCCGATCGGAGTAGCCGCCCGCGGAGGCGGGACGAACCCCTCTAGCGGCCTAGCTGAACTGCTGGGTGACGTAGGCTGGGTGCCAGGAGCCAGTTCTTCAGAGATACCTATAAGGTTCTTCCTAGCCATGTGTTACTTCCTCCCCCAAACCGATCGGACGAGCTCCTCAACTTCACCATTTACAGCACCCAGGGACTCCATGGCGCGATCATAGGTGCCTCTGGTGAACTGCGCGCGATCAACCTCGTAAAGTGTCTGCTTGGTAACGCCTGCGTCCGAAATAGCAGTCGATTTTAGCATCGCACTGTGAAGCATCCTGTTGCCAAAGATTGCTCTCATGAAGCCAGACATCTGAGCCTGAGGGCCATCGTTCGGCTCATATCGCGTCAATAGGTATCGCATCCAATCATAACTTGTGCGCCCGCCCGCCTTTTCCACGACACTCATTAGCTCACTCGTCATCGAGAGGAACTGGCTCATAGACATGACGTCGAGCATCTGAGGATGCACGGTTATCAGAACTGACGTCGCCGCACACAAAGCAGACATAGTGAGGAAGCCAAGCTGTGGCGGACAATCTAGGACCACCACGTCATACAAGCTTTCAATATCTGCCAAGGCTTCGCCGATCCGCGCGAAGAACATTGTCGCAGCGTCACCCCCCGCCATGTAACGTGGCGTCTCATGCTCGAACTCCATGAGTTCCAGATTGCCAGGAATGATGTGCAAATTTGGTGTGTAGGTCGATCTGACAATTGAGGAAATCGGAAGAGGGTTTTCATAGCGGATTGCGCCGTGAAGGGTTTCGCCCTCCCCTACATCCAATTCAGGCTGGTGACCAAACATAGCACTCAGCGAGGCCTGCGGATCTAGATCGATCGCAAGCGTTCGATAGCCCCGGAGAGAAAGATACTGCGCGAGGTGGGCCGACGTGGTCGTCTTTGCCGAACCGCCTTTGAAATTCATCACAGCGATAACTTGGAGCTTTTCATTCCCTCGACGAAGCGGAACGTACTTCGGAGCGCCATTCTTGACGTCGAGCGCCGCCCTAATCTCATCCATGTCTGAGAGACTGTATAGCCGCCTTCCATTCGCCGAAGGTTCAGGAACGTTGATTTCGGCCGCAATCTGGCGAAGATATGTTTCACCAATTCCTATGAAGCCCGCTGCCTCACTTGGGCTGAATTGCCGAATGGTCTTTTGAGACGTAGGAGGGAAAACACGCGCTTGGTGAAGTTGCAGTTGACGCTGAAGCTCCGCCGCATCGGCGGCCAGCGTCGACGGAAGATGCTCGAAACGAGTGTTTACAGTCTGCAGCATTTTGGCCCTCAACAGCGCAGTTTCGGCAATTCAGGTCCGAATTGCGCTGCTAGCATATTCTCCGATTCGTAAATGATTTACAAATGGGTAACCATCGCGGTTGTCCGCGGGCAACCGGCGGAATAAACGCGGCCGCCGCTGGACCACCTGAGAATGTTGTCCGCGGACAACTACTGCACGGCTCCGTTTGTCTTCCAGTATCAAACAACTCTGCGGAGCGTCGACCAATAGTGATAATGCCCATTATCGTTTGCGGACAACGAGTCGCGCCGGATGCGTGTCAATCGGAACCCTCATTGTGATGGACTCTTTTCAGCTAAAGCAGAGTCAAGCTGTGGAGACCTGTGGGAAACGGGACGCAATGAGACTTGGGCTTGGTCGAATCAGCGGCTTGTAAGAGTGTCTTTGAGGATAGAAGATTAACCAGCAGGCGGTTCAGTGACAGAGCGTTACCTTTTTGCGGACGAAGCAGGCTGCTTCACCTTCAACCGTGAGCCGAACATCAGCAGGTATTTCATTCTCTGCACAGTCACTACATCGAGCCTCGATGTAGGGGACGCGCTGCATCGTCTGAGACACAAGCTAATTTGGGAGGGAAAAGACGCTGGCGACTTCTTTCACGCTACAGTCCAGAAACAAGAAATCAGGGATCGCGTCTTCGAAACTATCCTCGGCCACAAATTCATGGTGCAAGCGACGATCTGCGAAAAGGCGAAGGCCCAGCCGCAAGTCCGTGCCGACAAAGCGCGGTTCTACAAATATCCCTGGTTCTATCACCTGAAACATGGTCTGGCCCGACACATCCCTGAAGACACGGAACTACTTGTGACAACGGCTTCGCTTGGGACTAAGCGAGAGAAGCTGACTTTCACCAATGCGCTGGACGATGTAATGCGACAGACAGTACGAAACGGTAAGTGGGCCGTTGATTTCAGGCCATCACAAGCGGACCCGTGTCTCCAGCTAGCTGACTACTGCGCTTGGGCTATCCAGAGGAAATGGGAGCGTGGGGATACGAAATCTTACGACCTCATAGCCGATCGGATCACATACGAGTTCGACATGTGGAAGCACGGAACTAAGCTTTATTATTAGGTGCAGCCCGCCATATCGGCGATCTTGGCTATCTGAGGAAGGCCCAGGGGCCGCTTCACCAAGCAAGAGCTGCAAAACGGAGGATAGAGTTTCGGCGGCAGCCGTCAATGATTCTTTTCGATCTCGTGAATAGCGAGAATCACGGTTCTCGTTCGTTGATACGAGTGGGGTATGCCGACAGCTCTACACGAAAAAAAGACCCACTTTCGGCACCGGTTCTCAGTTTCCGGACTAAACTAAGATGGCTGAAGACTATTGTGTCGGATGAACCTTGGCAGTCATATCGACACCCAGTGCGCGCATAACCGCAAGGGTTGTCTTCAGCGTCGGGTTTCCACGCTCGCTAAATGAACGGTAAAGCTGCTCACGAGAAAGCCCAGACTTGCGAGAGATTTCGGTCATTCCTTTTGCACGGGCGACGACACCTAGAGCCTTGGCTATATAAGCCGCATCGCCTGTTTCAAAAGCGTCAGCCATGAACGCGGCGATCTCCTCATCGTCGACAAGCGCAGCAGCGGGATCGTAAGCTGTGAGTTGTTCAGTCAATTTACACGCTCCATTCCTTGGCGAGTTTCTTTGCAACGGCGATGTCTCGGGTTTGCGACCCCTTGTCTCCACCACACAGCAATACGATCAAGACATCGCCGCGTTTTTGGAAATAAACGCGATATCCAGGGCCGTAATGTATTCGCAGTTCACTTATGCCTTCGCCAACCGGTTCCACATCACCCGGCAAGCCTTCGGCTAACCGCATCAGTCGAGACGCTATGATGGTTCTAGCTCGCTTGTCGCGAAGATGAGCTTCCCATTTGGCGAAGGTCGCCGTCTGCCTAATCTCGATCATTGCATCTGATGTAGTCGAAAAACTACATTTTTACAACTAGCTCACCCGAGACGCTTTACGGCACCGACTTTTCTTGCACGGAGAGGTATGGAGCACTCAATCAAACATTGGAGGACGCCCTTGTCCGCATTTGGGCTGAAAGGGCAGGGGGCGACGACGCGAACGCAGCCAAAGGCTAACAAAAGTGAAACCATTCCACAGCGTAATTTGTGGAAATGAGGGTTCGTAGCTTATAGACAATGTGATTGTATTCGGCCCCTTAGGATTTATTCCTTCACCGGCTCGCTCGTGCAATCCTCTTCAGTTCGAAATGGTAGCGATAAGGCACCACGAACCGCCACATGCCTGGTCACAGACAAACCCGTGGGCGAAGACCATGGTGCGATCGCCTGAGCCGGCGACTTTTACGCTGTTTCTGCTGAGAACTGACACTGGCTTGCCATCAAGAGGATCTTGCCACCTCTCGAGGTTCGGATGGAAAGTCTAATCAGACTATTGCGTTTCGGGTTGCTCGTCCATGCAAACAACGGTTGGTGGCTCACCAAACGTCGTCCTTTCGCGGGTTGGCCAGCTGAATTGGGAACGATGTGTCCCCCCGAGGGTTCTCCCATTAGGCGGATCGTTAAACGGTCTGGTAATGGACTTCCCCGGCAGATGACCGGATAGCGACTTGGAAGACCGTGCGTCCCCGCTCGATACAGGAGATCCCATTATGGGTTCCACAGCTGATAAAGTTTCCGGCAAGGCGAATGAAATGACTGGCAAGGCAAAGCAGGCCGTCGGCGACGCCACCGACAACGACAAGCTCCAGGCAAAGGGTGCCGCCCAGGAAGCAAAGGGTGATGCACAGCAGGCCAAGGGTGAAGCCAAGAACGCGGTGAAAGAGGTCGTCGACAAGACCTGATCGTTCCCGCCACAGAATGAGAGATGGTCCGCAAATGCGGGCCATTTTTATGTCACTCTGGCGATGGCTCGGCGGCTTCAGGGCCGCCCGCGGGCTGGTCGGTTGGTTTGGCCACTTCACCTGCAGGCCTATCGTCTCTGCCGCCGGATTGCCTCTGCCGCTGGACGCCACCGGCTGACGTGTCGCGTGTCTCCTGCGTAGGGCTCCGCAATGTTTGACGCCCTTCGTCGGTGTCCGCATCGCTGATAGACGGCAGATGTAGAAAGACCTCACGCTTCTCGCGTTCGCTCAAGGCCTCGACGTTCGCTTGCCAGAATGCTTCAGCATCCATCGGGTCCATTTCCCATTCACGAATATTGACGATGTTGTCGTCCACCTTCGCCAGCCGTCGTCCACCTAGCTCCAGATATCGCATCGCCTTACCGTAAGATGGTGTCTGCAGACTATCGTTGGGCTGTGGGTCTTGATCTTCCGTCCTGCCCAGGATCTGGAGGAGGGAGTCGTGCTCGGGCTTGCCGACGCTCACCTCAAGAAACCGTTCTATGGTGCTCCTGGTCTTATATCCGCCAGACGATGCGTTCGCTGTGTGAAGAACGATCGCCTCACCTGTCGATGGATCGGTCTCGAGCGACCAGCTATCTCCATTGGCGCTAAGCGAGAATGTTTTGCCGTCAGTCATATACCGGCTTCCTTAGTGAGAGCTGCCCCAACAGGGTGCTGGGGACAAGGGCAACGCGGTGCTGCGGTTGACGCGCTAAGGTCCAACGGCAGCATGAAAGCGTTGGTTCGCCGCTCTTTCAGTCGTCTATGACGTGAGAACTACGACAGGTGCAGCGGCACGAAGGCTAACAGCCGGGGGACGCTAATTGTTCCGGTCGATCGTTAGAGTAGCCGCGCTGCCCAGCCACTGCGACGAGTTGAGCTTTTGTAATAGCTGGCCGCCTGCGCCGAAACGTGGGTCGCAACCTTAGACGGTCAACCTGCGGGTATTATCAGTCTGATAAATACTTTTATCGGCGGCTTATTTGTTTCCCCGTGCCGTCAAGGCCTAGGAATCGGGCGTAATCTCGTCTCGCACGCGCTGAATTTGGAGGGCGAGCTTTCGCTTGAAGCCTACACTGAAAACATGCAGACGGTGGGCTTCTCTAGAGCAATCGGCTTTCAGAAGCTTTCCCGTCGCTCGACAGACGATGAAGGTTATCCCTTCGAAAATGCCCATTTGCGGTTAGTCGGCTTATGGCAGCTCGTCGGGCGACGCGGTCGCTCGGCTACAATCTGTCAGAGCATCCTAGGATGCCGCCGGTCCGAAGTCTCCATTGTAAACATGACCAGGTCGTTCCTTTTACCGCTTCGGGCCGAATGGGGCCCGCCGCCTTGACATCTAACGCTCTTCCTGAGTGTCACGGCGCTCACTCAGCGATGCACTGTTTTTGCCGTATTGAGGATCGGATGGCTTTGAAGGCTGTGACAGGGAGATGCCGGCACCGGTCATCCCTTTTTGGAAGCGAGCGATCCGCGCTTCCGCATGTCTTTCTCGGGTCTCGTGTTCTTCATGCTGCGATGCTTCACGAGCCACTCTCTCTTTGAGCTCGTCGTTCTCAGGGACTAAACTCGCGCTTCCATCCCTAACGAGCAAATACCGCTTTCTGGTCAGTACCCCTGAATTATTTCTCCATTGAACGGACATAGGGTTCTCCTCGGAGGCCGAGCGCCTCGCGCCATATACAAGGCGCCGAATGCCAAATAATGGCAACACCTATGTTGCCGACGGGTCGGATGCCAGAATGCTTACTGCTCGGGAGGGTTGGTAATACTGCTTTTGGTATCGAGGTTTCCGGCATGATCTGTCATCCACCATAGGCCTCCAGCGACAATGGCGAAGATCAAAACTGAAAAAATGATTGAGAAGATGGCAGCGCGGCCTTCTCCGCGAGCCATCACTTCTTTTTCAGAGAAGATTGGCTGTCTTTGACCTGTGATCCAAGTGCTGTCGCCTCTTTCGGGGTCGGCTTGTCCTTCTTTGCCTTCCGAGCTTCTTTGTTTCCGCGTACCCGACCTTTGGCCATGTGCGTTCTCCTCGTTAAAAGCCAGCTAGCCGCTTTGTTCAGTCATATAGCAAGGTAAATCGGAGCAACGGGGGCAGGACATACGCCGATAGCAGGTCAAGGACAGCGCCCTTACGTCAGCGTTCCTATAACGAGGCCAGCGACGACGGCGGGTCGGAGCGCTGACCTCTCCCGCAGAGGGGTAAGCCTTTGGCCTGCGGTTTCGGCGGCCCGAGTACTGGGCTGAATTCGGAAGTCAAAGACTCGCTCGGGGTGTAAGACGAGCCCTTGTCTCCATGGCCCCAACAGGTGGGCGGTCAGTAACTCGCCCAAAGCGGCGTAGTTCCGTGGGGGTAAGGAAGAAATGTCCAGGGTTAGCCGCCCTGACATTGGTAGGGCACACCGCACCTAGTATTTAGCCAGGGTACCTGCCTCTTGTGCAGCCAGAGCGAAAGCCATGCGTGCGGATGCTGGGTCCAAGACATGATCAAGGCAATCGAGGCAAGCTTTCACTGCCTCGTAGAACCGGTCACCCTCATCCCCTGGCCAATTCGTCAAGAGCGCTCGAGCGGCGTCTTCTACGGAACTGATGGCTCTGCCGGGGTTACTGTTATCCTGAGCCAATTGAAGCGGTTGAAAAGCATGTGAAGCCTCATATTCCAAGAAAGTGTCCTTTCGTACCCGCTGTTCAGACAGCGACCCACTCTATGGTCCAAGTAGGCGCTTTAGTGGGTGGGCTTGATGAGCCCCCCGACTTCGTCGAAGACTGAGGCTTCCACGGCTGCGGAGATGAAGGCCATTCTGGCAAAATCTATCGAGATTTCCCCTGCGGCAGCCAAACGGCATATCCGCTTAGCGTCGTTATACTTAGGCCCTCGCGATGCCGGCCATCGGTTGTTGAGAGCCTCGAAAGCCTGGATTGGCCCAAAGACAATGTCGGGGGCACCTGTCCCCGTATGTATCCGCACCGGATTTTTCCACGTGTTGGACATTTTGTTTCCTATGGGCATGACGCCCTATCGGACACCACGCGCTCTTTTTACTAATTTAGCAAGGTGAAAGAACCGGCCGCAATTTTGGGGGCAGATGGCGAATGGAAAAAGCATTCAGCTTTTCACACCAGATTGAGGTCTAACCCGATCGCCCGGAAATCCTTTGAGCGATCGACGGCCGCTTTGCGCCAGTAGGAGACATTGCTATTGATGCTGTCTTAGTTAGTAGGTATACCGAGCTACCTACTAACTAAGGAAGGCTGATGACCATGCCGGATGCCATAGCAAAAAGCAGTGCTCACGACCGTCTCATGCAAGCTGCTATGATGCTGTTCTACAATCATGGCATCAGCGCAACCGGGATCGACGCCATCGTGCAGCGCGCGGGGGTGGCGAAGAAGAGCCTCTACAACAACTTCGCCTCGAAGGCGGATTTGGTGAACCAGTATCTTGAAGCGCGGCATGCGGAATGGCTGGCGCTTTACGACGCGCGAGAGGCGACGGCATCCCATCCTAAAGAGCGCATTCTGGCCGTCTTCGATGCTTATCAGGATCACGCCGAATTCGCCTATGAGCGTGGGTTCCGGGGATGTGGACTGCTGAACGCGGCGGCCGAGCTTGAAGCTGGCGATGTAGGTCGCGCTGCGGTCAGGCAACATAAAGAACAGGTCGAAAGTATCCTCGCCAAACATCTCTCCGCACTTGTGCCGGACGATGCCGACCGGGTGACTTCCCTCGCAGCACATATCGCCTTCCTGCTAGAAGGCGCTATGGCGCGGGCGGGCCTCGAAGGTAACAGCGCAAGAGTTTTATCCGCGCGGGCTATGGCATCCGACATGCTGAGGACGCTTTGACATGATGCAGGGATATGTCGGAGGCGTTGCCGCGATCCTCTTTGCCGCTGTCGTCTGGGGCACAACCGGAACCGCCGCAACCTTTGCGCCGGATGTAAGTGCCACCGCCATCGGTGCGGCGGCAATGGGTGTTGGCGGGATCGCGCAGGCCTTAATCGCTTTTCGTAAGATCAACCGTTCCCGTGCCGCACTTTGGGAGCAGCGCAGCCTTCTCGCTATCGGGGCGCTAGCGGTGGCGGTGTATCCGCTGGCGTTCTATGGCTCGATGCGGCTGGCAGGGGTGACGGTCGGGACGGTCATCACCATCGGTTCGGCCCCGCTGTTGTCGGCGCTTATTGAATATTTCCTAGACCGAACGCGCCTGACAACGCGATGGACCATCGGGGCTTTGGTTGGCGTGATCGGCATGGTCTTCATATGCGTGGCCGAAAATGCTTCGCATGGCGAGGCGGTGCGAGGGGAATCCGTGCCTCTCGGTGTCGTCCTCGGCCTTATCGGAGGTCTGACCTACGCCCTCTACTCATGGACCGCGCGCAGGATGATGCTTCAGGGCATGAGGTCATCGGTAGCGATGGGCGCGACCTTTGGGCTTGGCGGGTTGCTGCTCGTGCCTGTGCTTGTTGCAACAGGTGGGCCATTCCTCGCCTCTTGGTCCAATGCAGCTGTCGGGATTTACATGGCCGCAGTGCCGATGATGCTCGGGTATCTGTGCTTTGGCTATGGCCTCGCCCGTGTTCAGGCGAGCATGGCGACGACGATCACGTTGCTGGAGCCGGTTATCGCGGCAGTTCTGGCCGTCATCATCGTAGGGGAGAGACTGCCGGTCCTCGGATGGATCGGCGTAGCGCTGGTGGCGGGATGCCTTGCCATCATTACGATGCCTTACCCGCGAAAACGGCTAGGCGGGGTTATCTCCGCCTGAGCGGCGGCTTTGGGCCGAAGGTAGGCATGGCGCTAAATCGCCATACGCGGACAAACGTGAACACTTCGATCGCGATCGAAGCTTCGACACGCTGAACCTGCGACAAGGGTCAAACAACAATGAGGCCCAAGTCATGACATCTCCACTAACATCCGCGACCGTGCCCTTTTTTGGATGGTACGTGGTCGCGGCGACCTTCGTTCTGGCGACGTTCGGCTGGGGGGTGGGTTTTTACGGGCCACCAATTTATCTGCAGATGGTGGTGCAGCGAACGGGTTGGTCTGTTGCACTCGTATCGAGCGCCGTAACGCTGCATTTCATCGTGGGCGCGGTGGTTGTAGCAAACCTCCCTCGATTATATCGGCTTTGGAACATCTCAATCATAACCGTCGCCGGAGCGGTTCTACTCGCAACGGGTGTCGTCGGCTGGTCTTTGGCATTCCAGCCCTGGCATCTGTTTGCGGCCGCTCTCCTTAGCGGCACAGGCTGGGTTGCTTTGGGCGCTGCGGCGGTCAATGCCATTATCTCTCCCTGGTTCGTCCGCAGACGCCCGGCAGCCCTGTCCATGGCATACAATGGCGCGAGTGTGGGTGGCGTGATATTCTCACCCTTGTGGGTTATCCTCATCGTGTCGAGCGGGTTTGCGCAGGCCACGATCATCGTCGGGATTTCGATGATTCTCACCATAGGTGCGTTATCTGTCCTGGTCTTTTCCAAATCACCCGAAGTTATGGGTCAATCACCGGATGGAACCGGGTCGCACGTGGTGATCTCGCCGACTTCGGCCCCACTGGTTTCGTCGGGGCCGAGGAGCTATCTGTGGAGGAACCGCCGTTTCCTAACGCTTGCAATAGCAATGGCTGCGGGATTGTTCGCCCAGATAGGACTGCTATCTCAGCTATTTTCAATGGTGGTGCCACTCTTTGGGCCGCAAACGGCTGGGCTGGTCATGGGCGGAGCGACCGTTGCGGCAATAGCCGGGCGAAGCAGCATCGGTTGGCTGATGCCAGCAGCTGCAGATCGTCGTTTGGTGGCCTCGGCTAGCTACAGCATTCAAATACTCGGCTCTTTGACATTGCTGTTGGCTTGCGGCGACAATGCCGCAAAGATTATTATCGGGGTCCTGCTTTTTGGCCTCGGCATTGGCAACGCAACATCTTTGCCGCCCCTCATCGCCCAAGTCGAGTTCGACAAGGCCGATGTCACTCGTGTGGTGCCACTGATTGTCGCGCTAAGCCAGGGGACCTATGCCCTCGCACCTGCGGTGTTCGGCCTTGTGAGGACAATCTCCGACCCCGCCGTGTTTATCCTGGCGGCGACGATGCAGTGTTTTGCGGTTTTGGCGTTCCTACATGGACGACATCAATGACCGGTTTGGGCCGACTGCAGTCATCAGAGAAGGCGAGCCGCTCGGCCACTCCGCCGGGTCGCGCTATTGTAGTAACTAGATGCCTGCTGCACCGAGCGATGCCGCGATTGCTCCATCGCCTCAGGAAGCGGAATGCCGCGATTGGCAGCTTCGGTCAGATAACCCGAGCGCAGTCCATGCGCCGAAAACTCTCCCGGCTCCAACCCGGCCATCGCCGCCCGCTGCTTGACGATATCGTTGACCGATTTCGGATCCAGCACCCGCTTGGACACATTCCCCCAGCGATCGACTTTTCGAAACACGGATCCCGCGTCGATCTTTGCCGCCGTCATCCATGCTTCCAGCGCCTCGACCGGCCGGCCGGTAAGATAGACGACCTCGTCGTGATCGGCACCGGATGTTTTCGTCCGTCCGAGATGAATGGCGAGCGAGGGGAGGGGAGGGCCATCGTTGACAACGATCGGCGGTTCCACCGTCAGCTGCTCGCGACGCAGTCCGGCAATCTCGCTGCGCCGGCGGCCGCCGGAGGCAAACGCCACCATCAGGATCGCTCGGTCGCGGAGATCGCGCAGGCTGCCGCTCGCACAGGTCGCCAGCATTTTCGCCAGCACATCGCCGGTGATCGCCTTGGCGCTTTTTCGTTTACGCGGCCGCGGCGTGGCCCGGACGGCCAAACGAATAGCTGACTTGAGGGCAGGGGAGGCGAAGGAACCGGTGAGACCGCGCCATTTCGTCAGCGTCGACCAGGTCGCCAGCCGTCGGCGCACCGTGTCAGGTGCATGCGGACCAACCACCTTCAGGAAACCCTGGCCGCGGAGATTTTGCTCTACGTCCGCCGGCATGCCGTGATCCGGATCGGTTTCGCGCTCCTTCGGATCCCACAGATGATGTGCGACAAATTTCAGCAGCAACGCTTCCGGCGCCGGCCAAGGCAAAGACTTTCCCGTGGCTGCCAGCGACCAGGCCTGCAGATAAGCCAGATCGGAGGTAAGCGCGCGAAGCGTGTTTTCACCCATGCCTTCGTTGACGAGATGGCGCAGGGTTTCGACATCCTGGTCGGTCAACAGCTCGGCGAGCTCGTCGCGACGCTCCATCGGCAGGACGGCAGCGATCGTGTCGAGCTCTGCGATCCGTCCCTCAACGGTAGAAAGATCCTGAGCGGACTTGCGGGACTTTGCCATCATTCCACAGCCGCCTGGGGCCGCCAGCGCGCAATCACCTGCTCGATTTCGCTGCGATACTCGTAGGGGTAAACCACATCTTCCTCACGCGCGAGCCAGGTAAAGATCGTCGCCATGTCCTCGGATACTTCGCGATCGACATTGGCCAGCTCTGTCAGGTCAAAGCCGCCATGCACTTCGGCATTCCACCAGGCGAGCAGAAAGTTCGCCACCCGCCGGCCCTGGCCAGAATCCTGATGGGCAATGTTGAGCAGCTTTTCGAGGGCGAAGCGGATGCGATCTTCCATGGAAAGTGCCTTTGCTGGCGTTGTATAGGTGGCCTGGGTAGATTGGTTATAGCGCAGTATCAGCCAGGCTTCGTTTCAACGAGACGCTGATGCTTGTCGCCGGCGGATGAATGCGGCAGGAACCTGTCTTTTGCCAATGGCGTGGCCGGGCGATGCTGCTACTATCCGTTGAACCCGAGGAGATGCCAATGCCCGAATGGCCTAAGGACAAGCTTTTGAAAACCGGCCCGGATTTGCCGATGGCGGAGCGCATCCGGCGATACCAGCACAATATCCGCACCATCCGGACGTCGGGCTGCGTTGTCCCGACACCCTCGATGGTTGATACGCTTGATCCGGCCGAAATCGAGATCTGGTTCGCAGACAAGGCTTTTACGACAGATCGACTGGACCGATTGATGCGGAGAATTGCCGACCTTCCTGCCGAAACCGAATTCCCCAGCCTGCTCATCCCTCTTGAAAAAGACGGCGATCCGTAAAGAGCACAGTCACCGGAACACGCCACGGGGTCGTGCCTGTTCGCTCGAGTGCGATTGATCACCGCTCCCATCAAACCATCCGTGACAGCGTGAAAAAATCAGTCGCCATGGGCAAACGGCCCCGGCACCGGAACACCTTCCTTGCGGGCGGCGGAGGCCAGTTTTCGGTCGAGCGTGGCAAGCGGAAGGCTACGGTTAAGCGCAAGCGCCAGATAGGCTGCGTCATAGGCGCTCAACCCGTGACTTGCCGATAGCAGCAGGACATAGCCGTCACCGCCAATGCCGGCATCGTCGAGCGGCAGCCGGCGTACCCGTTCCATGTTGACCAGCGCGGCGCCGGCGGCAATCCGGCCCCGACGCTCGGACATCGCCAGAATGTTGCGGATTTCAAAGAAGAACAGCGACGGGATAGGGCAGGGGGCGTCGATCGTCGCGATCACAGCCTCGGCCGCGTCGGAAAACTCTTCCGGCAGCAGCCAGGCGGCCGCCATCGAGGCATCGATAACGAAAGACATCAGCGGCGGCCTTCGTCACGCCACGATAGGATCTCGTCATGGGTCGAAGCGGTCGCTTTGAGGCGGGCGGCACGAACTTCGGCGAGCAGCAGCTGCAGGTCGTTTTCCCTCGCGATGCGGGTCACGCGCGCGATGGGATCATTGCCGCGGGAGATGACAAAATCCTCGCCGGCCTCGACGCGAGCCAGCAGGTCGGACAGATGGGTCTTCGCTTCGGAAATCTTGACGGTGGTCGTCATCGGCGCGCCCTTAATGTTGGCTTCGGACACAAAATAGGCGCCTCTCCGAGGCTGGTCAAGTAGTTGGTCTATTCACTTCCGATAAGCATTACTTATCGAAGGTTAGAACGCTACCAACCGAAACCACGCAGTGACGGACACAAACTATCCACTGGCGTCCGCTTAGAGTATCATTTACCATGATTTCAATGTCTTACGATCTTGCCAGATTGCCCATTTCAGCGCTGTTAGGGCCGATTTCAGACGCCGGTTCTGCATTGACCCGGCTCGACGAGCGCATTGCCCGTTCGCCCGTGGGCGAGGGTTTTATCGAACGCTCGCACTTCACCGACGCGTGCGCATCGCTGTGGATCGATGGTGAACTGGTTCATCTCGAAGACCTCGTTCTCCATGACGCCACCCGCGATATTCGCACACCCACCCATGAGCTCACAATCGCCCGCGACGTGCTGCGCACCCGCCGGCGCGTAGCCTCTCAGCCATCTGGCTGGGCGCTGTCGCCGGACGGTTTTCGCAGCCTGCGTGGCCAAGCGGCTACGGAGGCGTCTGCCGGCATTGCGGGCGGGAGCGACACCACGTCGGCTGACGACGAGGTAATCCGAGAAGGGAAGGGAGATGAGGTCGAAGATGGAGTATGCCCGCTCGACGCCGAATTTGCCGCCATTGATGCGGTGCTGGCTAGCTCCGACGCCGCAATCGAGCAGGCAAAACGGCCCGTCCACACCGGCGCGCTGGAAAAAGATCCACTGGTTTACGATCTCGACTGGGACGAGGACGAGCGGCTGGACGAATGGCGCGGCGTGTTGCGGCAGGCGGAAGACCTACCCGCAGTGCTGCAGGCGCTGGTCGCCCTTGATGCCTGGAATGAATTGTCGGTGCTGCAACATGCGCCCTGGCTCGGCCGGCTGCTGGCCGCGTCGATCTTGCGGCAGGCCGGCATCACCACTGGCGCTCATCTCGCCGCCATCAATCTCGGCCTCAAAACCATTCCCGTCGATCGGCGCCGGCATCGTGATCGGGAGACCCGGCTGCTCGCCATCGCCCAGGGGCTGATCGCGGCCGCCGAAATCGGGCTGAAGGAGCATGACCGACTGGCGCTGGCGCGAACAATGATGGAGCGGAAGCTGGTCGGGAAGCGTACATCGTCAAAACTGCCAGAGCTGATTGAGCTGGTCATTTCGCGGCCGCTGGTGTCGGCCGGTATGATCGCGAAGGAACTTGCCGTCACGCCGCGGGCGGCGCTGCGGATCGTCGAGGACTTAGGCCTGCGCGAGATGACGGGGAGGGGGAGGTTTCGGGCGTGGGGAATAATTTAAAGTGCTGCAGCGGCGATGGCACCTTAACTTGAATTCGGATGCACGGGAGACGTTCGGCATTGTGGATTGATCTCAGGCCATGGCTCCGGCCGCAGCTTTCCACTCTGCTATCGCCTGGATGCGGTGGAAGCGGTTTTGGAATGCGGAGCGCTGTGTGCGGGGTGGGACGAAGAGGTTACGGACAGCGGAGAAGACAGAGACGAAGCGCGCAGGCCTCCCGGTGATCGGAAGCCTTGCATCATCCGCTCCCGTTTTCGCAGCGGCACATGAGAATTCTCGGCCCGGTTGTTCAGACCCTTGTGGGATCGGTGTTTTACGTGCGGCATAACCTGTCGCCGGGCTGCTCCATAGGAGAGCAACTTGTCAGTGATCATCCGCTTCGGTGCGATACGTTGCTTCTTCAGAAGGCGAGTCAGCAATCGCCTGGAAGCCTTGGTGTTACGGCGGTTCTGGACGATTTCGTCAAGCACGTACCCGTCCTGATCGACGGCCCGCCATAGCCAGTGTTTCCTGCCGGCAATGGTGATGACGACCTCGTCCAGATGCCACACATCGTTCCTACTAGGCCTCTTGCGGTGAAGGCGACGCGCATAATCCGGGCCGAACTTCTTTCCCCAGCGGCGGATCGTCTCATAGGAGACGGTCATGCCGCGCTCAAGCAGCAATTCCTCGACAAGGCGCAGGCTCAGCGGAAACCGAAAGTAGAGCCAGACCGCATGGGCGATGATCTGGGGTGGGAAGCGATGGCGCTTGTAGCTGATCGGCGAGGTGTTCATGCAAGTGCGTCTATCGCAACCGCTCCTCAAATGGCGTTACCGTGACATCACCGGCTAGATGTCTACGATGCTGAAGCCTCTCAAAGCGTCGTTTTCCGTCGCTCCACCATCACCGCCCGATAGTTGGAAAACAAGATAATCCCACCTCCGAGGAAGACCCAAAGATCGATGGCTTCGGCGTAAGCGTAATAGCCGACGATAGCAGCCATTGGCACGCGCAGGAAGTCGATTGGCATGACGACGGATGCGTCGAGACGTTTGAGTGCCTGGGCCTGACAGTAATGGGCGGCGAGCGCGCCGAGTCCGGCGACCAACATCCAGGGGATGTCGGCGAAGCTCACTGGACGCCAGTCTGTTAGCGAGGCAAGGAAGCCGAGCGGCAGCTGGATGCCAATCATCCAGACGATGATGGCGCACGGCGAAACCTCCCGCGTCAGCTGCTTGACTAAGATCAGTGACAGACCGTAGCCGGCGGCGGCAATCAGCACGAGCCCTGCGGCCGGATCGACCACGCCGATGCCCGGGCGGACGATGACGAGGACGCCGATGAAGCCGCCGATGGTGGCAAGTATCCGCAATCTGGTCAGCTGTTCCTTTAAGAACAGAAAGGCGAAAAAGGCAACCCAGATCGGCATGGTAAATTCCAGAGCGAACACTGAAGCGAGCGGCAGCATCACGACGCCGATCGTCCATAGGTATTGGGCAAAGAAATGCACGACATTTCGCGCCAAATGCAGCCTAATCAACTTGCCTGTCCGCAGTTCGGGCAGCAGCGCACGGCCGAGCGTAAGGATGACGAAAAGGCCCACGATCGCGCGGAAGAATAGCACCTGCTGGACGGACAGTGTGCTCGCAAGCTCGCGCGAGCCGACTGACATGCCGATGAAAGAGATCATGCTGAGGCCCATCCATAGGAGCCCTTGCGTGAACGCACTATGCGGCAACTCTTGTGCCGGGGGGGAATTATTCGACATGCTGGAGCCTTCTTCATGTTATTGCGCAGACGCGCGCTGCGTCAAACGATCAGGCGGATCAGGCCGCTGACGGGCCCGGATCATCAGTAGCATCCGGTGTGGCGGGAACCTTGTGGCGCGCTTGACCCGTCCCGCTGGACACTATGCGCAGCAGTGGCTTCTGCCTTAAGGCATTGGTTGCCTTATTAAGCGCCCTGCGTTCGCGCAATGAAGCCTCCGGCTGATATTCCACTTTCTCGAGTAAAATCCGGTCTTCCAGTCCATTTGGATCGGTCAACGCCATATCTTGGCCTTCCGTAAGGCCGAGAAGTGACAGACCGCGCGTAGTCGTGATGGACAGGAACATGCCAATCGGCGCGGTGACCTGACCGGTCGAGAGTACGCGGGTATCCCTCGCGCTGCCATTGACACGGAAGCTCACTCTGCTGTTGATGCTGGCGATCCCGTCTGGTAGATCCTCGCGAAAAACGACGACTGCCTTGGCGATTTTACGGCGAATAAGCGGAAGAAGCAGTTGGTAGCGACCGCGCGGGTCGTCAGCCATCGCCTCCAAAATAGAGAAATCTTTCGTGGTGAGGATGAAGTGATCGTCTAACATCGCAGTTCTCCTTTGCTCCATCGGGAGCACATATATGAAATATGAACTGGAGATCCCCTGTCCGCCTGAGGCGGAGCAGGGGGCGATTATCCTGCGATGAGGCAACCTCCATAAAGGGAAAGGCGGCAGGGCAGCGGACAGCGCATTATAATGCGGACCGCAGTTCGACCAAGCCCCTGGAGGCGGGAAAGCTTACAACCGGCGCCTCCACGCTCTTTACTGTGAGGCGATGGACGCGACCATCTCGAGCGGTCCAATCGATCGACTGACTCGTGGAAAGGCCGATCAGGGCGGCGCCAATAGGCGTAAGGATGGATACCTTACCGGCCGCGATATCGGCTTCGCCGGGGAAAACGAGCATGACGAGGCGTTCATCGCCGAGGTCGCTTACAAACTGGAGCGTAGACCCCATACGCACGACATCAATGCCGATCTTGTTGTCGGGAACAATGCGGGCGCGGTCGAGCTCGGCGAGGAGTTCTTCGGACACCTCCGGATTGCGCGCTGCGTGCGCCTCGGCAAGTCGTGAGAGCCTCTCGTGGTCGGAATGGGTAACGATGATGGCCGGCTTGCGATGCGTTTTCTTTTCGGCAGCCATTGCTGGTTTCCTATACATGTACGCAGCCACGCACAAAGCGCGTTGCATTCGATTAAATAATTGGAAAGACTGTCGCCTCTTTGGGCTGCCTCAACCGACTTGCGGAAAGCTACCTATGCCCCTCGACCGGGGTGAGACACGACCGGGCCGGGGGTCATATGCCTGCGATAAGGCATACTCGCTTGGGAATATTGTGGAGGGGCTCGATCAACATCTTTTTAAGATGTGCCCGTTAATCACGGAAGTCAAGCAGGGTCGGCAAAGCTGATATGTGATTGACGATTTGGGTTTCCGTTGAGCCGCTTTGGCCTAATTTATAAGCATTAAAGGCTCTGACTCACATTTGCTGCTGTTGAAGATAATGCTTCTGCTGGTTCATCGGAGGATCAGCTATGCAGCAACGATTTCAACGGGCGAGCCTCGCTCCGTCCGGTTTTGCAGTTGATGATGTGACGATTATCGCAGAGCGTGTGCAAGTTCGGCTGCGATCGCGCGCCCTCTTAGGAACGTGTCCAGCCTGTGGCCGACAGAGCCGACGAGTTCAAAGCCGATATCTGCGTCGGCCCGCTGACCTGCCGTTTGGCGGTCGGCGAGTTGAGCTGGCGATCGTGACGCGTCGGTTCTGGTGCGATGCCGTTCTGTGCGGTCGGCGTATCTTCTGCGAACAGTTCGATAGTGGCGTGCTGGCACGTTACGGTCGGCGCACCCAGCGGCTGGAGACCATTGTTCACCATCTTGGTTTGGCGCTCGGTGGCAGACCGGCGGCGGCCTTTGCCAATCGGCTGATGGTACCAGTGAGCAATGACACACTGCTGCGGGTGGTTCGCCGCCGTGTTGCCGACCAGGATGATGAACTCACCGTCATCGGCATTGATGATTTTGCTTTCCGGCGGGGCCAAACCTATGGGACGATCGTCTGCGATCTGGAGCGGCGGAAGCCCGTCACCCTGTTGCCGGATCGTGCGCTGGATACGTCTCGAGCGTGGCTTGCTGGGCATCAGTCTATCTCCATCGTCGCTCGCGATCGGCGTGGCGGCTATGGCGAGGCCATAGCGAAGGCGTTGCCCAATGCTGAACAGGTCGCCGATCGGTGGCACCTGATGGAGAATTCCAGCCGGGCCTTCCTCGACGCCGTCGGCAAGTCGATGAGGCAGATCAGACAGGCTGTCGGCAGCAATGTCGTTGATCCAAAGCTTCTGACCTACGCTGAGAAGCTGCAGTATGAGGGGTATCTACGCCGCCAGGAAACGAACGAGGCGGTTCGGGAGCTGTCGAAGAAGGGAACATCAATTCGGCAGATTGTGCGGCAAACCGGCCATAGCCGGAAGCTCGTTCGCGACGTTTTAAGGGGGCAGCGTCTCGACGTGTTCCGAACGCGGCCCAGTTCTCTGGATAGCTGGTTGCCTTGGCTCAACAGCCGCTGGGACGAAGGGGCACGGAACGCTTCGGCACTCTGGCGTGAGATGAAGACGAAGGGCTTTGCGGGACAGAGTGGTGTCGTATCGCAATGGGCTCAACGCCGACGTCTTGCGGAAAAGGCCAATCAGAGCGGGCTCGCCAGAACGCCGTCCGCACGGGTTATCGCACGGCTCATGACCACCGCGCGCGACGACCTTGCAAAATCCGAAGCGATCCTGGTGGCGGCGATCGAAGTGAACGTCCCGGAGCTTGTGGTCGCCCGTACGGCCATTGGTGACTTCCAGTCCATGATCCGCTCGAAGACAGCGCGGAAGCTCGACGAGTGGTTGGAAGCCGCTAAGGACAGCTTGGTCGGATCGTTTGCCGGCGGCGTCGAAAAAGACCTCGAAGCCGTCAGGAATGCAATCATATCACCGTGGTCAAATGGGCAAACGGAAGGACAGATCACACGCTTGAAGCTCATTAAGCGCCAGATGTACGGAAGAGCAAAACTCGATCTCCTGCAGGCGCGGTTGATCGGTGCGTCGTAGACCTGCACAGCAGCAAATGTGCGTCAGAGCCAGCTCTCAGTGGAAATCAACACAGCGATGTGCTCGCCCAGTTCGAACGATATCTGCATCTGGTTCACTCGCCCGAGTTTCAGCTCGTTCACAGCGCACCAGAGCACCAATCCGGGGTATAGTCTGACGGAGCGCGGTGGCGACGGGGTACCCCGCTCACCGTGCGTTGCTTTCTGTTGCAAGGCTTGAAGGAACGGTGGCAACCACGCGCCGTTCCTTTCTCATGTGAAAGGAGTGCAACGAATGCAGAGCGAGACAGATATAGATTACACAGCGAAAACGCTGTCCGATCATTATGCGATCGAGATCGCAGAGGCGACGCGGCTGATTGCGCGGTTCGGATGCAATCGCAAAGAGATGGACTTGTTGCTGGGAGCCCGTGATCGGTCAGTTCAGCCGCAGGTGTCAGACCAAGCCGCAGTGATATCGGCTTGAAAAAGAGTATGGGTCAGTGGCCGAACGGCCGCCGACCTGCTTTCAAGCTTCCGGAACTGCTTTGATCATGCAAGGTGGCAGCTTTGCCCCCCAACGTCCCTTAGATCAACCACCTTGCGATCGGCATCAATGTGCAATGGCGGTTTCAGGTCTTGAGACTGCGGCTCTTGGCCGCCGGACTGCGAAATCTCGATTTCCGCGATCGTCCATTCGGGGAGAGCGATGATGAGGTTGGCAACTCGCCCAACCAATTCAATATCCGCCAGAATGTCGTAGCCTGTCACATGACTGATGGAGCGGAGATTGCGGTCACCTGTCGGCCAGGAATGCAGTCGGACGACTGGGGGCATGCCCAAGGGAGCGATGTGGAAAGGTGAGATACCGGATTCCACTTTCGCCTCCCGCAGGCGCGGCAAGGATACCGGAAGATCATCCTCAAGCGGCCGACCTTTCCTGAAATCTTCGATCGTCAACCTGGTCTCCCAAATCCGGGGATCTGCTTCCGACCAAAGCAGGTTTTGGGGCATTACGAGAACTTGCTCTTCGCTCCGCCATGACCCCGTGCGCACCACCACCCATCTGATGGCGAGGGACCGATCGTCAAACAGAATGTCACTGACGGTGCCAGCATCGCCATCGGCAGCCCGGATCGGGGATCCGAGCAGATCAGTCGCTTTCAGCCTCATCATCGACTTTGCTCCGGTTTGATGACCGGTGTGCGACCGACGGGCGGGGCTGGCTCGACCATTTCCTGATCCCCGACCTGAGGCGGACGGATCACGCTATCGCACTTAGCGAGAACCTCGCTTTTGGTCTCTGCTTCGTCACCTTCTCTCCCGGCAAACTGCCCCTGTTTGCAAGCCTGGGAGCTTGATTGATCTTGAGCCGCGGCGACCTGCGGCCCCAGAGCATGCGAGGCGCAGGCCAAGATGGCCGATCGCATGTATGCTTTCGAGATATTCGACATAATCTCCTCCAACACCCCTTCGCGCCATGGCGCGAAGGGGTGAGTGACGCTGAACGTTTACTGTTTCGGCGCGGCCTCGACGCCTTCGAAGGCGGGGGCATCTTCCAGTTGCTGGCGCGTGACATTAAGCACGATGCGCTCCGGCAAGCCGTCCTCACCAATCTTGATGTTGTCAGCACTTGCCGTTTCTTCCGTGGTTGGCGCCTGGGCTGGCGGAACTGTTGTGCCACCAGGAGCCGGCGTGGTTGCGGCCGGGGCGCCTGTCGGGTTGCCAGTGGTCGTGGACGCCGTGGTTTCCGATGAGACGGCCGCGCTTGCCGCATCGGCCTGTTGCTGGTCAGCGCCCGGGCCGAACTGAAGCGCGCTCATATCGACGGCGACGTTCTTTTCGCCGATCCCCAGGAAACCTCCGACACCGATGATCACGGCATTGATGCTGCCGTCCTGGCTGACGAGAACGTCATTGATCTCGCCTATGCTCTCGTTCTCAGCTCCGTAGACGGCCTTGCCTTCAAGATCGGTCACACGCCAAGCGCCCGTTTCCGGGACGGTAATAAATGGTCCCGCCGTTTCGGCGCTCTGGTCACTCGCCATATCCATCGGCTTCTGATCGGACATTCCACCGGTCGCCTTGTTCTGGTTGGTCGCAGCAGGCGCTTCGGTTGCAGGAGCGGGTGTCGTCGCGCTCGTCTGAGCGAGTGCCGCAGCCGGAATCACGGCGGAAAGGACGAGGGCGGAAAGCGTGAGCCTTTTCATAGGGATGCCTCCAGGTTTGTTGTTGGTCACAAAGAGCCAACAGCGCTGAAGCGGCATCGTTCCAAAATATCCTGCACAACTCATTGTGACCGAATTGTGTCCAGGATCGACAGTGCTTCGATGGCGAAATACATCACGTCGTGATATTAATGCGCGATTGGGAGGAGGCTGGAATGATCGTTTTCTCGACAAGCTCGACGCGCCTGTCAGCGGCCGTGAAGGCAACCGCGAGGGCGCTCGATGATGCCTATGGATGGCTCGTTCTGTGGTTACCACTTGTGCCGGTCATCCTGATCGGCGGTGCGGTTATAGTCGCAGGCTTCGATGCCACGTCCAGTTCATTCGGCTTGCGCTTCCTCGCCGGGATGGTTGTCACCGGGAACTGCTTTGTCGTCACATTCGGTGGCTTCTTCAGCACTCTGTTCTTTGCGGGTCTGACGTGGAAGCTATCGAGCGCATCCACGACGGCTCGTGAGCTACCGTTCGAGCCGCAACGCCACATCGGAGCGCTGTTCTGGGTGACTGGACTGGCTTTGACAGCGGTATGGGCTGTGCCCTTTGCGCTCATCGTCAATCAGATGGCAATGTTCATCCGCGGTATATGACAAGCAGACGAGAACCTGCCATTCTCGCGGCTAGGCGAGTTCGCGAAGGTCGCCGAGCTTGCCGAGTGACTCCACAAGCAGCGCCTGATTTTCCAAGAGACCCTTCACATGAATCCGTGCCAGGTCCTGCAGCAGGCAGCGCCCATCCGGCGTTAGCTCGATAAGAATGCTGCGCTTGTCGGTTTGCGATGGCTTGCGTTCGACAAGTCCGGCGTTCGCAAGACGGTCGACCAGTTGGATCGCCCCGTGGGCGCGCATCAGCATTTATTCCGAAAGCTCCCGCATCCTGATCTGCCCGCCGGGCGCCGTCCTGATGACCAGCATTGCGTGGTATTGCTGTGAGGTGACATCGGCTTGTGCGAGTGCTGCTCCGCTGAGAGACAAAAATCGGCGCATGGCAAGTCGAAACCCGGCAAGTCCGTCGTAAAGCGCTGACGGCAGATCCGTTTCCTTGATCGTCTCTTCTGCCACCGCCATCAATAACCTTTTCAATACATCATGTCGTGATATAATATTCCCCAGTCCGCACTGGGAGCACTGTTCGCGTGCGCGCGGCGAACGGGCTGGACATAAGCCGCAAGGCTGAACGTCGCTGCAGCGGGCGCGAACATTAAGCCTTCATCTTGGCGAGAAAAAGAGGGGACAGTATCGTCCGGTTGAGAGGGCACCCATCATCGAATTACGACGATGCCGTCATCCGAGCGGCGCAGGCTGGTGTGTCGGTAAATGATATGGCGGCAAGGCTCGGACTGTCTGTCGCGGAGTTCTCGCGATACGCCGGACTTGGAATCATCAAAATCAGTGTGGCTGAAGCGACTCGCGATAACGGCGTCCCGGAGGTTGTCGCCCAGCTTGACAATAAAATGCTGATCGCGGTATGTCCGCCCGATCCTGCGTCGATCGAATACGAAATCCGATTTTTGCGAGGCAAACGTTCGTCTGAACGAATGACCGGCCATTAACGGCAAGCGTTCGCAAGGCAAAGACATCTGTATGTTCCGATTGCCTTGTTCCCGCCTCCATCTATCTCCCATGAAAAGGAGATAGATGTATGAGCTCAAAACTGATTTGGCAGATCTCTCTGCTTGCCCGCCAGATCTGGTTCCGGGCCACTCTGTTTTGCATCGCTGCGATTGCAACGGCCCTGATGGCAATCCCGCATCGAAGATTCTCGATCGATTTCTCGGCCGCCTAAGTTGGCGGCCGGGACTTTTGTCTAATGGGGCAATGACTCCGGGACTGCCGCAGCATCAGCTGCGGAAGAAGACCAGTGTCACCAGAATGAAGACCGGTACGAGAATGCCGACCGACCAGGCCATGTAGCCGAAGAAGCTCGGCATCTTCACACCAGCACTTTCGGCAATCGCCTTGACCATGAAATTCGGCGCATTGCCGATATAGCTGTTGGCGCCCATGAACACCGCACCGCAGGAAATGGCGACCAGAGTTCTGGCAAGCGGCCCCATCAATTCGACAGGATCGCCGCCTGCCAGATTGAAGAACACCAGATAGGTCGGCGCATTGTCGAGGAAGGACGACAGGATACCGGTCATCCAGAAATACATGGCGTTGATCGGCGCGCCATCCGGCGAGGTTACCAGCGCCACCAGTGGCGCGAATGCGCCGTTTTCGGCTGCCTTTAACATGGCTATGACCGGGATGATGGTGATGAAGATCGCGGCAAACAGTTTGCCGACTTCCAGCATCGGCCCCCATTCGAAGCCATTTTCCTTGCGAAGACTATCCGGCGTCAGGATGAGCGAAGCGATTGCGGCCGCAATCAGGATGAGATCGCGGACGATATTCTGCACCTCCCAATGCAGGCCGAAGACCGGAACGGAGATTTCGGGTTTCCACGAGCCGGACATCAGCACCGCGCCGATAACGACTGCCAGCAATGCGAAATTGATCCTGCCGGAAATACCCATTTTCGGAGTATCCGGCGTGGGATCGGAAACACCGCGAAAATCTGTGTCGCCCTTGTAGAGATAACTGTCGAGGAACCAGAACAATACCAGCAAGACCAATGCGGCAAAGACCATTTCAGGCAGCATATGTGCTGTGGTCCAGAAGAAATCCACGCCGCGCAGATAACCGAGAAACAGTGGCGGATCGCCAAGCGGTGTCAGCGAGCCGCCGATGTTCGAAACGAGGAAGATGAAGAATACGACGACGTGGACATTGTGCCGCCTTCCATCATTGGCTCGAAGTAACGGACGGATCAGCACCATGGAAGCGCCGGTCGTTCCGATCACCGACGCGAGCAAAGTTCCAATGGCGAGCAAGGCCGTGTTGAGACGGGGCGATCCATGCAGATTGCCGGTCACGAGAATGCCGCCGGCGATAGTGAACAGGGCTGTCAGCAGTATCACGAACGGCACGTAGTCCAGAAGGATCGCGTGCGTCATTTCCGAGGCGACGATACCGGACGCATGCGTGGCAATGAACGGAACGAAAAACGCCAGAGCCCAGAATGTGGCGACCTTGCCGAAATGGTGGTGCCAGAAATGCGAAGCCAAAAGCGGCAGCAGGGCGATTGACAGAAGCATACCGACAAATGGAACGGCCCAGATCAGCCCCAGCGCACCGCCGTCAATATTCAGATGCGTGTCCGCGGCGAGCGTTGGCGATGACAGAACAAGCGAAGCAGACGCCGCGCCAATGAACGTCGATATCCGACAAGGGGTGCGAAAGGCTGAAAGGGTCCACGAAAATAAGCGTGGTTGCAGGTTCCGGGAAAAATTC
The DNA here is from genome assembly GCF_014198105.1 of Aliirhizobium cellulosilyticum. Classification (NCBI taxonomy): domain Bacteria; kingdom Pseudomonadati; phylum Pseudomonadota; class Alphaproteobacteria; order Hyphomicrobiales; family Rhizobiaceae; genus Aliirhizobium; species Aliirhizobium cellulosilyticum. Next base: position 11,438 of record NZ_JACIGW010000013.1, on the reverse strand, counting down.
ATAATCGAATGACTTTTAGCTAAAGAATACACACATTCCTCCGGTCGTTTGCTCCTTGATATGGAACGAACAAGATAACGTCGCCCACGACGGACAAGTGTATCGCTTAATACCATTGCAGCGTGGAGAAAATGCTGTTCATCAGGTTTTGCTGGATGAGTTGTGGCGACGGTTCTGGAACGATCGCCCAGCTAGATGAAGTCATTGCCGATACATTTTTTAAGTCGCCCATGCCTGTTTGACATTGAGAGAGGTGTGCCACCACCCTTGCAGGTGATGGCACGGTTTTCATACGCGTTGGGCTCCAATTCCTTTCGCGACGGGGTTAAGCGTTTTTCCCACTATCGGATCAAGCCTGCGGCCTGGGGCAGAAGCAGCGAAAGTGCAGGTGTGAACGTAACCACGATCAGCATTGCGATCAGGATCAGGAAATACATCAGCAGCGGCTTGAACACGTCCTCGATCTTTAGCTTGGCTATTCGGCAACCAACGAACAGGATTGGCCCGACTGGTGGCGTGATCGTGCCGATCGAGAGGTTGAAGACCATGATGACGCCGAAATGTACGGGGTCAAATCCAAGCGACATCGCGATCGGCAGGAAGATCGGCGCGAAGATCAGGATCGCTGGCGTCGGGTCCATGACGCAACCCAGCAGCAGCATGATGACGTTCATCATGATCATGATCAGGATTGGATTGTCGGTAAAGCCCAGAAGCGAGGACGCGATGATGTTAGGGATCTTGGCATAGGCCATGATCCAGCCCATCACTGCGGAAATGCCGATCATGAAGATGATCATGCCGGTCGTCTTGGCGGTATCGAGCAGGAAGCCCGGGACCATCTGTACCGTGATCGTGCGGTAGGCGAAGGAAAGAACCAGCACATAGACGACGGCGATGCAGCTCGCTTCGGTCGGCGTGAAGATGCCGGAAATGATGCCGCCAACGATCAATACGATCAGGAAGAGCGCCGGCAGGGCGTCGATGGTAACGCGCAAATTCTCCTGGAATTTAGCGAAGCCCTGCGCCTTGTAGCCTGCGCGCACCGCGTAAATCATCGCCGGAATGATACAAGCGAGACCCCACAGAATGCCGGGGATATAACCGGCGAGGAACAATGCTGCGACCGAAGTGCCGCCGCTTGCGAGCGAGTAGATGATGAAAGTGTTGCTGGGCGGAATCAGCATGCCCGAGGGGGCAGATGCGATATTGGCTGCTGCCGCGGCTGCTGGATCATAACCGTCATCCTTCTGCTGCGGGCCGATCGCGCCGCCGATTGCTGCCGCTGCTGCCACGCCGGAACCACTGATCGAACCGAACAGCATGTTGGCCACGATGTTCGTCTGCATCAGCGCGCCGGGAATGAAGCCGATCAGGGCTTTGGCGAAATCGATCAGCCTTCGGGCTATGCCTCCATTGGTCATGATGATGCCGGCAAGAACGAAGAAGGGAATGGCCAGCAGTGAGAAGCTGTTGACGCCGCTGAAGATACGCTGCGCTGCTGTGATCGCCATCCGGTCGAAGGTGAAGACCGTGCTCATGGCGAGCACGGAGCCGATACCCATGCTGATGCTGATCGGCACGCCGATGGCAAGTAGGATCGGAATGCTGATCAGCATGATCAGGCCAATGTCTGCTGCGTTCGCCATGGATCAACCCTCCTGCTGCGGGCTTGCGCCCGATTTGACGGCAGCAAGGCGCTTGACGTCGACGATGATGTTGTAAATGCAATAAAAACTGGAGAACAAACCGCAGATCGGCAATGCCATGTAGATCTGACCGGTGGTCAGGAAGGGCATGGCGGCATTGGTCTGGCGCATGGTGCGGCCAACCGCGTCCCAGCCGCCGAGAACAAGAATGGCGACACAGAAGATCAAGATCAGCACGCTGCTCAGGATCTGGAGCGAAATGTTCCAGCGTGCAGGCAGCGCATCGCTGAGGATGCCGATATTCATGTGCCCCTTTTCGCCGAACAGCAGCGCTGCGGCGAATAATGTCAGCCAGACGAACAAAATCTTGGCGAGTTCTTCCGATTGGGCTCCGGGGCTGTTGAAGAGATAGCGGGCGACCACCTGCCAGGTCACGATGACCGTGAGGAGCCCGCATAGGAATATGCAGCAGAAAGCAAGGATCTGATCGACCCTGCGCTTGATAGTTTCCATTGTTTTAATCCCTGTCCCGGAAACGGCAAATGCCCGGGGTTGCCAGTTTTCGTGTGGCGAAGAGAAGCGTACGATCCCCCAGATCGCCGCGTTGCTGCGGCGATCTGGGCAATTAGAAAGATCAGCGCAGTGCCTCGATCTTCTGGTAGATCGTCTTGGTGACGTCGTTGGTCAGCTTGCTGTCAATGAGCGGCTTGACCGAAGCGCGGAAGGCTTCCATGTCGACATCATCGCTGAACTTGGCACCGACCTTTTCAGCATCGGCACGAGCCTTTGCGGCTTCTTCCGCGAAAGCATCGAACTCGTAGTCGAAGGCCTTGGCCAGTTCTTCATTGACGATCGTCTTGATGTTCTCCGGCAGGCCATTGTAGAGGTCTACGTTCATGACCAGATAATCCGGGATCATGAGGTGGCGCGTGTTGGAAAAATGCGGCGCCACTTCGGCATGCTTCAGAGACGAAAAGACGATTTCGTTATTCTCGCCGCCATTGAGAACGCCGGTCTGGATCGCCGTGTAGACTTCACCCTGACCCATGGCGATACCGACGCCGCCCATGTGCTTCATCATCTGGACATTGGTATCCGACTGCATAACGCGAATCTTCTGGCCTGCGAGATCGGCAGGGGTCTTGACGAAGCGGTCCTTGAGATAGACCGAACGTGCACCCGCGGTGAAGGAGCCGAGAACGATAACACTCTGGTCGGAAACCGACTTGTAGAGGTCGCCGACGATCTCAGGGTTGTTGAGAACCTTCTTCTGATCTTCGATGCTGTTAAAGAGATAAGGCAGGTTGAACACCGAGAAGTCCGAGTTCCAGCTTTCCAGCAGGCTGGCGGCTGCGACCGACATGGCGATCGTGCCGGTCTGGGTCATCTCGACGGTTTCCTTCTGGGCGCCCAGAAGTTCGTTCGGGAAGACTTCGGCGGTGTATTCACCATTGGTGCGCTCCTTGAGCCCTTCGGCAAACATCTGCAACGCCTTGAACTGAGGATGAGTCTCCGTCTGGTTGAAGGCTATTTCAAAGTTCATCGATGCGGCCGATGCGGCGCTGATCCCGGCTGGAATGATGGCGGAAAGAGCAACGGCCCCTGCAATCATTGAAATATAAGATGTGTACTTCATTTATTCCTCCGCTTAAGTGCAGTCGTTTTGAAAGAAGCGCAGCCGGCGCCTGAGGCGGGCATACGCTCGGTTCAAGCGCCTTCTTGGCCCTTGATTTGCACGTGCCTCATCTGAGGATCACGATTGGTTTCGCTGAAAAGGGTGCCTCCAGATTCCATTGGCTGTGCAGCCTGCGCACGTGACCTTTTGGTCCATCGAAAATGCGCATCCCGAGGGTTTCCGGAAAAATAGTCCGGGTTGATATCCTGAATTTCGGCTAGACTTTCTCCGAGCCAATCGAGATGATTGCCCATCACCGCCGCCGCGGCTTCCTGGTTCCTGGCATCGATGGCGGCCACCAGTTCGATGTGCTCGGCCAGCGCCCGTTCCATTCGGTGCGCCTGCGGTAGTGTCAGCCGCCGGAACCGGTCGAGCTGCACCTTGATCTCTTCGACGAAACGCCAGATGCCGGGATACCCTGCCGCAGCCATGATCGCATGGTGCAGAGCTTCATCTTCCTCGTGAAAACCGTTGACGTCTTCAGACCTCAGGGCTTCGGTCTGGCGCTCGACAATGGCGTGCATCGTAAGGATGTCGCTCTTGACGGAAAATTCCGCCGCCATGCGCACCGTCATCTGTTCGATGGCTTTTCTCGCCAGGATTGCTTCGGGGAGTTCATCGACAGGTATCCGCGAAACGATCGTTCCGGACTTGGCGACGATATCGACCAGTCCCTCTTCAGACAGGCGCAAAAGCGCCTCTCGGACCGGCGTGCGGCTGACGCCGAAAACCTGAGCAATGTCCTTTTCGTGGACGGTCTCGCCCGGTCGCCGGCTCATCGATATGATTTCGTTGCGGAGTCGGAGATGGATGAGCTGCGAGGCATTCATCGCATGGCCGGTGCCAGCGGCCTGACCGGCTCTCCTTGAATTTGCAGACGATCCTCCCGGCATTCCCATTCGCCCCCACGAATTCAGGCGCGTCTCTACACGCCCAATGCTAAAAATCCTCACCCTTATATATCTTGCATATCAGATATGTTCCATTGAGGTAGATCAAACTTGCGTGGGCGTAAAATGCAGCCAGTCATCACATAACAGTGATCTGCAAGTAATCACTGAGGCAGCATTGGTCAGTAGACATCGAGCCCTATCCAGACAAAGTACAGGGGTGATCTGCTGGCTGCGCCAGATATCAAGATACCTTCAGGGGAGGCGACTTCACTGTCGACTCTGACGGATTTCAGATTGCTAATACATCTGCCGAGCAACGAGCGATCTCATTAGAGATTGGCGCGGCCCGGATCTCGGCGCCGACGCGCGGGTATCCGGCCTATGTAAAAGATTCGGGCTTCTGAAGGCTAAAGCATTACAGCACCCAGTTGGACAACCGCAATCAACTCGTTTCACAAGCCGGCCGCGCCTGGTGCCGCGGTGGCCGTTATGCTCACGGAGCCTGTCACACATAAAGTGCTGAGGATCACGAAGACTCGATTCCTGCACGATTTCAATACGTTATTTTTCGGATTCAGGAATTAGGGTTCGATTCCCTTCAAGACCTTAGACCGGCGATCAATGCGGACCGAGTTAGTTCCCGCCCGCCATTCACCAACGAAGTAGAGGGCGCGACAAAGCCAACCCAAGCATGCCGCATAGAGCGATCCCCAACGTGTACCAGAGAGCGACGAAAGGAAGCCCGTTTTCGATGCAGCCCCAGGAGTAGGTCCAAGCACCTACTGAGCCTGCGACCAATCCAGCGATAAAGCCCGCCAAAGGCAGGTTCGTTGGGGCACTTCGGCGCAGGAAGAAAACAATTACGGCAAAAACGGGAAGCGCTGCTGCAACAATGATGAACGGGCAGATCCAGGCGGAGATTCCGAAAATCAGTCTCGGATAGTCTTCGGCTGGCGCCATGCGGAGCTGCCAAAGACCGAGTGCGACGAGTACGAGATAGATGGCGAGCGATGCCAGGCCTGCCTTTCGGGGTCGGCCTCCTGGGCGAGCAACCACCATCAGCGCTGTTATACCGATGACGGTCAGGGCAAGCGGATAGATCGACTTTACCCAGAAGGCAGGCAGATGGATGGCTGTGGCCAGATCGGGCCGCGGTCCATGTCCGAACAGGATCATCGCCGCCGACAACACGAGGCCTGGGATAAGAACAAAAAACAGCAGACGCCCCAGCGCGCCGCGCGGCACCGGCCGCAGATCACTTGCCAGCCTGTCGATCAGATCATCCGTCTTCACTGCGTTCGCCTTTCAGTTTCGCGGCCATCGCCTGAATGCCTCTGAAAACATTGATCTTGACCGCCGCCTCGCTGCGCCCGCTCCTCATTGCCGTATCGGCCACCGAATGTCCCTCCAGCCTGACCTGGCGGATCATCTCGCCTTGCCAAGCGGGCAGGCTTGCCAGCAGACGATTGACATCCATGCCGGCCGAGACGGCGTCCTCGCGGTATTCGTCGGCCATGTCCTCCAGCATCTCCATTCCGACATTCTGCCTGTCGCCCGACCGGCGGAAGTGATCCACCAGCTTGTGGCGGGCGATGGTGAAGAACCAGGCGGTGAAGGGCCGTCCACGATCATAGGTGATCCGGCGCTGGTGCAGCGCCAGCAAGGTGTCCTGAACCAGATCGTCCACGTCCGCGGCCGCCGAGCGGACAAGCCGCCGACCGTAGTAGTTCACGAGAAGGTGCCTCAGCATGTCGAGCAGGCAACGGTAGGCCAGCTCGTCCCCGTCGAGGGACGAGAGCATCAGCGCTTTCAGCTCGGGCTCGGTCAGTTGCTTCATGTTATCGAAGCCTCATACGCAGGCAGCGCGAAACCGTTACACGCCGCTCGAAATAAAAGCGAGACAGCTGCTGCTATCACATGGGCGTGATTATCGGAATGATGCCTGTAACCGATCCTGGCCGGCAGCGAATGAGCCTTCCGTAACGCCCACCGCAAGACTGCGGCGAGCAGATGAAAAACGGGAGAATCAACATGACCATTCGTTCATGCGCTACCGCAGCCGGTGCAATCCTTTTCGGCCTCTGTGTCACGGCCGGCAGCGCCAGCGCGCAGACCAGCACGGACAGCATGAGCAAGCCTGACAGCATGAAATCGGGCACGATGAAAACAGACACCATGAAGTCCGATCCGATGAAGACCGACAGCATGAAGATGGGCAGCAAAGCCGACTGCACGCACAAGGCCGGCATGGAGAAGGACAGCATGAAGAAGGCCGACATGATGAAGCATTGCGACGCGATGAAATAAGCTGGTTGCGCCCTCGCCAATGAAACTTCGGCGAGGGCGTCACCGTACAGCATGAAGACCATCTGCCCGGAGGCCACTCATGGAAAACATCGATGCGCTAACCCACAGGATCGGCGGCAGGCGCGTGCTGATCCGCCGGCACAGCCTTACGGTGCGCCTGTCGCACTGGCTCAACGTCCTTTGCATGACGGTATTGCTGTTCAGCGGCTTGCAGATTTTCAACGCGCATCCGGCCCTGTACTGGGGTCAGTATGGCGCCGACAACGATCCGTCCGTCCTGTCGATGGAAGCGGTCGAAGAAAGGGATGCGATCAAGGGTAAGACCCGGATCGGCGGCTTGTCCTTCGATACCACCGGCGTCCTCGGCGTCTCGAATGTCGACGGCGAGGCGACGGCGCGTGGTTTCCCGGCCTGGATCACGCTGCCGAGCTATCAGGACCTCGCGACCGGGCGGCGCTGGCATTTCTTCTTTGCCTGGCTTTTCGTCATCAACGGCTGATCTACATGGCCTACGGGTTCTTTGCCCGTCATTTTCAACGGGATCTTCTGCCCGCGCAGGGTGAACTTGCGCCGGGCAATCTTCGGCACGAAATCGTCGATCATGCACGCCTGCGTTTTCCAAAGGGCGAAAAGGCCCGGCATTACAATGCACTGCAAAAGCTCACCTATCTCTTCGTCATTTTCCTTCTCCTGCCGGTGATGATCGCGACCGGCCTCACCATGTCGCCCGGTCTCGACGCCTTCGCGCCCTGGTTGATCGACCTCTTCGGCGGCCGGCAGTCGGCCCGCACGCTGCATTTCATCACCGCCAGCGCGCTGGTCGCCTTCGTCGTCGTGCATGTGGCGATGGTTCTGGTGTCCGGCGTCTTCAACAACATGCGCTCGATGATCACCGGCCGTTACGCCATCGATGTCGACGACCTTTCGAAGGTAAAGCCATGAGCCGCATCATCACTCGCCGTCGGTTCCTGATCGGCTCGACGCTCACCGCCTCGGCACTCGGTCTCAGCGGCTGTGATGCGCTGGTCGAAAGCCCGAAGGTCCAGTCGGTCCTGAAGGTCGCCGAGGGCCTGACGATGAAGACACAGCGCGCCCTGATTGGCGACGACACTTTGGCGCGCGAGTTCACCATGGCCGACATCTCGCCGACCTTCCGCGCCAACGGCACGAGCATGCCTGACGGCAAGCAATATCAGGATCTGCTCAGCCGGAAGTTCTCGACATGGCAGTTGGAGGTCGGCGGTTTTGTGGAGCGGCCGACAAAATTGTCGCTTGCAGTGTTGAAGGCGATGCCGTCGCGTACGCAGATTACCCGCCACGACTGCGTCGAGGGCTGGAGCGCCATCGGTCAGTGGACCGGCGTGCCGCTCGGCGCCGTTCTCGACAAGGTCGGCCTCAAGCCGGAGGCGCGCTACATCGTCTTCCACTGCGCCGACGAATACGAAAAGACGCTTGATGGCAGCGGCTGGTATTATGAGAGCATCGACCTAGTCGATGCCTTCCACCCCCAGACCATCCTCGCCCATTCGATGAACGGCCGTGATCTGGAGGTTCCGCACGGCGCGCCGCTACGGCTGAGGGTCGAGCGGCAGCTCGGTTACAAACAGGCCAAGTACCTGATGCGCATCGAAGCTGTTGCAGATCTGTCCGGCCTTTACGGTGGCAATGGCGGCTTCTGGGAAGACCGCGGCTACGAATGGTACGCCGGGATCTGAGAGTTCGCGGGGCAGGCCGCGAAGGCTTTGTCCCACGATGCCGGCGGATTTTCATCCCGCATTCGCCGGCGATTGAAACGACAGGGTTTTTCAACAAGGAAGAAGACAATGTCCTCTATTTACAAGGCCGGTTTTCCGGTGCTCGCCGGCATGCTGATCGCAGCCACGATCGGCTTCTCCGCCCATGCTGCCGACCAGATCCGTGTCCGCGGCACCGTCGAAAGCCTTGACGGCTCGACCCTTTCCGTCAAGACCCGCGAAGGCACCGACGCCAAGATCATGCTCAAGGACGGCTGGAAGGTTTCGAGCGTCGCCAAGGCTTCGGTCAACGACATCAAGGAAGGTGATTTCGTCGGCATCGCCTCGTTGCCGACTGCCGATGGCGGCAACGGTGCTCTCGAGGTTCTGATCTTCCCTGCCGCCATGAAGGGCACCGGCGAAGGCAGCTATGCCTGGGATCTGAAACCCAACAGCTCGATGACAAACGCCACGGTCGCCAATGCCGTGAAGTCGGTCGATGGCCATACGCTGACCGTGACCTACAAGGGCGGAGAAAAGAAGATTTCGATCCCGGAGGACACGCCGGTCGTTACGTTCGCTCCGGCCGAAGTGGCGGATCTGAAGAGCGGTGCAACTGTCTTCGTCCCTTCCGAAAAGGCATCGGACGGTTCAATCTCCACCTCACGCGTCGTCGTCGGCACCAACGGCGTCGTTCCTCCGATGTGAGCATTTGGCAAAGGTTGCACGTTCCGGCGATAGAAGGCCGGAGCGTGTCTTCATGTTTCGGGAAATTCCAGCTTTCTCACATCGTAACCAAGCTGGCTTGCCTTTCGAACCATTGTGTCAAGTTTGGCTTTGGAAGGTACAGTGCGTGCATAGATCCACAGATTGGTCATGTCCGGATCGGCACTGATGAACCAGCTCTTGTCCGGTGATTTGTAAAGAACCCAATAGTTGAAGGTGATCAGCAGAGGATAACGAACACGCATCTTCGCCTTTTCGCTGTCAAAATCGACTATGCGCCCTGTTCCTTGGATAGTCTTTAATCGACCCTTCGGATTTCCGATGCGGCAACCATCTTCGACAAGCACTTCATCAGGTGATTTGCCGCGGCGATAGGTCGAATAACCGGCGACGCAGCCGTCGGTCAGCCACATTGGCCGACGGCCGATCTCCAGCCATGTCCCGCGGTAGTGGTCGGCGCCGACCTTGGCCACTTCAGGCTCTGCTGCTGTGGCGGTATGCGATACGAGCGATCCGGTGAGCAAGAGAACGCCGACGAGGCATTTCCAAAAGTTCAGCATGTGATCCTCCGGTTTATTTCCTTATCAATTCGTCCGGCTCGTGGGGGCCGCGCTTATCGCCACCCCCCGCGTATCTAATGGCGATGAAAGCCATCAGGCATGCGGCCGCGAAAACGTTCAGATCGAGAAAAATGGCAAGATCGGCATCGCTCCAGCCATGCAACGGCGGTCCACCGGTATGGCGTGACAGAAGAAAGATGGCGAAAACGAGCGCTGCCAGGCTGCGTTGGGTCCATTTCTCTTCCGCCCGAAAGGAAACTGCGACGAGCATGATACAGGCAGCGAAGAACAATTCTGTTCCTGAGCTTTGGCCGAACAACCGCGTCTCGAAGAAAGTGTCGAGTGCCCCCACAAGGGGAAGCGAAATCCGCGCAATGATCGGCGAATGACGGGCGATGAACGGAATTGCCAGAAAGAGCGGAGCCGCGATCAGCGAACCAAGTGACGCGGCCATGCCATCACCGACGAGATACCAGACATAGAGCGGGTAAAATGGCTTGTTGAGACATATGACCCAAGCGATCGTAACAGTCGCCTGGGTAAGAGGATCGAGAGGAACTCGTTGCGCGCTCATGGCCTTGCCGGTTTCAGCAGATAATGGCCTACACCCCAGATATCGCCGTCATCGTGACCGAACAGACCGGCGGTCGCGAGGAAGAACAGCCGCCAGCGGCGTAGCCAGAGCGGTGCGTCCTTGCCGTAAACCTCTGCGAAAATAGGTTCGATCTGATCGGACTCCCGGTCGAAATTGGCGAGCCAGTCGAGCGCCGTACGACGATAATGAGTTCCGGACCACCGCCATTCCTCCTCGACCGCGAACAGATCCTCGAAACGATGAGGCAGGTCATGCGCCGGCATGATACCGCCGGTGAAGAAATGATGGGCGATCCAGTCTGCCGGATCGTCGTGGTCGAAGCGGTAGGAGCGGTCCTTGTGAGTGAAGACATGCAGGAAAAGCCGACCTTCCGGCTTCACCCAGTCGCGGGCACGCTCGAAAAGTTTCCGCCAGTTCGACATGTGCTCGAACATTTCGATCGAGACGACACGATCGAAGCGCTGGTCGATCGAAAAATCATTCATGTCTGCTGTGACCACCGACAGATTGTTCAGCCCCCGCTGATTGGCCGTCGCCAGGATGAAGGCGCGCTGCGAGGCGGAGTTGGAGACGGAGACGATAGGCGAGTTCGGGAACTGCGCCGCCAGATAAAGCGAAAGCGAGCCCCAGCCGCAGCCGAGTTCCAGGATCGTCATGCCATCCTCGATCGCGGCATGTTTCACCGTTTCGGCGAGGGCATGAACCTCCGCTTCCTTCAGTGTCGTATGTTCGGTTGGATAAAGGCAGCAGGAATATTTTCGGCTTGGGCCGAGAACCCGCGAAAAGAAAGCCGCGGGTACTTCATAATGCTGGCGGTTGGCCTCGTCCGCATGAACCGCCACGGGGTACTGGTTCATTGCGTCGACAAACAGATTTTCCTGCGTTGCTGCCGTGGCGGCCAGCCGGCGCTTGGTGCGGCCACAGAGGAAGTCGATACCCGCGAGCGTCATGCCGTCGGTCAGAGGCGCGCGTTCGGCGGTGTTGATAGCGAAGGCCAGCATGTTCATTTCAACTCTCCTTCTGGGTGGATATCCTGCCTTCTCGGGCCGGGGAAAAAAGCATTCACACGCCGCTGAAGTGCGCGAAATTTCTCGCCGCGCGAACGCAGCATATGATCTTCGAGGGGCGGGATGCCGGAGACATGCACAAGCAGCCAGTACATCAGGAGCGGCGCCAACAAGGACAGCCAGCTCGGCGAGGCGGCCAACAAAAACCAGCAACACCAGAACATCCACTCGAAGAAGTAGTTCGGATGGCGCGAATACCGCCAGAGGCCGGTCTCGCAGACCTCGGTCTTTGC
>NZ_JACIGW010000012.1:0-70256 GCF_014198105.1 Aliirhizobium cellulosilyticum | reverse complement strand
CGGTCCTCTCTGGTGCCGTCCTGGGCTTTACTGCCTATGCAACCTATGACCTGACCAATCAGGCAACATTGATACGCTGGTCGACAGCATTGACGTTCGCTGATCTTTGCTGGGGTACGTTCCTGTCTGCAATTGCGAGTGGTGCCGGTTACTGGATAACCACGCGCCTTTTCGGCGGCTTCACTTCGGAAGGGCGCGGTTTGTAATGTGATTTCCTTATCACGATGCTTCTTTGGGAATGCAGGCGGTTTTCTTGCCGAAAACAGTCTCGCCGGGCACTCTTGAGCATGCCGACGACAGTCAAGCGAAATAAAAAGCTTCCGGCTCATGAGGCTTTTTTCTAGTCGTCGCCGGTGTCTGGAGCGTTACGATGATGGTGCGCTTCAGGTCGTGCCAGCCTCGGAACAGGTGTCCGAACCAGACCCTGTTTATCACCAGATTACCGTCCCAAATAGTTCGTGGGCGGAATTGTCGAGCTACCAATCGGCAAGGCCGAGAACGAGAAAGGCTGGCATTGCAACCGGCAAGAGGGACGCTTACCGACGATTGATGCAGCCGCATGCGCCGGCCGATCCCGTCCTAGGCTACGGGAAATGGCCGGCCGGCGCATTATGAGATGACCTCAGGCGGTGAGGTGCTGGTCGAAGAAGCTGTTGAGCTTGTCGAACGGGATCAGATCGACGCGGTCGTAGAGATCGACATGGCCCGCTCCCTTGACCCATACCAGTTCCTTCGGCTCGGACGCGCGCTTGTAAGCGTCTTCGCTAAATTCCTTCGAATGGGCCTGGTCGCCGGAGATGAACAGCATCGGGCGAGGGGAGATCGTCTCGATGTCGTTGAACGGATAGAAGTTCGCGAATTTGACGATACTGCTCATCGTCGGCTTCGTTGTCGTCTGGGGCGTGGCGCCGGCGGGGGTAAACTCGCCCCGCGGCGTGCGGTAGAAATCGTAGAATTCGCGCTGCACCGGATCTGTGTCTGCCGTAAGCGCGAGCGTCGTTCCGCCGACATACTCGATTGCTCCACCGTCGGCTTCGGTCCAGCGCTGCTCGGCCGCAGCTGCGATGAACTGCTTGCGCTGCTCGACCGTCTGCGACTTGTTCAGGGCATCACGGAAGGCAGCTCCCATATCGTACATGCTGACGGTGGCAATTGCCTTGATGCGCGGATCGATCTTGGCGGCGCTGATGACAAAGCTACCACTGCCGCATACCCCGATCGCGCCGATCCTTTGGCGATCCACGAAGGCATGAGAACCGAGGAAATCGATGCCGGCACTGAATGCCTCGGCATAGACTTCAGGGGACACAAGATTGCGAGATTGCCCTTCGCTTTCGCCCCAGAAAGGCAGATCGATCGACATGGCGACAAAACCCTGCTCGGCCATCTTGGTCGCATAGAGGTTGGCGCTCTGCTCTTTGACAGCACCCATCGGGTGGCCGACGATGATGGCTGGGTTCTTTGCCGCCTGGTTGAGATCCTTGGGGAGATAGAGGTTGCCCGCGACATGCGTCTGGTACTGGGTTTTGAAGGTGACCTTCTGAAGGGTCACCCGGTCGCTGGTGTAGAAATTGGCGGCGCCGTTGGACATGTCTTGTGCCTCTGCAAAACTGGTGTCGAAAATGGACATCATGCCGAGAGCGGCCGCAGCGGCGCTCGACATCTTCAGGAGATTGCGTCTGTCGATACTGGAGTTCAGGGGCTGCGCGTCATCGAGTGCTTGCTTGTTAGTCATTTGCTGTCTCCTTCATATGTTGAGTTTGAAACTGGGCCACGGTGGCATCGGCGGGAGCGTTCAGATCGGAATGATCCGAAGTGGGAACTCCCCTCGGGTAAGAAGCGGCTCGAAACCGAGATCGAAGCGGCCGAGACGGATCAGCCCTCTCGAATACCGGTAGTCGGCGTGGTAGAAGACGAGATTGCCCCAAGGCGCGTAATAGGCGATGTCGCCTGGACGCCCGTCGCCAAACGGGACATCCTGATGTTTGGTCAGCTTGCGCGGCAGATAGGCGATCTTTTCGTTGGTCGAGTAGTCCTCGATCTTGAGATCGAGCGGCAGCAATCCGAAAAGCTCCCGCGACGCCGGGCTTTCGTCGAGGGTTGCTGCCATCTGGTGATCGCTGAATGTCATCTTGAACTTCATGGCGCGTCCCATTTTATTCGACTGTGCGTGTGACCACGCCGGAGCTGAAGCCATGGCGACCATCGCTACGATCGCGGAACGGCGGTCGATCATGGCGAGACCCTTCGTGCCATCTGCCCGGCTGCGAATGCGAGGGTCGATGAAGCGGCAAGGAGCAAAGCGGCGAGCAGGAATGTCGTCCCCCAGCCGACGCTGTCGAACAGTATCCCTCCGAATGAAGCGCCCAGTGTAATGGCCAACTGGATTGTCGCCACCTGCAGGCCGCCGCCCGCCTCAGCATCGTCGGGCATCGTCCGGGTCAGCCAGGTGCCCCAGCCGACAGGCGCGGCTGTGGCGAACAATCCCCAAGCTAACAGCAGGAGAGCTGTGGCCGTGACCGATGAGCCGAAAGCGATCAATCCGAGTGCAATCACGGCCATGATGAGAGGGATCGCACCGAGGATACTGAACAGCCGCTTCTGGAGAAGGTGGCTCACCCAGTATGTCCCAACGACACCCGCGAGCCCCATCAACAGGAGCAAAAGCGAGAGTGTGGAGATGGACACGTTCGTCACGGTTTCCAGAAAGGGGCGCAGGTAGGTGAACAGTGCGAACTGGCCCACGAAGAGCAGCATGATGGACGCCATGCCAATAGCGACCTGAGGATGGGTGAGCAGCCTGAAGACGTTGGTCGGGCCTTCGCTGCGTGTCGGCGGTAACGAGGGGAGGCTGACCCACTGCCAGACGAGAGACAACAGCGCCAGCGGCACGACCGCGAAGAATGCTCCACGCCAACCGATATAGTTCCCGAGAAAACTGCCGAGCGGCGCAGATATCGTCGCCGCAATGGCATTGCCCGCGTTGAGCATCGCCAGTCCCTTGGGAACGGATTGTTCGGGTAGCAGCCGCATGACGACCGCCGCCGACATCGACCAGAAGCCGCCGATCGCCACGCCGAGCAGTGCGCGGCCTATCATCAGCACCAGATAGTTCGGGGCGAAGGTTACGATAGTTCCGGAGACGATCAGGAACAGCGAAAACGACGTCACCACCACACGCCGGTCGATCCGTTGCGTCAGTCCCGCAACGAAGAGACTGGTCACCACCGCGAAGACGCCGGAAATCGAGATCGCCTGGCCCGCATGTCCTTCGGTGACATCGAGATCTGTGGCGATCGGCGACAGAAGGGCGACAGGCATGAATTCCGATGCGATCAGGACGGCGACACAAAGCGCCAGCGAGAAGACAGCGCCCCAGCCAGCAACCGTTACTTTGGTGTCTGGCGTATTTTCGAGTATCGCGTCTGGCCCGAATGGGCCGATGTCGTCTGTTCTTTGCTGAGCTTGATAGGTCATGGCCGAAATATAGTCTGACGCGACTGTCATGATTAGCCATTGCAATCCTCTTGGACTTATCGATTCATGACATGAATGACTAAGCTTGAGGGCTGCTGATGAAGCGCGAAGACCTGAATGACATGCTTTGGTTTCTGGCGGTTGCCGAGGAGCGCAGCTTCACGAGAGCCGCGGCCAAGCTCGGAACGTCTCAATCGACGATCAGCCACACGATCAAGCAGCTTGAGGCTCGCATGGGGTTGCGACTTCTAACCCGCACGACACGTAACGTTTCCCCGACAGAAGCCGGAGAAAGGTTGATACGTTCGCTGGCGCCGAGAATCGAAGAGCTCGAAACCGAAATCGACGAACTGATGGAGATCCGGGACAAGCCGTCCGGGACCGTTCGGATCACCCTGTCGGACTATGCGCAGGAAAGCGTGGTATGGCCAAAACTTCGGCCCGTTCTGCGCCATTATCCCGACGTCAGGGTCGAGCTCAATATGGACAACGGGTTCCGAAACATTGTCGAAGAGAAGTTCGACGCGGGTGTTCGTCTTGGCGAGAGCGTCGACAAGGACATGATCGCCGTTCGAATTGGTCCCGACTGGCGCCTGGTCGCAGTCGCCTCTCCAGAATATCTGACGGCGCATGCTACTCCCAGGGCACCCCAGGATCTGGTTGGCCACGACTGTATCAACCACCGGCAGGCTAGCGCTGGCGGGCTCTACGCCTGGGAATTCGGAAAGAATGGCCGGGAAGTCCGTGTTCGAGTCGACGGACAGCTGATCTTCAACACGTCCTATGCGATGATAGACGCTGCGGTCAGCGGCTATGGCATCGCATACGTGCCGGAAAGCCTCGTCGTGGACGAGATCGCTTCCGGGCGGCTTGTCCAAATCCTGGATGATTGGTCCCCGATGTTTCCGGGCTACTATCTCTATTATCCGAGCCGCCGGCAGAACTCGCCGGCATTCAAGGTGATTGTCGATGCCCTGAAGGTTTGAGCTTTCGCCTTGTCACGCCCGCACCCAGTGCCATCGGCTTGGCGAGCCAAGGGGCATGTCACCATCAGCGGCGGTGTGACGACAGTGCAAGGTGAGCTTTCTCAGTCGGCCCTTTTCACAGTCCGCCGACCAAGCGCTATACATTGCAAAAGCTGGCGGGCTTGATCGCGTCGCTGCGTCCGCCGTCGATATGAGACAGCGGGTTGTTGATAGTGAATGCTCATCGGCTTGATCTGCAGATCCCCTTACTTGAGCGCAACGTCACAGTTGGCCAGCCAATGAAACAAACACGGATTATCGCTCGTTTATGTGTTGCGAGCGCACGTCAACTCGAGCGCCCCGACAGGTAAAGGTTTATGGGGCACTGCCTTGTTTGGTTGGAGTAGCACACTAATTCACATGGTCTCAAGGAGAGCACATGACAGAACTTAAGACGGAAAAAGCACGGACAGGCGTTGAAGGCCTGGATGATATTCTTGCCGGAGGCCTGACCCGTCGTCATGTATTCCTACTTGAAGGATCTCCTGGTGCCGGAAAGACGACTATTGCGTTGCAGTTTCTCCTTGAGGGCGCCTCACTCAAGGAGCGGTGTCTTTATATCAGTCTGTCCGAGACGGAAGACGAGCTTAGGGATAGTGCACTCTCACATGGCATCGACTTTGGCGACACGATCGAAATTTTTGAGCTAGTTCCACCCGAAAGCCTCCTCGACGAGGATCAGCAGCAGAGCTTGCTCTATTCGTCTGATCTGGAACTTGGCGAAACAACTAAGCTGATCTTCGAGGCATTTGAGCGCGTAAAGCCGCATCGTGTCGTTATCGACAGCCTGTCCGAAATCCGCCTCCTTGCACAAAGCTCGCTTCGCTATCGCCGGCAGATTTTGGCGCTCAAGCATTACTTCTCGCGCTCAGAAGCAACGGTTCTGTTGCTCGACGATATGACATCCGATCAGTTCGACAAGACGGTCCACAGCGTCGTTCATGGTGTTGTTCACCTGGAACAGCTTGCTCCAGACTATGGGGCGGAACGCCGGCGGCTGAGAGTCATCAAATATCGTGGCCAAGCCTTTCGCGGTGGCTATCATGACTTCATTATCAGGACAGGCGGCGTAGCCGTCTTCCCTCGCTTGAGGGCCGTCGAGCACAGGATCGACTTCGAGCGCACAACATTGAAGAGTGGTATTGCCGAATTTGACGACCTGCTTGGCGGTGGCATCGAGCGAGGTTCCAGCACGCTGCTGATAGGCCCGGCCGGGACGGGCAAGAGCTTCTTTTCTCTGCAGTTTGTAGAGTCCGCCATCAGACGCGGAGAAAAAGCAGCGGTGTTTCTTTTCGACGAGGAGCTTGGCTTGCTGTTCGCGCGGACCAAGGCCATGGGCCTCGATCTCGAACAGATGCGAGACGAAGGTCTCCTCCACATCGAACAGCTCGATGCCGCAGAGCTTTCGCCCGGCGAATTCGCACAGCGCGTCCGTGATCGGGTCGCGGGTTTTGATGCCAAGACCGTCCTCATCGACAGTATCAACGGATATCAGGCATCCATGCCCGGCGAAAATGCTCTGATCCTGCACATGCACGAGCTGTTGCAGTATCTTAATCGACAGGGCGCCAACACATTCCTCACCGTGGCACAGCATGGTCTTGTCGGGGACATGAAGTCGCCGGTTGATGTGACCTACCTTGCAGACACGGTCATCTTGCTCCGCTATTTCGAAGCCATGGGTAAGGTCAGGCGTGCTATTTCGGTGATCAAAAAACGTACTGGCAGACATGAGGACACGATACGCGAATTCAAGATCAGCAATGCTGGCCTTACCGTCGGCGAAGCGCTTTCCGGCTTTCAGGGCGTGCTACGCGGCGTGCCGACCTTTGTCGGTGAACGCGGCCCTCTGATGGCGCTTTCTGACGAGGACCGCAACAATTCCTAATCGCAACGCCATTGGCCTGATCCATGCCCCGCGCGGCCGCGATGCTCAGATCGCTGCCTCCCTCCTTGCAGCAGCAGGTATCGAAAGTCGCGTCATCCCAGACCTTGTCGGGTTTGTCGAGGCGCTTGGTGACGACGTGTCTTTTGCCGTCGTCACGGAAAAGGCAGTGCGATCAAGCGACTTGCGCGCGCTTTCGGCTTGGATCGAGGGGCAGCCAAGCTGGTCCGATCTTCCTTTCATTATCCTGACAAATCGCGGCGGGGGGCCGGAGCGCAATCCGGCTGCATCTCGCCTGTCGGAAGTGCTCGGCAATGTCAGCTTCATCGAGCGGCCGTTTCACGCCACAACATTCGTCAGTGTCGCCCGATCAGCATTGCGGGGACGACGTCGCCAATTCGAGGCGCGCCTCAGGATCGAGGCGCTCGACGAAGGTGAACGGCGCCTGCAGACTGCGCTGGAAGCTGGCCACCTTGGTGCCTGGGAGCTTGACCTCGCCACAATGGTACTGACGACGTCGCCGACATGTCGGAGCGTTTTTGGTCGTGGCTCAGAGGAGCATTTCACTTACGAGGACCTGATTGCCAGTATCCATCCCCACGACATCGAGCGAATGAGAGCGTCGGTTGATCTGACGATCACAACAGGCCGAGACTATTCGATCGATTACCGCACGATCTGGCCGGATGGCTCGCAACACTGGGCAGAGATTCGTGCACAGCTCTATCGGGACCGTGCCGGCCAAGCCATCAAACTGGTCGGCGTATCGGCAGACATTACAGACCGTATTCGCCAGGAGGAGCAGCAGCGTCGTCTGAACGAAGTGCTGGAGGAAAGGGTTCTTGAACGAACGAAGGAGCTCGAAGACGCCCACGCCATCGTCATGGCAGAGATCTCGCAGCGCCAGCACGCAGAGGAGCAATTGCGCCAGGCCCAGAAGATGGAGGCGATTGGCCAGCTGACCGGCGGTGTTGCGCACGATTTCAACAATCTGCTGATGGCGGTGCTTGGTAATCTTGAGCTCTTGCGAAAGCATGATGCCGGAGATGCCAAGGCAGAACGGCTGATCGACGGAGCCATGCAG
Source organism: Aliirhizobium cellulosilyticum (assembly GCF_014198105.1). Taxonomy (NCBI): domain Bacteria; kingdom Pseudomonadati; phylum Pseudomonadota; class Alphaproteobacteria; order Hyphomicrobiales; family Rhizobiaceae; genus Aliirhizobium; species Aliirhizobium cellulosilyticum. Next base: position 62,785 of record NZ_JACIGW010000012.1, on the reverse strand, counting down.
GGCGCTAGGCGCGGCGCATCGCTTACCCAGAGACTGCTGGCCTTCGCCCGCCGGCAAGATCTCCAGATCGGTCCGGTAGATCTGCGTGGACTTGTGTTTGGCCTGGAGGATTTGCTGAAGCGCTCGGTGGGCACCACCATTCTAATCCAAATTATCGTTCCGGACCATCTGCCATCAGTATCCGCGGATGCGAATCAGGTCGAACTCGCCCTGCTCAATCTTGCCGTCAATGCCCGAGACGCCATGCCGGGAGGCGGCTCCCTACGCATCGAGCTCAGGCAAGCGGAACAGGTCGCTCCCCAAGGGACACTTTCGGCTGGCCGCTATGTTGTTGTGTCCGTCACCGACCAGGGGGTGGGCATGGACGCAGCAACTTTGAAAAAATCCGTAGAACCGTTCTTTTCGACCAAGGAACTTGGCAAGGGCACGGGTCTTGGCCTTTCGATGATCCATGGGCTGGCACTGCAGCTCAAAGGCGATCTGAAGCTGACCAGCAAAGTAGGTGTAGGCACCACCGCCGAATTGTGGATCCCCGTCTCGAATGACGACGAAATCCGGCCGGATGTCGCTAAGATGGCGGTTGAGGAGGCCGCAGCCGTAGCAAGGCCCTTGCGGATCCTGCTTGTCGATGATGACGCGCTTATCGCCATGAGCTCGGCGGACATGCTAACCGATCTGGGACATGATGTCGTCGAGGCGCATTCCGGCCGCGAGGCGCTCGAGTGTCTGGGTGATGGCAACGGCTTCGACCTGATGATCACCGATTTCTCTATGCCAGGAATGAACGGCGGTGAGCTTGCAATGGCGGCGAGAGCCGTGCTGCCGAGCCTGCCAATCCTGATCGCTTCCGGCTATGCGGAGTTGCCGCCGGGCGTGGGGCTCGATTTTGCGCGCCTTGGAAAACCCTACACCCAAGACCAGCTTTCAGCCGAAATCGGGAAGTTGACCACCCACTGAACAGTCAGCCCTGTTGCTTCATTGCAAAACAGAGCGCGGTAAATGCTGATCATCGAATAGTGATGCACAAGTCCATAGCCGATTATTGTCGGTTAAAGCAGCCGAACTGTTTCAAACCGCAACCTGTGCCTACCACGTCTATTGCATTGAATGCTTGGCATGCTCCATCGGCATCCATCTCCCAGTTACTTGTTGCACGGCTTACAGCTCGTTGAGATGTCCCATTCGCCTTAGGGTTCGACAGTGTCGCTTTAGCAGCTACTTCTGGCGGCAAAGTGGATTTCAGCCGAGTAGATGCCCAGATCACGCACGCACAATCGGTTTTCATCGCAGTGTCTATCCGCTACCCCAAGCTACCGGTTCGTACGACCCTCCAATCCGGTCTGCCTAGGTTATAGGGCCAAGGATGAACCTCGCGGTCATTGAAATAGACGACCTCTTCAAGAAGCGGAAATTCTTCGCGATCTCGTGTGACCTCGCCCATCCAGGCCGTCAGATAGCCGTCGCCGCCTTCATAGCCCAGTTCGGCCACCCAGACGGGTTTGGAGAATTCTTCGACAAGACCGTATCCCTGAAGGAGATTGTCGCTGAAGCTGCGTGGATTGCCGTGGGCAATCCTGTCAAATGCCTCGAGCCCGAAAACCGACAGGCCGACATAATCGACGTAATTGCTGCCGGGATAATAGTCCCGCAAGCCGGGAACGCCCTTGGGCGACCACATCAACTGCGCTTTCGGCGCTTCCTTTCTGACGATATCCATCATTCTGCGGTAGGCGGTTATATAGGCATCAGGCCTCCAGCCTGCCCAGGAGAAGCGGCTTTCATGATCCTCCATTTCCTGCGCCCAGCGAACGATGGCCGGGCTCTTCATCTGCCCGATCAGATGTGCGATTTCGCGCATGTTCCGATCGTATGTGCCATTGAGGATACGTGTCTGGAGTTCGCCGGAAGTGAGACGGAAATTTTCGTCCCATGACCATGGCTCCACGGTGATCAGCAGGTTACGCTTGCGTTGCAGGGCATAAGCGTCGGCTGCGGGTAATGACGACAGGTCTACATCCTCCCAGGGCATGAACAGCGCCTCGGTCGTTACATTCGCCTGTTCGGCAAAATCTCCGTGCGGATCATAGGCGCCGAACCTCAGTCCCGGCGTATGCACTGTCGGACGTTTGTCCCGGATACGGCTACCGGCGGTCGCCGATAACAGGTTTTCCCCCTGTGCGAGGGCAAAATGACAGGCGCCAGCCACTGCAATGGTCGCTATGCCTGCTCCGACGAATTGTCGTCTGTCGATCGATTTCATAACGGGCCTCCTTTCCGTCAATTTCCAGATGTTGATGCCTGCCACTGGCGAATATGCGATGCGACCGTGTCGGCGCTGACAAGCTTGGCAGATTCATCGCCCTTACGCTCCGGCGCATGGCGGAACACATACCAGTGACCGAAGGGATGGCGCCGCTGGAAGATGGTATCGCCGATCCTGACATGGCCGAAACAGGTCGCAGCGCGCGCGTTGCCGTTGCTGGCATACCATTTTGCCAGAATGCAGAGCTTTCCATTGTCATCAACGACCCAGTGTCCCTGGCCCACCGACGGCTTGCCGCCTTCACGTGTATAGGCGGAGAAACGATTGTCACCGGTATCGAACCGTCCTCCGCCCGCACTCCAAAGCCAAGTCCTGTCGCCGTATATCGCCTTCAGTTCCGAGGCCGGAACGGGGGCGGTCGGCGGCGGTGTAAACGTCTTCTCGGCCAGGGCAGGCAAAGGCCCCAGGACGGTGACGAGGAAGACGCCAGCCAGCCATAGATGTTTCTGTTTCATTGTCTCCTCCTTGTTCTCAACGCAAACATCCGGGTGAGAAACCGGCCTAGATATCCTGTTGCGCACCAAAGCCGTTCCAGTGGAAACGGAACGTCGTGATCTTGGTCCGGCTGCGATGACCGGCGCCTGCCACGGTGAAGCGTGTTTCGCTGAAGCTGACGATGTTCTGGCCGTAGGAAAGTGCCTCGACGGAGCCTACGGCGTGTTGGCCCAGTTGCCCGCCGCCGACGAGAACGGCAGCGAAAGCACAAAGGGATGCCATCGTGATGCCTTTGGCCCGCGCCACTGTAAGCATGCCGTTTTCCCGGCCATGCCTGAAGGCGATCAATGTCGCAACTGTCGCATAGGCAAGCGTGTTGATCGCTGCGAAGATATAGAAACCACGCGTCTCGTTCACCTCCGGTGCGCCGACCATGACCGCCGCGCTGCAGGCAGCCAGGCCGAGATAGGGAAGAATGACCCTTGTCGGTAGCATTCGCGACTGCTCGCCCTTGGGAGTAATGCGGAAGTCGACAAAGCGGCTGCTGAGGGTGTCACGAACCGCCATCAGGGTACCGGCCAGCGACCATGGCCAGCGGACCAAAAGGAACAGCATGCCCTCCCAGCCGAACAGTTTGGCACCGCATGGACGATAAAGCCCCGTTGAACGCCAGAAGAATGCCAGCCCGACGAGCACGATCGAGAGGGGCATGAAATGCTGCAGAAACTGCGCATAGCTTACCTCCGCGAATGCACGGCCGGTCGCCAGCGAAAGGAGCGGCATGGCAAACATGACCGCCATGAAGAGGGAAAACAGCGGATACCACAGTTGCGAAAAGACGAACTGAAACCTCAACCTTGAAGGCAGCCTGCCGATCAGATGCGGCGAATATTGCAGCAGCAGGCTCGTCAGGCTGCGTGACCACTGAAATTCCTGGACCGCAAGGTCTGCGAAGGTGGCAGGGCCGTCGCCGTGAGCGATCGCATCGACGGCGTGAACACCACGCCATCCGCCGGCATTCATCATCAAAGTGGTGGAATGATCTTCGGCAAGTTCCGGACCCAGTCCGCCGATCTGTTTCAGCGCCTTCGTACGCACGGCATAGTGGGAGCCGATGCATAGTGGTGCCCATCCATTATTGTATCCGACCTGCAAGGCGCCGTGCAGGCTCGCTTCCACGTAAAGCCGGCCGCGCGCTGCCCAACTTTCTTTCGCATTGGCATCACATATGCTTGGCGCAGAGACATAACCGACTGCCGGATCGGAAAAGGGCTTCATCACCTCTCTTAGATAAGTGAGTTCCGGCACGTGATCCGCATCGAACTGTGCAACGAAGTCATATCGGTCATAACCGTACTGATCGTAGAAATAGGCGAGATTGCCCTCCTTGCAGCGCGTGCGGCGCGGCCATTCGGACCTATGATATGCTTCCACGCCCTTGCGCGTGGAAATGAACACGCCGCGCTCATTGCAGAATTTTCGCGTCTCTTGGGATGGGTCCTCGTCGGCCAGCCAGACATCATAGTCCATTTCGACCTGGTCAAGCATGGCAAGCAGGGTTCGGCGCACGACGCTGAAGGGTTCTGACGGGGCCTTGGTGACCACCATGGCAATCCGTCCATTCGGGGGCGGGACGGAGGCCTTCATGCGTCGTGCGCCGAAGAAGATTGCGATGAAATAGAACGGGATGAGTGTGATCCAAGCGAGAATGACGCTCATCGATATGAACAGCGGCCAGTTGCCGACATGTTCCGGCTGCAGCCACCAGCGCCAGAAATGGATGACCGCAGCAAGCCATATGAACGCACCAATACCGTAGAAAAGCTTTTGCCGCCCGCAGAAGACGGGTTCAAGCATCGACTGATCGACGACGTTCTGATGCCGGGCCGGGATGTCGATCTTTCTCATCATCGGACAATCTCCAGACCAAATGTCGGGCCGGCCGTGCGGATGATTGTGGCAAGGTCGGAGCGCCAGGGCACAAAGCCCAGCGTTGAATGTGCCATGGCCGTATCGGCAAACAGGATCGGCGGATCCCCCGCACGCCTTGGGTGAAAGGCGACCGGAACCTGCAGCCCCGTGAGGTGGGATATGGACTGCAGGATCTCCCGGATTGATGTCCCACGCCCCGAGCCGAGATTGACGCGAAGCGTATCGCCTCCGGCGAGAAGATGACGTACTGCGGCGACATGGGCATCGGCGAGATCGGACACGTGGACATAATCCCTGACACAGGTGCCGTCGGGGGTGTCGTAGTCAGTGCCGAATACTTCGAGCAGGTTCAGCCGCCCTGCGGCGGCCTGCAACGCGCGGGGGATCAGATGTGTCTCGGGCTCGTGCCGTTCGGAAAGATCTCCTGCAGGATCTGCTCCGGCGGCATTGAAGTAACGCAGGGCCACGTAGCTAAGTCCGTAAGCGCTGCCGTAATCCTCGAGCGCATGCTCGAAAACGAGCTTGGTACGACCATAGGGGTTAATCGGCTTCTGCTCACAGTTTTCGCGGATCGGAAGCTGATGCGGCACCCCATAAGTCGCACAACTGCTGGAGAAGACCATGTGACCGACGCCGGCCGCCAGGCATGCATTCAGCAGTGAAAGACCGCCAATGACGTTGTTGCTGTAATATTTGCGCGGATCGTTGACGGATTCGCCGACATAGGCATTGGCGGCACAGTGGATCACACAGCGCACATGGGAACGCTCAAGGTTTTGCCGAAGTCTTTCGAAATCTGCGATATCGAGCCGGATCAGCGGCCCCCAGCGAACTGCGTCGGCGTGACCGGTGGAGAGATTGTCGAGGGCGATTACCTGGAAACCAGCTTCCGCAAGCGCCTTGCAGACATGGCTGCCGATGAAACCTGCTCCTCCGGTCACGACGACGGTATCGGTCATGTCAGGCGACCTCCACCGGCTGGGCTGGTGTCGCTGAGCGAAGGACGCCGTCAAAATAGCCGATCGTGCGGGAAAGGCCCTCACGAAGCGGCACGCGAGGTTCCCAGCCGAGCTTTTCGCGCGCAAGGCCAATATCCGGGCGGCGTTGTTTGGGGTCATCGATCACTGCGGGCATGTGGATGATCCGTGAGCGCGAATTCGTTAGTTCCAGCACGAGTTCGGCGAGCTCAATGACGGGTATTTCGACCGGATTGCCGAGATTGATCGGCCCGATGACGTCGGGGCCGGCATTGGAGAAACGAATGAAGGCCTCGATCAGGTCGTCGACATAGCAGAGCGAGCGTGTCTGCATGCCGTCTCCATAGATCGTGATATCCTGGTTGGTCAGGGCCTGGACGATGAAGTTCGAAACAACCCGGCCGTCATCGAGACGCATGCGCGGCCCATAGGTGTTGAATATTCGGCCAACCTTGACGTCGGTCCGGTATTTGCGGTGGTAGTCAAAAAGAAGTGTTTCGGCGCAGCGTTTGCCTTCGTCGTAGCAGCCGCGCGGGCCGATCTGGTTGACGTTGCCGCAATAAGTTTCCTGCTGTGGATGCTGCAGCGGATCGCCATAAACCTCGGATGTGGACGATTGTACGATAGTTGCACCGTGCAGCCGAGCCAGTTCGAGGCCATGAAGCGCTCCGAGCACGCCGGTCAATAGCGTGCCGACAGGATCACGTTGATAATCCGGTGGCGAGGCAGGGGAGGCGAAATTGAAGATCAGAGAGACATCGGCATCATAGGCATCGCGGACATCCTGTTCGACGACACTGAAATCCGGGTTGGACATCAGGTGGCTGACGTTACTACGGCGCCCGGTCGAGAAATTGTCGGAACAGATGACGCGATGGCCATCCTGAAGAAGTCTTTCACATAGGTGCGATCCCAGAAAGCCCGCGCCGCCCGTCACGAGCACGTATCGTGGCAGAGGCCTTGTTGCAATATCCGCCAGACCTGGAGCCGTAATCCCGATTTTACGCATAAACCTACCTCCTCCGGCAGACGCGGCCTGCCGGTCGATATTTCCAGAGTTGAAAGGAGCAAGCGGGTTCGCTTGGATGCTATCTGCGTGGTTCGTTTGAAGAAAACGCTGGAAAACTTTAACGCTCTCTTAACCGAATTAGCTGCCTAAATTTTGATCTCGTCAAACAAAAAACTCCATGATTACACGAATTTAGGAGGGGATTAAGGTTAATTGCCGGGGCGGATTAACCCGTATGGGCTAGGCTTTCCGCCAGGTGTTCCATGCGTGCATGATTTGCTAATGTAAACGGATTAGCCTAGGCGACGATTACAGTTGAACACCCCGGAGCCCATCGTGAGCAGGACCAGCAATTCAATTCGTCCAATGTTTTTTGCCGGATTGTGCGCGGTCCTCTCATCCTGCTCGGTCGTGGATGGCGACGTGGCAGACAACAAAGCGGGCGCCAAGAAAGTGCCGGCTGTCAGTGCGGTCGCAGCAGGCTCGTTCAAGGCGAATAGCTACGCTTTCTCTTCCGCAAAGCCTGTTGCCATTGCTATGAGGGATGATACGGGTGAAGACGCAGATCCGCAGGGATCATCGTCCTATCTCGGGAGCGCGCCCTATATCTGCACGCCGAGCGGCTTTGGACGCAAAGCGCACTGCTTCCTGCGGTAGCGCATCGCGCGGATCAACGTAGCGATGGCTCGAATCCGGTTCGTCCCTCGTAATCGAAGTATCGTGAAGCCGCTTCGGTACGGTTACGTACATGCATCTTCTTGTAGATGTTTCGGATATGCACCTTGACCGTGTTTTCCGACAGTTTCAGCAGGCCGGCGATTATCTTGTTCTGGGTTCCCTTGCACACTAGGTCGAGAATTTCCACTTCACGTGTGGTCAGCATAAACGGCTCGCAATTGGCGTGGCCCGGATGATGGGGTGGTTCGACGCGAAATTTTGAGGGGCTTCCATAACCCGCCCCGTTAACACTCAGGTGCTGCAGCAAAGCGGAAGGAAAATGTTCCCCGCCTTTTATCAGCAAATCGATGGCCGCAAGAAAAACGTCCAGGCGCAAATTCAGTGGAAGAACACCGTCAATCTGCTGGGCGGCTGCCAGTTTCTGCAGATTGCGATCGCTTTCTTCGTGATCGTTTATGACGATACCGATGGATAGACTGTGGTCGATTTTCTTGAGGTGACGAATTAACTCGCCCAGTTGGGCCTTGTCCTGATGGTGAAAGAGAATGAGGCGCGTATCTGTACCAACGTCGACCGGGAAATAAGCCAGATTTGCATACGTCGCCACCTGCATTTCTGGAAATCGGCGGCGTAGTGTCTCTGCAAGACATTCCATCAACAATCCTGGTTCTGCAACGAGAACCATTGTTCGACGTCCAGTATCACCACGAATGATTGAGAGAGATTCGGGAGAGTTCGTATCGGCTATAAACACCACTAACTCCTGACACTTTAACGTGATGCTTGTTATCCGGACCAAGAGGGGATGGCGGATTAATTAGCACTTTCGAATTTCAATGTAATTCCAATTTAGAATAGTTCAACACTTCGCACTTGCGGGGACAAAGGCGTTTCGGGATATGGTAAATCTCATCGGAGCGCGGTGGGAACAAAACAATCCCAGCAGGACTATTTGCAGAGTAATTGCGATGTTTATCGACACTTGGAACTGACTACACGTAACCGGATGTCCAGAATTCCATCGATTGACGTGTGCACCATGTCCATTAATTTGGATTTATTGAAGGTTCCGCCGCGATAACGGCGCTTGCCGCTTTGGCTCAAAACACCTCGCACCGCACGACGACCATCTTCAGCCAATCGAGCCACAATCCCTGCGGCCTGTGTTCTCAACCCGCCGGACGAAGCACCTGTTAGTCACCCCAAGGTGCAGCAACTCCGAGAGCTTTCCTAATGGTTGGAAGGTCAGGTCTGGATCAGACCTATGCAGGCGATCTTTCGACCATCAGCGGGTACAGCAGTTTGAAACAAAGCACTCGATCTTGAGCGCTCTGCTGGTGAGGTGCAGTAAAGCGAGGATGTCAGAAAAATTGCCGTCAATGCTCTCATCTCTCAGCCCGTCAAAAACTCGATATTGACGCGCAACCAATAGGCCCCAACTAGCCGCTGCTGCTGCAAACGAAGCGGGTAACAGCGTCAAGTGCTCTGGATGTCTGCATTCAAAATTCGGATCAGAACCCATGCATAAATGGGGCTCCGACAACGTGATCTGCGTCATTTCGCAATTCTAATTTAGTCCTACAATGTTCGTGGCATGGACAAAACAAAGCACGGGAGGGCTTGAGATGTCGAACACATGCATATTGAGCGTTGTTGGAGTGGATCAGGGCGACAAAGATCTGGCCGCGGCAGTAAGGATGACGTGTGACGCCGGAGGGGAACTTCAGGCTATTCTCGTATCCTGTGTCCCGTATCCTCTGATCGGAGGCCCCGGATACGGAGGCGATAGCCCGTTTGCCTTGATCTGGGAGGAGCATCGACGCCTCGAAACGCAGGCGAATGAACTGACATCTGTGCTCACGGCTGGCGGGTTACGCGGCATGGTGACCCCCGTCTTTTGTTCTTCGGGGCAGGTATCCAGCCATGTCGCCCTTCATGCCAATTCCGCAGACATCACAGTGATCGGAGGAACCATGGCAAATGACCTCCATCTCGCCAGGTGGGTGGTCGACGGCGTTTTGTTCCACTCTTCATGTCCCCTATTGATCCTTCCAAAGCGGAGGGTCGCAACTCTTCGACCAAAACGGATCGTGGTCGCCTGGAACGGCCGGCGCGAAGCTTGGATTGCGGTGCGGTCCTCTATAAATATCCTTCAGAACGCCAATCGCGTTCACGTTGCTCTCGTCGACATCGATAGTGAGGCTTCAGGAGAGGCGAATGGTGCCGATCTTGCGGGCTTTCTGTTGCGTCATGGAGTTGAGGTGGTGATTGATCACCTTCACGGAAGTGACGATCCGGCCATTGTCCTGCAGCGGCATGCCGAAAGTCTTGATGCTGATCTCATCGTCATGGGTGCTTACGGTCATTCGCGGCTTGGCGAGCGTATTCTGGGCGGTACGACCGAAACGATGCTTCAGCATCCTGCGATCCCGGTTTTGATGGCGCGCTAAATGCGTATCGCCTTATGGTGAGGGAGCTTTGCATATGACATCAGCAAAAGCTGGACGAAAGGATCTGCGCGATCCGGTTCTTCGCTTTTTCGGCGCAGCGAGAGGCGTTACGGGGTCGTGTTTTGCGATCGAGACCGCAGATACATTTGTGTTGATCGATTGCGGGCTTTTCCAGGGTTCCAAAACGGAAAAGCAACTTAATTATCGGGAATTTCCCTTCGATGTTGCTGCAGTTGATGCGGTCATTCTCACTCATGCTCACATTGATCATTCAGGTTTGCTGCCAAAACTTACAAAACGCGGCTTTGTCGGCCCTATCTATGCCACGCCAGCCACGGTCGATCTCTGTAGTGTCATGCTTCCCGATGCGGGCCACATCCAGGAAGTCGAAGTCGATCAGAGGAACAGGCGCTATCGTCAGCGAGGCGAGGAGGAGGTCGAACCGATCTACACTGCCGATGACGCCTATCAGATGTTACACCGCTTTCACGCGGTCGAATGTGAGCGCTGGCAGTCAGTTGTACCCGGCGTTCGGTTTCGCTTCTGGAATGCCGGTCATCTGCTCGGATCGGCTTCAATCGAAATGGAAGTCGGCTCGGATAATCCTATCCGCATCCTGTTTTCCGGTGACATCGGACCGGATAACAAGCTTTTTCAGGCTGGGCCAGTCGCGCCAAAACATTGGGACTATGTGGTCTGCGAAAGCACCTATGCGGACAAGGATCGCGTTGATGCCACGATTGAAGGTCGGCGTCAGCTCCTCGGTCGGGAGGTTCGCGCCGCCTCGCGCCATGAGAATGGCGCACTGATCATTCCTTCCTTCGCGGTGGAACGGACTCAGGAGTTGATGACTGACCTGATCCTGTTGATGCAGCAATCGGAGATCAAGACTGTCCCGATTTACATCGATTCTCCACTTGCGACACGGGCGAGCGAGATTTTCCAGAAGCATAGGCATGACTTCAATCTGGGTGTCGCCCTTGATCGCGCCATGCATGCCAAGAACGTCCACTTTACCGAAAGCGTCGAACAGTCAAAGGCTCTCGATCGGGTCCGCGGTTTTCACATCGTGATCGCCGCAAGCGGTATGTGCGAAGCTGGCCGTATCCGGCATCGCTTGAAGAACTGGCTATGGAGAGAAGAGGCAACCGTGCTGTTTGTCGGCTATCAGGCGGCCGGCACACTTGGAAGACTACTCGCCGATGGAACGACGCCCGTAAAGATCCAGGGCGAGGAGATCACGGTCAGAGCGCAAATCCGCCAGATCGATGCCTATAGTGGTCATGCCGACGGTCCCGAACTGGAGCGCTGGTTGCGAAGCCGCTTGCCAATTTCGCACAGGATCTTCCTCGTGCATGGGGAGGAAGCCGCCTTGACCGCGATGAGGCAGCGCGCTGCCGACTGCACCCCCGCGACCTCGGTATTCGTGCCGTTCATCGATAGCGCATTCACCCTTAACGATGGTGGCCCAACCGATATCTCCGTGTCCATGCCATCGCCGAGAATCGATCCCCTGACGATCGGGCACAGAGACTGGAATAATGACTATCAGGTGCTCTTGCAGGACATCAACGAAGAGGTTCGCGCCGCGGCCGACGATCGCTCCAGGGCCATCCTGTTGCGCAAATTGCGACGAGTCTTGCAGGACGAACGGTAAGCGTTGGCCACGGCTGTTTTGCGCGACGGAGGTCGGATCGAATGAGTGCACTGTCCAATGTCAAACTAGAAAGATACCGCGTCGCTATCCTGGTGACGGTGGCGGCTGTGGGCCTGATCACCGGGCTGCTGGCTCAACACTATCAGCTTTATTATGTTGCGCAAATCGCATGGTCGTCGGCGAGCTGCGTGGTCATCGCCGTGCTTGCGATTCAAGTGGTTCAGGCGCTGCGCGGCGGCGATTTCGGCCTAGATATCGTTGCTCTGATCTCCATGTCTGCTGCTCTTGTCTTTGGCGAGCATCTGGCGGCAAACGTTGTTGCCCTAATGTATGCTGGGGGGCAGTGGTTGGAAGACCTTGCTCGCCAAAGGGCCGGACGCGAAATGAGCGTATTGTTGGGACGGATAGCGCGGACCGCCATGCGATATCGCGGTAATGCACTGGAAGAGGTGGCGCTCGGTACAGTCCGGCCGGCGGACAGACTGCTGATCCGAGAGGGTGAGGTGCTACCGGTCGACGGCCGTGTCGCAAGTGAATATGCCACTCTTGATCTGTCCACCCTTACGGGCGAATCCTTACCCAGGACTTTTAGCAGGGGTGAGGAAGTGTTTAGTGGTTCGAGCTGTGTCGGGCCAGTCTTCGATCTGAGCGTAAGCCGGCCGGCATCCGAGAGTGCTTATGCCAATATTCTGCGCCTGGTAAAGGCGGCACAGGACAGCAAGGCTCCTCTGTCGCGCATGGCCGATAGATATGCGGTCGGCTTCCTATTGCTTACGCTCGCAATGGCCCTGGCGACGTGGTGGTATAGCGAGGATACTATGCGGGTCGTTGCCGTGCTTGTAGTTGCGACACCGTGTCCCCTTATCCTCGCAGTCCCGATCGCTTTGATCGCAGGCATGTCACGCGCTTCGCGGATCGGTGTGCTGATTAAAGGAAGCGAGGCGCTGGAGACGTTGGCAAACATTCGCACGGCGGTGCTGGACAAGACCGGCACCATAACTTCTGGACAGGCGAAACTGGTGGAGACAAGGGTGCTGGCACCCTACACAGACCAGGATCTGCTCACATATGCGGCGAGCCTAGATCAGGCTTCTGCCCATGTGACCGCGACAGCGCTGATCCGCGAAGCGGCCGAACGGAGCCTGACGCTCATTCCTCCAACGAATGTCGACGAGACACCCGGCTCTGGGCTGGAGGGTGTGGTCGCCGGCCGGAAAGTTATCGTTGGTGGCATCGCGTTTGTCCGTGAACGCTGTACCGCCTCGGAGCGTGACAGTGTGACCGAGATCGGCGCATCCGACGGTCTTCCAAATGCTATGACCGTGGGCGTTGGCCTGGACGGCCGATTTGCCGGCATCCTGACATTCGCAGATCAGATGCGGCCAGATGCAACCACTGTCATAGAGAATTTGCGAGATTCAGGGATAGACAGGATCATATTGGCATCCGGCGACCGAACTCCAATTGCGGAAAGCATGGGCAGGGCGGTGGGAGTTGACCTCGCACTCGGTGATCTGTCGCCCGAAGCCAAGGTGCGGATCATTCAGGACGAGCGGCATCGCGGCCCGGTCATGATGGTAGGCGATGGCGTCAACGATGCCCCGGCACTCGCTGCCGCAGATGTCGGTGTGGCCATGGGAGCCAGAGGCAGCGCGTCTTCCTCCCAGGTGGCAAGCATCGTCCTCATGGTCGACGAACTCAAGGCACTTGCAGCGGCAATGACAATTGCTCACCGTAGCAAAAAAATAGCAATGGAGAGCGCAATTGTAGGGCTTGGCCTATCCGTTTCGGCCATGATCGCAGCCGCGTTCGGATATCTTTCTCCTGTTGAGGGCGCGGTAATACAGGAAGGCATCGACCTTGTGGTCATCCTGAATGCACTGCGAGCACTGCGCTAAAGGATTATCGCGCGGCCCCTTGAGATCTATTCAATAGGCTTTGCCGAATCCCTTCCTGATTGATCCAGTTGATGGTCACGACGTGCTTAAACTATGGGGTGATCCATCCAAGTATGCCATTCCGGTCACCGTGCCTTTTTGTTCTAACGGGCTGGGTGCTATCGATACATGTCTGCGGTAGGCTCACGCGCGCGCTGTTATCAAACTTCCATGGCAACCCCTAGCGTGCAAGGGATCCTGAAATACGGTGCCGATCCCGACAAGCACAGGCTGCTCGTATCCGAAATGTTCCATTGCTGCCGGGAGTGAACTCAAGCTGCCAGACCATCGCTTCTCGTTCCCCCGTGTGATGGATTGCATGATAGTTGCGGGTGTATCCCGGGAAAGCCCCGCAGCGATCAGCCTGCCCGAGAGTTCGCCTGCCGTGCGGCCCGCCATATAGTAGATCGTCGTGGTGTGCGGATCCGTGAGGCTCGTCCAGTCCAAGTTGTCAGGCAATGCACCCTTGCGGGAATGTCCGGTGACAAAACGAACGGATTGCGCGCAGTCGCGATGAGTCAGCGATATGCCGAGTTGCGAGGCCATGGCGCTGGCAGCCGTGATTCCCGGCACGACATCGACGGAAATGCCGGCCTGCTGCAGGCAGGCGATCTCCTCGCCGGCCCGTCCAAAGATCATTGGATCTCCGGATTTGAGGCGCACCACCCGTTTGCCGGCATTCGCAAGTGCCAACATCATATCGTTGATGTCTTCCTGACGGCAGCTTTCCCGACCGCCGCGCTTGCCGACAAGCATGCGCTTTGCCTCGCGGCGTGACAGTTCGAGCACTTCGTCGGAAACCAGGTCGTCGAAGAGTATGACATCCGCCGCCTGCAGCGCTCGGACAGCTTTCAACGTCAGAAGCGCCGCATCGCCCGGACCGGCGCCGACGAGGGTTACATGGCCTTTGCCGGTCGGCAGATCGCCTGCCAGCCGGTCGGCATCGCGGATAAACTGACTTTCGGCTTGCGGCGAGGGCTCGTTCCTGAAGGCACGGTCGACGAAACGCTCCCAGAAGAGGCGACGTTGTGCACCGGGTTGAAGCCTCTCGTTCACCCGATCCCTCAGCCTCTGTGCCATCTCGGCCCAAGCTTTGAGTGACGCGGGAAGGAGCGTTTCTATCCGCCGGCGAATGGCCTGCGCGAGAATGGGCGCCGCGCCATCTGTCGATATCGATACGACGACTGGCGAGCGGTTGACGATCGAACCGAACTGGAACTGGCAAAATGCCGGCTTGTCGATCACGTTGACCGGCACGCCGGCCTGCCGTGCTGCCTCGAAGAATGCGCGGGCTTCGTACTCTTCGTCACAATCGCCAATCGCAAGTGCTGCGTCCTCGAAGACGGCTGCATGCCAGGCATGGTCATGGCGCGCGAAGCTGCCCAGCGGATGGTGGGAGCCTCTGGCAATCAGGGTCTCGAATGTGTCCGAGAGCCGTTCAGCATAGACATGCACGTCTGCGCCGCAAGCGGCGAGAAGCTCGGCCTTCCATGCCGCGGCCTCGCTTCCTCCTGCGACGATCACCCGTTTGCCCTCCAGCGCCCAGAAGACCGGCAACTTGGCAAGCAGCGTCATACGGGCGCCGCGTTCCGTCTCTTTCTCATTCCGCTGCTGTTGCAAGACAACCATCGATGATCCCCCTGATTTCGGCGCGGCATGAACCGCAATTTGTCCCGGCATTGGTCATGTGGCTCACTGCCTCAACGCTTGAGGCACCGCCGCGAATGGCAGCAATGATGTGGTTGATCCCGACCGAAAGGCAGGTGCAGATGGTGGCGCCCGGATCAGGCTGGTCTGCTCCGGGCCGACCGGCGATCACCCCGAATCTTCGCCGCACGTCCGCATGCGATGCCGTCAGCTGAGCGACGGCCCAATCTCGGGCAACGCCCACCGGCCCGCGGGAAAGGAAGAAGGCTGCAAGCAGCCTCTCGCCGTCGAAAAAGGCGAGGCGGACGTCCCCGTCCTGCCTGTCGATATAACCCAGAGGTTCGATACCGACCGGGATGTTGAAGGCGACGTGGCACCATTCTGCCCAGTCCCCGACCGGTTCCGAGAAAGCGATTTCGCTGCGCCAGCCGCCCGGTGCCCTGGCGCGTGCCCAATACAACGCGCCTCGGAAGTCGGGCATGGCGCTGGTCACGGCAAAACCGTAAAGCGCTCCGTTGAGGCCACTGGCTGCGACAGGCACGTTTTTTGAGGCGGGCTGGCCCGAGACAGGGTCCGTCACGGGCGGCACAAGGGCATCGATCCGGGCTCGCGAGGCAAACTGGTCATTCCAGTGCATCGGCACAAAGATATTGCCGCGTGCCTGCCGCGGCGTAATCAGTGCGCGCAGAATGACCTTGCCGTGCGGGCTGGCAAGCTCGACCAGCGCGGCGTCCTGAATGCCGAGTGCGGCTGCGTCGCTCGGGTGAATTTCCGCAAAGGGTTCGGCGATGTGGGCCGACAGCCTGTCGCTCTTGCCCGTGCGGGTCATCGTATGCCAGTGGTCGCGAACGCGGCCGGTATTGAGTGTCAAGGGGTAGGCCGAGCAGGTGTGATCCGTGACGGCAGGAGCTTTTATCGCTACAAAACGGGCCTTGCGATCCGGATGATAAAAGTCGCCCTTGGCGAAAAACCTTTTGCTGTCTTCTTTGTAATTCTTTGTCAAAGCGGTGGGCCACTGGAAGGGCCGAAGAGCCTGATAGGTTCGCTCGTCGATATTTTGGTAGGCACCTATATCGAAGTCTCGCCGTCCCTCGTTCTCAAAGGCTGACAAGGCCGCATGCTCGGCAAAGATCTCGGATGGGTGACGATAGTCGAAGCCTGAAAAGCCCATCCGCCGGGCCACCTCCGCCATTTGCCACCAGTCTGCCTTTGCATCGCCGGGATGGTCGAGGAAATCGCGCTGGCGCGAGATGCGGCGTTCCGAATTGGTAACGGTGCCCGCCTTTTCTCCCCACCCCAGCGATGGCAGAAGGACATGCGCATGACGCGTCGTATCCGTGTCCTGCAGCACATCGGAGACGACGACGAATGGGCAGGCCCTGATCGCGGCCTCCACCGCATCGGCATCGGGCATTGAGACGACGGGGTTGGTCGCCATGATCCATAGCGCCTTGACCCTGCCGTCCGCCACGGCGCGGAACATGTCGACGGCCTTGAGGCCGGGCCTTGCTGCGATCATGGGGGATTGCCAGAAGCGCTGCACCCTGTCGCGATCCTCGGCGCTTTCGATCGCCATATGCGCTGCCAGCATGTTGGAAAGCCCGCCAACCTCGCGTCCACCCATGGCATTGGGCTGGCCTGTCAACGAAAACGGTCCCATGCCCGGCCGGCCGATGCGGCCGGTCGCCAGATGGCAGTTGAGGATGGCATTCACCTTGTCGGTGCCCGAGGACGACTGGCTGACCCCTTGGCTATAGCAAGTGACGACCTTCCGCGTTGTCTCGAAGAGGCGGTAGAAAGCAACCAACTCCGACTCACTGAGGCCCGTGCGCGCCGCGATGTCGGGGAGGGGAAGCTGCGCAGCAGCCTGCAAGGCTTCCTCGTAACCCGCAGTATGAACCGACACAAAGGCATGGTCGATCGAATTGCTTGCGGCAAGATGGGCCAGAAGCCCCATGAACAGCGCGACATCACCATCTGGGCGGATCGCCAGATGAAGGTCGGCGATGTCGCATGTCATGGTACGGCGCGGATCGATGACCACCACCTTCATCTGCGGTCGGGCCGCCTTGGCGGCTGCTAGGCGCTGATAGATGACCGGGTGGCACCATGCGAGATTGGACCCCGTCAGAACGACAAGATCGGCAAGCTCGATATCTTCATAGCTGCCCGGCACCGTGTCAGAGCCGAAGGCGCGGCGGTGGCCGGCCACCGATGACGACATGCAGAGCCGGGAATTCGTGTCGATATTGGCGGAGCCGATAAAACCCTTCATCAGCTTGTTGGCGACATAGTAATCCTCGGTCAGCAATTGGCCGGATACGTAGAAAGCCACCGCATCCGGTCCATGCTCTGCAATCACCGCCGAGAATGTCTGCGCGACGAGATCGAGTGCCTCGTCCCATCCGGTTTTTTGCCCTGCGATCTGCGGAAAAAGCACCCGCCCGTCGAGATCGATCGTCTCGGCCAGCGCCGACCCTTTGGAACAGAGCCGGCCAAGATTGGCCGGATGTTCCGGGTCTCCCTTGATGGTCACCGCGCCATTGTCGGATACGTTGGCGATTACGCCGCAACCGACACCGCAATAGGGGCAGGTGGTTTTCGTTTCCTTCGATCCTGTGGGCGACAGTGTCGTCGACACGATGGGTGCCATGGCGGTCTACTCCGCCGCGACCATCATCGCGCCCTCCAGCGCGATGAAGAGTTGGCCGTTCTCATTGCGGACAGGGATTGTCCGCACCTCGCCGTCATCGGCACCAAGCGCCTTGCCGCTCTCGAGCGAGATGACCCAGTTGTGCAGCGGGCAGGTGACGGACGTGCCATGCACGATGCCTTCGGAGAGCGGGCCTCCCTTGTGAGGGCAGCGGTTTTCGATCGCATGGACCTCGTGTTCGTCGGTGCGAAACACGGCAATGGTCATGGACGGAGTTTTGACGCAGCGCGCGCCAAGCAGCGGGATTTCGGTGATGTCGCCGATCGGATGCCAGTTCATGTCCATTGTTCTCACTCCGCAGCCTGGCCGAAGCCGATCGATGCCATCGGCCGGAACTCGTGCTTGTCCTTGCCGGATACGCGCTCCGACCAGGGGTCGACCTGGGCGAATGTCTGGGAAAAGACGAAACGGTTGTAGTAACCGCGCCGTCTGTCGTGATCCTCGATGATTTGACGGCGGATCTCCTCGAGGCCGATGCGCTTGGCCCATTTGTAGATCCGTTCGAGATAGCGGGCCTGCTCCCGGTACATCTGGGTCAGGGCCACGATATGTTCGAGCGCCTCGTCCTCGCTCTTCACGAGCCCCAGAACTTCCGTGCCCTTGATGTCGAGACCCGCAGCACCGGCGAAATGGATCTCGAAGCCGCTGTCGACGCAGATGACCCCGATATCCTTGCAGGTTGCCTCGGCGCAATTTCGCGGACAGCCGGAAACCGCCATCTTCAGCTTGGCCGGCGTCCAGGAGCCCCACATGAATTTCTCGATGCGGATGCCAAGCCCGGTCGAATCCTGCGTGCCGAACCGGCACCAGTCGGAGCCGACGCAGGTTTTGACGGTACGAAGGCCCTTGGCATAGGCCTGGCCAGAGATGAAGCCGGCTTTGCCCAGATCGGCCCAGACGGCCGGCAGGTCGTGTTTCTCTATGCCGAGAAGATCGATGCGCTGGCCGCCAGTCACCTTGACCATCGGTATCTCGAACTTGTCGACAACGTCGGCAATCGCCCGCAATTCCTGCGAATTGGTGACGCCGCCCCACATGCGCGGCACGACGGAATAGGTGCCATCCTTCTGGATGTTGGCGTGGACGCGCTCGTTGATGAAACGCGACTGATAATCGTCGGCATATTCATCCGGCCAGTCGCAGACGAGGTAGTAGTTGAGCGCCGGCCGGCACTTGGCGCAGCCGCAGGAGGTTTTCCACTCCAGTTCCTGCATCACGGCGGGAATGGATTTCAGCCCCTTGGCCTTGATGAGACGGCGCACATCGTCATGGCCGAGATCGGTGCAGGCACAGATGGGCTGGACCGCTTTCGGATTGTAGGCGTCGCCGAGCGTCAGCGTCATCAGTTGCTCGACAAGGCCAGTGCAGGTGCCGCAGGAAGCCGACGCCTTGGTATGGGCGCGCACCTCGTCCAGCGTCGTCAGCCCCTTGGCCGTGATCGTCGATGTGATCTTGCCCTTGCATACGCCGTTGCAGCCGCAGATTTCTGCATCATCCGGCAAGGCTGCAACGGCCGCCATAGGGTCCAGCGGGGCTCCTCCCTGATAGGCCTGGCCAAAGATCAGGGTGTCGCGCATCTCGGAAATGTCGACGGCCTTCTTTTTCAGGTCGTTGAACCAGGCACCATCGGCGGTTTCGCCGTAAAGGACGGTGCCAATGATCCGGTTGTCCTTAAGGACGAGGCGCTTGTAGATGCCGGCCGTCGCATCGCGAAGGACGATCTCCTGGCGATCGTCGCCATCGGCGAAATCGCCGAGCGAATAGAGGTCGATACCGGTTACCTTGAGCTTGGTCGGCGTGTCGGAATGAACGAAGGCTGGCGTCGGGTCGTCGGCAAGGTGGGAGGCTGCAACGCGCGCCATCTCGTATAGCGGCGCGACGAGGCCATAGACCATGCCGCCGACCTCGGCACATTCGCCGAGCGAATAGATGTCGCCATCGGATGTTCGCATGCCGGTATCGACGACGATGCCGCGATTGACGGCAAGGCCGGCATCCCTGGCGAGATTGATGTTCGGACGGATGCCGACCGCCATGACGACCAGATTGGCCGCAATGACGGTGCCGTTATCCAGCTCCACTCCCTCGACCTTTCCGTCGCCGATGATCGCCTTGGTATTGGCCTTGCAGATCACCTTGATGCCGCGTTCCTCGACGGCCTTCTGCAGCAGGTAGCCGGCAGCGGGATCGAGCTGGCGCTCCATCAGCGTCGGCATGACATGCAGCACGGTGACGTCCATGCCGCGCAGCGCGAGGCCGGCTGCCGCTTCGAGGCCGAGAAGCCCGCCACCGATGACGACGGCCTTGGCGCGCGACTGTGCGGCAAGCAGCATGGCATCGACATCGTCGAGATCGCGATACGAGACGACGCCCGGCAGATCCTTGCCAGGAACGGGAATAATGAAGGGCACCGAGCCGGTGGCAATCACCAGCTTGTCGTAGCTCTCCGTCACACCGTGATCGGAGGTCACGGTCTTGGCATCGCGATCGATGGCGACGATCTTATGGCCCTTGTAGAGCGTAATGCCATGGTCGATGTACCAGCCGTCGCCATGAATGACGATCTGCTCGTAGGTCTTTTCGCCTGATAGGACAGGCGAGAGCATGATGCGGTCGTAATTGACGCGCGGTTCGGCGTTGAAGATAGTTACCGAATAGCGGCCGGGGGCGTGTTCGAAGAGATGTTCCAGCATGCGGCCAGGCGCCATGCCGTTGCCGATGACGACGAGTTTCTCAATTGCGGTTTCGGACATGGGTTTACTCCGCAGCTTCAACGAAGCGGTGACGTTCGTAGAGGAATTTCAACACGGCCTCGCGGCACTTGAGGTAGGTGCGGTCACCCGCAAGCTCGATGCGGTTGCGCGGCCTCGGTATGGCGACATCGAGCACCTCACCGATGTGGGCGGCCGGCCCGTTGGTCATCATCACGATGCGATCCGACAGGAGCACTGCCTCGTCGACGTCATGGGTGATCATCACCATCGTGTTGCCGAGGCGGGCGTGGATTTCCATGACCGCATCCTGAAGATGGGCGCGGGTGAGGGCGTCCAGCGCGCCGAAAGGTTCATCGAGCAGCAGGATCTTCGGCTCCATGGCAAGCGCACGGGCAATGCCGACGCGCTGTTTCATGCCGCCCGAAATCTCTGACGGGCGCTTGTCCTTGGCATGCGCCATCTGCACGAGGTCGAGATTGGCCATGACCCAGTCGTGCTTTTCGCTCTTGGTCTTGGTGGCTCTGAAGACCTTGGAGACGGCTAGATTGACATTCTCGTAGACGGTCAGCCATGGCAGCAGGGAATGGTTCTGGAACACCACGGCACGTTCCGGTCCGGGCGCGTTGACCTCTCTGTTCTCCAGGAGCACGGCGCCATTCGAAACCGGTGTCAGACCGGCGATCAGGTTGAGCAGGGTAGATTTCCCGCAGCCCGAGTGACCGATTATCGAGACGAATTCGCCCTTGTCGATGGTGAGGTTGATGTCTTTCAGCACTTCTGCCCGCGAGGCACCGCGATCGAAATACTTGTCGATGTGGTCGAGCTTGAGATAAGCGTTCATGAAAATCCCCTCAATTGGCCGAGGTGCCGCGGGTGATGAGTTTGCCGATCGCGGCCACCAGCTTGTCGAGGACGAAGCCGACGACGCCGATATAGGCGAGGGCGACGATGATGTCGGGCAGGCGCGACGAGTTCCACGCATCCCAGATGAAGAAGCCGATTCCGACACCGCCGGTCAGCATTTCGGCCGCCACGATTGCGAGCCAGGACAGGCCGACACCGATGCGAAGCCCAGTGAAGATATAAGGGGCGGCCGATGGCAGCATGATTTTGAAGAAGAATTCCAGCTGGTTGAGACGCAGTACCTTGGCGACGTTGCGATAATCCTGAGGGATATTGCGCACGCCGACAGCCGTGTTGATGATGATCGGCCAAATGGAGGTGATGAAGATCACGAAAATGGCCGAGGGATTGGCGTTCTGGAAGGCGGCAAGCGAAAGCGGTAGCCATGCGAGCGGCGGCACTGTGCGCAGGACTTGGAAGATGGGGTCGAGGCCGCGCATAGCCCAAACCGACTGGCCGATGACGGCGCCGACGACAATGCCGACCACTGCTGCCATGCCGAACCCGTAAGCGACACGCTGGAGCGAGACGAGAACCCGCCAGCCGAGGCCGATATCCTGCGAGCCGTAGTTGAAGAACGGATAGGCGATCAGGTCATAGCTTTCGGCCCATACCCGGCTCGGCGAGGGCAGGGAGGCATTGGGCGACGAACAGAGCGCTTCCCATGCCAGAAGAATGAGTAGGATCACGACCAGCGGGGGGACGACATTGCGAAGCAAGGCGCCGCCAAGTTTGGCCGCATCGAACTTAGGCATAGTTCTGCCGGTGAAGTGGACGACATTTGCCTGCGGCTTGGCGCCATCGATCGGGCCGGCGGTCGGCTCGATGCTTGCGGTTGGCGTTTCCTGTTTTGCCAGGGCTGACATTACGTGCTCCATGGAAAGGCTTGAGGAAGAAGGGGGCCGGCACGCGTCTCTGCGCGCCGGAGCGGTCTGCCGGTCGTTCAGGAGACGGTCTTGATCGTCAGGCTGTCGAGATAGGCCATCGGGTTGTCGGGATCGAAGATCTTGCCGTCGAAGAAGGTCTCTTTGCCACGCGAGGCGGAGGCTGGAATGTCGCTTGCGGCAATGCCCAGTTCCTTGGCTGCATCGCGCCACAGGTCTTCGCGATTGACCTGATCGACCAGCTTCTTGACGTCGGTGCCGGGCGCAAATGTGCCCCAGCGGATGTTTTCCGTGACAAACCAGGCATCATGGCTCTTGAAGGGGAAGGACGCCTGATCGCGCCAGAACTTCATGTAGAGGTCGGTGCTCTTGATATTCCGGCCGTTGCCGTAGTTGATGTCGCCCTTCAGGCGGCCTACCACATCCTTCGGTGGCACGTTAAACCATTGGCGGCGGCCCAGAATGTCTGCCATCTCTTCCTTATTTTCCATCTTGTCTGCCCATTGCTGGGCCTCCATGACGGCCATAAGCAGGGCCCTCGCCGCATTCGGATTCTTCTCGACCCAATCGGCGCGCAGACCGAGCGCCTTTTCCGGATGATGCTTCCAGAGTTCGCCGGTGGTACAGGCCGTAAAGCCGATACCTTGATTGACCAACTGTTCGTTCCATGGCTCTCCCACACAGAATGCGTCCATGTTGCCAACCTTCATGTTGGCGACCATCTGCGGCGGCGGAACGACGATCGTGGATACGTCCTTGTTCGGGTCGATGCCGCCGGCTGCAAGCCAGTAACGGACCCAGAGATCGTGTGTGCCGCCTGGGAAGGTCATGGCCACCTTCACCTCGTTACCGGCGGCCTTCTTCTTGGCGAATGCTTCTTTGAGCTTCGAGGCATCGAGTTCGACGCCGGTTCCCGCATATTCCGCGGCAACCGAAATGCCCTGGCTGTCGAGATTGAGGCGGGCGAGGATCGCCATCGGCACTGGCTTGTTGTTCTGGGTCACCTTGCCGGTATGCATGAGGTACGGGAGCGGCGAGAGGATATGCGCGCCGTCAATGCCATTGGCTGCGCCGCCGAGCACGAGATTGTCGCGGGTCGCTCCCCAAGAGGCCTGTTTAGTAACCTCGGCGTCCGGCAGCCCGTGTTTGTCGAAAAGGCCCTTTTCCTTCGCCACGATCAGCGCCGCGGCGTCCGTGAGCGCTATGTAGCCGAGCTTGATGCCCTTAACCTCCGGCCCCGGCGCTGCGGCAAAGGCGCCGGACGGGAAGGCTGCCTTAACTGCGCTGACGAGAGCGGCGGTGGTTGTGGTCTTCAAAATGGTGCGGCGGGTGATGCCGGTCTTCACAAATCGGGTCATAGGCAGGTTCCCTCTGCTGGTTTTTTGGAAAAAGGGCATAAAAAAACGCCGCTCGGAGATCGCGCCTCAAGGATTGGAAATCCCGGGCAGCAAAAACCTTGCGACGTCGATGTCGTTGAGAACGCTTTCGCGCGTTCATGAGCCCAGATCACCGTTGACCGGAGCAAATCTATAAAAGCAAGTAGTGTGCCAGATTGACGGCGTCAGACTATCGCGATGAAATTACTTGGATATTCTTCGGATTCGATTTGCGCCGAACCGTGAGGTCAAAGATGCTCTGCGAATATTTTGTGCTGATGCCGCCAAATATGCGCGCAAAGGATAAGCAGTACATGACACGCATCATCGCATTTATATGAGGTGTCTTCAGCCCTAAGAGGCGGCACCCTTTCCGAGCGTCGCGATATAGTCGGGTATGGCAGCAGGATCGAATACGTGCCCGTCCATGAACCGGTCGCCTTCCAGATTGCCTTCGACCGTTATATCCCGGCCCGTGGGTGCGGAACCGAGAGCGGCCTTATACAGGTCTGGTCGGTATGCGCTTGCGGCGGCAAGCAACCCTTCCTCGTTATAGGTCGTCTGGCCCCAACGGATCATCTGACTGTAAATCCAGAGCGCATGCCCCGGTTTGGGATAGTTGGCAAAACGCCGGTTAAAGGTGAAATAGTCAGGGATCAGGCGCCGGTTACCCTTCGCGTCCAGACTGAACTCGCCCGCAAGGACCTGACGGATGATGCCGATGGGTGCGGCGATATAACGGGAATCAGCTAGTGCCTCGGAAAGTCCGTCGTGGTTTTCCGGCGCGTCGCACCAGCGCGCTGCCGCGTCGAGCGCAACGATCAGACGCGAGACGGTGTCCGAATGGCTGGCGGCCCATTCCGGCCGCATGGCAACCACCTTTTCAGGCGCGGAAGGCCAGATGTCCTGTTTGGCGGCGACGATTCGTCCAACGCCGCGCTCTGATGCAACCATGTTCCAGGGTGCGCCGACGCAGAAACCGTCGATGGCGCCGGCTGCGAGGGCATCGGATGTCATCGACGGCGGCACGACGACGAGCTTCACGTCCCGATCGGGATCAATGCCGCCTGCGGCAAGCCAGTAGCGGAACTCGTAATTATGCGAGGAGAACGGGTAGGTGACCCCGAGGCGCGGCACGGCTTCACCCTGTTCGCGCATTACCTTCAGCAGACTAGCCAATGCACGGGCGTTTTCCAGCGCGCTCGCCGTTTCGGCAAGGTGGCCGACCTCCAGCATCCGTTCGAATAGGCGGAGCGACAGCGTGATTGCATTGCCGCCACGACCGAGCGAAAACGGGGTAATGGTTGGGGAGGGGTTTGAGCCGAGGCCAAGCATGGAGGCAACCGGCATGGGTGAAAGCATATGGGCGATGTCGAATTGACGAAAGGCAAGCCGATCCCGAATGTTGGCCCAGGAGACATCTTTCACCATCTCGAGTGCCAGTCCCTCTTTTCTTGCAAAGCCGAACTCTGCGGCCGCAATCAGGACGGATGCATCGACGAGCGGGATGAAGCCGGCACGCAGGATCTTTTGTTCCGGAGCGCCAATGGTGGCGGGCGCACCGAAATCATTTCCAGCCCGATCTGTTCTCTTCATCATCTTAACCCTGCATCCTCCTGCCCATATCCATCACATCAGAAGACCTGCGGCAGTCACTAGGCTTTGCGCAATTTCAGCCATTTTCTTTTTTTCGTTCATTGCTGTCTGACGCAACAATGCAAAAGCCTCCTCCTCCGAAAGGCCGCGCATTTTCATGAGTATGCCTTTAGCTCGCTCCACGACCTTACGCTCCTCAAGCGCGGATCGAGCTTCGGCTAGTTCCTGCTGTAGCCGGCTGAAGGCGTTGAAGCGGCTGACGGCCATGTCGAGGATGGATTTGACGCGTTCCTTCTTAAGGCCGTCGACAACATAAGCGGAAACGCCTGCCTCCATGGCGGACTCGATCAAGGCGGTGTCGGATCGATCCACGAACATCGCAATCGGGCGACTGACGGTGCGGGTCAGCTGGAAAAGATGTTCCATCATATCCCGGTTGGGGTTTTCGATGTCGATGATGATGACGTCCGGCTGTTGCGTCTCGATGATGCGGGCAACGCCATTGACCTCATGAATGACCGTGACATTGCTGTGACCGGCCTCGTTCAGGCCTTCCTCGATGATCGAGGCGCGGATGGCGTTTTCATCTATAACCAGAATTGTCAGATCGGATTTTGCCATTGCCACCCTCAGCCAATGGCGCTGGGCGAACAGGCGGCGAAACTTCCGGTGGCGATCAATGTCGTCCACGGCAATGAAATGGGCCTGCCTGGCGAAATGGTTGTGGTCATTCCGCAGGCAGCCGGGATAATGCGAATGAAAGGCGGATACGGCGCCAAGGATATCCCCTTTTTGACTTTGATAGGGAGAAGCAATCCGCATGCCATGCCTTCCAGCGCGCAGATCTCGACCGATTGAGTGCCTTGCGTTGGAAGGGATATGTGTCCTGCCTGTTTTATGAGCAATTCCTGTAAGTCGATTGACAAAACTTACGGCACGGCAGGAGACTCAGGGATCTGTCAAATGTTCAGAAGAAATCCCGGTTCTTTCAGAATATGCTCAACGCCCCTCTGTACGTGGCTGGTGATGATCTGCCTTGCGCCATCTGCGTCTCTCGCAAGCGCCCGTTCAAATAGCAGCTTGTGATCGTCGACGACCGCAGTGCCTCGAAAACTGCCAGCGAGCATATGATATCGAAGGAAACGATCGAAGACCGAGGACAGGTTTTGCAGGAGCGTTGTCGACTTGCTTGCCGCAACGATCGCCCGGTGAAACTCCCAGTCACATCTGACCCAGTCGATCGTGCGGGCAATATCTCCAGCGAGAAGCCTGCGCTCCACCGCAGCCAATCGATGATGCGCGGCCACGATCGAGCCTTCCCACTCAAGATCTCCGGTAGCGAATGAAAGGCCGATAGCATGGCATTCCAACACGATGCGAAGGTCGGCCAGTTCCATCAATTCTTGCCTGGATACTGGACTGACCTCAAATCCACGCTGCCCTTCTGCAAGCACAAGATTCTCTGCCGACAATCTGCAAAGGATCTCACGTAGTGACGAAATGCTGATCGAGTATCGCTCGCGAGCCTTTTCAAGCTTGATCTTGGAGCCGGGCGGCAATGTCCCGAGTATGATGTCCTGCCGCAACCGCCGAAAGACCGCATCGCTGACGGTTTCGCTGAGATCGTTCACCCGTTCGTGCTCAAATGATCGTTCTTCACGCATGATCAATCCTGAAGCGGCGACTTTCTCGCCAATGCATGTTCCACGCCTCCCTCAATGTGCAGGCCGAGGATCTTTTTCGCCGTCTTCTGGTCTCGCTCGAGGGCAGCGTCCAGAAGACGCTTGTGTTCGTCTGCAGCGATCTTGCCGCGATAGGAGAGGGCAACCATTTGGTAGCGGAGATATTTATCGAAAATGGCGGCATGGGTTTCCATCAGCAATCTCGACCCACAAGCGGAAATCAGAGCCTGGTGAAATTCCCAGTCATAGCGCTTCCAGTCTTCCGTCTGACTGGTATCGCCGCTGGCCATGACGCTTTCCATGCGGGCAAGTTTGTAATGCGCAGATACGAGCCGTGCTTCCCAGTCGACGTCACCCCTCTCGAAGGATTGCTCCAGCGCGTGTGTCTCCAATAGCAGGCGCAGTGCGGCGATCTCTTTCAAATCGGTCGATGACATCGGCGCCACATGAAAGCCGCGTTGGCCCTCCGCCACGACAAGTCCTTCGGAGGCAAGACGGTTGAGGATCTCCCTCAGCGTGCTGACGCTGGTGTCATAAGTCTCCTTGAGCTTCTCGAGCTTAAGCTTCTGACCGGGAGCGAGACGCCCGAATATGATATCGGCTCGAATTCGCTTGTAGCTGTTTTCGGCAACGGTTTCGGTGGCTAGATCGGAAAGCATGTGCGCATCTCGGAGATTTTCTCAATCCTCATACATATTTTGTCTGCTCGTTTAAACCCACCCGGTCACGCTCAACAGATTGGCCCACCATCGATCAAAGCCTCGGCAAGCCTTCCGGCCTGAGAGCCTTCTTCAATGCAGCAATGCGGAAGATGGCGTTGGCCGCGCCATATCCGCGATAGCCGCTACGTTGCACGATCTCGAAAAAGAAGCCTTCGCCGAACGTCGTGCTGTAAATCTGGAAATATTCGCCTTGGTCATCTCTGTCGTAGAGAATATTGTCGGCCTTCAATCGCTCCGTCAGGGCCGGGTCCAGGCCGAATCGAGCTTCTATATCGCCGTAATAGTTCGGAGATATGGGCAGGGGTTCGAAGCCGTTTTTGCGCAACGCGGCAACTGTCGCGAAGATGTCCTCGGTGTGAAAGGCGAGGTGCTGTATGGCCGAGCCGAACCGTTCCGCGATGAAATGGCCAGCCAATGTGCGGCGGTTCTCCGCTCCATTCAGTGTCAAGCGCAGGCTGCCTGACTTATTTTCGACCACCTGGCTGCGCACCACCCCGGACGGGTCGATGATGTCGACCATCGGCGTCTTATCGGCTTCGAATATGGAGGTGTAGAACAACAGCCAGGTCAGCATCTCATCGTAAGCGACGGTCTGGGCAACGTGATCGATATGGGCAAGATGCGCTGCGGCGATGTCCGCGTCTTCGGAAGCCGGCGTGAAGTCGATCTCCGCGAAACGGCCGAGGTTGCCTTTCTCGTCGAGGAAATAGATCAGTCCGCCGCCGACACCGCGGATCGCCGGGATCTGCACTTCGCCTTGGCTGACCAACTGCTCGAATGGTTCGGCGCCGAGCGCGATTGCGCGCGCATAGGCCGCGCCCGCATCATCGACAATCAGTGCGACCGCATAGGCAGACGTGCCGTGTACTGCAAAGGAGGCGTTTGCAAAGCCCTTTTCGTCTGTGTTGAGCAAAAGGCGGATTTTGCCCTGCTCGAAAATCGCGACTTTCTTGGAGCGATGAACCGCAGTCTTTCTGAAGCCTAGCGTCTTGAGAATGGCGGCAAGGTTTTCGCTGTCTTTTTCATCGGCAGAGAACTCGACGAACCCTATGCCCTTCACGTCGGCGCGATCCGGCATTTCCGGGACGGTTAGTGTTGAGGCATCCGGATTTCGACGAACCTGATCGCCGAGATAGACCAGCGAACGGTGACCGTCGGCCGCAATCGTCTTTGGAGAGCCGCCGCGGAACTGGTCATTGAAGATTTCCAACGACAGATAACCATCATAGCCCGTCGCGGCGATGGCTTCGGTGAACTCCCTTACGGGCAGGTCGCCTTCGCCCGGCATGTTGCGGAAATGGCGTGACCAGTAGAGCAGATCCATCTCGATCAGCGGCGCATCAGCCATCTGCACGATGAAAATCTTGTCCTTTGGTATGGAGCGGATCGATCCGACGTCGATCTTTCGTGACAGGGTGTGAAAACTGTCGAGTATGAGGCCGATATTGGGATGATCGGCGCGCCGCACGATTTCCCAGGCATCGCGGTGGTCATTGATATGCCGGCCCCATGCGAGAGCCTCGTAACCTACGCGAAGCCCGCGCTTCGCCGCCCGGTCGCCCAATTCGTGGAAATCTGCTGTAGCCCGATCGATACCGCCAAGCGATGCAGGCGAAACATTGGAGCAGACGAGGACGAGGTCGGTGCCGAGTTGCTGCATGATGTCGAATTTGCGCTCGGCGCGATCGAAAGTCCGGCTGCGCAACGGTTCCGGCATGCCCTCAAAATCCCGGAACGGTTGGAAAAGCGTGATTTCCAGTCCGTGGTCGCGAACCATTCGTCCGACATCGGCTGGACTGCCGTCGAAGGCCAGGAAATCATTTTCGAAGATCTCCACCCCGTCGAACCCGGCTGCAGCAATGGCCGCCAGTTTCTCGGGAAACTCTCCGCTGATCGACACCGTGGCAATCGATGTTTTCATTGTTTCCTCCTCCTGAAACAATCCGCTTTTTGCACTGCAAAAAATCGTAATGCAATTTCCCACACAAATGTCGAAATGCATTTTGTCGGAGATTATAGAAAAACTCTGTTGATTTGAAAATGGGCTTATGTCAATTTTGGCGTGTTACCAGCTGGAGGAGAGCTGGCAGGCCTTTTGGGCCATCAGAGGAGGAGCACCTAATGTTTGGATTCAAATTGAATCGGCGCCGTGCCTTGTTGGGCGCCGCGGCAATTGTCGCCGCAGCATCGCTTTCGCAGCCGGCTGCGGCTATCACGCCGGCCGAGATCAAGGCCAAGGGCAAGCTGGTCGTGGGCATCCAGGGCGACAACCCGCCTTGGGGTTTTGTCACGAGCGCAGGCAAGCAGGACGGCTTTGATGCCGAAATGGGCGCCCTGTTTGCCAAGGAACTCGGCGTCGAAGTGGAATTCGTTCCGCTCGAAGTCAACAACCGCATTCCCGCACTCACATCAGGCCGCGTCGACATTCTCTTCGCGACGATGGCGATGTTGCCGGATCGCGCCAAGGCCGTGCAGTTCAGCCAACCTTACAATGCGAACGCCATCGTCCTGATCGGGCCGAAGGACAAGTCGATCAAGACGAATGATGACATGGCCGGCTTGACGATCAGCGTCGCCAAGGGTGCAGCCCAGGATACTCAGGTCACCAAGAATGCCCCGCCTACCGCGACCATTCGCCGGTATGACGGGGACGCAGCAAGCGTTCAGGCATTGGCTTCCGGCCAGGTCGACGCGCTCGGCGGCAACATCTTCTATCTAGATCGCGTCGAGAAGGCAGTCCCGGGCAAATTCGAAAACAAGCTCGAATTTCAGAAGCTCTACAACGGCGCCTGCACGCGCCTGGGCGAGAAAGAGATCAATGTCGCGGTGAACGAGTTCATTGACAAGATCAAGGCCAATGGCGAACTGAAGAAGATCTACGACAAGTGGATGAAGGTTCCGGTGCCGGAGTTCCCGAAGAGCCTCGAAGGTATTCCGTTCACCGCGAAGTGAGCTCCGGCTCTTCGTAAACTCTGAATTTCGCGTGGTGGCACCCGAATGAGGTGCCAGCGTCGGCGCATGGCAAATCCTTGCGCCGACGCTGCCCGGAGTTTTTTTCATGAACAAGACGATCTTTGTCCTTAACGGACCCAACCTCAATCTTCTGGGTGAGCGGGAGCCGTCCATATACGGCACGACAACCCTTGGCGACATTCGCGAGCGATGCGAGGCGAAAGCCGCGTCTCTGGGTTTCTCGGTCGATTTTCGCCAGACGAATTTCGAGGGCGAACTGGTGGAATCTGTCCATCAGGCGCGAAAGGATGCCTGTGGCATCATCATCAATCCGGCCGGATACACTTTCACGTCCATCGCCCTGCTGGACGCACTGAAGACTTTCGACGGCGCGAAGATAGAGCTGCACATATCCAACGTGCATGCCCGCGAAAGCATCTATCACAACTCCCTGATTTCACGCACCGCGACCGGCATCATGATCGGCTTCGGAGCCCGCGGTTACGAACTGGCGATCGAAGCCATGGCCGACATGGTCGAGCCGTCCTGAGAACGCGCCGCAGGAGATATCATGAACTATACCCTTGATTTCACTCCGGTCATCGACGGTCTGCCAAACCTTCTATGGGCCTGTCTCGGAACATTCACGCTGGCCATTTGCGGCATGCTTCTGGCGATCGTGATCGGCATCGGCGGCGTCATTTTGCGCCAGTCGCCATTCAAGCCTTTGCGCTGGCTCGTGATCGGCTTCGTCGAACTGATCCGCAACACGCCGTTTCTGGTGCAGATCTTCTTCATCTATTTCGCGCTGCCGCTGGCCGGCATCCGGCTCGATCCGACGCCGACCGCGATCATCGCGCTTGGCATCAATGGCGGCGCCTATGCCATCGAAATCATTCGTGGTGGCGTGCAGTCCATTTCGAAGGGGCAGATGGAGGCGGGACTGGCGCTCGGGCTGCACAAGGCTCAGGTCTTCCGCCTGATCATCCTCAAGCCGGCACTGAGGGCGATCTATCCCTCCCTAACCAGCCAGTTCATCCTGCTGACGCTGACGACCAGCATCGCATCCGCCATCTCGGCCTACGAACTGACCTCGGTATCGCAACGGATCGAGTCCGACAGCTTCCGCAGCTTCGAGGTCTATTTCACAGTGACGGCGTTCTACCTCGTCATCTCCTGGGTGATGATGCGCATCTTCGCGCTCTTCTCCTCCCGCTATTTCAGCTACCCGGTCAGATAAGGAGGAAATCGAATGGGACGCGAAGAATTCCTTTTCCTTCTGGCAGGCCTGAAATGGACAGTCGCGCTGTCCGTAGTCGCCTTCATATGTGGCAGTATTGCGGGGCTGATAGTCGCTTTGGCGCGGACATCCGGCATCTTCATCGTCGAGCGCCTGACGGCCGGCTATATCGCGGTCTTCCAGGGCACGCCGCTTTTGATGCAGCTTTTCGTCGTCTATTACGGACTAGCCCTGATCGGCATCCAGATGGATGCGTGGGCTGCGGTGTCGGTCGGCTTGACCCTCCATGCAAGTGCCTTTCTGGGGGAAATCTGGCGAGGATCGATTGAAGCGGTCCCGCGTGGGCAGACGGAGGCCGCAAAGGCGCTGAGCCTCGGTTACGTCTCGCGGATGAAGGACGTCGTCCTTCCCCAGGCGATACGAATTTCACTTCCGGCAACGATCGGCTTCCTGGTGCAGCTCATCAAGGGAACGTCGCTCGCTTCGATCGTCGGCTTCACCGAACTCACGCGCGCCGGCAACATCATTTCAAACCAGATCTTCCAGCCATTGACCGTCTTCGGCGTGGTCGGAGCCCTCTACTTCCTGATGTGCTGCCCGCTGACCATCTACGGCGCCCATCTCGAACGCAAATTCCTGACCGCCAGCCGCTAGGCCGTGCCCGTCGAGAAATCCGGAGTTTTATGGATGAACCAGACAATGAATAGCGCAACGACAACCGAGCCGATGATCTCGCTGTCGGGCGTGGAAAAATGGTACGGCGCCTTCAAGGCGCTCGACAATATCAACATGTCTGTCGCGAAGGGCGAGAAGATTGTGCTTTGCGGCCCCTCGGGGAGCGGCAAGTCCACGCTTATCCGCTGCATCAATCACCTGGAGGCCTATCAGAAGGGTGACATCCATGTCGGCGGCATCATGCTCGGACATGGATCGAAAACGATCGATGCGGTTCGCCGCGAGGTCGGCATGGTCTTCCAGCAGTTCAATCTCTTTCCGCATTTGACCGTGTTGCAAAACTGCATGCTGGCTCCGATGAGATCACTCGGTCTCGACAAGGCGCAAGCCGAGGATCGTGCCCGCACCTTGCTGGAGCGGGTCAAGATCTCCGAGCAGGCGGAAAAATATCCCGCTCAGCTTTCCGGCGGTCAGCAGCAGCGCGTCGCCATTGCGCGTGCCCTCTGCATGCGGCCCAAGGCGATGCTGTTCGATGAACCGACATCCGCACTTGACCCGGAAATGGTCAAGGAAGTGCTCGATACGATGATCGCATTGGCCGAAGAGGGAATGACGATGATCTGCGTGACCCATGAAATGGGTTTCGCCCGTCAGGTTGCCGATCGCGTCATCTTCATGGCGAGCGGCGCGATCGTCGAGGAGGCGCCTCCGGCCGAATTCTTCTCCAATCCGAAACATGAACGCACCCGGAAGTTTCTTGGTGAAATCCTCGGGCGGCATTGATGCGATACAGGCTCATAGCCGGAAGGTAAGGCCGATGATAAGCGGCAACACAAAACTCATCGCACATCTCGGGTTCCCGACGCATTCCTTCAAGGCGCCGTTGATCTACAATCCCTATTTCGAGAAAAACGGCATCGATGCGGTTGTGGTGCCGATGGGATGTCGGCCCGATGACTACATGGCATTTCTGAAACTGGTCTTCCGCCTTTCCAATATCCATGGCGCGCTGATCACCATGCCGCACAAGATCACCACCATGGGATTGCTGGACGAAATTTCCACCAATGCGCAGGTTGCTGGAGCCTGCAACGCAGTGAAAATCGGATCGGACGGCGGCCTTGTCGGCGACATGTTCGACGGGGAAGGTTTCGTCCGCGGGATGCTGCGCAGAGGGCGGGAGATCGAGGGCAAGAGAGCGATCATGGCCGGTGCCGGAGGTGTCGGCTCGGCGATCGCCGCGTCGCTTGCCAAAGCGGGATTGGCAGAACTGGCGCTTTCCGATGCCTCCATCCCCATGATGCAGGGCCTCGTGGACCGGTTGCGTCGTCATTATCCGGGGTTGCGTGTGGAAGCCGGCAAGACCGATCCAAACGGCTACGATATCGTCATCAACGCCACGCCGCTCGGTATGAATGACAATGATCCGCTGCCTTTCGATGTATCCCGGATCGCACCTTCAGCCTTCGTTGGAGAGGTGGTGCTGAGCCGTGAGATAACGCCGTTCCTGGCTGCGGCGCGCGCTCGCGGCTGCGAATATCAGGTCGGAACAGACATGCTGTTCGAGCAGATACCGGCCTATCTCGAATTCTTCGATCTTCCCACGACGACCGCGAAGGAACTTCGCGCCGTTGCCAAATTGTGAGGGAGACTGAGATGGAGCGTGAGGCTCTCAGATTTGCGATTATGGGAGGCGGCCTGATCGGGCGTGAACATGCCGCGCTCATTGCAGCAACGCCCGGTGCGGATCTTGTCGCTATCGCAGACCCAGCGCCTGCCGCGGCACCGGTTGCGAGCGAGTTCGGGGCCAGACACTATCTCGATTATCGGACCATGCTGGACGAGATGCGGCCGGATGGCGTGATCGTTGCTCTGCCAAATGCCCTTCATGCTCAAGCGGCAATCGCCTGTGTTGAACGCGGTATCCCGTGTCTCGTGGAAAAGCCTGTGGCGGATACGCTCGAAGCTGCAAGGGATCTGGTGGCGGCGGCAGAACGAGCCGATGTTCCCGTTCTGGTGGGACACCAGCGCCGTCATAGCCCCGACATCGCCAAGGCCAAGCAATTGATCGAAGAGGGGCGTCTCGGTCGTCTGGTCGGGGTCAACGCCATGTGGCTGGCCGACAAGCCGGAGGCTTATTTCGATGCCGCCTGGCGCAAGCAAGCCGGTGGTGGGCCATTGCTCATCAACCTCATTCACGACATCGATTGCCTGCGGTTCATCTGTGGCGATATCACAGAAGTCATGGCCTTTACCTCAAATTCGGTGCGAGGCTTCGAGGTGGAGGATAGCGCCAGCGTCAGCCTGCGCTTTTCATCCGGTGCGGTTGGCACGGTTTTGATGAGCGATACGGCTGTTTCGCCCTACAATTGGGATACTGCCGCCGGACAGGCGCTGTATTTCCCGCATCAGCCGGAAAACGCCTATTTCTTCTCCGGCACCAAGGCTGCATTGGCATTGCCATCAATGGATCTTTGGAAACATGAGACGGAAGCGGGGCATTGGCAGGATCCGCTGGTCAAGCGGCACGTCACGCTGGATGGCAGCCGGGCCTATGTCAATCAGCTTGCCCATTTCATGAAAGTGGTAACCGGTGATGCCAAACCTCTCGTCTCTGCCCGTGATGGAATGATGACCTTGGCAACGATCCTGGCGATTGCGCGGTCGAGCCGGGAGAGGCGACCGGTCAACCCTTCGGATCTATGATACCCGCTGCGCCGCACTTGCCATCAAGTCAGGCGACTGGATCAATTGGATAAGCCGGGAGCCGGCGTTCCCACTCGTTCGATTTGCGCAAGCGTCTCGCCGGCCAGACGCAGCGAAGCGGCTGTTGCCATGACCATCTGCGGCAGGATCAGCCATTCGAGTGTCCAGGCTGCTCCTGAACGCTCCTGCTCATGAACCATGGCCTGATGCAATCCTGAAAGCTGGACGGCGTTGAAGCGAGCAAGCGCCACCAGTGTTTCTGCCCTCACCGGGTTTTGCTTATGCGCCATGGCGGAGGATTTTCCGCCACCGCTCATGGAAATTTCGCGGCCCGACTGGGCCATCAGCGCGAGATCCTGTCCAATCTTGCCGAGTGCGCCCGTCATCAACGACAGGTGATGGCCGATATCCGCAATTCCCTCTCGCTGGCTCTGCCATTGCCGCATGTCCGCCAACCCCAGTTCTTCAGCAAGCGCGGCACGCACCGCGGCCCCATCTAGTCTCAGCTTGTCGAGAGAACCGGCCGCACCGCCGAGCTGGACCGGAAACTCTAGGTTGTTCAGTGCTGTGAGTTGTCGCGCGAGCGGGCCACGCCAGCTCTCCACTCGATCAGAAACGCGGATCGGAATGGCCGCCTGCATACGGGTAAAGCCCATCAGCGGGTTTGATCCGAAGCGCTGATCGAGACCATCCAGAAGCGCGATTATCTGCCTTATCCGCTCAGTGAAGATCGCATGGATCGCCTTCATCCGAAGCATCAGGCTCGTGTCGATCGCATCCTGGCTGGTTGCGCCGAAATGGACATGGTTGGCCGCATCACCGCCGACCGCCTGCCTAAGCTGTTTGACGAGTTCGGGGATGACGACGGAATCCGTCCCGACGGCTGCCTTCAGCCGTGCGAGATCGGGTTCGAATGTACCGCATGCCGCCGCAATCTGTTCCGCAGCAGCTGCCGGGATAAGTCCCAGCCCCGCCTGTGCCCGCGCCAAAGCGGCTTCGAAACGAAGCATGGCCTTGATGTCCGCATCTGCTGAAAGGTGGCGAGCGATTTCCTCATCGCCGAGGAGACCCGACAGGAAGGGATGCTCGAAGGGAGAGAAGGCCATCATGTCTCCATGTCGGGTAGGCAGCCGGTTGGGCGCAGCGTCAGATATCGAGGAACACGGTTTCTTTCGGTCCCTGGAGATGGATATCGAGCGTATAGATGCTGCCGTCCTTCTGTGCGACCATTGTCTCGACCCGCTGGCGATGTTCGATGCGTAACAGCAGCGGATCGATGGCGTTCGCTTCCGCCTCGTCGGAAAAGTAGATGCGTGTATGCAGACCGATATTGATGCCGCGAGCAACGATCCAGAGCGTGATATGCGGCGCCATGGGGCGTCCGTCCTTGAACGGAACCTTGCCGGGTTTGATCGTCTCGAACTGGAAATAACCATTCTCGGCATTCGTCGGACAACGGCCCCAGCCGGTGAAGTTCGGATCAGCGGTGCCGCGCATTTCCGACGGGCTGTTGTAGAGACCGGCGCTGTCCGCCTGCCAGATTTCGGCAATCGCATCCCGCACAAGCGTATCGGCGCCGTCGAGGATGCGGCCACGCACGGTAATGCGTTCGCCCAGTGTCTGATCGTTGACCATCGTGGTTCCGAGATCGCCGTCATAGACGCCGCGAATGTCGCAGTAATTCGGCGTCAGCCCGATATGAACATAGGGGCCGGCGGTCTGCGACGGTGTTTCCTTCAACCTGTGAAGCTCCTGCACCATCAGTTGCCCTCCAGCCGGTTTTCAAAAAGGGTCGAGCGGCGTCCGCGCAGCACGATATCGAATTTGTAGGCGCGCGCATCCATCGGGATGGTCTGACCCCAGTCCAGCGGTGCGATCAGTTGTTCGATCGCTTTGCGATCCGGGATCGTGTTGACGATCGGACATTTCCAGATCATCGGGTCGCCCTCGAAATACATCTGGGTGATCAGGCGTTGGGCGAAGCCATGTCCGAAGACCGAGAAATGGATATGGGCAGGACGCCAGTCGTTGACGCCGTTCGGCCACGGATAGGGGCCGGGCTTGACGGTGCGAAACGCGTAACCCCCGTCGTCGTCGGTGATCGCACGGCCGCAACCGCCGAAATTGGGGTCAATCGCGGCAAGATAGGTTTCTTTCTTGTGGCGATAACGGCCGCCGGCATTGGCCTGCCAGAATTCCAGCAAGGCACCGCGAACAGGTTGACCTCGCTCGTCCAGCACGCGGCCATGAACGATTATCCGCTCGCCGATGGCACTTTCTCCGGGCCGGGCGTAGTTGTGGATCAGGTCATTGTCCAACTCGCCGATCATCGAATGGCCGAAAACCGGGCCGGTGATTTCCGAGATCGTGCCGTCGAGAGACAGAAGAGCGCGCTGCGGTGAGCGCAGGATCGAGGTTTTGTATTCCGGCGTCAGGGCGGGCGCGTGCCAGTCGCGGTCGCGCGCGAAAAATCCACCGGTCTCCGGCTGTTTGTTCGAATTAGCGGACATCCCTAAGGTCTCCTCCCCCGATGTCTATTCGGCGTCCATCTGTTCGTAGACGCGCTTGGCGATCTTTATGGCATGGTTTGCGGCAGGTACGCCTGCATAGATGGCGACATGCAGCAGGGCCTCGCGAACATCTTCCCGCGAAGCGCCAGTATTGGCGGTGGCCCGCACATGCATGGCAACTTCCTCGTCCTGGCCGAGTGCTGCCAGAAGCGCGATCGTGATGATCGATCGTTCCCGCTTGGTGAAGTTGGGACGTGACCAGACATGTCCCCAGGCGGCTTCCGTGATCAGCGCCTGGAAAGGCTCGTCGAAATCGGTAGAGTTGGCGATAGCTCGATCGACATGGGCATCTCCCAACACGGAACGTCGTGTCTCCATGCCCAGGCGGTGTCGGTATGTCTCAACCTCAGTCATTGAGCCTCCCCTGCGGTATTGGTGGTGTTGATGAAGTCTCGGATCAGATCGGTCAAAGCTTCGGGCTGTTCGACGCAGGGAATGTGACCTGCATCCTTGACGATCTCGAAACGCGCGCCGGGGATAAGTTCTGCCGTATTCCTGACGAGGTCTGGCGGCGTTGAGCCATCCTGGTCGCCGACGATGCAGAGGGTCGGCACGACAATGCGTGCAGCGGCCTCGGTGTAATCGGCATCACGAATTGAAGCGCAGGTTGCCGCATAACCTTCGATCGGTTGGCGAGCCAGCATGTTGCGATAACCGTGAAAGGCGATGTTGTCCGGGCTGCGGAAAGCGGGGGTGAACCACTTTTCCATGACCGCATCGACGATGCTTGCGATGCCGTGCTCTTCGACGGCCGCAATACGCGCGTTCCACATATCGGCAGAGCCGATCTTGCTGGCAGTATCGCAGAGTATCAGCGCCTTCACCAACTCGGGCCGTGTCTGGTAGATCGCCTGCGCAATAAGCCCTCCAACGGAAAGGCCGCAGATCACGGCGTTGCGCACGTTGAGCAGATCCAGGAGGCCGGCAAGATCCGCTGCATGATCCTCGATCGAATAAGGGGGCTTACCGATATCGGACAGGCCATGGCCACGCTTGTCGTAAAGGATGATCGGGAAGTCGCCGGCGAGGCGCACGATGACATCCCGCCAGATGCGAAAATCCGTGCCGAGCGAATTGGCGAATACGATGACCGGTTTATCCACCGGTCCTCCAATAACCTGATAGTGGATCGTGACGTCATTGACGCGCGCAAACTGCATTGAAAATCTCTCCCTAAATTATCTTGGTATATTGGCTCGGTTAGGTAAAATGACTTTTTAGGTGTTTTTTATATCCGAATGGTTATGTATTCGATGAGCGAGCCAAACGTTAAGTTTCGTCATCTCCAAGCCTTTATCGAGGTTGCTCGTCACAAGAGCGTCGTCAAGGCGGCCGGTTTTCTGAATGTCAGCCAGCCGGCGGTTACCAAGACCATTCGGGAACTCGAAGAGGCGCTCGGTGTCGCGCTTGTGGAGCGCGAGGGCAGGGGCATCCGGCTATCGCGTTATGGCGAGGTATTCCTGAAACATGCCGGTGCGGCGATTGCAGCTCTTCGACAGGGCGTCGATTCAGTTTCGCACGAACGGGCCGGAGAGGCGCCGCTAATACGGATCGGTGCGTTGCCGACGGTTTCCAGCCACATCATGCCGCGGGCCGTGGATCTTTTTCTGAAGGAAAAGACCGGGAGCCGCATCAAGATCGTCACTGGTGAAAACTCGGTGCTGCTGGAACAACTGCGCTTCGGCGACCTCGATCTTGTCGTGGGACGTCTGGCGGGGGCTGACAGGATGGCGGGATTTATCTTTGAGCACCTCTATTCCGAACAGGTGGTGTTTGCCGTCCGTGCCGGCCATCCGATCCCGACGTCGGGGCATTCACCGTTTTCCGAACTCGGCGACTATCCGATCCTGATGCCGACCACGTCGTCGATCATTCGGCCCTTTGTCGATCGGCTACTCATCGCCAACGGCATTTCAAGCCTGCCGAACCAGATCGAGACTGTTTCCGATAGCTTCGGTCGGGCATTCGTGCTGTCGAGCGACGCGGTTTGGATCATATCGTCCGGGGTTGTATCCCGCGATATCGGGACGGGCCTAATGCAGGCATTGCCGATCGATACAAGCGATACCCAAGGGCCCGTGGGGCTGACAATGCGGACTGACGCAATTCCCTCCATCGCGATGTCGCTTCTGATACAGACCATACGAGAAGCCGCAGGCTCTCGTTAGCTCACTTGCCTGCCTCAATTTCCCGAGGCGCTAGGAGAGCACTCCGCGAAGCTCGCGGCTTACCTGCTGAAGTGAGGGGAGGTAGGTTTCGATGACAGAAGCCATGGATTCGCTTGAGGCGGCCAACCCCGTGTTCAATGCTGCGACCACGACGCCGCGCGCATTTTTCACCGGCACCGCGACGGATCTCAATCCCTGCTCGACCTCCTGGTCGACTGCTGCATAACCTTGCGTTCGAACCAGCGCGAGTTCCTTCAAGACGTCATCGATAGTGTGGAGCGTATGGGCGGTTCTTGCCTGAAGCGGATGGGAGTTCAGAAGTTCAATCGCTTGAGTTTCGGGAAGTGCTGCAAGCATGACACGTCCGAGAGACGTGCAATAAGCGGGAAGACGCGACCCTGGCATGAGCGCAATCGACATCACCTTCCGCTGCGCAGCACGCGCGACGTAGACGATCTCTGCACCATCCAGGATGGCGACGGACGTGCTCTGGCCAATCTGTTCGGATAACTTGTCGAGCCATGGCTGGACGATGCGCGGCAGCGGCATTGAGGCAAGGCAGCCGGTGCCGAGACGCAGAACGCGCGGAGTGACCGTGAAGAACTTGCCGTCATAAGCACAATATCCGTGTTCGGCGAGCGTCAGCAGACAACGTCGGGTGGTTGCCCGATCCAAGCCGGTGATCTCTGCTGCTTCCGAAATGCTCAATCGAGGCGTTTCGGCGGTAAAGGCTTCGATCACGCGAAGCCCCTTCGCCAATCCGCCCATCATGTCGCTTTGCTTCACATTCAAGGCACCAACTCCAGATTTGTGCGATAATGCAACAAATGCATCATATCGCACAATTCCGTTGAGGTCGAGAAAGTCGAGAGGTAGCTTTCCGAAAAGCTTCGACAGAGGACGGGGCCTATTAAGGGAGGTGGCGGATGAACAAGACAAGCCTGAGCCTGGCGGCGGCTATGTCCGAAATAGGCGATGGAGCGACGGTGATGATCGGCGGCTTCGGTGGCTCCGGCGCTCCGATCGAACTCATCCACGCGCTGATCGACAAGGGTCCGAAAGACCTGACGGTCATCAACAACAATGCAGGCAATGGCCGTATCGGGATTGCGGCGATGATCGACGCGGGCATGGTCCGAAAGATGATCTGTTCGTTCCCGAAATCGTCCGACCCGCGCGCCTTTACCGACAGGTATATGGCCGGAGAAATCGAACTCGAACTTGTGCCGCAAGGCACACTCGCGGAACGCATCCGTGCCGGAGGTGCCGGCATACCGGCATTCTACACCCCGACCGCTTACGGTACGGAGCTTGCAGACGGCAAGCCGATCGGCGAATTCGACGGTCGGTATTACGTCCAGGAGCGATGGCTGAAGGCTGACTTCGCCATCATCAAGGCCCATCTCGGCGACCGTCATGGCAATCTCACCTATAACAAGGCGGCTCGTAACTTCAATCCGCTGATGTGCATGGCGGCGGCCAGCACGATCGTTCAGGTTTCGAGGATCGTCGAGGCGGGCGAAATCGATCCCGAACATGTGGTCACGCCGGGAATTTTCGTCGATCGCGTCGTCGAGGTTCCGCAGCCTCGCCAGGAAGAGGAACTCATTCGCGCCGGAGTGACCTACGCATGACCAGCATCGCTCAAGAAGAGATCAAGCTGACCAACGCCCAGATCGCCTGGCGCGCGGCGCAGGACATTGTCGATGGCGCCTATGTCAATCTCGGTATCGGCTTTCCCGAAATGGTCGCCCGCTACCAGCCGCCGGGCCGGGAGGCGATCTTCCATACGGAAAACGGGATCCTCGATTTCGGCGAGGCGCCGAAGCCGGGCGAAGAGGACTGGGACCTCATCAATGCCGGCAAAAAGGCGGTGACGCTGAAGCCGGGCGCTTCGTTCTTCCATCATGCAGACAGTTTCGCGATGGTCCGTGGTGGCCATCTCGATGTGGCGATCCTTGGCGCATTGCAGGTTGCGCAAAACGGGGATCTGGCCAACTGGCGTGTCGGCTCGAAGGGCGTTCCGGCAGTCGGTGGAGCCATGGATCTCGTACATGGCGCCAAACAGGTCTTCGTCATCACCGAGCATGTGACAAAGAACGGCGAACCCAAGCTCGTGGAAAAATGCACGTTTCCGCTGACCGGCGTGGCCTGTGTCACTCGGATCTACACCAGTCATGCCGTCATCGACATCGTTGAAGGACGCTTTGTCCTGCGGGAAAAACTTACCGCATTGAGCGTCGAAGAACTGCAGTCGATGACCGGCGCCCCGTTGCATGTCGAGGGTTCGGTCGCCGCTCTCATCGTTCCCGAAGTCTGAGGAGAATAGCAGTGGCCGAGGCTTTTATCTGCGACTACATCCGCACCCCGATTGGTCGTTTCGGCGGTTCGCTTTCCTCCGTGAGGGCTGACGACCTCGGCACCATACCGCTCAAGGCGCTCGTTGAACGAAATGCCGGCATCGACTGGGAGGCGGTTGGTGATGTGATCTACGGATGCGCCAACCAGGCAGGCGAAGACAACCGCAATGTCGCGCGGATGTCTCTGCTACTTGCGGGGCTTCCCGTATCCGTCACGGGCACGACCATCAACCGTCTGTGCGGTTCGGGAATGGATGCCGTCATCACTGCGGCGCGCGCCATCAAGTCGGGTGAGGCGGAGTTGATGATTGCGGGCGGCGTCGAAAGCATGAGCCGGGCACCGTTCGTCATGCCGAAGGCCGACGCCGCGTTTTCGCGCAACGCGGAGATCTACGACACGACAATCGGCTGGCGCTTCGTAAATCCGCTGATGAAGAAGCTTTACGGTGTCGATTCCATGCCCGAAACCGGCGAAAATGTTGCGGAAGACTATCGGATCTCTCGCGAAGATCAGGATGCGTTTGCTCTGCGCAGTCAGAACAAGGCCGCTGCCGCCCAGGAAAACGGCCGGCTTGCCCGCGAAATCACGCCGGTGACCATCCCCCAGCGCAAGGGTGAGGCACTGGTCATCTCGAAAGACGAGCATCCGCGCGCGACCACGGTCGAAGCGCTCGCCAAGCTTGGTACTCCCTTCAAGAAGGAAGGCGGAACCGTGACGGCCGGCAACGCCTCCGGCGTCAACGATGGTGCCGCGGCGCTGATTATCGCTTCGGAAGCCGCTGTCAAAAAATACGGGCTGACGCCGATCGCGCGGGTTCTGGCCGGAGCGACAGCGGGCGTTCCTCCACGTGTCATGGGCATCGGTCCAGCGCCGGCTTCCAAGAAGCTGATGGCGTTGCTCGGCCTGACGCAGGATAAGTTTGCTGTCATCGAACTGAACGAGGCGTTTGCCTCTCAAGGCCTTGCGACCTTGCGAGAACTCGGCATTGCCGATGACGATCCGCGCGTTAATCCGAATGGCGGGGCGATCGCACTTGGACATCCGCTGGGCATGTCAGGTGCGAGAATTGCCGGCACGGCCGCTCTGGAACTTTCGTCCGGCAGGGGTAACCACGCGCTCGCAACCATGTGCATCGGCGTGGGGCAGGGTATCGCGCTCGCTCTCGGGCGCGCCTGACCGCTTTTTCGGCAGGAAAACAGCAAGGCAGACGGCAGGCTAATGCAGGCCACCCACGCCGAGCAAACGTTCCACCACCTTGTGATCCTGCGACAACGCGGAAGGGGTACCGTTCCAGGCGATACGGCCACGCTCGAGCACGATGACCTCGTCAGCAAAGTCGAGAGCACTTTGAATCCGCTGCTCGACGAGCAGGATCGTCATGTCTCCGGAAGCCGCAAGTTCGGAAAATACCACCATGAGCTCCTCGCAGATCACGGGAGCCAGACCTTCCAGCGGCTCATCGAGCAGCAGCACCGTGGGTCGGCCGAGGATCGTGCGCGCGGTGG
This sequence comes from Aliirhizobium cellulosilyticum, assembly GCF_014198105.1. Classification (NCBI taxonomy): domain Bacteria; kingdom Pseudomonadati; phylum Pseudomonadota; class Alphaproteobacteria; order Hyphomicrobiales; family Rhizobiaceae; genus Aliirhizobium; species Aliirhizobium cellulosilyticum. The sequence goes on along the minus strand of NZ_JACIGW010000012.1, from coordinate 18,973 downwards.
TCAGCATCTGTTGCTCACCGCCGGACAGCTGGCTGCCGAGGTTCCTACGACGCTCTTTCAGCCGGGGAAACAAGGCATAGGCTTCCTCGATCGCGTCCTTCTTCCGTTTCTTCAGGCCGACGGTCAGGTTTTCCTCGACGCTGAGGCTCGGAAATATGTCCCGTGTCTGCGGCACATATCCGAGGCCAGCGTGAGCCCGTGCGGCACTTGATGTCGAACTCAGATCGATATCGCCTATCGATATCCGTCCGTCGTAACGGCGGGTCTGGCCTGCAAGTGTCGCGAAGAGCGTGGTCTTGCCCATTCCGTTGCGACCGAGAACGGCGAGCCGGCGACCCGCACCAACGGAAAACGAAATCGATTCCAGAATTCGGGTTGGGCCATAACCGGCGGAAAGGTTTTCGACTTTAAGCATTGAGGCCGGCATTGGCGTAGCTCCCGAGATAGGCCTCGCGGACGCGGGCATCCTTTGTCACGTCGGCGGGAAGGCCGTCGAATATGATGGTCCCGGCGGCAAGCACGATCACCCGTTTGGCAAATCGGAACACTAGGTCCATGTCGTGTTCGATCATCAACACGGCGAGATCGGCGGGCAGGTTTGCGAGCGCTTCCTCGATACGTCCCGTGTCACTTTGCGGAACGCCGGCGGCTGGCTCGTCCAGCAGGAGGACGCTGGGCTTTAATGCAAGCGCGATGGCCAGTTCCAGAAGCCGCTGCTGCCCGTAGGCGATCTCGCGAACCTTTCTATGTGCGAGAGAATAAAGGCCCAGTCTTTCAAGCAGGTCATCGACTTCTTCCATCACCGCCGTACGGGTGAGAAAGTTGCCATGCAGTTGCGCTGATTTGCCTGTCCGTTGGAGAACCGCAAGCCCAACATGTTCGGCCGGTGTCATGTCCTGGAAAAGCCGGGTTACCTGAAACGAGCGGACGAGGCCACGCCGAACCCGGCCGGTCGGTCCTATCCGGGTTACCGGCTCGTTTCCAAGCCGCACCTCACCGGAACTCGGTTTCAAGGCCCCGGTGACGAGATTGACGAAGGTCGTCTTGCCGGCTCCGTTCGGGCCAATGAGCGCCACCCGGTCTCCTGCCACCATGGAGAGCGAGACGTCGTTTGTGACAACGAGCCCGCCGAACGCCTTCTTCAGGTTGATGACTTCAAATACCGCGCTCATGGCCGCGTCTCCCCGGTCGTGTTCTTTCTTGCAGAGAGGAGATCCTGCACCGTTCCGAAAATGCCCTTGGGGGCGAAAAGGACGACGACGATGAGAAGCGCGCCAACCATCGTCAGCCAGTGAAACGGGTTGGCGGCCGATACGAAGTCCTCAAACAGCATGAAGATCACGGTCCCGACCAGAGCGCCGAACAGGGAACCTGTTCCGCCAAGGACAAGCATCACGAGCGCTTCTGCCGATTGGGTAAACGACAGGGCGTCGAGTGCGACAACCTGGGTTGAGATGGCACTGAGCGCACCGCCGGTTCCGGCCACCGCGCCTGAAATGATATACATCTTTACCAGGGCTTTATGGGGAGAGGCGCCGAGTGCCCTTATCCGCACGGGATCCTCCTTGATGCCACGGCAGAGCATGCCGAAGGGCGAGCGAACGACGATGCGCAGCAACGTGAATACGATCAGAAGCAGGACCACACCGAAGAAATAGGCCGTATGGCCGAAGAGATCGAACTCGTAGAGGCCAAAGAGCGGGTCGAGTACGATGCCCGACAACCCGTCGCTTCCTCCGGTCCAGGAAGACGCCTTGTTGGCGAATTCATGAAACAGGTAGACAAGCGCGATAGATAGCACGAGCTGCGGGAGGCCGTGCGCCCGCAACATCACGATGCCGCATACAAGCCCGGCGACCGCGCCTGCAAACACCCCGCCCAGCGTCATGAGTAGCGGATCATTTATCCCATAATGCGCGGAGAGTATGCCTGCCGCATAGGCGCCCGATCCGAACAGTGCCGCCTGGCCAAGGGTCGCAACACCGCAATAGCCGGTCACGAGATCGAGCGACAACACGAGAAGGGCGATCGCGATGATACGCGTGAGCAATGCGAGATTGTCGGGAAAGAGGACGTAACCTGCTGCGGCGACGATGACGATGGCAGCAAAGCCGTAAAGGTCTCGCTTGATGAAGCCGGCCCGCAGGCGGCTTCTGGTCGTTTCAGCGCCGGCGGCTAGCGTGGAGTTGGTCTTCTCTGTCATTTTGCGCGTCCCGCCAGGCCACGCGGAAAGACACAGATGATTGCGATGACGGCAAGATAGAAGAAGAATTCGCCGAATTCCGGCATCAGATATCTGCCGGTCGTATCGATCGCCCCAAGAAGAAGACAGGCTGCCAGTGCGCCAGGGATGGAGCCGGCTCCGCCGACCGATACCACGACCAGAAACGTCACCATGTAGCGGAGTGCATAATAGGGCTCCACCGGCAGGAATTCGGATCCGACCACTCCGCCGAATGCCGCAAGACCCACAGCCGCCGCGAAGCTAACCGCGTAGACGATTTCCGTTCTCACGCCCAGCGCCGCAGCCATTGCGGCATTGTCGACAGACGCACGAAGCTTGATGCCGAAATTCGTCTTCTCGATCGCGTACCAGAGACCGAGCGCCACGGCCAGGCCGCAGGCGATCGCAAAAAGGCGATGGATGGGTATAGTGCGGAAGCCGAGGTCGGCAGACCCTTGTAGTGAAGGTGCAAGCGGAATGGTCTTCAGCGTTGGCCCCATGACGAAATTGCCGATGCCGATGATGCAGAAGGTTATCCCGATCGTCATCAGCACCTGTGTGAGTTCCGGCTGACCGTAGATCCGGCGATAGAGAAGACGTTCGATCGGAATGGCGATCAGGATCGTGAAGACCACCGCCGCAATCAATGCAAGTGCGTATCCAAGAGCCAAATCCCGCGCGACATAGGATGCTATGTAACCGCCGATCATGGCAAAGCCGCCATGGGCCAGGTTTACGACACGCATCAGGCCCATGGTCACCGAGAGGCCAATGGATATGACGAACAGCACCATGCCATAGGCAAGTGCGTCGACAGCTATACTGAAGACTGTCTGCATCAGAAATCCTGTTCATGAGTGGCAGGCCAGATCTGGCCTGCCGATCTGTCAAAACTGTCGGCCGCTTACTTCGCGGCGGCCAGACCCGGATCGCCCTGCTTCTCGAAGGTCTGGACCTCCTTGTTGAAATATTTGCCATCCGAATCTTTTGTCACTTCGCGCAGATAAATGTTCTGCGTGATGTGACGGCTTTCCGGATCGATGGAGACGGGGCCGCGAGGGCTTGTCCAGGCCAGTCCCTTGACGGCATCGACGGCTTTCTGGGCATCCTGCTTGCCGGCCGTCGCCTCGATCATCTTGTAGATGACATGCATGCCATCGAAGGCGCCGACGGAAGGAAAGGACAGTTCCGCTTCGTTGCCGATCGCCTTGGTCGCAGCCTCGACGAAGGTCTTGTTTTCGGGGGAATCGTGAGAAACGGCATAATGGAACGTCGTCTGTATTCCCAATGCAGCGTCGCCCAGTGCCGGCAGATCCGATTCCTGGGTCAGGTCGCCCGGCGCATAGAACTTGGTACCGGCCGCTTTGAGGCCGTTGTCGTTGAACGCCTTGACGAAGCCGAGGGTGGTCGGGCCGGAAGGCAGGAAGGCGAACACACCTTCGGCACCCGAATCCTTGATACGCTGCATGATCGGGCTGAAATCGTTTGTGGAAAGCGGCATTCGTATTGCCTCCACGATCTTCCCGCCGGCTTCTTCGAAGGCCTTTCTGAACGCATTTTCGGCATCGACGCCCGGTCCATAGTCACTGACGACCGAAATGATCTTCTTGACGCCTGCATCGGAAGCAACCTTTGCGATGGGCGTGGAGGTCTGCCAGGTGGTGAACGAGGTTCTGACGACCAGAGGGCTGGTCTTCATGATGGCCGATGTTGCAGCGTTCATGATGACCATGGGCACGTTGCCCTGCTTGAGGATCGGCGTGACCGCCATCGCATCCGGAGTAAAGTAGAAGCCTGCAAGATATTGAACTTTTTCCTTGACGATCAACTCCTGGCCGAGAGCCTTGGACTGGGCAGGGTCCGCTGTCGGAATATCTCGGTAGACAATTTCGACCGTATCGTCGCCAATTTTGTTACCGTGAAGTGCGATATAGGCGTCTATTCCCGCCTTGAAGTTCTTGCCCTGCAGGGCGAAGGGCCCAGAGAAGGGACCAACCACGCCGACCTTGATGACGTCGGCGGAAGCGGTTCCGCACAAAGCCATGACCGCGAAAGCGGTAATTGCAGCCTTTTTCATGTTCATTCCTCCCAGTTAAACAGGGCCCGCCTCCACCATCGTGCCCTTTGAATTGCGACAATGCTATCCTCTGCTGTCGTCCACGCTAAAACGGTAACCCCACGTAGTTTTCTGCCAGAGCGGTGGACGCGGCCCGGGAATGGGTGAGATAATCGAGCTCCGCTTCCTGAATTTTCTGATCAAATTCACTCGTCTCCGGAAAGCGATGGAGCATGGTCGTCATCCACCACGAAAAGCGTACAGCTTTCCATACCCGTGCAAGAGCTTTTTTCGAGAAGGAATTAAGTCCTGCCTCGGACCCTTCCAGATAATATTCGCGCAAAGAATTGAAGAGATAATGCACGTCGCTTGCGGCAAGGTTCAAGCCCTTGGCACCGGTGGGCGGAACGATGTGAGCGGCATCGCCAACAAGGAACAGACGGCCAAAACGCATGGGCTCTGCCACAAAGGAACGCAGCGGAGCGATCGACTTCTCGAATGACGGAGCGGTTACAAGAGCTTCGGCATGGGACGGCGGTAACCTTCGCCGCAGTTCATCCCAAAACCGGTCGTCGCTCCAGTCTTCCGCTTTCTGATCGAGAGGACATTGTATGTAATATCGGCTGCGGCTCGCGGAGCGCATCGAACACAGTGCGAAGCCGCGCGGATGATTTGCATATATCAGTTCGTGGCTGACGGGAGCGACATCCGCGAGGATGCCGAGCCATCCGAACGGATAAACTTTCTCGAAGAGGTTTAATGCGGCCTCGGGAACCGACCTGCGGCTCGTGCCATGGAATCCGTCGCAGCCCGCGATGAAATCGCAATCGATACGATGTGTTATGCCGTCTTTTCGATAAGTTACATAAGGGTCTGTTCCGGAAAAATCATGCGGCTGAACTTCGTCAGCCCCATAGACGGCATGTGCGCCACTCCGTTCACGTGCATCCATCAAGTCGCGCGTGACTTCCGTCTGGCCGTAGACCATCACCCGCTTGCCGCCGGTCAATCCGTTGAGATCGATCCGATGATCTCGACCGTCGAAAGCAAGATCGAAACCATCATGCGGCAGCCCTTCGGCAGCCATCCGTGCGCCGGCGCCCGCCTGGTTCAGAAGCTTGACGGTCCCTTCCTCAAGGACCCCGGCTCGAACGCGGCCGAGGATATAGTCCTTGCTCACCCGATCGAGGATGAGATTGTCTATCCCTGCTTCGGTCAGAAGCTGGCCAAGCAGCAGGCCCGACGGTCCTGCGCCTATGATGACGACTTGATGCCTCAATCACGCCTCCCAACGAAATTGATAATTGCAAACTCCATGATTGGGAGTTGCGGCGAAAGAGACGCTCTGTTCTTTTAATTGTACTTTTCGAACATCGGGAGGAGCGGTCGCAATGCCACGGGTTCCCACCTATGCCCTATATGGTGAAACGGATACCGGAGATCCGGGCTTCTGGCTGCATCATGAAACGATCCATGCCAGAAGCAGCCAGCACGACTGGGAAATCCAGCCTCACCGGCACACTGCTTACTTTCAGATCCTGCATATTGCCGCCGGAGGCGGTGACGTCCTCTTCAACGAAGAGACCCTTAGTTTGAAGCCCGGAACGGTCATAACCATTCCTCCGGGAACAAGTCATGGGTTCCGATTCTCAAAAACCGTTGTCGGCTCGGTTATCACGATCCTTTCGTCACATCTCGACCATGGACCCGGTGAGAGAAGCTTGTTCGGCCAGTGGCTGGCTCACCCCCAAAAGATTGCTCCCGAACCTCAGGTGCCGGATGCGGAAGAGGCCGTGCGCATCTTGGGGCGGATAACGGCCGAGTTTGAAGGTCGAAATCGCGGACGCAATGAAATCCTGAGAGCCTATGTCTCCGTGCTGTTGCACCTGTTGTTCCGAATTGGCTGCGATCAACGCACTTGGGACGGCTCGTCCGAAGACACCCGAGTGGATGCCCTGATGAACCTGATCGACCAGCATTTCCGCACCCATCGAGCGTTGTCGTTCTATGCTGGGAGAATCGGGGTTTCGCCGACACATCTCAATCGTCTCGTTCATGCCTGGCATGGATGTTCGGCACATGAACTGATCGAGCGCAAGATTATCGAGGAAGCGAAGAGACAGCTCATCTTCTCTATGACCTCTATACAGCAAATATCGTATGGGCTGGGTTTCCAAGATGCCGCTTATTTTTCCCGCTTTTTCGCTCGATGCACGGGCAAGGCACCGAAAGATTGGCGTTCATTGGAACGTGCCCGTATTGACTATTGATAGCCTCGGCGAGCAAGGCAAGAATGAACTGGACGCGTGATGGCGGAGTGGGAGCCAAGGACAAGCCAGCTTTTTCATGGCGAGATTCAAATCTTCCGGTCGACGACCTAAGCGGTGCGCATGATGGCGATCGCTCTGTTAACTGGGATATTGTCTTCGTGGTCATTGGAGATGAGAAACTGTTCGTTGAAACTAGGCGGCAACGGTTCGGTACACATCAAGAGCAGGAGCCATCTCCTGTATCATCGTTGCTCCATTGAAAGTTCGTCTGACCCCATTAGACCTTTGCCTATGTTACGACATTGGCTGTGATCCGCTGTGTCTCGATCTTTGCGGCGGCATCGATGCAGCCCAATTGTGGACCGGGGAATGGACCTTTCAAAGATAGAAAAACTCATCGCGTTTGTGGGGCGGTCCAACGTCACCGAACTGGAGGTCACGGAAAAAGGCACGACAGTCCGGATATTCCGAGATGGAGGCCGAGATAGGCCCGTAACGAACCCCGAGAGTTCGAGCGTGACCGCCGATATAGGACAGGTCGCAGGCGCTGCGGTTGAAGTCAACGAAAAGGCAGGCATGGTCACCGCACCGGTCTTTGGCGTGCTGCATGCCTCCCCGGCACCAGGCGATCCTCCGTTCGTGGCCGTCGGAGATGATGTTATCGAGGGGCAGACACTTTTCATCATCGAAGCTATGAAAGTGTTCAACAAGATAGCTGCACCGCATGCCGGCAAGATCACGCGCCTGACGGATGTGAATGGCTCGGAGGTCGAGGTTGGCGACATGCTGGCGGAGATCGCGTGATGCCGTCACACCAGCGTTTCGACAAGGTTCTGATCGCCAATCGCGGTGAAGTTGCCTTGCGCGTGGTTCGCGCCTGCTGCGAAATGGGCCTAAAGACTGTCGTGGTCTGCTCGGAAGCGGATCGGGACTCGGCCTATGTGAAAAGCGCGGATCAATCGATCTGCATCGGCCCGTCGAGCGCGTCCAAAAGCTACCTGAACCAGAATGCCATCCTACTGGCGGCGCGCCTCAGCGGTGCCGGCGCCGTTCATCCAGGTTATGGATTTCTTTCGGAAAACACCAGCTTCTCGGCAGCAGTAGAGAAGGCGGGGCTGACCTTCATCGGCCCGGATGCCAGCGCCATTGCCACGATGGGAGACAAGATTGCCGCCAAGAGCGCCATGATCGCGGCTGGCGTGCCTTGTGTGCCGGGTCCAGATACAGAGCTTCCATCGGAACCCGAAGCGATCCGGGCAATTGCAGCCGGGATCGGGTATCCCGTGATCGTCAAGGCCGCCGGCGGTGGTGGCGGACGCGGCATGCGCGTTGTGTCAGCCGAGGCAGAGCTGCAGGAAGCCGTGGCCCTGACCCGCGAAGAAGCACGCAAGGCCTTTGGAACGCCGGCGCTCTACATGGAAAAATTCCTCCAGCATCCGCGCCATATCGAAATTCAGGTCCTTTGCGATACGCATGGAAATGCGGTCTGGCTTGGCCATCGTGATTGCTCCATGCAGCGCCGTCACCAGAAAGTGGTTGAGGAAGCGCCGGCTCCCGGTATTTCCGAAACACTGATCGGCCCTGTCGGCGAAGCCTGTGTCAAGGCGTGTCAGCAAATCGGCTATCGCGGTGTCGGAACGTTCGAATTCCTCTACGAAGACGGCGCTTTCTATTTCATCGAGATGAATACCCGCCTGCAGGTCGAACATCCGGTGACCGAGGAAACCAGCGGCGTCGATATCGTCCAGCAGCAATTGCGTGTGGCGCAGGGTGAGGCATTGTCGATGGCGCAGGTGGACGTGACCTGCGCCGGTCACGCTATCGAATGCCGCATCAATGCCGAAGACCCGATGACTTTCATGCCCTCAGCAGGTGTGATCACGGCTCTTGAACTGCCAAAGGGCGAGGGCGTTCGTGTCGATACCCATGTCGAGGCTGGTTACAAGGTCTCACCCTATTACGACTCGCTGATCGCCAAGCTGATAGTGCATGGCCAAGACCGGGCCGATGCCATGCAGCGCACGCGGTCCGCCCTGGCATCCTTCAAGCTGGAGGGCATCGCTACCAATCTGCCGCTGTTGCGCGAACTGTTTGAAGATGCAGCCTTCGCCGAGGGTGAAACGGATATCCATTATCTGGAAAAATGGTTGAAGACGCGAGGGGCAGCATGACCAAGCCGGATTTCAGCGACCCCGCAATCATCGAACAGTTGGCCGCGGCCCTTGAAACCGCTGGCGTCGATGGAATTGAAATCACCCGACCCGACCAGAGCCTATTGATCCGCCTTTCGAGTTCAGCCAAGGGGCCTGCGCACCAGGTGCGTTCCGGCAAGACCGATGTAGTAGATGCTGTCGCGATCGTGAAGGCGCCCATGGCCGGTGAGTTCTGGTCGTTAGACCTGTCACGTACCGCCACGCCGGCTGCATCGACCGCGCGCGACGCGATCGGCTTCCTGCGGGTTGGCCCTATCCTGCTGCCGGTCTCCGCTGGACCGTCAAAACGCTTGGGCCGTCACTTAGTTGAACCCGGAACGATCGTCGGTTTTGGCGATCCGATTGCTGAAGTCGAGACAGAAGCATGAGCGCCTCAGTCGCCAAAATCACCCAGCCTGTCGAAGCGCTTGCGCTCGGTCGCAATGGCGCCCGTGTTTCCCCGATCGGTTCGCGCGCATTTCTTCTCGAAGCGACCGGGGAATTCGACCTTGCCTCGCAGCGACGGATCTGGGCCCTGTCCCGCGCCGTCGAACTGTGGAGCGAAACGCTCGAGATCGTACCCGGCATGACCAATCTTCTCGTCGTTCTGAAAATGACGCCCGAAGATCCGGAACTTCTGGCGGTGCGCCTGTTGGACGCCTGGGAACAGGCCGAAAGCATCGATCTGGCAGGAAGGACAATCGAGATCACCGTAACATACGGCGGCGAGCACGCGACCGATCTTGCCGCTCTCTGCGACAGGTCGGGCCTTTCCGACCGCGAGGTTGTTCGCATTCACTACGAAGGCACCTACAGGGTGTTTGCACTCGGTAGTGCGCCCGGTTTTGGTTACCTTCACGGGCTTGATCCGCGCATCTACATGCCGCGCAAGACCGTGCCGTCGCTCAACATGGCGCGGGGCTGCGTCACCATTGGCGGCATGCAAACGGGTGTCGCCGTCCTGACCGGCCCTAATGGCTGGAATTCGATCGGTTTTGCCGAATTGCAGATGTTCGACCCGATGTCGGCCACACCTGCCGTGATGGCGCCGGGTGATACGGTGCGTTTCGTGCCAGCGAGCATAGAGCTATGATAGAGATCATCCAGACAGGACCGTTCAACACGGTACAAGACCTTGGCCGTACCGGCTTCCGCAATATTGGCGTGACCACCAGCGGCGCCATGGATCCGCTGGCTCTCAAGGCAGGCAACAACCTGCTCGGCAACGAAAACGGCGCGGCAGTTCTGGAAATTCAGACCTACCCGTTCAAACTGCGTTTTGCGAAGCAGACTGCCTTTGTCGTAACGGGTGCCGATTGTGGCGCATCGCTTGACGGTCGTATGGTTCAGCCGTGGTGCGCTCTGCCGATTGAAGCCGGGCAGGTGCTGGAGCTAGGGCAGCCGCGGGTTGGAACACGCGCCTATATCTGCATTGCTGGCGGGATCGATGTCGCGTCGGTCATGGGGTCGCGCAGCACGTCGCTGCGTGGCGCCTTCGGCGGCAGTGAGGGACGTTTTCTGAGCACGGGCGACGTTCTTAAACTGGGTGAGGTTTCCACCGCGCTGAACTTTCCGGCAACTGGCCTTGCGGTTATCGATCCAGCCTATGCGCTTACCAATTTTTATCCTGCCAACGAGGATGGGGCCCTTGTTGTTCGCGCCATTCCGGCCGGAGAGCATGCCCTGTTTGGCGCGGATGCCGAGCGTTTCTGGATGCAGACTTGGAAGATTTCCACACAAAGCGACCGTACCGGATATCGCTTGATGGGTGAACCGATCAAGCCGACGACGCCGGTTGAAATGCGCTCGCACGGTGTCGTGTCTGGTGTCGTTCAGGTTCCACCAAGCGGTGAGCCGATCATCCAAATGGCCGATGCCAATACGGCTGGCGGTTATCCCAAGATTGCCGGCGTAATCGAGGCCGATCTTTGGCGGCTTGGGCAGGCGCGTATCGGCAGCCGTCTGCGTTTTGTCCGTGCAACGCATGCTCAGGCGGCGGCCGTCGAAAAGGCAGTGGCGACTTTTATCGATGATATCCGCAGCACGTCGCGCATGGTTTGCGATGCATTGCAAGCCATGAAGTGAGGGAGGAAGAGATGAAGATCGATCTGAATTCCGATATGGGCGAGGGGTTCGGCCCCTATAGCCTGTGCGACGACGAGGCGATGATGAAGGTCGTGTCCTCGGCCAATATCGCCTGCGGTTTTCATGGCGGTGATCCCGATACGATGGCGCGCATGGTGCGCCTTGCCAAGGAAAACGGCGTCGGCATCGGTGCACATCCCGGTCTGCCGGATCGCGCCGGTTTCGGCCGCCGCGAAATTCCCTATTCCGCCGATGAACTGCGCCAGCAGATGCTTTACCAGCTGGGTGCGTTGAAGGCGATTGCGGTGAGCGAAGGGCAGCGCGTCTCACATTTCAGTTTTCACGCGGCCATGGGCAACATGGTCAATCGTGATCCGAAGCTTGCCGACCTGATGATGGATGCCATCCGCGCCGTCGATCCCGAACTGATCATTTTTGCCATGCCCGGCAGCGAGATCGAAGCCGCCGCCAGGCGCGCCTCGCTGAAGACGCTGCTGCTGTTCCTCGCCGACCGTGCCTATGACGCACAAGGGCGCCTTGTTGCCCGCGGATTGCCGGGTGCTCTGGTCAAGGATAAGGGGGCCGTGCGCGCCCGCGTGCGCCAGTTCCTTGTTGACCGCACCGTCACCGCGATTGACGGCGTGACCATCGACATGCCGGCGAAATCGGTTCTCGTTCACAGCGACACGCCGGGTTCGCTCGAGCTGGGGCGGATCGTGCGCAGCGAAATCGAGGCCGCCGGCGGCACGCTTGCACCTGCATCAGAGGTTGTCGGCTGAAGCCGCGGCCTTTCCCTTTTTCCATCCAGAATTAGACAAACCGGAAGACCAGATCATGCCCGCCACAGCCGACCGTTTGAAGAATGTTTCCATCTCCGCCTCTGCCGCCATGACGCAGCGCGCGCGCGAACTTGCCGCCCAGGGGATCAAAGTCGTCAGCCTCTCTTCCGGCGAACCGGATTTCCCGACTCCGCCGCATGCCATTGAAGCTGCTTACGCCGCAGCACTCGCGGGCGACACGAAATACCCGACAATGGACGGCACGCCGGCCATGAAGGCGGCGATCATCCGCAAGTTCAAGCGCGAGAACAACCTGACCTATGAGCCGAACCAGATCGTCGTTTCGGGCGGTGGCAAACAGGTTATCTTCAACGCGGTTCTCGCCACCTGCAATCCGGGCGATGAAGTCGTCATCCCGGCGCCGTCATGGGTCAGCTATGCAGATATCGTGAAATTTGCCGGTGGCGTTCCTGTCTCGGTTCCGTGCCCGGAAAATGCCGGCTTCAAGCTGCGCGCAGAAGATTTGGAAGCGGCTATCACACCGCGCACGAAATGGCTGTTCCTGAATTTCCCGAACAACCCGACGGGTGCTGCCTGCTCGCGCGCGGAAATGGCGGCAATCGCCGAGGTCATGCTGCGCCATCCGCATGTCTGGATTCTGACCGACGATATCTACGAACATCTCGTCTACGACGATTTCGAGTTCTGCACGATCGCCGAAGTCGAGCCGCGTCTTTATGATCGGGTTCTGACCATGAACGGCGTGTCCAAGGCCTATGCCATGACCGGCTGGCGTCTGGGCTATTGCGGCGGCCCGAAGGATCTCATTGCCGCGATCAGCAATGTCAACGGCCAGAACAGCGGCGGCACCTCGACACTGACGCAGGCCGCAGCCGTTGCAGCACTTGATGGTCCGCAGGATCTATTGAAGGAACGCTCTTCGATCTACAAGACCCGTCGGGATTATGTGCTCGGCCGTCTGGCCGAAATCGAGGGACTGCGCGCCCACAAGCCGGAAGGTGCGTTCTATATCTTCCCGAACATGTCCGAGCTGATCGGCAAGACCACCATTGGTGGCCGCAAGATCGAGACCGATGTCGATTTTGTCATGGGTCTGGTCGAGGAGCACCATGTCGCGACCGTGCAGGGTGCGGCTTACGGCATGAGCCCGTATTTCCGCATTTCCTATGCGACAAGCATGGAAATGCTGGAAGAGGGCTGCAACCGTATCGCCCAGTACTGCAAGGACATGAAATAATCGGCTTTGATAACTTTTCTGACGGTCAGTTTTTCAGCCTGGCCGTCAATTCCACGAGAATATCCTTGACCGCGACCGCCGGTTCCGAAAGCGGCGTTTGATCGGATACACACAGAGACAAAGTCTCCTCGATGCGCGGCGAGACGAGGCGACAAATCAGTTTTTCGCTGGATTCGGCAATTAGCCGGTCGGCAATCGCCTTGGGCATGATTGTGGCGCCAAGCCCCCGATCGACAGAACGGCTGAGCGTTCTCACGATTTCAACTTCCGCCACCACTTTCAGCTCGACCTTGCTGCGCGAGAACGCGGTATCGACCGCACGGCGCACGAAGTTATAGGCGGGCGGCATCAGGAACGGCAGGCCGTCGAGTGCGGTGACCGAAACGGGTGCGTCGCTGGCTTCGATTTCGAAATCCGGATGCGCGACGACAAAAAACTCTTCCTTCAACAGCGGTTCGAACCGAACGCCCTTGATCGGCCCGACACCATGAATGAGCGCCATTTCCAGGCGGCCGTTCATGATCATCTGGCTATAGGTCTGGCCGACGCTTTCGGTGAGATGCAAAAGAATGCCGGGATGCCGCTTTCTGGTTTCCGCGAGAAGCTCGACTGAAAGCGTTGCAGCACTGCTGAAAGGAACAAGACCGACAGAGACACGACCGGCCAGTGATCGACCGGCGGTGGCAACATCCGATTGTGCCTGTTCCATCTGCCGCAGGATGATTTGCGCGTGGCGATAAACTGCCTGACCGGCGTCGGTCATCGTGACGCCCTGCTGGCTGCGGATCAGCAGCTTCTGCCCGAAATGATCCTCGAGCGCTGCAAGCTGCTGGCTGAGCGCCGGCTGGGCAAGATGCAGGATATCGGCGGCGCGCGTGATGCTGCCGCTATCGACGATGACGATGAAGGATTTGAGGCGCCGGATATCCATTATGGTCGATGCTGCCTGTGTTGTTATCACCGCAAATGAGGTCGTGAGCGGTTTGCGACCTGCTGTTTCGCGGTTGAAGAGAAAACCTAGCCGCTTGATTTATAAAGCGCAAATGCAGCCTTCCGCAACACGTGCGGACATCCATAACGCTTCCTTATTAGCCCAAAACTAATCGGTCTTAGGCAAGTGAAAAAAGCTTCGCTAGTCTCATCTTAACAAAGGGGATCGACATGCCATTTTCCGACTACAAGACTGCTCTGGTAACCGGCGCTTCGTCGGGAATCGGTGCCGCCGTCGTTGAACGATTGTGCCGCGAGGGCCTTGAAGTTCACGCCGTTGCCCGTAGCGCCGAGCCGCTCCGCGAGTTGTCTGAGCGTACCGGCTGCATCGCGCATGCAATCGACGTGACCAATCGGGAAGCGTTGGCCGAGCTGACGGGCCGGGTAGCATTCGACGTCCTCATCAACAATGCCGGCGTCGACCGGCCGAAGAAATTTCTCGAAGCGGAGGACGGCGACATCGATCTTCTGATCGACGTTAATTTGCGCGCCGTCCTGCATCTCTGCCGCATGGTCGTGCCCGGCATGGCAGAGCGGGATCGCGGCCATGTCATCAACATTTCCTCGATTGCCGGCAATTACAATTTCGGCGGCAACTCGACCTATCATGCCGTAAAAGCGGGTGTCGCCATGCTGTCGAACCAGCTGCGCATCGACACGTTTGGCAAGCGGGTGAGGGTGACGGAAATCTGCCCGGGCCGAGTTGCGACCGACATCTTCAACCACGTCCACGGCAATGACCCATCGATCCGCGAGCGCTTCATCGACGGTTTCGAACTACCGCAGGCTTCCGATATCGCAGATGCGATCGCCTTCGCGATTGCTGCACCTGTTGCGGTCAATATCGGCCATATGGAAATCACCCCGACGCTTCAGGTGATGGGCGGCCTGCAGACGGCCAAGCCGCAGACCCCTGCCGCCAGTTCCGAAGGGACCAAGCGGTGAACGGGTTCGATCTTTCGGCAATCCTCAACAACCCGGAATACATCTCGATGCTGCTGCACGGCATCGAGATGACCTTCATCATTTATATCGGTTCGTGGACGCTGGCGATGACGCTGGCCATCCTTCTGCTTGCGCTGCGTGTGTCGCCACTGCGCATCGGTGAGCCGATCGTTGCTGCCTATGTGTCCTACCATCGTAATGTGCCGACACTTGTGCAGTTGATGCTCTGGTATTTTGGCATTTTCACACTGATGCCGCAGGGCCTTTCGGACTGGCTGGCGAACAACAATGCGGAAGCGATCTTCGCCGTCATCGGTCTAGGCCTTTGTCAGGCCGCCTATTTCAGCGAGGACCTTCGCTCCGGCCTGAGGTCGGTCAGCTCCGGCCAGATGGAGGCGGCGCAGGCGCTCGGCCACGGTTATGCCTCTGCCATGCGCTTCGTGATCATGCCGCAGGGCGTGCGCAACGCGCTGCCGCCGCTGATCAATCACAGTGTTTCGCTTTTCAAAAACAGCAGCCTTGCCATCGTCATCGGTGCTCCTGAACTGACCCATGCAGTCAAGGAAATCGAAAACATCAGTTTCCGCACCTTCGAAGTCTACATGATCGGTACGGTGACCTACCTGTTCTTCTCGCTCATCATCATGGGGATCGGCGCCTATATCGCGATGCGAGCCGATCCGGCGCGGAGGGCACGCGCATGATCCAGGATTTCATCACCATCATCCAGGATTATTGGCTGCTTCTCCTGATCGGCCAGTATCCGAACGGCCCGCTCGGCGGTCTTGCCAACACGCTGATCCTGTCGGCCCTGGCCATCGCATTCGCCTTCCCGGTCAGCATTCTCATGGCGCTCGCGCGCCTGTCGAAATGGTGGTTCCTGCGCTGGCCGATGACCGCGCTGGTCTATGTCACCCGCGGCGTGCCGCTTTTGATGCTCATCCTGTGGTGCTATTTTGTCATCCCGCTCTGGACGGGTGCCGATGTGCCGAGCTTCCTGATCATGCTGGTGACGCTGGTCATCTATCAGGGTGCGTTCCTCAGCGAAGTCGTTCGCGCCGGCATTGTTTCGCTGGGGCAGGGGCAGATGGATGCGGCGCGGGCTCTCGGCCATGGCTATATGGGTGCCATGCGCTTCGTCATCTTGCCGCAGGCGCTCTATAACATGATCCCGAGCATGATCTCCACCTTCGTCTCGACGATCAAGGATACGACGCTCGGTTACGTCATCAATGTGCCGGACCTGACATTCGCCGCGAGCCAGGTGAACAACCAGCTTTTGACCCAGCCCTTCCAGGTCTTCCTCATCCTCGCAGTGGTCTATTACATCCTCTGCTGGAGCCTGACCTATGTCGCCAACAGCGTCGAGCGGCGTATCGCCCGCCGTCGTGCCGGTCCGCGCAATGCCCGCCTTCCGGCCGAGGCCGCGCCCCTCAAAACCATTACGGAGCAGCTATGAGCACCTCAGTGTCCGAACCGCAGGCCGCCCAGGCGATCCGTATCGCCGATGTCTGCAAGAACTACGGCGATTATCAGGTTCTGAAGAACATCAATGCTGAAGTGGCGCGGGGCGAAGTGGTGGTGATCTGCGGCCCGTCCGGCTCCGGAAAGTCGACGCTTATCCGCACCGTCAACCGGCTGGAAGAAATCAACAGCGGCGGCATCAGCTTTGAGGGGCAGGATATCCACGCGCCGATGCGGGCAAGTGAACTCAACAAGCTGCGCAGCCGTATCGGCTTCGTCTTCCAGAGTTTTAACCTCTTTCCGCACCTTTCGGTCGTCGAGAATGTCTCGATGTCGCCGATCCGGGTGAAAGGTGTGTCGCCTGCCGCTGCCCATGACAAGGCTCTCAAACTGCTTGACCGCGTTGGTCTCGCAGACAAGGCGAATTCCTACCCTGGTCAGCTTTCCGGTGGTCAGCAGCAGCGCGTGGCGATTGCCCGTGCACTTGCCATGGAACCGCCCGTCATGCTGTTCGACGAACCAACCAGCGCGCTCGACCCGGAAATGGTCGGCGAAGTGCTGAGCGTCATGAAGAGCCTGGCCGCCGAAGGCATGACCATGCTCTGCGTCACTCACGAAATGGGTTTTGCCCGCGATGTCGCTGACCGCATATGGTTCATCGACGCAGGCGAAATCCTCGAAACCGCTCCTCCCGAAGACTTTTTCAAGAATCCACGACATCCGCGTGCCCAGCGCTTCCTCGCTGATCTGCGGCACTGACTGCCTTCCACATAAAATAAAAATGGAGAACAGCAAATGAACTGGAAATTCGCAACTCTCGCAGCACTCGTCGCCAGCACCGCAGCCGTCGCGCCTGCAAAAGCAGATCAGCTTGCCGACATCCTGTCGGCCAAGAAGCTGCGCTGCGCAACCTTTGCCGACGTCCCGCCATTCTCGGCGCCAGACCCGAAGACCCGTGAGATGGTCGGTTTCGACGTCGATCTCTGCAATGCCATCGCCAAAGAACTGGGCGTGACGGCGGAAGTGAAGCCGGTTTCGGTCGAAGCCCGCGTGCCGGAAGTCAAGCTCGGCCGCGTCGACATCACCGTCGCGAACCTCGCCTATACCCAGAGCCGCGCCGAGCAGATTCAGTTCAGCGATCCCTATTATCTCGCCAAGGAAATGCTCATCGTTCCGGCGACGGACGAAGGCAAGGCCAAGGCCGACTATGTCGGCCAGCGTATTGCCTCGGCCAAGGGTTCGACCTCGGAGATGTCGATCAAGCTCAACAAGTCCGAGCCGCTGACCTTTCAGGATACGGCTTCCGCCTATCTCGCTGTGCAGCAAGGCAAGGCGCGCGGCATGGTCGCCAACACGATGACGACGACCAAATTCGTCAACGAGTCGAAGACCCGCGGCAAGGAAATGCGCATGATCGAAGAGCCGATGCTGTACCAGCCGATCGGTATCGGCATGCAGAAGGATCAGCCGGCGCTGACCGCCAAGGTCAACGAAATCCTGCGCAAGCTGGATGCCGATGGCGAGATCAACAAGATCTGGGATAAGTGGCTCGGTCAGGGCACCGAATACAAGATGACCCGTACCGACAAGGTTGTTCCACTCTCCGAACTGAAGTTCGATCCGATCCCCTAATCTGAGGGGCGCATAGCACCTTCTGATCCCAAACCAAAATCCGACAATTGCCAACGGCGGCAGCCTTGCCGCCGTGCGGTTTATCTATGGCCACGAGGAGGGCCTGCAATGGTACATATCAAAGACATTCCCGAGCGTCCCTCCAAGGAGGATCTGGCTGCGATCGCGAAATTTTCGCCTGCCACCATTCACGAAGCACAGGGCCGTCGGGGCGCCTTGTCGTCGCGGCTGAAGCCGGTCGATTACCGCATGAAACTCTGTGGCCCGGCCTTCACTGTCAAATCCTCGCCGCGCGACAACATCATGCTGCAGCTGGCGATCAATTACGCCAAGCCCGGCGACATCATCGTTGTTTCGGCGGGTGAATACGAAGAAGCCGGTTCGTTCGGTGACGTTCTGGCCAATGCCTGCCTTGCCAAGGGTATTGGCGGTCTGGTGACGGATACCGGCGTGCGCGATACGCTGCAGCTTCGCGAACTCGGATTTCCGGTCTTCTCGCTCAGTACCTGCATCAAGGGTACGGTCAAGGAAACGATCGGCACGACGAATGACAGCATCATCGTCGGCGGCGAGATCATCAATCCGGGTGACGTGATCGTCGGTGATGCGGATGGTCTGGTCGTCGTTCGCCGCAGCGAAGTTGCCGAAGCGGCAAAGCTGTCTCAGGAGCGCGAAGACGCCGAAGCCGGTTTCATTGAAGCCTACAAGGCCGGCAAATCGGTGATCGAAGTCAGCAAGCTCGAGCCGGTTCTGAAGGCCAAGGGCCTGATCGTCGACATCTGAAAAATATTAAGGGAAGCGTCGTTCACGACAGCTTCCCTTCCATATGACCGAGATCCGCAGTGACTACGGAAAATAAAAAGGGCGGCCTCGCGGTCGCCCTTTTGTCTATTCGCTTGCAAGCCGCTTCAGCCCCTCAATTGCCAGCTCGGCAATCATCTCCAGCGTGTTGTCGATATTGACGACGACGACGCCAGCTTCGCCATCAGGTCGCTCCAGTGTGGCGAGCTGGCTTTCCAGAAGACTGGTCGGCATGAAGTGGCCTTCGCGGCTGCCCATGCGCTGGGTCAGCAGCGCC
>NZ_JACIGW010000011.1:0-75407 GCF_014198105.1 Aliirhizobium cellulosilyticum | reverse complement strand
TGGACCTCGGGACTTCATGAGCCTTCTCCGATTAAGGCCCGCAGAGTGTATCAGTTTTTCCCTGTCCTGTGGTCCAGCCCGAGGGGTTCACTCCAGATCCGGGTCAAAAATGCTGTCCGGCGGCCTAAACCAGTCGATTGCCTTGGCGGCCTCCTCCCAGAACCCTTCCGGATCCCACCGCCACGCGCCATAAACGTCGAAATAGCGGCTTTGCATATGCACCTCCCGTTACATGAGCCGAGCCTGATAGAAGCAATCTAGGCTGGTCGGGAGGTGCCGGAAACCCCGACGAAGGGGGTAGGCCTATCGCGCGCCGAAAATGGCCGACCCGACGCGGACGCTCGTTGCACCGAACTCGACGGCCGTCTCGAAATCACCGGACATGCCCATCGAGAGTTTTTCGACGCCGCATTCCCTGGCGAGTTTTTCAAGCAGCGCGAAATGAGGGCCTGGATTTTCTTCCGCCGGCGGAATGCACATCAGGCCTTCGATGGAAAGCCCGAGATCCTTGCGGCAGAATTCGACAAAGGCTTTCGTTTCCTTCGGCGCAATACCCGCCTTCTGCGGTTCGAGCCCGGTATTGACCTGCACATAGAGTTTTGGCGTTTTGCCCTGCTTCGTCATCTCTTCCGCCAGCGCCCGGGCGATTTTCTCGCGATCGACCGTCTCGATCACGTCGAACAGCGCAATCGCGTCGGCAGCCTTGTTGGATTGCAGCGGCCCGATCAAATGCAGTTCGATACCAGCGGTCTCGGCCTTCAGATCCGGCCATTTGCCTTGGCTTTCCTGCACCCGGTTTTCGCCGAACACACGCTGGCCTGCAGCAATCACGGGACGGATCGCGTCGGCATCGAAGGTTTTGGACACGGCGACCAGCGTCGCGGAACCTGCCGGACGTTTGGCATATTTCTCCGCCTTGGCGATCTTGCCCTTCACGTCCTGCAACCGTTCTTCGATGTCCATTGCCCGCATCCTTTTCCGCATTTCTTGTGAGATCAGCGATTAAAGCCCATATGAGGCTCTGCCAAGGGCATTCCGCATCAAAGTTTGACGCCCCGCAAGCCTCAAAAACTTGACGCTTGCGGCCATTCATGGTGAAGGTCTGCCCGTATCTTTTATCTTGATTTCCCGGAATATCATCCAGATGGCGACTGAACGTTACAACCCGCGCGATGCTGAACCCCGTTGGCAGCAGAAATGGAACGAGGCGAAGGTTTTCGAAACCGACAACGCCGACCCGCGGGAAAAATATTACGTCCTCGAGATGTTCCCTTATCCGTCCGGCCGCATCCACATGGGCCATGTGCGCAACTACGCGATGGGCGACGTGGTTGCTCGCTACAAGCGCGCCCGCGGTTTCAACGTTCTGCACCCGATGGGCTGGGACGCGTTCGGCATGCCGGCGGAAAACGCCGCGCGGGACAACAAGACTCATCCGAAATCCTGGACCTACCAGAACATCGAATCGATGAAGAAGCAGCTGAAGGCAATGGGCCTGTCGCTGGACTGGTCCCGTGAATTCGCCACCTGCGACGTCGAATATTACCAGCAGCAGCAGCACCTCTTCCTCGACATGATGGAAAAGGGCCTGGTCTATCGCAAGCAGTCGAAGGTCAACTGGGACCCGGTCGACCAGACGGTTCTGGCCAACGAGCAGGTGATCGACGGCCGCGGCTGGCGCTCCGGTGCGCTGGTCGAACAGCGCGAGCTGGTTCAGTGGTTTTTCAAGATCACCGATTTCAGCCAGGACCTGCTGGACGAGCTGGATCATCTCGATCAATGGCCTGAAAAGGTCCGCCTGATGCAGAAGAACTGGATCGGCCGTTCCGAAGGCATGGCCGTGCGCTGGGAAATCGTATCTTCCACCGCTCCCGCCGGCGAAACCGAAGTCACCGTCTACACAACCCGCCCTGACACATTGTTCGGGGCATCCTTCTTGGCGATCGCTGCCGACCATCCGCTGGCCAAGGCCGCAGCGGTAAGGAATCCGGCTATCGAATCCTTCGCTGAAGAATGCCGCCGTCAGGGCACCTCGCTCGCAGCGCTCGAAACGGCCGAGAAGAAGGGCATCGACACCGGCATCCGCGTGAAACATCCGCTCGATCCTTCTTGGGAACTGCCGGTCTATGTCGCGAACTTCGTTCTGATGGAATACGGCACGGGCGCTATCTTCGGCTGCCCGTCGGGTGACCAGCGCGACCTGGATTTTGCTCGCAGATACGATCTCCCGGTCGTCCCGGTCGTCATGCCGGCCGATGGCGATGCAGCAACGTTCGAGGTTGGCGAAACTGCTTATGTCGATGACGGCGTGATGATCAATTCGCGCTTCCTCGACGGCCAGACGACGGAAGAAGCCTTCCAGATTGTCGCTGACAAGCTGTCGCAGCAAGTGCTGGCAGACGCGCCCCAGGGCGAGCGCAAAGTCAATTTCCGCCTGCGTGACTGGGGTATTTCCCGCCAGCGCTACTGGGGCTGCCCGATCCCGGTCATCCATTGCGAGGTATGCGGCGTAGTTCCTGTGCCGAAGAAGGACCTGCCGGTGCAATTGCCCGACGACGTAACCTTCGACCTGCCGGGCAACCCACTCGACCGTCACGCCACCTGGCGCCACGTCTCTTGCCCGCAATGCGGACACGATGCCCGTCGCGAGACGGACACGATGGACACGTTCGTCGATTCCAGCTGGTATTTCACCCGCTTCACCGCTCCGTGGCTGAACGAGCCGACCGATCCGAAGGTTGCCAACCACTGGCTGCCGGTCGATCAGTATATCGGCGGCATCGAACACGCGATCCTGCACCTGCTCTATTCCCGCTTCTTCACCCGCGCCATGCGCGAGACCGGCCATGTCGCGGTCAAGGAGCCCTTCAAGGGCCTCTTCACCCAGGGCATGGTCGTGCATGAAACCTATCGCTTGGGCGCGGAAGGCCAGAAGGGCGAATGGATCGCCCCGGCCGACATCAAGATTGAGGAAACCGACGGCAAGCGCACGGCAACGCTGTTGAGGAACGGCGAAGAAGTTACCATCGGCTCGATCGAGAAGATGTCGAAGTCCAAGAAGAATGTCGTCGATCCCGACGATATCATAGCATCTTACGGCGCTGACACGGCCCGCTTCTTCGTACTCTCCGACAGCCCGCCCGATCGCGACGTGATCTGGTCGGAAGCAGGCGTTGAAGGCGCGCATCGCTTCACCCAGCGCCTCTGGCGTCTGATCTCGGAAGCCGCCGACAATCTGAAGACCGTTTCACCGGCTCCTGCCAAGGACGGTGACGGCCTGGCGATCTCACAGCTTGCCCACAAAACACTGCAGGCGGTTCAGGGTGATCTGGACAAGCTCTCCTTCAACAAGGCCGTGGCGCGCATCTATGAGCTCGTAAACGCCCTTGCAGCCCCACTGACCGATGTTGCTGCGGGCAAGGGTGACGAGGCCTATCGCGCTGCCGTTCGCAACGCTGCGGAAATCCTGATCCAG
This sequence comes from Aliirhizobium cellulosilyticum, assembly GCF_014198105.1. Lineage (NCBI taxonomy): Bacteria > Pseudomonadati > Pseudomonadota > Alphaproteobacteria > Hyphomicrobiales > Rhizobiaceae > Aliirhizobium > Aliirhizobium cellulosilyticum. The sequence goes on along the minus strand of NZ_JACIGW010000011.1, from coordinate 71,932 downwards.
ATCGTCGCACCGATGACACCACATCTGGCCGAGGAATGCTGGACCGTACTTGGCAATGGCGAAATGGTATCGAAAACGGCTTGGCCGAACTTCGATGAAGCGCTGGTTGTCGAGAACGATGTCACACTGCCTGTCCAGATCAATGGCAAGAAGCGTGGCGAATTGACAATCGCGCGCGACGCGGATCAAAGTACTGTTGAAGCTGCAGTTTTGGCGCTGGACGTGGTGAAAGCTGCGCTCGAAGGCCGCGCGCCGAAGAAGATCATCGTTGTCCCACAGAGGATCGTGAACATTGTTGCCTGACCGCTCATCTTTGCCACGTCGTAGCGCCCTCCTTCTGGGGCTGGCGCTCTGCGCTGGCCTGGCAGGCTGCCAGGTTCGGCCGCTTTATTCGCAGGCCGGTGGCACGGCCCCCAAGCTCGCATCCGTGGGCTTTTCCGAGCCGAAGAACCGCGTTGAGCAGGTCGTTCGCAACGAGTTGGTGTTCCTGGCTGCCGGCGGTGCCGGCGAGCCTCTGAATCCGGCTTATACTGTCACCCTGCATGTTTCCAGCACGGCATCGAACGTTCTCGACGATGACGGACTGGCGGAGGCCAGCGTTCCCGTTGCCGGCCGTGTCCAGGTAACCGGCTCCTACACGCTGACCCGTAGCGTCGACGGCCAAGTTCTCAAGCGCAGTGAACATTCCAGTGTTGCGCTGATCGACGTGTCTCGCCAGAGCTTCGCCAAACTGCGCGCCATCAGGGATGGTGAAAACCGCGCAGCGCGCGAACTGGCAGAGTTCATCCGCGCGGATGTCGCGATCGTCCTTGCCAAAGAGCCACCGCTGCAGCAACCCGCATGGCAGAAATAAAGTCGCACGAGTTCGATCGCTTTGTTGAAAAGGGCGCCGAGCTCTATCGCTTCTACGTCATCTACGGACCAGATCGCGGACTTGTATCGGAACGGGCAAACCTCATTGCCAAGCGCAGTGGAGTTTCACTCGATGATCCCTTCGCGCTCCTGAAGCTCGACGTTTCCGACCTTCAAGGCGATCCTGGACGGCTTCTGGACGAAGTCAATGCAATGGGACTTTTCGGCGGCGAGAAGCTCATATGGCTGCGCGGCGTGAACAATGAGAAGCCTGTCCTGGATGCCGTCCAGACCATTCTGGGGCAGGGCGCGCCTGCCAATACGCTCCTCATCGAGGCAGGCGACCTGAAAAAGGGAAGCGGTCTCAGAAAGATCGTCGAGCCGTCCCGGGCTGTCGCCGTGATACCGTGTTACGCCGACGATGCCCGCGCACTCAACGCGCTTATCGATACCGAACTGGCAAGTGATTCACTAACGATCACCAGCGAAGCTCGGCGACAGCTGATTGACCAGCTGGGTGGTGATCGCGTGGCCTCGCGCAACGAGATCCGCAAGCTTGCGCTTTACTGCCGAGGAATGGACAGGATCGAGGAACACCATGTCGATGAGATCATCGGGGATGCCAGCAGTGTGTCCGCAGACGACGCTGTCGATGCGATATTGACCGGCGACCTTCCGGCCTTTCATCGCGCATTCCAGAAGATCCTCACCTCCAAGACACCGCTATTCCTTATCCTGCAATCGTGCCTGAAGCAGTTTCAATTGCTTGATGCGATGAAGATCGAGATGGAGGAGAAGCGAACGCCGGCCGGCCAGGTTATGGCAACCCTCGGCCGCCATATCCATTTCAAGCGCAAACCCGTCTTTGAGAAAGCTCTCAGGGTATGGAGGCCCGAAGCCGCCAGCCGCGAAGCCTCACGCATCCAGTCCGCCATACTGATGTCCCGTCAAAGACAAAGTCTTGAGCCGAGCATTGTATTTCATGCTCTTCTAGGCGCCGCACTTCAAGCATCAAAACAGTAAAAAGCTGCGCAAAAACAAGGCTTTGCGCAGCTTATACGGAAGACAACCAAACTATCTCTGCGTGCCTCAGCGACGCTCCAGCAGGCGGCAGATTTCTTCAAGCTGCTCAAGAGTCTTGTAGGAGATCCTGATCTGACCCGGGCCACCCCTGTGGTTGATCTTCACCTCCAGCCCAAGGGAATCCGTCAACGTCCGCTCCAGGGCAACCGTATCCGAATCTTTTTCCGGCTTCGTCGCAGTCTGCGGTTCCGACTGCGAACGGATATCGTTCTGCGCCAGACGCTCTGCATCACGTACAGACATGCCCTTTGCGACAACCGCCTTTGCAAGCGCCGTCGGGTCGGATGTCGGGATCAGCGCGCGGGCATGACCGGCAGAGAGCGTGCCGGATGACAGCATGTCTCGAACGGGCGAGGGCAGCTTCAGAAGACGCAGGCTGTTCGCTACATGGCTTCGGCTCTTGCCGATAATGTCGCCCAGATCGTTTTGCGTATATCCGTGCTCGGCGATAAGCTGCTCATAGCCCAGCGCTTCTTCCAGCGGATTGAGATCGGACCGCTGAACGTTTTCAACGATTGCGATTTCGAGCGCGGTCCTGTCATCGACGTTGCGCACGATAACCGGCACTTCCACCAGACCGGCAAGCTGGGAAGCACGCCAGCGGCGTTCACCCGCGATGATCTCGAACTGGCCGTCTGGCAGCGTCCGCGTGACGATCGGCTGAACTATCCCGTGCTGACGGATCGAACTTGCCAGATCCTGCAATTCGCTTTCGTCGAAATGACGGCGCGGGTTGCGCGGGTTGCGCGTGATGTTCTCGATCGGCACCATCCGGTCAGGACTGACATTGACCGGCGCATTGCCCGTCGGCATAGGCTGATCCATCTCGCCGATCAGCGCCGCCAGACCGCGCCCCAGGCGGCGCTTCGATACATCGTCGTTCATACGCTTTACCCTATCTACTACGTCTATGCCGCGACTTTGCGCATTCTCTCGCGCTGGATGACTTCCGAGGCGAGCTGCAGATATGCCTGACTGCCTGCGCATTTCAGATCATAAAGGATAGCCGGCTTACCATATGACGGTGCCTCCGACACGCGAACATTGCGAGGGATCAGCGTCTGATAGACCTTCTCTCCGAGATAGGTGCGGACATCGTTGACAACCTGCTGTGCGAGATTGTTGCGGGCATCGAACATGGTCAAAACGATACCCTGAATATCAAGCCCCGGATTGACGGTACGACGAACCTGATCAACGGTCTCAAGCAACTGACTCAAGCCCTCAAGCGCGAAAAATTCGCACTGTAGAGGAACAAGGACTGAGTCTGCCGCAGCCATCGCGTTCATCGTCAACAGATTGAACGAAGGCGGGCAATCAAGCAGAATGTAATTGAATTTCTCTGCACCACTTGAAACCAGAGCTTTTTTCAGCCGGAACGCCCGGTCCTGCGCCTGGGAAATTTCCATCTCGAAGCCAAGCAGGTCCATCGTCGACGGTACTATCGACAGGTTGGGAACGGCAGTATCAACCGCAGCTTCACCAACCGAGGCGTCGCCAACAAGAATATCGTAGGACGACACCTTGCGGTCACGGCGATCGATGCCGAGGCCAGTACTTGCATTCCCCTGGGGATCCAAATCAACAATTAGAACGTTCTGGCCGATAGCGGCCAGTGCAGTCGCAAGATTTATGGCCGTCGTCGTTTTACCGACGCCGCCTTTTTGATTTGCAATTGTGATGATACGACGCTTATCAAACATCTGGCACCCGCTTTACGGTTATGTCCGCTGCAGATTGCCGATCTCTAGGATAACCGAATCCGCTTGGATTGAACTCTGGTGTTTTACCAAATCAAAGCGCCATCTACCATGTGCTTTCTTCAATTCGGATTCGTAATCTCGACCTTTATGGAAGAAAGCTGTTGATGGCCCGTCGAGAAGCCACGGCGAAGCATATTCCAAAAGCTTGTCGAGATCAGCCAGCGCACGAGCGGAAACGAAATCACATTGAGGAATAAGCGTGGGAGCGTCTTCGATACGTACCGAATGAATAGTGCCCCTGGCCCCGGTTGAAGCGAGAGCGACGCGCAAGAACGCCGCCTTTTTCTGGTTGCTTTCAACAAGATGTACCCAGCCATCCTGATGCTCGGACAACAGAATCGCGGTGATAATACCTGGAAATCCGCCACCTGAACCGAGATCGACCCATGTTCCCACTCTGTCAGCCAGCCTGAATATTTGCGCACTATCGGCTATATGGCGCTGCCACATATCCTCTTGCGTCGAAGGGGCGACCAGATTGATTGTCTTGGCCCATTTTTGAAACAAGTCGGCAAATTGCTGAAGCCGATCTTGCGTTTCACGTGAAACATCGGAAATCAAGATGCCTGCCTCATATTTCTTTCTGCTTTCCTCACCAATGCCAGAAGCAACGTAACAGCAGCCGGCGTCATTCCTTCAATCTTTGCCGCCTGCGCTATGGTACGAGGCTGAGCACGGCTCAGCTTCAATTTCAGCTCGTTGGACAGACCTGATACAGTGTCAAAATCGAAATGATCAGGGATTGCCAATGCCTCGTCTCGTTGGGCAGAGCGTATGTCATTCGCCTGCCGCTCCATATAGACGGCATAACCCGCTTCAATCTCGAGAGCCTCGGCAACCTTGGGCAACATTCCCGACAGCTCTCCCCATATACGCGCTAGGCGGGCAATTTCCATATCGGGATGGGACAATATCTCATAAGCGCTTCGGCGCTGACCATCCTTGTTAAGATGCAATCCATGTTGCGCGGCCTCATTCGGCGTGAGGCTGAGCGACCGAAGCTGATCCCGCCCGGAATTAAGCGCCACCACATGGGCCGAGAACCTCTCCGCCCGATGCCTGCCAACTAGGCCAAGTTTAATTCCGAGGCCTGTGAGACGCATATCGGCATTATCCGCGCGAAGCGAAAGTCGGAACTCGGCTCTTGAGGTAAACATGCGGTATGGTTCGGTCACGCCACGATTGATGAGATCGTCGATCATCACGCCAATATAGGAATCAGTCCGGCTGAAAATATGCGGTTCACTCCCTTGAGAACGTCTCGCCGCATTCAGTCCACCGACAAGACCCTGGGCGCCGGCTTCTTCATAACCAGTCGTGCCATTGATCTGCCCGACCAGAAACAGGCCCTTCACCGACTTCGTCTCAAGCCATGGCTGCAACTCTCTCGGATCTATATGGTCGTATTCGATCGCATAGGCCGGGTGCAGGATCGTCACCTGTTCCAACCCAGGAATGGTGCGTACGAAAGCTTGCTGGATATCCTCAGGCAATGAGGTCGAAATGCCGTTTGGATAAACCGTAAAATCGTCGAGACCTTCCGGCTCAAGGAAGATCTGGTGGCCATCGCGTTCGCCAAATCGGACGATCTTATCCTCAATCGAAGGGCAGTAACGCGGGCCGACGCCTTCGATCTGCCCGGAATACATAGCCGACAAATGAATATTATCGGCAATGATCCTATGGGTCTCAGGTGTCGTTCTGGTGACGCCACATGCGATCTGGGGATTGGTGATCCGGTCGGTCATGAAAGAGAATGGCGTCGGAACATCGTCAGCTTCCTGACGATCAATCGACGCCCAGTCGATCGTGCGTCCATCAAGCCGGGCAGGGGTTCCGGTTTTCAAGCGACCAAGTGCAAATCCTTGTCGCTTCAATGTCTCCGAAAGACCAACCGACGGCGCCTCTCCGGTACGACCGGCCGGGATCTTCTTCTGACCGATATGGATCAACCCCCGCAGGAAGGTACCCGTAGCAAGGACAACTGAAGCGCAGGAAATACGACGCCCGTCCGCAAGCAGAAGAGCTTTTACAGCACCATCCTGCCCTATCTCGATATCGAATGCATCTCCTTCGACGACAGTCAGATTGGCGTGATTTTCGATCTCGCGCTGCATCGCCTCGCGATAAAGCCGGCGGTCAGCCTGTGTGCGCGGTCCTCGTACGGCCGGGCCCTTCTTGCGGTTGAGAAGACGAAACTGGATGCCTGCAGCGTCAGCAACGCGTCCCATCAATCCATCAAGCGCATCGATTTCGCGGACGAGATGACCTTTGCCCAATCCGCCAATCGCCGGGTTGCAGGACATCACGCCGATCGTTTCGCGCTTGTGTGTTACCAGTGCCACGGAGGCTCCAACGCGGCCAGCTGCACTTGCAGCTTCGCATCCTGCATGCCCGCCACCAACGACGACCACATCAAAGGTCAATTCAGCCATGGAAGCCTCTATGTTTCACGTGAATCATTTGCCAATGCAGAATTTTGAGAAGATCACATCGAGGAGATCTTCGACATCGACGCGACCGGTAATCCTGCCGAGCTCATCTCCGGCCACCCGCAACGCATCGGCCTTCAACTCAAGTCGAGGCTCATCTAATGCATTTTCGATGAATTTGGAAGCCAAGGCAATATGTTCGCGATGCCTGTCATTGCTCGCCGGCAGCCCGCCATTCCAGCTATCCCGTGCCCTATCGACGATAGCTCGATGGAGCTCGTCCAGACCTTCACCGGTTACAGACGAAATACGTATTGCCTCGACTTTATCCCTCTTGGAGAGATCCGCTTTCGTTTCCACTTCGAGATACGGAACACCGTAATCTTTGTACACGATATCTGTAGTGGATCCCGCTTCCCTAAGATACAGGATCATATCTGCCGAGCGAGCGGCCGACTTGGCACGTTCGATACCTTCGCGCTCGACGACGTCTTCTGCTTCTCTAATACCCGCCGTGTCGTGAAGTCGAACCAGATAACCTTCCATGTCCAGCTCTACCGTCAGCACATCGCGCGTGGTCCCCGCTATATCGGTCACGATTGCGACCTCGCGTTTTGCCATCGCGTTCAGCAGGCTAGACTTGCCGGCATTCGGAGCCCCGATAATCGCTACCTTGAACCCATTGCGAATAATCTCGGCGGATTTCGCCGAGACCGACGCAACGGACATCTCAGCCACGAGCGCAGCGAGATCACCGCCTATCGTATCCGCAACAGAGCCCGGTACATCGTCCTCGTCCGCGAAGTCGAGTTCCGCCTCGATCATCGCTCTCGCATGGGTCAGACGTTCCGCCCACCCACCATATTGGGCTGATAGGACGCCCATTCCGGTTTGAAGCGCCAGTTTTCGCTGCATCTCCGTTTCGGCGGACACCAGATCGGATAGGCCTTCGACTTCTACCAGGTCGAGCCGACCGTGTTCAAAAGCGCGGCGGGCAAATTCACCGGCTTCGGCAGACCGCAAACCCAGTTCCCTCAGTGTCCCCGCAATAGCGTTTACTACCGCACGGCTTCCATGAACCTGCAACTCGGCACAATCCTCGCCGGTAAAGGAGTGTGGCGCTTCAAAATACAAGATCAGGCCCTGATCGAGCATCTCACCGTTTCGGTTGCGAATCGTTCTGAGGCTTGCCTTTCGTGGCAGAGGAACCGAGCCGACAATCTCGGTAATAACTGCTTTGGTCGCCGGACCACTTATGCGTATGACCGCAACGCCAGCCGGCGGCTGACCGCTGGAAAGCGCGAAGATTGTTGCCTGTGTCATGTCTTCGTTCCAATCCACAAAAGACAAAGGCGCCCGATGTCGGGCGCCTGCAAATTCGTCGAAGAATCCGGCTAAGGATTACGTATTCATTGAATCGAAGAAGTCCGCATTGTTCTTCGTCTGCTTCAGCTTGTCGATCAGGAACTCGATCGCATCGGTGGTTCCCATCGGAGCAAGGATACGGCGAAGAACGAAGATCTTCTGCAGATCCTGGCGTGGGACGAGCAGGTCTTCCTTACGCGTACCGGACTTGAGAATATCCATGGCCGGGAAGATACGCTTGTCGGCAACCTTGCGGTCCAGCACGATTTCCGAGTTACCGGTACCCTTGAATTCTTCGAAGATGACTTCATCCATGCGGCTACCTGTATCGATCAGCGCAGTCGCGATGATCGTCAGCGAACCGCCTTCCTCGATATTACGGGCTGCACCAAAGAAGCGCTTCGGCCGCTGCAGCGCGTTTGCATCCACACCACCGGTCAGAACCTTGCCGGAAGACGGAACAACCGTGTTGTAGGCGCGGCCTAGACGGGTGATGGAATCGAGCAGAATGACGACGTCACGACCATGTTCGACCAGGCGCTTGGCCTTTTCGATGACCATTTCAGCGACCTGCACGTGGCGAACTGCCGGTTCGTCGAAGGTCGAGGAAACGACCTCGCCCTTCACCGAGCGCTGCATGTCCGTCACTTCTTCCGGACGTTCGTCGATAAGAAGAACGATCAGATAGCATTCCGGATGATTGGCGGTAATCGAATGGGCAATGTTCTGCAGAAGAACCGTCTTACCGGTACGCGGCGGCGCAACGATCAGGCCACGCTGGCCCTTGCCGAGCGGTGCGACGAGATCGATGACGCGCGCTGAATTATCCTTCGACGTCGGGATATCGAGTTCCATCTTGAACCGCTCATTCGGATAAAGCGGTGTCAGATTGTCGAAGTGAACCTTGTGACGGATCTTTTCAGGATCGTCGAAATTGATCGTGTTGACTTTCAGCAGAGCGAAATAGCGTTCGCCTTCCTTCGGGCCGCGGATCGGTCCTTCAACGGTATCGCCTGTCTTCAGGGAAAACCGGCGGATCTGCGATGGCGAAATGTAGATATCGTCCGGACCAGGCAGATAGTTCGCATTGGCGGAACGCAGGAAGCCAAAACCGTCCTGAAGAACCTCGACCACGCCTTCGCCGATGATTTCAACATCCTGGCTGGCAAGAACCTTGAGAATTGCAAACATCAACTCCTGCTTGCGCATCGTGCTGGCATTTTCGACCTCCAGCGACTCTGCGAAGGTCAGCAAATCAGTCGGAGATTTGCTCTTAAGTTCTTGAAGCTTCATTTCAGCCATGAAGAGGGGACCACTTGAGAAAATATAAGGGAATTGGGCGTGTCGGTGGAATTCGCTTCCGCGGATGAAGTCCGGGGACAACGTCGGTTACACGCATGCCACGATATGGAGGTGTCGCGAAAATAGCGATTCCCTCCGCGTGCCGCAAGAGGCTTATTCAGAAAAAGGCAAGCCCTTTCTCAGAACGGCTTTACGATAACGAGGATTACGATCGCAATCATCAGCACGGTCGGCACTTCATTCCATATCCGCCAATGCCTTGCGGCACGTCTGGGCTTGTCTGCGGCAAAATCGCGAACCGCGCGACCAAACAGCACATGAACCCAGGTAAGCGCCACGACCATGGCAATCTTCCCGTGAAGCCAGCCACCCTGAAATCCGTAAACGTCCCAGGCAAGATAAAGCCCCAGCATCCAGCTTACCATCATCGCCGGATTCATGATGACCTTCAGCAACCGCCTTTCCATCATCTTGAAAGTTTCCGATCGCTCGGAACCGATCGGTGCATCCGTGTGATAGATGAACAGCCGCGGCAGATAGAGAAGCCCTGCCATCCATGACATCACGGCGATGACATGAAATGCTTTCACATACAGGATGAAATCATCCGGCCGTAAAACGTAGGTCAGACCCAGGATGAGGAGAAATATCGCAAGTGCGATGAAGGCACGCGTCTTGGCCTTGCCGCCCGCACCTTCGTTTCCGGCTTCCTCGCGGTGCGGCGCCATCAACCCAACCCTCTGACGCGATTGACCAGTTTCGCGACATTGTCCGGATCAGCTTCCGGCGTGATGCCGTGGCCGAGATTGAAGATCAGCGGCCCATTTCCCAGAACCTGCAGGATCGCGTCGATACCGTCCTCAAGCGATTGGCCTCCGGCCACGACCCGCATCGGATCGAGATTACCCTGGACAGGCCCATCTTTCTGCAGTTCCGCCGCAAACGACAGCGGCACGCTCCAGTCCAGCCCGATCGCATCTGCCCCGGTCTTTTGCCGGTATTGGCGCAGGTTCATTCCGGCGCCCTTGGCAAAGGCGATGATGCGTGCATTCGGCCGCTTGCTGCGCACGATCTCGATCATCCGTGCAACCGGCTTCACTGCAAAGGCTTCGAATTCCGCTTCGCCGAGAACACCGGCCCATGAATCAAAGATCTGCACCGCATCCGCACCGGCATCGATCTGGGCAATCAGATATTCGGCGGAAATTTCCGCAAGAAACGCCAGCAGATGTTCAAGCGCCTGCCGGTTGCGATAACCGAAGAGACGGGCAGGGGCCTGATCGGGCGTGCCGTGGCCGGCAATCATGTAGGTCGCGACGGTCCAGGGAGCACCGCAGAAGCCGAGAAGGGCAGTTTCCGAAGGCAATTCCTGCCTCAGCCGCTTTACTGTCTCCAGGACGGGAGACAGATGCGCAAGAGTGCCATCCGCTTTAAGCGAATAGATGCTGGCCTCATCGATCGGATCCATCTGTGGCCCTTCGCCGGGCGTAAACCGCACGTTCCTGTCCAGAGCATCGGGAATGACCAGGATGTCGGAAAAGAGAATGGCCGCATCGAACGAATAACGCCTGATCGGCTGGAGCGTGACCTCGACAGCCAGATCAGGCGTGTAACAGAGATCGAGGAACCCACCGGCCTTCTGCCGCGTTGCACGATACTCGGGAAGATAACGTCCAGCCTGTCTCATAAGCCAGAGCGGAGGGGGCGTCACCGTTTTCCCCTCCAACACGTCGACGATCTTCCTTTTCACCGGCACCAGCATCTATCCCTTATAAAAAGAATCCAATTTCTATTGGTTTCTATTTCTTAGAGTCGGTGTGTATCAAGGATTAAAGTCAAACCCCAGATTAACCGAAATTTTGCCAATATCCGCCGAGCGATATAAAAAGCATTTCTCGGAATTTTTGAATTCTGGAAAAAATCATAAATTCAATAAAAGATTCAATAGTATGACCGGCGTGTTGGGTAGTTTTTATCTGTAGACAACATGTGGATAAGTTTGGCAGATATGACAATTATCCACGCAAATCACATCCTCGCGTTCCATCAATCCAACTGATCGCAGATTGTGGAAAAAGTGGCGGTTTTCCCGAGGCCTGTCCCTCCCGCCTCTGAACATGGTCGCCTGTCCCAAGTTATCAACATACGGTAGAGAATAACGTGGAGAACCGGAAAAACTTCTTCCACTTGCATTTGGTTTCTGACTCTACCGGCGAGACTCTGATCTCTGCCGGACGGGCTGTCGCAGCCCAATTCCAGAACAGCTATGCGCTTGAGCACGTCTATCCGCTGATTAGGAACCGCAAACAGCTGGTGGCAGTGCTTGACGCTGTCGATGCGGAACCCGGTATCGTCCTCTATACGATCGTAGACCAGGATCTGGCATCGCTGATCGACCTTCGCTGCCGCGAAATGGGCGTTCCTTCCGTGAATGTGCTGGAGCCGGTTCTAGCTGTTTTCCAGACCTATCTGGGTGCGCCGTCGCGTCGTCGTGTTGGAGCGCAGCATGCTTTGAACGAGGAATATTTTGCCAGGATCGAGGCGCTGAACTTCACCATGGACCACGACGACGGCCAGATGCCCGAGACCTATGATGAAGCTGACGTTGTCCTGATCGGCATCAGCCGAACCTCCAAGACGCCGACCAGCATCTATCTGGCAAATCGCGGGATCAAGACGGCAAACATCCCGATTGTGCCGGGAGTCGAGTTGCCGGACGCTCTTTATAGTGCCACTCGTCCACTGATCGTTGGCCTGATCGCCACCACCGACCGGATCTCCCAAATCCGGGAAAACCGGGAACTCGGCAATTCTCAGGGGCTTGATCGGAACACCTACACCGATCGCGCCAGCATCAATGAAGAGCTTAAATATGCCCGGGCCCTTTGCGGGCGAAACAATTGGCCGATTATCGATGTTTCCCGCCGTTCGATCGAGGAGACTGCCGCGGCGATTCTTGCCCTGCGACCAAGGCTCAGGTAATCCCGAACTGTTTTTCGCCCGAACTGTTTGTCGGAGATGATACCTGAAGTGACACTTGTCCTTGCCTCCTCAAGTCCCTTTCGCCGAATGCTGCTCGAAAATGCCGGCCTGACATTCGAATCGCGCACCGCCGATATCGATGAACGACAGATAGAGGCCTCTGAAAAACACACTGGCCCCGAAGTTGTTGCCGGGATCTTGGCCAGGGCGAAGGCGCAGGATGTATCGCGTTATTTTCCTGATGCGCTCGTAATCGGCTCCGACCAAACGATGTCGCTTGGAGATCGCGTCTATCACAAGGCAAAGAGCCGCGCCGAGGCCCGCGATAACCTGCTCTCCCTCTCAGATCGGACGCACAGGCTTAACAGTGCTGTGGCCATTGTAAAAAACGGAACTGTGGTCTGGGAGCATGTTGCCTATGCCGAGCTGACAGTCCGCGAACTGACCGAGGGGTATGTCGAGCGGTATCTCGATAGAATTGGCGACAAGGCATTTTCGAGTGTCGGCGGCTACCAGCTGGAAGGAGAGGGCATCCATCTCTTTTCCGCCATTCAGGGTGACTATTTCACCATTCTCGGCCTCCCCATGCTTCCGCTTCTGGAAGAACTCCGTCGCCTGGGAGCGATTGATGGCTGATAGACGCGAAAATTCACCGCCTGCTGCATTTGTGACCGGCTGGCCGATCAAGCACTCCCGCTCTCCGATTATTCATAGGCACTGGCTGAAACAATACGGCTTGCCGGGCAGCTATGATGCGGTCGCTGTTTCCGAAAAGGATTTCGCCGCTTTTATAGAGGGGGTGAAAAACGGTAGCCTGGGCTTCTCCGGCGGCAATGTCACGATCCCGCACAAGGAAACGGCTTTCGCTCTCAGCGACCGGCCGGATGAGCTGGCGAAGGAACTCGGTGCAGCCAATACGCTCTGGCTGCAGGACGGTCAGCTTCATGGGACGAATACGGATGGATACGGTTTTGCAGCCAATCTCGACGGGCATCATCCGGGCTGGGACAAGGTCGATCGCGCCGTTATTCTCGGTGCGGGCGGAGCTAGCCGTGCCGTCGTTCAGGCTGTCCGTGATCGTGGCATCAACGAAATCCACATCGTCAATCGTACCATGTCACGTGCGAAGGAGCTTGCCGATCGTTTCGGTCCGAAAATTCATGCGCATGGATTACCCGCCCTGGAAGAGGTCATGGCTGGTGCCGGCTTGTTTGTGAACACGACATCGCTTGGCATGGATGGAGCAGAATCCGTTTCCTTCGACTTTTCGGGTCTGAAGTCAGGTGGAATGGTGACGGATATCGTTTACGTCCCGCTTGAAACGCCTATTCTTCGGCAGGCGCGCGAGCAGGGTTATCCGACGACCGATGGATTGGGGATGCTGCTGCATCAGGCGGTGCCCGGTTTCGAAAGATGGTTTGGTCGTCGCCCGGTGGTCGACAGTGCTCTACGACAACTCATCATTCAGGATATTCAGGCGGCGGCATGATTGTTATCGGATTGACCGGATCGATCGGCATGGGAAAGACGACCACTGCCGGCATGTTCAGGGATGCGGGTATCCCGGTCAACGATTCCGATGCTGTCGTGCATGACCTTTATAGAACGGATGCAGTTAAACCGGTAGGCGAAGCTTTTCCCGGCTCAATTCGTGAAGGCGCCATCGACAGGGTGGAACTGGCCCGGCAACTTTCACTCGATCCCGGTGGTTTTAGCCGGCTTGAAGCAGTTGTGCACCCGCTGGTGAGAGACAGGGAAAAGCAGTTTCTCGCAAGGCAGAGATTGGCAGGCGCTGATCTCGTCCTCCTCGACATTCCTCTGCTTTTCGAAACCGGCGCTGAGAAACGCGTCGATGTGGTTGTGGTCGCGACCTGTGATCCACAGATACAGCGGCAGCGCGTTCTTGCCAGACCAGGCATGACGGAAGAAAAGTTCAAGCTCATCCTGAACCGTCAGATGCCTGATTCGCAGAAACGCGATCGTGCGGATTTTCTGGTCGATACGGGCTGCGGCCTCGACCAGGCAAAAAAGCGAGTAGAGCAGATCATCAATCTTCTACGGTCGGGCATACGGAGTGAAAAACATGCGTGACATCATTTTCGATACGGAAACGACTGGGCTTGAATCCAAGCAGGATCGCATCATCGAAATCGGTGGTGTCGAGCTGATCAACAATTTCCCGAGCGGAAAGACGATCCACATCTTCATCAATCCGGGTGATCGTAAGGTTCATCCCGATGCTTTGGCTGTCCATGGCATCACGGACGAGTTCTTGAAAGACAAGCCGAGCTTCGCTGAAGTCGCACAGCAGATCGTGGACTTTTTCGAAGGGGCACGATGGATCGCCCATAACGCCAACTTCGATATGGGTTTCATCAACGCGGAATTCGAGCGGATAGGTCTGCCGCCTGTACCTTCCGATCAGGTTGTCGATACGCTGGCCATGGCGCGTCGCAAACACCCAATGGGTCCGAACTCACTCGACGCCCTTTGCCGTCGTTACGGGATCGATAACACCCACCGTACAAAACACGGCGCATTGCTGGACTCCGAACTACTGGCCGAAGTTTATATCGAAATGAATGGTGGCCGACAGGCCGCCTTGGGACTGGTCGGCTCAGATCAGGTGGTAGAAGTCGCCGAGGCTGAAGAGACGGTGTTCATCACGGACCAGGTGCGCCCGCGCGCACTTGCGAACCGGTTGAGTGCAAAGGATTTGGAGCACCATGCATCAATGATCGCCTCTATGAAAGGCAAAGCGATCTGGCTGAAATATCGTCAGGAATAGGGTCGTTCCAGCAAAAGCGCAAAATGGTCTTGTGCCGGGAACTGCGTGAGACGTAGCGATTGAGCAATAAAAAAGCCCGGAACTTCCGGGCTTTTCCGATTTTTGTCTGATCAGCTGTTGAGCGGCTGAACCTTGGCGCGGGCCTGTTCTTCGGCCATGCGCTGCGAAAACATCTGGGCAAAATCGATTGGATCGATCATCAGCGGCGGGAAACCGCCATTGCGGGTCACATCTGCGATGATCTGACGCGCGAACGGGAACAGCAGGCGCGGGCATTCGATGAACAGAACCGGCAGCATGTGTTCCTGCGGAAAACCGGTGATGCGGAAGACGCCGCCATAAACCAATTCGGCTGCGAACACGACCTTGTCGCCTTCCTTGGCTTCGGCGTTCAGCGAAAGAACGACGTCGAAATCGGTATCCGACAGCGGGTTGGCGTTGACGTTCACGCCGATATTGATGGCCGGCGCGTTGTCACGCGCCTGAAGCGACCGGGGTGCACCTGGATTTTCGAAGGAAAGGTCCTTGGTGTACTGGGCAAGAATGTTGAGCGAAGGGCTCGCCGACTGCGTGTTTTCGTCTGCCATGGGATATCCTCAGGACTGATGCGTTGAGGCCGCATAACATCTAGGCATTTTGCTTACAACCCGTTGTGGCTCTGGCTTATGGTCACGGATCGCGGTCAATGCCTTTTGACCACGGAGAAGATGGGTTCGGATCCGTGTTCCGATGAAAATCCTCTTCCTCGAGATCGACGACCTTGCCGGCTGCATTCGGATTTTCGCGCGCGCCGCCGGCCGGATGGCTGAAACCGCCACGGCTGCTGCGGGGGCCGACCACCACGACACGCTTTCCGATCGCCGACCAGAGAAGCCGCCGCACAAACGGAATGAACAGTGCGATGCCGATAATGTCGGTGACGAAGCCGGGCAGAAGCAGAAGGATGCCGGCAACGACGATCATCGCCCCGTCGATAACGGAACTTGCCGGGATTTGCCCCTGCTGGCTTTGCTCCGAAAGCTTCTTCAAAAGATGCAGGCCCTGTTGCCGCATCATGAAGGCGCCGAGCAATCCGGTACCGATGACGAGGCCAAGTGTCCACCACAGGCCGAGCGCACGCCCGACCACGACAAATCCGGCGATTTCGGCCAAAGGCCAGGCAAGCAGCACGCTAAGAGCAATAAATGGGCGCATGATCCATTGAATGTTGTACGAGGTCGTTTCGAAGGCTCACACCTTCGCTATTTGAAGATGGCTTAATGCAGACTATATGATGATGTGAATTCAACTTTTAAACGGTAATTGCGGGTTAATATGGGTTCCAACGACTTCATTACACTCTTTTTCCTTGTTGCGGCGGTCCTGATTTTCCTGCAACTGCGCAGTGTGCTCGGCCGCCGGACGGGAAACGAGAAGCCGCCGGAGACATATGTCTCGCGCGAAGCGCTTAAAACCCCTGCCGCTGCGGATGACGGTAAGGTCGTAACTTTGCCGCGTCGCGAAGCCGGCGAAGAGGATCAGCGTCTGGCGGAGGTCGATGCTCTCGTAAAGCCCGGCAGCGAGTTGAACGAGTCGCTGAAGTCGCTGATAAGGGCCGATGTGTCCTTCCAGCCGAAGGAATTCCTAAACGGCGCTAAGATGGCCTATGAGATGATCGTCATGGCGTTTGCCGATGGCGACCGGAAGACCCTGAAGGGCCTTCTCTCTAAGGAAGTCTTTGAAGGTTTCGATTCCGCTATCCGCGAACGCGAGGCCCGCGGCGAAGTGGTGAAGTCCACTTTCGTCGGCATCGACAAGGCGGCCTTCACCCAAGCCGCTGTCAAGCAGTCGGAAGCTCAGGTCACGGTTCGCATCGTCAGCCAGCTGATTTCGGCTACCTTCGACAAGGAAGGCAAGCTAATCGACGGTGACCAGGAGGCCGTTGCCGAAGTGACCGATATCTGGACCTTTGCAAGGGATGTCCGCTCCAAGGATCCGAACTGGAAACTGATCGCGACCGAATCCGAACAATGAGCCCGACTTCGCCAGGATACCGCCTGTCTTCCGTATCCTTCGGCGACCTTCCCGGTTGGGAAAGGGACGATCCCCGCGCCTTGTTTGATGCGATGGCGCGGTGTCTTACCCATATTCGCGACGTGAAGCCCTATCGGACCGGCGTTCTTGGCCTCACCGCCGATGACTTGATGCCGCTTCTGGCTGCAGCTGGCATACTATCGTCTGATATGACGCAAGCGCAGGCGCGCGCGTTTTTCGAAGAGAGTTGCATTCCCTTCCGTATCGAGCGCGATGACGCCCAGCCGGGTCTGGTGACCGCCTTTTACGAGCCGGAAGTCGATGTCTCGGCAAAACCAGACGAGACGTTCGCCCATCCCTTCTATTTCCGTCCTGACGATCTCATCGATCTTGACGAAACCAACCGGCCTACCGAAATGGACTCCGGCTACATGTTCGGTCATGCGACTGCTTCCAGTGTGACCGAATATCCGGATCGTAAGGAAATCGATCGAGGTTTTCTCGCCGGGCGCGGCCTTGAAATTGCTTGGGCACGGTCGAAGGTTGACGTCTTTTTCGCCCATGTCCAGGGCGCAGCACGCCTTCGTTATCCGGATGGCGACATTCGCCGTATCACCTATGCCGCAAAGGCTGGTCATCCATTTTCTCCGATCGGAAAGCTCCTGATCGATCTCGGGGAAATCCCGCGCGAAAAAATCTCGATGCAGAGCATCCGTAAATGGCTAGCCGAGAATCCGGCTAAGGTTGATGAAATCCTTTGGCATAACCGGTCCTATATCTTCTTCCGCGATGCCGATGTTTCCGACGACACACTCGGTCCCGTCGCCGCGGCCAAGGTGCCGCTCATCGCCGGGCGCTCCCTTGCTGTGGATCGTATGATCCATACATTCGGTTATCCCTTCTTCATTCATGCTCCGACGCTGCTTCATCTCGATGACGGTCAACCCTTTGCCAGGCTGATGCTGGCACTCGATACCGGATCGGCTATTGTCGGCCCAAGCCGCGGCGATATCTTTACTGGTTCAGGTTATGAAGCGGGAGAACGCGCCGGAACTGTCAGGAACGAAGCCGATTTCTATATCCTGATTCCCAAGGCGGCGGCTGGCAGGTTTGGAGCATGAACGGCGGACGTAAACTCAATTCCGAGGAACGGATACTGTGGGGCAAGGTGGCAAAATCCACCCGCGCCTTCAAGGAGCGCTGGACCGATCTTGCCGCCTTCGAGGCCGAAGAAGTCGCCCACGCGGCAGAGGTCGAGAAATCGAAACCCGCATCGCCTCGAGAAGTGCCGGAACAGCTGGCAGAACAGGTTCGCACCGCTAAGAAGCCGGCCGGCTATCACTATCCGCTCGAAAAGCCGACGAAGAAAAAACTCGCCAAAGGAAGGCTTGCAATCGAGGCGCGCCTCGATCTCCACGGCCTTTTCCAGGGTGAGGCGCATGACCTTTTGCTCGATTTCATCTATCGGGCGCATGAACGGGGCTTGCGCCATGTTCTCGTCATCACTGGCAAGGGCAGTTCGATGGGCAGTGAAGGCGCCCTTCGCCGCGCAGTCCCGCTCTGGTTCTCCAAGGCCGAGTTTCGTTTCCTGATTTCGTCCTATGAATGGGCAGCCCGCCATCACGGCGGCGACGGTGCCCTTTATGTAAGGCTTACGCGTGCAGAAAGGCCGGACCGTTGACGCCGTTCGGCCAGGCGATGCGCGAACTCCGCCAGCGCAGGGGCGTTACCCAGCGCGCCCTGGCGCAGGCCATAGGCGTCACGCCAGCCTATCTTTCCGCGCTCGAACATGGCCATCGCGGCCGCCCGACCTTCGAGCTTTTGCAGCGTATTGCCGGCTATTTCAACATCATCTGGGACGAGGCGGACGATCTCTTCCGCCTGGCGGATGCATCCGATCCCAGGGTTGTTATCGATACCGCAGGCCTGCCGCCGGAATACACGCTTCTGGCCAATCAGCTGTCGAAACGGATTAGCACTTTGACGCCAGAGATGGTAGAAGAGATCAACAGGCTCTTGAAGAGCCCGCAATAGTCATTTTTCTCGGGAAGAACCACGGCTTTCCTGCCATAATGGTGTGCTCAACCTTTAGAAGCCGCCCGCGATTTCCTATATTGAAAACGGAAAAAGCGGTGATTCGCGCGTCACCGAGAAGAACCAACTGGAAGAAGCTGAATGACCGATCTACCCGCCAGCGAAAATGGTGCGAGTGCAGAATATGGTGCCGATTCGATCAAGGTGCTGAAGGGCCTAGATGCCGTTCGCAAGCGCCCCGGCATGTATATCGGTGATACGGATGACGGCTCCGGTCTTCATCACATGGTCTACGAAGTCGTCGACAACGCGATCGATGAGGCCTTGGCCGGCCATGCCGATATCGTCACCGTCACGCTCAACTCCGATGGCTCCGTCACCGTGACCGACAACGGTCGCGGTATCCCGACGGACATCCACAAGGAAGAGGGGGTATCGGCGGCGGAAGTCATCATGACTCAGCTCCATGCCGGCGGCAAGTTCGACCAGAATTCCTATAAGGTTTCAGGCGGTCTGCATGGCGTTGGCGTCTCGGTCGTCAATGCTTTGTCGGTCTGGCTTAAGCTTAAGATCCGCCGCAACGGCAAGGTCCATGAAATTCGCTTCACCCATGGTGTCGCCGATGCGCCGCTGAAAGTAATCGGTGACTACGAGGGACGTTCAGGCACGGAAGTCACCTTCCTCGCCAGCCCTGAAACCTTCACCATGACCGAGTTCGATTACAATACACTCGAACACCGCCTGCGCGAACTCGCCTTCCTGAATTCGGGTGTCCGAATTCGGCTCACGGATCGCCGCAAGCCGGACGTGAAGGAAGAAGAGATGGTCTATGACGGTGGCCTCGAGGCCTTCGTAAGCTACCTCGATCGTTCGAAGAAACCGCTCGTTGAAAAGCCTGTCGCCATCAAGGGCGAGAAGGATGGGATGACGGTTGAAGTGGCCATGTGGTGGAACGACAGTTACCACGAGAATGTTCTCTGCTTTACCAACAATATTCCTCAGCGTGACGGCGGAACCCACATGGCGGGTTTCCGAGGAGCGCTTACAAGGCAGATCACGTCCTACGCGGAAACCTCGGGTATTATGAAGCGCGAGAAGGTTTCGTTGACCGGTGACGACTGCCGCGAGGGACTGACGGCCGTGCTGTCGGTCAAGGTTCCGGATCCGAAGTTCTCGTCGCAGACCAAGGACAAGCTGGTTTCTTCGGAAGTTCGCCCTGTTGTCGAAAGCCTTGTCAACGAGGCGCTCAGTTCTTGGCTGGAAGAACACCCTGCAGAAGCCAAGGTTCTCGTAGGCAAGGTCGTAGAAGCCGCCGTTGCTCGTGAAGCCGCCCGCAAGGCGCGCGAGCTCACCCGCCGCAAGGGCGTTCTTGATATCGCTTCCCTGCCGGGCAAGCTGGCTGACTGCTCCGAGCGTGATCCATCCAAGTCCGAAGTCTTCCTCGTCGAGGGTGATAGTGCAGGTGGCTCCGCCAAGCAGGGTCGCTCGCGTGAAAACCAGGCTATCCTTCCGCTGCGCGGTAAGATCCTCAATGTTGAGCGTGCCCGCTTCGACAAGATGCTCTCTAGCCAGGAAATTGGCACGCTGATCACCGCGCTCGGCACATCGATCGGCAAGGACGAGTTCAACGCCGACAAGCTGCGCTATCACAAGATCATCATCATGACGGACGCTGATGTCGACGGAGCGCATATTCGCACGCTGCTCCTGACCTTCTTCTTCCGCCAGATGCCGGAACTGATCGAGCGCGGCCACATCTACATCGCCCAGCCGCCGCTCTATAAGGTCGCGCGCGGCAAGTCCGTTCAGTACCTGAAGAACGAGGCGGCGCTTGAGGAATACCTCATCAGCATGGGTATCGAGGAAGCAAGGTTGATCGTCGGTTCCGGTGAGGTTCGTGTCGGCGAAGACATGCGCGAAGTGATCCACGATGCACAGCGCCTGCGCTCGCTCGTCGACGGTCTTCATTCCCGCTATAACCGTTCGATCATCGAGCAGGCGGCAATTGCTGGCGCGCTCAATCCGGACCTTACCGACAACCGCGAACGTGCCCAGCAGACCGCCGACCTCGTCGCACAGCGCCTGGACATGATTGCGGAAGAGACGGAACGCGGC
Organism: Aliirhizobium cellulosilyticum; assembly: GCF_014198105.1. NCBI lineage: Bacteria > Pseudomonadati > Pseudomonadota > Alphaproteobacteria > Hyphomicrobiales > Rhizobiaceae > Aliirhizobium > Aliirhizobium cellulosilyticum. The sequence goes on along the minus strand of NZ_JACIGW010000011.1, from coordinate 51,203 downwards.
TGGACCGGTCACGTGACGGACGAGGGTGGCCTGCGTTTCGAACGCATGGTACGCGGCGTTCGCGAAGCGGCCTTCATCGATAACGCGCTGATCGGCTCGGCCGACGCTCGCCATATCGATCAGCTGTCGGGCCGTCTGCAGGAAATTTACTCGACCTCGCCGATCCTTGCCCGCAAGGATGGCCAGCTGGAAATCTCCGGTCCCCGTGCGCTTCTCGATGCTATCTTCGCCGCCGGCCGCAAGGGCCTGTCGATGCAGCGCTACAAGGGTCTTGGCGAAATGAATGCCGAGCAACTGTGGGAAACCACGCTCGACCCGAATGTTCGCTCTCTGCTGCAGGTCAAGGTGAACGATGCGACCGATGCCGACGGCCTTTTCTCCCGTCTTATGGGCGACGAAGTCGAGCCGCGTCGCGAGTTCATCCAGGACAACGCATTGAGCGTCGCCAACCTCGATATCTGAGGCATTTGCTCAGTCCAAAGCTGAAACGGGGCCGACAGGCCCCGTTTTCGCATCCGGCTAAGGATTCACGCGAAACCTTGCACAGTCAGGCTTTTGATCACGGTTCGCCGGAGAACTTCCCCTCGAAGGCGATCTCCGAAACGGCCTTTCGTCCGCTCGGTATCTCGCGCTCCCTCAGGTCTTCCGGCAATGTCTCCTTCGCGGCCATGCGGCCAAGCGCGGCTGCAGCTTCCACTCTGAAACCCTCGGGCAGTTCGAGCACGTCCACAGATTTTTCCTTGTCGAACCCCTCCATTCCATGCGCGTGATAGCCGAGCTTCATGGCCTGGCAGATTACTGAGAACCAGGCTGCGCCCGTATCGTAGGAATGCGTATAGGCGGGCTTGTGCTCGCCGTTTGATGAAACCCGGTAGCATTTCGAAACGATAATCATCAGGGCAGCGGCATTCTTTGCCCAACGCTGGTTGCCGGGAACGAGAAGATCAAGGATCGCCTCGAATGCCGGCGTGCCGCGAAGACCATAGATGAAGCGCCAGGGCTGATTGTTGCCGGACGAGGGCGCCCAATGCGCCGCGTCGAGAATGGTCAGCATCTGTTCGCGATCCATCGTCTCGTCAGTAAAAGCGCGCGGCGACCAGCGATCGAGAAAATACGCGTCGATGGGAAATTCGGATGTGCGGGAATTGCTGCTGGTCATCGAGGTCTCCTTGTCATGTTGCCCAACATATGCCTCACCGGCTCTTTGGCAATCACCCTCGCGCAGGTGACAATCGACCCCACATCCGTCATAGATGGGTGAGGGGAGGGAGGCGTTCTACGGAGCGCGCAAGGAGAGGAGTGCACCGCCATGAAAGGCAGCGCGATCATGTTCTATCAGCTGTATGAATTGAACCACGCTGCGCTCGCGCCGTTTCGCGCCGGTGTGGAAGCACTTCGCTATGTCTCTAGCAATCCGCTCAACCCCATGTCGCAAACCGTGCTCGGCCGTACGTTGACGGCAAGCCTCGAAGTTTTCGAGCGGGCCACGCGACGCTATGCCAAGCCGGATTTCGGCCTGAACGAAACCACCGTGAATGGCGAAACGGTCGCAGTGGAAGAAGAGATCATTTGGTCTAAACCCTTCTGTCAGCTGCTGCATTTCAAGCGCGATCTTCCGCCGGCCCATCAGCCGGATCCGAAAATCCTGTTGGTCGCGCCTATGTCCGGACATTATGCGACACTGCTGCGTGGAACGGTCGAAGCGCTGCTTCCTCATGCGGAGATTTACATCACCGATTGGGTCGATGCGCGGGTCGTGCCTGTCACGGAAGGCGGGTTCGATCTTAACGATTACATCGATTACGTTATCGAGATGCTGCAGGAGATAGGCCCTGGCGCACATGTCGCCGGCGTCTGCCAGCCTTCCGTCCCGGTCCTCGCCGCCGTTGCGATCATGGAGACGCGGAAGGATCCGATGTTGCCCGCCTCGATGATCCTCATGGGCGGCCCGATCGATACTCGCATCAACCCAACGGCGGTCAACAAGCTGGCAAACGAGCATCCGCTCGAATGGTTCAAGGATAACGTCATCATGACGGTCCCCTTTCCGCAACCCGGCTTCATGCGTCCGGTCTATCCCGGCTTCCTGCAGCTCTCGGGTTTTATGTCGATGAACCTCGACCGCCATGTGATGGCACATCGCGAATTCTTCGATCACCTCGTCAAGAATGACGGCGAGTCGGCGGAGCGACACCGGGACTTCTACGACGAATACCTCGCCGTGATGGACCTGACCGAGGAGTTCTATCTCCAGACCGTAGATACCGTCTTCATCCGCCATTCTTTGCCGAAAGGCGAGATGATGCATCGCGATGTCCCGGTTGACACTGGTGTCATTCGCAACGTTGCGTTGATGACGGTCGAAGGCGAGAATGACGATATCTCCGGCTTGGGCCAGACCAATGCCGCCCACGCGATATGCCCGAATATCCCTGACAGCATGCGCCTTCATTACATGCAGCCGGATGTCGGTCATTACGGCGTTTTCAATGGTTCCCGTTACCGCCAGGAGATCGCGCCGCGGATCATCGAATTTACCCGGCTGCATTCCGGAACCCGGCCAAGCGATGCGGCGCCTAAGCCTACGCGTAGCGGCAGGAAAAGCGCGCCGAAGCCGGAATAGATCGAATTCCACTATCGATTTCCGCATTTTAGCGGATTTAATCTTTGCTCTTCTTGAAGCGCGATCCGGGGCTCACCAAATCGATTCCCGTCGGGCTGGCATCTGGCCTCCCGCTCTAACCCTAAGGGTGTGACCTATGAACCAGTCTGCATTGATACGTCCGGAGTGGACGCCGGCCACCATTGCTCTCATGGTGCTCGGTTTCATAGTTTTCTGGCCGCTTGGCCTTGCTATGCTCGCCTATATCATTTTCGGGGATCGGCTTCGCGGCTTCAAGCGCGATGCCAATGATCGCACTGACAAATGGTTCGCCGGGTGCCGCAAGGCAAGCCGCCGTTACAACACGCATTTTTCGACCGGCAATGTCGCTTTCGACGACTGGCGCAAGGCCGAACTGGATCGCCTGGAAGAAGAACGCCGCAAGCTTGATGAGATGCGGGAAGAGTTCGATACCTATGCGCGCGAGCTTCGCCGCGCCAAGGATCAGGAAGAGTTCGACCGCTTCATGCGCGACCGCAAAAATCGTCCTTCGGGCGATCAGCCGGTGGTCGATGTCTGACCCCAAAGTCGGCTCTGATGTGATGAAGGCCGGTGCTCTTCGGAGCGCCGGCTTTTTTGATGGGCAGAATCCCGGTGAATCGGGTAAGGAATAGTCATGTTCGCGCTCTTGAAGAAGCCGGTTCGCCGGTCACCCAAACCACTGCAGACGGTCAAGCGCACGCTTGCTGTGGGGGATCGCGCCATGCCATTGACCATCAAGGAGAACAGTCGCGCGACCCGTATCACGCTCAGGATCGAGCCGGGCGGCAGGGCGCTCAATCTCACCATCCCCGTGGGCCTGAAACATTACGAGGTGGATGACTTTCTGTATCGCCACGAGGGCTGGCTGAAAACCAAGCTCGCCAAATTCTCCCTCGACAACCCGATCCGGCCGGGTGGCACCATTTCCATCCGCGGCGTCCAGCACCGGATCGAACATACCGGATCCTTGCGCGGCATCACCCAGGCGCTGGTTATCGATGGCGAACCGGTACTCAAGGTAAGCGGGCTTGAGGAACATATGGGCCGAAGGATCTCGACCTTTCTCAAGAAGGAAGCGCGCCACGATCTCGAAGCGCTGGCCCGCCGTCACGCCGCTGCCATCCGCAAGCCGATTGCCTCAGTGTCAATGAAGGATACGCGTAGCCGCTGGGGCTCATGTTCCTGGGACGGCAATCTCAGCTTCTCGTGGCGCATCGTCATGGCGCCGCCGCTGATCATCGATTACCTCGCAGCTCACGAGGTCGCACATCTGAAAGAGATGAACCACGGCCCGAAATTCTGGGCGCTCTGCGGAGATCTGTGCCCGCGTATGGACGAGGCACGCCGCTGGCTGAAGCTGCACGGTTCGCAGCTTCACGCGATAGATTTCAGTTGAAGGAAGTGAACTACAGGGCCGAGGAATAATCCTCGGTTTACTGCCAGTTGCTTGTCCGGATGGACCAGTTTTCCTGGCTCAAACCTGGGGTCGGATCAGCCATCGCCATCCCGGCTCCAGGACGCTTCTGCACATTCGGACGTGCAGCCGGGACCGGAACCTTTGCGACGTTCTCAAGGCTGGCCTGATAGGCATGGGCAGGGGTATAGGAAGCGTTCTGCGGCACCGCATAGGCGGTATCGAATGCCTCTTCCATGCTGGACCGAGCAACCGCTGCCGTAATCACCGGCGCAAGCGGCGGGTTGTTCGAGGCGACGGCCGGCTGTGCCGAACCGTTATGTCCGCTCTTTTCCGGCATTGCAGCAGCCTGGGACGTGACGGCAGGTGCCGAAACCGCGGCCACCTGCGTGCTCGCAGCGGCAGCACTTGCAGCCTCGGCAATGATCGACGACGACAGGGCTGGGTTCTGCTCGGGATCGTTCGACGCATAGGCGAGAATGTAGCTGTTGGCCGGCTTCGGAGCCGCCGTCTGCAGATTGCCGTCCTCGTCACGCTTTTCGTAGAACACGTTGCCGCCGGCAGCGGCTACATAATGCATGTTGTTGTATGGGAAGCTGTATCCCTCTGTATGGAAGAACATAGCGTTCTTCACGTCGGGATGGCGCGCGCCCTTCAACACTGCATCTGCCGCCGTGTTGAGATCCGGCGCGGTAGCCTCGTCCATCTTGCGGGTCATCACGCCCGGAGCAAACTGGTTTTTCTGTGCCACGACGCCGCAAATCGTCTCCGGGTAGATGCCGGAGGTCAGGCGGTTCATGATCACGCTTCCAACGGCCAGAAAGCCATTTTCGCTCGTCCGCCTGGATTCGAAATACATCGCACGCTTCAGGCATTCACGATCTTTATTGGTGTAGCTATATACGGCCTTTTGTGAGCCAGTTTGTGCTGACGCCAATTTGGTCGTTTTGTCTTTAGCGTCCACTGACGACACGGTCTGCGTGCTGGTGCATGCAGAGAGCAGCCCCCCAGCCGTCAGACATAAAGCTGCCCGCCAGGCAACTGTCGTAATCCTCGTCATGGTACCCCGCCAAAAAATTTCAAAAATCATCTGGTTGAGGAATAACCTACCTCAATTCATACAGTTTATCAATTATCTTTCATGACAGGCCAAACCTCGGAAATTCCATTCCTTTTTCGATTTTGGCTGCAACAAACTTTCATGAGCGAAAACTGATATTTCACACATTCATCAAGCGTGAGCATGTTACGATTCGTATATGAGACATCACGGTTAATTCTTCGTATCCGGCAATCCGCCGCTGTCCATCCATGTAAAAGATTCTCGACTCCGCAGGCATTTCGTGTCACTCCGCGATCATGAAACTCGACATCAAGATTTGTGGTTTGTCGACGGCGGATGCCGTGGATCGCGCCGTTGAGCGCGGCGCAACCCATATCGGCTTCATCTTCTTCGAAAAGAGCCCGCGTAACATCGCGCCCGAGATCGCCGGTGAGTTGGCCGACCGGGTCCGCAGCAGGGCAAAGATCGTCGCCGTTACCGTGGATGCGAATGACGAAGACTTGGACGATATAGTCTCGCTTCTGCACCCGGATATTCTCCAGCTTCACGGACATGAGACGCCGGAACGCATCCTGCATATCAAGGCGCTCTATGGCCTGCCGGTAATGAAAGTGTTTTCGGTAAGGGAAGCCACGGATCTGCATCGGGTCGACCCCTTCATCGGCGTCGCCGACCGCTTCCTCTTCGATGCGAAGGCACCGAAAGGATCGGATCTTCCGGGCGGTAACGGTGTCTCCTTCGACTGGAACCTGATGGCTTCGCTTGACGAAGGCGTGAATTACATGCTTTCCGGGGGCCTGAATAAGGATAATGTCGCTGATGCGATCGCGTCCACGCGCGCAACGGGTATCGATGTATCGTCCGGAGTGGAAAGCGCCCCGGGCCTCAAAGACGTTGGAATGATCGATGCGTTTTTTGATGCTGTCGCCGATGCGAAAGCCAATAAGCGCTGAAGGAGCATAGAGTGAACGATACGCCTAAACCCAATTCCTTCCGCTCCGGCCCCGATGAGGACGGCCGTTTCGGCATTTTCGGTGGCCGCTTTGTCGCGGAAACACTGATGCCGCTGATCCTGGATCTTCAGGCCGAATGGGAAAAGGCGAAGAACGATCCGGAGTTCCAGAAGGAACTGGCTGATTTAGGCACCCATTATATCGGTCGCCCAAGCCCACTCTATTATGCCGAGCGTCTGACTGAACATCTCGGCGGCGCAAAGATTTATTTCAAGCGCGAAGAGCTGAACCATACCGGCTCCCACAAGATCAACAACTGCATCGGCCAGATTCTGCTGGCCAAGCGCATGGGCAAGACCCGTATCATCGCCGAAACCGGTGCCGGCCAGCACGGCGTGGCCTCGGCCACCGTCGCTGCCCGTTTCGGCCTCCCTTGTGTCGTCTATATGGGCGCCACCGATGTTGAGCGCCAGGCCCCGAACGTCTTCCGCATGAAACTGCTTGGCGCCGAGGTGAAGGCCGTCACGGCCGGTTCCGGCACGCTGAAAGATGCCATGAACGAGGCGCTGCGTGACTGGGTCACCAATGTCGACGACACCTATTACCTGATCGGCACTGCCGCCGGCCCGCATCCCTATCCGGAAATGGTCCGCGATTTCCAGGCCGTCATTGGCCAGGAAGCCCGTGAGCAGATCCTGGAAGCCGAAGGCCGCCTGCCGGATGTCGTCATCGCTGCCGTTGGCGGCGGTTCTAACGCCATCGGCCTTTTCCATCCCTTCCTCGATGACGAAGGCGTCAAGATCGTCGGCGTCGAAGCCGGTGGCCATGGCCTCGACGGCAACGAACACTGCGCCTCGATCACCGCAGGCTCTCCGGGCGTGCTGCATGGCAACCGCACCTATCTCTTGCAGGACAAGGACGGCCAGATCCTCGAAGGCCATTCGATCTCTGCCGGCCTCGATTATCCGGGCATAGGCCCTGAGCATTCCTGGCTGAACGATATCGGCCGCGCCGAATATGTGCCGGTCATGGATGACGAAGCGCTCGAAGCCTTCCAACTCCTGACGAAACTCGAAGGCATCATCCCGGCGCTAGAGCCCAGCCATGCCATCGCCGAAGTGATCAAGCGTGCGCCGAAGATGGGCAAGGACCAGATCATCCTGATGAACCTGTCCGGCCGCGGCGACAAGGACATTTTCACCGTCGGCAAGTTGCTTGGAGTGGGGCTGTAATCATGACTTCCAGAATGGACACACGCTTCGCCAAGTTGAAGGCCGAAGGTCGCCCCGCTCTTGTCACCTATTTCATGGGCGGCGATCCGGATTATGCAACCTCGCTCGGCATTATGAAGGCTTTGCCGGAAGCCGGCGCCGATGTGATCGAACTCGGCATGCCGTTTTCCGATCCGATGGCGGATGGCCCGACCATCCAGCTCGCCGGCCAGCGCGCCTTGAAGGGTGGCCAGACGCTGGCAAAGACGCTTGATCTCGCCCGCGATTTCCGCAAGAGCGACGATGAAACCCCAATCGTCATGATGGGCTATTACAACCCGATCTATATCTACGGCGTCGACAGGTTCGTCGATGACGCGATCGCAGCCGGCATCGATGGCCTGATCATCGTTGATCTGCCGCCGGAAATGGATGACGAGCTCTGCATCCCGGCGCTCGCCAAGGGCATCAACTTCATCCGCCTGACGACCCCGACCACGGACGAGAAGCGTCTGCCGACCGTGCTCAACAATACGTCCGGCTTCGTCTATTACGTTTCGATGAACGGCATTACCGGTTCGGCTTTGCCCGATCCGTCGCTGATCTCCGGCGCCGTCGCCCGTATCAAAGACCACACGGATCTGCCGGTCTGCGTTGGCTTCGGCGTCAAGACCGCCGATCATGCCAAGGCAATCGGTGCCGCAGCAGATGGCGTTGTCGTCGGCACGGCGATTGTCGCCCAGGTCGCCGGCAGCCTCACCAAGGATGGTGCTGCTACCGCCGACACGGTTTCCGCCGTTTCCACTTTCGTTCGCGGTCTTTCAACCGGCGTGCGTTCCGCGCGCCTTGTTGCTGCCGAATAACTGGCCCACATAAGGCATGCCTCTCGAAAGTCGCCACCGGTCTCGAGAGCGAGGCATGTCTGAAAATTGAAGATCTGAGGCGTGGCACGCGATTTTAAGGATCGCGATACGCTTCAGTCCTGACACTGTTTTATCGGAGTACCCCCAAGTGAACTGGATCACCAATTACGTTCGACCGCGCATCAATTCCATGCTGGGTCGTCGCGAAGTTCCGGAAAACCTCTGGATCAAGTGCCCTGAAACCGGCGAAATGGTCTTCCACAAGGACCTCGAAGAGAACAAGTGGGTCATTCCTGCCTCCGGCTTCCACATGAAAATGCCTGCCAAGGCGCGCCTCAGGGACCTGTTTGACGGCGGCGAGTTTGAAGCCCTGCCGCAGCCCAAGGTCGCCCAGGATCCGCTGAAGTTCCGCGATTCCAAGAAATATGCCGACCGCCTCAAGGACAGCCGCCTGAAGACCGAGCAGGAAGATACGATCCTGTCGGGCCTCGGCACCGTCCAGGGCGTCAAGCTGGTTGCCGTCGTGCATGAGTTCAACTTCATCGGTGGCTCGCTCGGCATGGCAGCCGGCGAGGCGATCGTGAAGGCTGCCGAGCGTGCGCTGAAGGAAAAATGCGCCCTGATCATCTTCCCGGCGTCGGGCGGTGCCCGCATGCAGGAAGGCATTCTTTCGCTCATGCAGCTGCCGCGCACCACGGTTGCCGTCGATATGCTGAAGGAAGCCGGCCTTCCTTACATCTGCGTGCTGACCAACCCGACCACCGGCGGCGTTACCGCGTCCTACGCGATGCTGGGTGATGTCCATATTGCCGAGCCGGGCGCTGAAATCGGTTTTGCCGGCAAGCGCGTCATCGAACAGACCCTGCGTGAAAAGCTGCCGGAGGGTTTCCAAACCTCTGAATACCTGCTTGAACACGGCATGGTCGATATGGTGGTCAAGCGGCACGATATTCCCGAGACGCTTGCCCGCATCATCCGCATGCTGATGAAGCAGCCGGTGCAGGAAGCGCTTCCAGCACCCGCACCGGTCGCTGCGACCGCCTGACTTGAGGCAATTCCGGCAACCGGTTTTGTCGGAATTGCGTTGAAACCAAAAAACTGGGTGGCCGTACCCTCGGACAGGGTGAGACTGCTCGAAAAGACGACCAAAGCCGGAGCTACGGGATGTCGACCATGAACCAGCCCGTCGCAAGCGAAGCCGCTCAGGAAATCGAGCGGCTGATGACCCTTCATCCGAAAGGGTTTGATCTGTCGCTTGAACGTATCACCCGCCTCCTTGAGGTGCTCGGCAATCCGCAGCTGAAACTGCCGCCGGTCATCCATGTCGCCGGCACCAACGGCAAGGGTTCCTGCACCGCCTTCTGCCGCGCGCTGCTGGAGGCAGGCGGCCATTCGGTCCACGTTCACACATCCCCCCATCTGGTAAATTGGCACGAGCGTTTCCGCATCGGCGTCAAGGGCGGTCGCGGACAATTGGTGGATGACGCGCTGCTTGCAGATGCCTTGCGCCGTGTCGCAGCCGCCAATGACGGCCAAACGATCACCGTCTTCGAGATCCTCACTGCTGCCACCTTCCTGCTGTTCTCCGAACAGCCCGCGGATGCGGTCATTCTGGAAGTCGGGCTGGGCGGACGGTTCGATGCCACCAATGTCATCGCCAATCCTGCCGTCTCGGTGATCATGCCGATCGCGCTCGATCACCAGGCTTATCTGGGAGATCGTGTCGAATTGATCGCCGCCGAGAAGGCCGGCATCATGAAACGCCGGCGTCCGGTGGTTGTGGGTCACCAGGAATTTGAAGCCGCCCGCGAAGTTCTGATCTCGACGGCGGATCGCCTTGGCTGTCCACTCTCGGTCTATGGTCAGGATTTTTCCGCCCATGAGGAATTCGGCCGCCTGATCTATCAGGACGAGGATGGTCTGCATGATCTGCCTTTGCCGCGCCTGCCGGGCCGGCATCAATACGCCAATGCCGCAGCCGCCATCCGCGCTGTCAAGGCAGCCGGTTTTGCCGTTACCGACCAGATGATGGAAAAGGCGATGGTGAGCGTCGAATGGCCGGCGCGCCTGCAGCGGATCACCGAGGGCAAGCTTCTGGAATTCGCGCCCAAGGGTGCTGAGATCTGGCTCGATGGCGGACATAATCCCGCTGGCGGCGAAGTCATTGCAGAGGCGATCGCGGCTTTCGAGGAGCGTCAGCCGCGCCCGCTTTATCTCATCACCGGCATGATCAACACCAAGGATCCGGTCGGTTATTTCCGCGCCTTTGCCGATCTCGCGGAACATGTCTTTACCGTTCGCATCCGCGACAGCGAAGCCGGCCTTGATCCGGTGGTCTTGGCCCATTCCGCTTTCGATGCGGGACTGGTCGCCGAACCGTCCGCCTCGGTCGCCGAAGCGCTTCAGGAAATTACCCTCCGCCAGATCCCCGATCGCCCACCAACCCGCATCCTCATTGGCGGTTCCCTCTATTTTGCGGGTAATGTTCTGGCAGATAACGGCACTCCGCCGACGTGATGTAGGGGCCTACGGATGGCCCTCACCCAAGGGGCAGCTTGCTTCCACCTTGCCCCGTAAATGGGGAGAGGGGACTTGTTATGCTGAAGTTCAGCGCGAGACGGAGAGGGGCAACTTGCGTCCTTCTCTCTGTCAAAAAGGGGAGAAGATTCCGGCAGGTGGATGAGGGGCTGGCACTGTCACCAGCGTCGCCACAAGCGGGGACGAGATCCCAATCCCGCTCCAACAATCCCAATCATTTAACTGGTTTTTCATCCCCGCCCTCGCGCCGCGTGCCTAGAATGTGCTCGTTCCGCTTCGGCTACACCGGTCCGCATAACCGGCGAGGCGGAACCGGTGATCGGATGTTCCACCCTTATGCAGGCGGACCATCCGGAGCTGCGCAGAAAATGGTCTGCCCCTGAATAAGGCGTGCGTGTGTCGCACACATACCGGCCTGCAGTTCGATGAGGACATAAGCCCGACCGCCGCAGACGGACCGGAGTTGCGCGGAAAAACACACAGAACGGGACACGCCGAGTGTCACATATAAAAATTCAATTCGAGGCACCCGACGTGTCCCGGCCAAAACAAGAAATATCCAGATCGCCAAGGGCGGACTGTGTCCATTCGGAAGCCAGCTTCAAAATAGGCAAACAAAAAACCCGGCTAATTTCCCAGCCGGGTTTTGGATTCACGTGAAACACTTTTTTAAGTGTTATGCAGCGCCGGAAATCCAGGCGGCAAGCGCGGTCTTCGGAGCAGCGCCAACCTTGATGTCAGCCACTTCGCCGCCCTTGAACATGGCAAGCGTCGGGATCGAGCGAACGCCGAACTGGGCAGCCAGTTCCGGGTTTTCGTCGATGTTCAGCTTGGCGACCTTCACCTTGCCGGAAAGTTCGGTTGCGATCTCTTCAAGGCTCGGAGCGATCATCTTGCACGGGCCGCACCATTCAGCCCAGAAATCCACGACGACCGGCTCGGCGGAGTTGAGAACTTCGGCCTGAAAATTGTTGGTATCGACCTTAACGGTAGCCATAGGGCTCTCCTTTACGATTCTTCGTTGCTGCAAATGTGAGATCGGCATTGATCATTTTCAATCTCCGTCATGTCACTTTGTCTTGAGCTCTGCAAGCGAGCGCGACATCAGCTCGACAGGTAATGTCATGACTGTTGCCGTCTCGGTATAGACCAGCACACAGTCGACTTGCTTGCCGGGATAAAGCGGCTTCATGATCTCGCGATAGATGGCAAGCTGCGCCCGATGCGTCAGCGGCACGGCCTCGACGTCCGCCGGTGGCTTGCGGTTGGTCTTGTAGTCGAGAATGATCACCCGATCGTCCATCTCCACCAGCCGGTCGATCCGCCCTGAAATCGCATAATCCTGCCCCTCCAGATGAAGCGTCCCCATGATCGACACTTCCGCCTGGCTGCGGGCCGAAAAGACCGGCGCAAGGCCGGAGTGTGAAAGCACCGAAATGACGCTCTCGACCAGCTTTTCCCGCTCGGCCTTGGGCCAGAACCGTGCAGCCCGCTCGGCATAGCGGTTGGCGGCAGTTTCACGCTCCACGTCGGAAAACTCCGTCAGCATCTGCAGCATGCGGTGAACCAGTTTACCCTTCTGCAGCGCAAGGCTTGCCGTTGCCTTGTCGCCGAACAGGGGAGAGGTGACGATCAGGTCGTCCGCATCGTCATCGATCATCACGCCGGCGCCCGATGGGCTGAGTGGTCGCGGCAAAATCTTCTGTGGGGGCAGGGGGCGTGACAGATCGCCCGGCAGGCCCGGTCTCTCCGCCGCCTTGTGTTCTTCGCGCTCCGCCCGCTCGACACTTCCGCCGGTAACCGGCAGCCGCCATTTCAACCCGCTCCATTCGCCATCCGGCCCGTTGAACGTGGTGGCGCTGCAATGCTGCTCGTCCAGCGAAAGCGCCCGCGAGATCATCGCCTGCCAGCTGTCCGGATTGTCACGCACGCCGCGATAGCCGCAGACGATCAGCCGGTCGGCCGCGCGTGTCATGCCGACATAAAGCAGCCGCCGATATTCCTCTTCGGAAAGCGTCTTCAGCCGCTCCTCATCGGCACCAGTCAGCGCGTTCGAAAGCGTCTTTCCCGGCAGCCATGCCGGAACATCGCCCTGCGCGGTTTTCAAGAACCGGAATTTCGGCACATGCGAGGAAATGAAGGATTTCGAATTGCTGTCGACCAGAAACACCACCGGCGCCTCGAGCCCCTTGGAGGCATGTACGGTCATGATCCGCACCTCGTTGCGCCCGCCATCCTGCTCGCGTTTGACCTCCGGGCTTTCAAGCTCCAGTGTCGAAACGAAAGCCTGAAGTCCGGGCAGGCCGGATGTTTCATGGTCCAGCGCGAAGGTCAGGAACTCATCGAGAATATCGCCGGCCTCCGTGCCGAGCCGCCCGAGAAACTTTCGCCGCCCGCCATATTGCCCCAAAATCCGCGCATAAAGATCATGCGGGCTGAGCAGCCGGGAAAGCGCAAGCAGATGCTGCAACCGTTCCGCAGCATCGCGAAATCGCAGCGGCTGTTCCTCGGCAAGCGCGAGAAGCCGCATCCAGGCGCTGGTATTTTCCGCCCGCAGCGCCGCGACCTCGAACACATCTTCTTCGGAAAGATCGAACAGCGGGCTCTTCAGAAGCGCCGCCAGCGAAAGATCATCCTGCGGCAAAAGCATGAAACGCCCGAGCGCGAGCAGATCCTGCACCGCGATATGGCTGGTCAGTCGAAGCCGGTCGGCACCGGCAACCGGAATGTTGTCGCGCCGCTTCAACGCCCGTGTCAGCGCATTGACGAAGGCATCGCGCTTGCGCACCAGAACCAGAATGTCACCCGGCTCGATCCGACGTTCCACACCTTTCTCGATCACCGTTTCATGGCCGATCATCTCACCGATCCGGTCGGCGATCCGCGCTGCAAGGATGGCAGCCGGTGCCTTGTCCGGCGTCGAATCGAAAGGCGCTGTCCAGTCCTCTTCCTGCTCGGACACTTCCGGCGCAACTACATCCCACAGATCGACCGCGCCGGCATGGCCCATTCGATTGGACCGGTGCTGCACCGCGTCGCCGATCGCCGAAAGCCCCTTGGCGTTCTCCTCCAGCGAAAACACCTGGTCGACGGCGGAGAGAACATCTGCCGTGGAGCGGAAGGAGAGCGGCAGGCGGATCGCGTGAAACGGCTGGCCGCTGCCGCTCACCTGCTTCTGTGTCGCGCTGCGCTCCTCGGCAAACCGTTCCGGACGCGCACCCTGAAACGAATAGATCGACTGTTTCTCGTCACCCACGGCAAAGATGGTCCGCAGCGTTTCGCGGGCGCTGGCGCCGGAATAGAAATCCTCCGCCAGCGACTTGATCACCGTCCACTGGATCGGGCTGGTATCCTGCGCCTCGTCGACCAGGATATGATCGATGCCCTGGTCAAGCTTGTAATGCACCCAGGCACCGACCCCGTCGCGGGTCAGAAGATCGGCGGTCCGCGCAATCAGATCCTCGAAGTCGAGCAGGCTACGCCTTCTCTTCAGCTCCTCGTAATCCTCGGTCAGCCGCGCCGCCAGCGTCAGTGCGGCCTTGGTTGCCGAAAACATCCGGATCAGCCGCAACCGGTCGCGGCAGGCAAACACATGGCTCCGCGCCGCATCGATCGCCGCCGCGAGCTCCGGCGCTGGCTTCAGCATCGTTTTGGCAACCAGAGAACTGTCGGCCTTGACCGTGCCCTTGGCGGCCAGAAAGATCGATTCCAGATAGTCGGCCCGCTTGAACGCATCCAGCTCCTTCATCACCACCCGCAGGCCATAGGCGACATCGGTCACCTTGGATCCACCACTCTGGTCGGCCAGCGACAGATAGAGATCGAGGGTAAGGCCCGACAGGCCGGGAAGCGGCCAGTAACTGCCAGCGATACTCTCTTCCGTATCACCCGCATCAAGCCCCAGCATTCGTTTAAGCTCAGGCCCTATCCCATCATGGCGCTCGGCATTCGCCGTGAAACGCCGGATCGCCGTCCGGTTGGCCACGATGTCGGAAAGCAGGGCTTCCAGCCCGAACTCGTCACCGAGATCGAGAACATGGGCAAAAGCTTCCGCCAGATCAGCATCATCCTCGGCAGACGTTGCAGTCAGAAGCGAACGCCGTGCTTCCGCCAGAAGCGCCGAAGCGGCCCGGTCGTCGAGCACGGAAAAATGCCCGGCGACATTGGCTTCCAGCGGAAACTGATGGAGCAGCGCTTCGCAGAATGCGTGGATCGTCTGGATCTTCAGCCCGCCTGGCGTCTCCAGCGCCTTGGCGAACAGCCGCCGCGCCTCGGCCAGCTTGGCGGAATCCGGCTCATGACCTTCGATGCCGGTTATCCGCTTGCGCAACTCCTCGTCGGAAAGCACCGTCCATTCTGACAGCCGCTGAAAAACCCGGTTCGACATTTCCGATGCCGCGGCCTTGGTATAGGTGAGGCACAGAATGGAAGAGGGGCGGCAGCCGGCCAACAGCAACCTGATCACGCGCTGGGTCAGGACATGCGTCTTGCCCGAACCGGCGTTGGCCGAAACCCAGGCCGAGCTTGCCGGATCCGAAGCTCGCGATTGCTGCACCGTCGTCCAGTCGATCCACTGCTTCGGCTCGTCGCCGGCCGGCAATTCATCGGTGAGGATCTCACTCATCGGCTTCACCCTCTCCGTCATCATCCGCCGTCGACCATTCGGCAACCCGGGCGAGGTGGTCGTATTCGCCACCAAAATCGCCCTGCGCAAAGGGCACCAGCCGCGAGGCAAAGCCGGCATCGCCGCTTCGCAGTTTCAGCACGAACCTGGTCAACTGATCGATCGAATCCTGCGCCAGGTCGATTGCCGATTTCGGCTGTTTCTTCGCACTGGCGGAAGAACCTTCATTGTTCACCCGCTCGGACCTGAACCGGTCCCCGGGCCGCAACCGCACATAAAGAAGATCGCCGGGCTGCTGAACACCCATCACTTTGAAGGCCCCCGCCTGAAGTGCCGCCGCCTCCAGCGCAAGCTGTGGATCGAGCAGCGCACGGGCCTGCGAAACCGAAGGGCTCAAACCCGTCTTGTAGTCGATAATGTCGGCGGTCCCCGAGCGCATCAGATCGATCCGGTCGGCAATACCGGTCACCCTTATCCCGGCCGTCTCGACCTCGAAACCGGCTCCGGCTTCCGTCACCGTGCTGCGCACCTCCGGCGCCCGTTTTTCTTCCCAATCAAGAAATGCCTTCGCCACTTCGACAAAACGCGGCCGCCAGACCCGGTCGATATGCGGCGGCAATTGCTCGGCATCGAACAGCTCCTGTGTGATCCGCATCATGGATTCACGTGAAACATTGCTGCCCGGCTTGTGGCCCTGCCGCGTATAGCGGTCGATGATCGCGTGATAGAGTGTGCCGCGCTGCGACGCGCCGGGGTCTTCGTTGAACGGCGAAAGCGGATCGAGTTTCAGGATGCGGCGGGCGTAGACGGAGTAAGGATCGCGCCGCAACCGGCCGACCTCGCTGAAGGAATATTTGACCGGCTGCAGCTCCGCCGGTGGTCTCGGGGCAGGGCGCTTTGCCGGCTTCTGGTCTGCGCCCGCGTCGATCAGCGAGGCCCAATGACGATAGTCTTCGCCGCGCGCTTTCAACCCGTCGGCAAAAGTCTTGCCCCCCAGCGCCAGCAATCGCTGCAGCCAGCGGGAAGCAACTGTCGGCGTCGCACCCTGGCGCAGCGAGCGCGAAAAGATCAGGTTGCGGGTGCCGCAGGCCATTTCGAAATCATGCGCCAGCTGGCCAATCCGTCGTTCCGGCGGCTCCAGCCCCATATCGGTCTTCATCGAGCGGGACAGGAACGGATTGTTGACCGTCTGCCCCGGCCACGATCCTTCGTTCAATCCGCCGAGGATCATCGTGTCGACGCTCTGCAATCGTGCCTCAAGCGTACCGAAGATGAATACCCGCGGATGTGCAAGCGAGCGGGGTTTCACGGCCCCGCCCGTCGTCAACGCCATGACGATATCGATCCATTGCGGACCATCGGCATCGATCTGCCCGTCGGTTTCCATCACTTCGGCAAGCAGGCCCGAAAGCTGCTCACCCGCCTCGCCGGACCAGAGCGCCGCAAGATCGCCGCGCTCGTCGATCGCAATTGCCTCCAGCGCCTTGCCGGTGCGGCTCGCCCATTCGGAAAGCGGCAACTTTGCCGTCAGCCCGCGACCGTCAGCGCGCCGGTGAACGAAAGAGCTCACCAGAGGTTCGACCGCCTGCGTGATCCGCCGAGCAACATCCCGCGCCATCTCGATCGCTTCTTCCGGCAACGAATCGATCCAGTGCGGCGTGTGCCGGTCCTCGGCATGCGCTGCCAGTTGGGTCTCCAGAAGCGGTTCGAGCGTCGAAATATCCATCTCGCCGACACCGCCACGCAGTGCGAGAACTTCCAGTGCGTCGATCGCGGTCTTGAGCTCGGCAACCGGCAGGCCAAGCCGCATCAGCGGATGTTTCATCAGGCCGACAATCGCAACCGGATCGCCCGGCCGAAGTGCCGCCTCCAGAAGCAGCTGGGTCAGCGTTCCCTGCGGTGTGCCGGAAAGCGCCGAACCGGCCGAATCGTCGGCAAGGATGCCGAACCGGGCAAGCTCCGCCGTCACCCGCCGGCCAAGCGCACGGTCCGGTGTGATCAGCGCCGCCTGCGCGGCATTGCCATTGCGGCCGGGCTTCTGCAGCGCGAGCCGAAGCGCGATGGCAATCGCAACCGCTTCCTCCCGCTCGTTGGCAGCCTCGATCAGGGAGACATCGGCAAATGCCGCACGAAGCGCCTCGATATCTGCATCGTCGCGCCACTCGCTCCAACGGTCGGTCGCCTTGGCCGGCACCAGCGCCTGCGAGATGGCGGCCGCCCGGAACGCCAGATCGACCGGAACCTCTCCGATGATCCCGACGTCGTCCCGCACGGCACCGATCTTCTTCAACAGCTTGGAAAGCCCGAATTGCGAATGGCTGCGGCTGGCGGGGTCGGGCTTGCCGTCAAAGGTTTCCTCTTCGACGGTTGCCCATTGGTCATCCGGCATGGATGTGTCGAGGCCTGGAAGCACCACCGTTCCATTCGGCAAGCGAGAGATTGCCGCGATCAGCTCTGCCGCCGCCGGCACCGAACCCGTCGATCCTGCAACGATCACTGGGCCCTTATGGTTCCGTTCTCCGATCCGCCGCGCCTCGCTGCGCAGAATTGCAGCGCGATGTTTGGCAGGGGAGGAGCGCTTCAACTCTTCCAGCCGGAGAGGCCAGAAGGCACTGGCGATCTTCAGAAACTCGGCGGTCAGCTGCCACCAGAGCGCATGTTCGCCGGTCTGCAGATTGTCGAGGTCCGCCCAGTCGCGTTCTTCCGTCTCGATAGCGTCGAGCAATTCGGCGAGCGCTCGGGCAAGCCAGATCGCATCGGCCGGGCTTGCCGGCGCCACGAGCGGCGATTCCGAATGCACGTCGAGCACGATCTTTGGCAGCTGGTTGCGCCAGGCAAGGATCAGTCGGCCAAGTTCGAGCAGTCGGGATGTCCCGCCGATCGGCAGCGCCATGTCCATTTCTTCCGGCGCTACGAGATCGAAAAAGCCGCTGTCGTCGTCTGTTTCGCCAAGCGGCCGGATCACCGGCAGGATGGCCGCCCGACCGCCGAGCAGATCGACGAATTCCGAGCGCAGCACACGGGCGGAGCGCCGCGTCGGTACGAAGATGGTCACATCGGCGAGCGATAATGGATCGGCAGGATCGTAGCGAAATTCCTCGTTCAGCCGCCCGTTGCAAAGTGCGGCGGCGAGCGTCTTCAGGAATGGCACACCTGACGGGATCGAGAAAATTCGCCGTTTAGCCGGCATGGGTCACACCTTTCCGGAATGGCGGGCAATCACAGCCTCGGCCTCTGGAAGCGCTTGCGGCGTTCCCACCGTAATCCATTCGCCATCCATGACGAGGCCGAAAAGCCGGCCCCTGGCGATCGCCCTGTCGAAATAGATGTTGAGGTTGAAGGCGTCATCCGGCGCGTCCTCGAGCAGCGAGGAATGCAGCACGATCGCGCCGGCATAGACCACCGGGTTACCGCCATCGACATACCGGCTCAGCCGCCCGTCCGGATCGAGTTGGAAATCCCGCTTGCCGTTATGACCGGTCGTGCGTTCCAGCGGCACGCAGAGCAGTGCCATATCCATCCGCTCGGGATCGAAGAATCCGGCTAATTTCTGCAGGTTGTTGGGGGTGCCCTGCTTCTCGCCGATCCAGAACAGATCGGCATTCATCACATAGGTGATGCCGGGAGGAAGCAGCGCGAGACCCTTCTTGAGGCCCCCGCCGGAATTCATCAGCTTGGCGCGCTCGTCGGAAATGAGGATCTCGAGCCGTGGATAGGCTAAAAGATGCGCCTCCATACGGTCGGCAAAATGATGCACGTTGACGACGGCGCTGGTCACCCCGGCATCCGCCAGCGCATCGAGCCCGTAGTCGATCATCGGTTTTCCGGCGACCGGCACCAGCGGTTTTGGCATCGTGTCGGTGATCGGCCTCAGGCGCGTGCCAAGCCCGGCGGCAAGCACGACGGCCTGCGTGAGTGGAACCAAAGTCATCATCGAAGCCGTATTTATGATTCGGAAAAGTCTATTCCAGCCCGTGCGCACCAATCGCGCAAGGGGGCGAGCGCCTCATGGCTAAGCGCCGTGGAAAGATGACGCAATGTGCGCGGCATGTGCTGAAGATATTGCGGCTTGCCGTCACGCTCTTTCAATCGCACCCACAGACCGCCAAGCTTGCAGTTCCGCTGCGCCGCCATGATCGCCCAGGATTTGAGAAAGCCGGCTTCATCGAAATCACCCAGTGATCGACGCAGCGTCAGATAGTCGATCATCATCTGGTCGGCCAGCGCCTTCGGAATATCGACACGCGCGTCCTGCACGATCGAGGCAAGATCATAGGCAGTCGGCCCGATCATCGCATCCTGGAAATCGATCAGCCCAACCCGGCGCACACCGGCTTGCTCTGGCTGCCAGATGATGTTGGGCGAATGGAAATCACGCAGCAGCAGGTTCTTTTCCGCGCTCTGAAGTTTGCCGATCAGCCCGTCCCAGATCGCAAGATAATCCTGTCGCTCTTGCTCGCTCGGCTGTTCACCGCGTTTCCACGGCAGATACCAGTCGAGCAGCAGCCGGGCCTCCATCTTCATCGCGGTCGGATCGAAATCCGGCATGTGATGGATCGGGCCGCCTTCGATCGGCAGTTCCTGCTGCATCGCGTGGCCGTGCAGATAACCGAGGCAGACGACGCTTTCGCGATAACGATCCTCGATCGGCCTGCCACCTTCATCCAGCACGCCTTCCTGGCCGAGATCTTCGATGAGCAATATGCCCTGGTCGTAATCGACCTGCAGCACTTCCGGTGCCGTCAGGCCGATGCCGCGCAAATATTGCGAGATCGCCACGAAAGGATAGGCATCCTTCGCAATATGGGCGACCTTGGGATAGGGCTTTCCGTCCAGAACCGGCGGACCTTCCGGCCGCTTGGGCCAGTCCATCAACACCAGTGTTTCGCCGGTCGCGGTCGTCACACTTTCATAGGCCCGCATCGACGCGTCGCCGGTCAGAAACCTGCGGCTCGCACCGGCATAGCCGCGTGAATCGAGAAATTCGCGGATCGCCAGCACGCGGCTTATGCGCGAAAGGGCAGGGCCCCGCGCCGTGATCGTCACCCGGCGTCCCGTGCCCTCATGCGCAAGCTTCATCACGATCCGATCGGTGGGCAGAAGATCGCCGGCCATTTCCGGCCATTCGACCAGGCAGATGCCGGATGACAGTGCTTCGTCGAAACCGAGTTCGTCGAGTTCGCAGGAATCACCCAGCCGGTAGAGATCGAAATGCGCGATCGGAATGCGCAGCTCGTCATAGGATTGCACGAGCGTGAAGGTCGGGCTCGGCACTTCCAGATCGACGTCATCGGCCACCGCACGGATCAGCGCCCGAGCAAAAGTCGATTTACCGGCGCCGAGATCGCCCGAAAGCGCCACGCAATCGCCCGGCTTCAGCGCCAGTGCCAGATCCTCGCCGAACTCTATCGTATCCCGCTCACCGGCAAGGATCAGCGTCAGCGACTGGCCGTCACTCATTCGGCCGCGACCGAGTGGAATGAAGCATTGGTCGGAATGCGGCAGGTGACGGTCGTGCCTTCACCGGCCCGGCTATCGATCGAGACATCGCCATTATGCAGGTGGACGAAGCTTTCGACGATCGAAAGGCCAAGGCCCGCACCGCTGCGCTTGCCATCCTTGGCCTGCGCCTTGAAGCGGTCGAACACGGTCTTCAGCATGTCCGGAGGAATGCCGGGGCCGCGATCGCGCACCGAGAAGAACACGTTTGCCGCATCGCGCCAGCAATTCAGCGTGATCGTCGAGTTCTCCGGCGAGAAATTCGTCGCATTGGTCAGAAGCTTGATCAGGATCTGCTTCAGCCGCTGCTGGTCCGCCACGATCGTGCCCATTCCGGCGGGCGCGATGATTTCCAGCGTCATGTTGTTTTCCTGCAGCCGGTCGGCGATCTGCATCGCCACATCGTCCAGCAGGTCCTCGATCGCCAGCTCGGAATAGTTCAGTTCCATGATGCCCGCATCGACGGTCGCGAGATCGAGAATGTCGTTGACGATGGTCAGCAGCACCGACGACGAGGTGGAGATATGGTCGATATATTCGGCCTGCCGCTCGTTCAGCGTGCCGATGCCAGGCGTCTTCAGGAGATCGGTAAAGCCGATGATATTGGTCAGCGGCGAACGCAGCTCGTAGGAAACGTGCTGCACGAAATCGTTCTTCAGCTCGTCGGCCTTGCGCAGCGCCTCGTTCTTTTCCTTCAGCGCCGTTTCGGCCTGCACGCTGGCCGTCTTGTCGACAAAGGTCAGCATAGTTTGTGCATTCGGCAGAGGTGTGACCGCGTAATCGAGGATCAGTCCGGTATAAAGCTGGAACTTGCCGTCGAGTGTTGGTCTCTCGTCATCGAAAGCGGTAAGCGCCTGCGCAAACCTGCGCCAGCCGTCCGGTTCGGCATAGGAGGCGGCACATGCAGCCTCGATCGTCTTGATATGGGTGCCGGGTTCCGCCTGTTCGGTGGTAATGCCCCAGAGAGCACGGAAGGCCGGGTTCGACAGCCGGATGCGGCCATCGGGACCAAACACCGCCACGCCTTCGGTCAGGTGATCGATCGTCTCGCCCTGAACCCGAACCAGCGTATTGTAGCGTGCCTCGAGATCCACCTGTTCGGTGAGGTTTTCGAATACCCAGGTCGCGCCGCCCTGCGGGTGTGCGGTGGCGATGACGCGCAGCGTCTGGCCGTTCGGCAGATGCCAGGTATCCGTCTTGGTATCAAGCGACTGGTAGACGGCGAGCGCCGTGTCCTTCCAGTTCCGCCAGTTCAGCTGTTCCGGCAGTTTGCCGTTCGTGCGCAGCCGATCCAGCAGCTCGCTGTTATCCGGCTTCGATTCCAGGAACGGCAGATCCAGATCCCAGAGCTGCATGAAGGCCTGATTGTAGAACTGCAGGCGGCGCTGGCTGTCGAAGATCGCCACCGGTGTTGCCAGATGATCGAGCGTTTCGGCATGACTTTTCAGCGTCCGCTTCAGCTCCTCGCGCACGGCCTCTGCCTCGGACACGTCGATCGCCATGCCGGCCGAACCGTCGGTCGTCACCACATCGACGACATCCAGCACGGTGCGATTACCATGAACGACGGTCGAAAGTCGGTCATGGTAAGGCGATGTGACGGTGGCCTTGGCCCGGATCATCTCGCGGCTGACCGTGCCGAGCAGTTCGCGGCCTTCTTCCACGGCGCGTGCAGAGCTTATCGCATCGACGGCCTCGCCATAGGCGTGATTGACCCAGGCAAGCTTGCCCTGTGCATCACGGCGCCAGACCGGCTGTTCGATCGTATCCAGCAGGGATTCGAACATCGAGATCGAGCTTCCCAGCCGATCGCGCTCGATCTTCAGTTCGGCAAGTTCCGCCCGCAGATTGTTGAGTGCGAGGAAACGCACGAAAGCCTTGCCGCCCGAAACTCGGCCCTGAACCTCAAGCACTTCGTCTCTGGCGGTCTCGATCACCATGTCGAAGCTGCGTGCATTGCTTCTAAGCTCGTCGATCGCCTTTTCGAGTTCCGCAGCGGAACCCGGACGAAGCCAGCGGCCGAAAGCGAGGAACTCATTATCCGCCTGCGGAGCGCCTGTCTCGACAGGCAGATGGCCCAGGAGTTCTGCTTTGAATGCGCCGCTTTCCCAGACCACGATGCGCCGGTTCTTGTCGGCGATCAGCGCCTCGTATTTAGAAATCCGCTGCTGCGCTTCAGATAGCGCGCCGCGCATTTCTTCGGTCTCGACTTCCATATTGCCGCGCTGGCGCACCAGCCAGACGGTCGAAAGCAGCGCAGCACCCAGCGCACCGATGACGACCGAGGAAACGATGACCTGCGCCGAGGAGAACAGCTGCACAGCCGTTTCCTCCTGCGCAAAGGCAGCAGTCGGCAATGCGACCAGCGCCGTCCCTGAAAGAAGGGAACGGGCGATCCGCTTAAGCCGGATATAGGTTTTTCTGCCGTATCCGCCATTCGCGAAATACGGGTTTCCAAAAGCGCGCATGCGCAAGCCAGAAACTGGATCGGCCTGCTTTGACAGGCTCGTTTTTTTTACCGCCATGACCGGTGTGTCTCCGTCCAATTGCCGCTCATCGACAAGACATACCACTTCGCACCTTGCCCGAAGCCGAATGGCCGAGAGGTCGAATCAAGTCCCAAAACAATACGTGTTCGGCGGATAGGCGGGAAGGGATGAAGGCAAAAAAGAAGCCGCAGGCCTTTGTCAAGGCTGCGGCTACAAGATGTTGTGGATTAACCGGCTAGCTATTAGTAGCGGTAGTGGTCAGCCTTGAATGGGCCCTGGGCCGGAACGCCGATATAGGCGGCCTGCTCATCGGAAAGCACCGAAAGCTTCACGCCGAGCTTGTCGAGATGCAGGCGAGCGACCTTCTCGTCGAGATGCTTCGGCAGGATGTAGACCTCGTTCTTGTACTCGCCCTGCTTGGTGAACAGTTCGATCTGGGCCAGCGTCTGGTTGGTGAACGAAGCGGACATGACGAAGGACGGGTGACCGGTCGCGTTGCCGAGGTTCAAGAGACGGCCTTCCGAAAGAAGGATCATCCGGTTGCCCTTCGGGAACTCGATGATATCGACCTGCGGCTTGACGTTGGTCCACTTGAGGTTCTTCAGAGCAGCGACCTGGATCTCGTTGTCGAAGTGACCGATATTGCCGACGATCGCCATGTCCTTCATCTCGCGCATATGCTCGATGCGGATGACGTCCTTGTTGCCGGTCGTGGTGATGAAGATATCGGCAGACGATACGACGTCTTCGAGCGTGACGACCTCAAAGCCGTCCATGGCGGCCTGCAATGCGCAGATCGGGTCGACTTCGGTAACCTTGACGCGGGCGCCGGCACCCTGAAGCGAAGCGGCAGAACCCTTGCCCACGTCGCCGTAACCGCAGACGACTGCAACCTTGCCGGCCATCATCACATCGGTGCCGCGGCGAATGCCGTCGACCAGCGATTCCTTGCAGCCATACTTGTTGTCGAACTTCGACTTGGTGACCGAGTCGTTGACGTTGATCGCCGGGAAGGGCAGCAGGCCCTTCTTGGAGAGTTCGTAGAGACGGTGAACGCCTGTCGTGGTTTCTTCGGTGACGCCCTTGATTGCGTCGCGCTGCTTGGTGAACCAGCCCGGCGAAGCCTTGAGGCGCTTGTTGATCTGCGCGAACAGGATCTCTTCTTCTTCCGAACCCGGATTGGACAGAACATCCTCGCCGGCTTCGGCGCGGGCGCCGAGCAGGATGTACATGGTGGCGTCACCGCCATCATCGAGGATCATGTTGGAGCTACCGCCATCGGTCCACTGGAAGATCTTGTCGGTATATTCCCAGTATTCGGTCAGCGACTCGCCCTTGACCGCGAAGACCGGAATGCCGGCTGCAGCGATTGCGGCTGCGGCATGGTCCTGGGTCGAGAAGATGTTGCAGGAGGCCCAGCGGATATCGGCACCGAGTTCCTTCAGCGTCTCGATAAGTACGGCCGTCTGGATCGTCATGTGCAGCGAACCGGAGATGCGGGCACCCTTGAGCGGCTTCGAAGCGCCGAACTCGCTGCGGCAGGACATCAGGCCCGGCATTTCCGTCTCGGCAATGTCCAGTTCCTTGCGGCCGTAAGCGGCAAGGTTGATATCCGCGACGATGTAGTCCTTTTCAGTGCTCATAAAGCTCTCCGATAACGTTGCATGGCGCGCAGCAGGAAAACGGGGACCCCGCTGGCTCAAACTCCCATGCGGTGTAGCAGGCTTCCCGGCCGCTTGCAACGTTGATATAAAGAGGTCTTTATATGTTTATGTGGTGCCGCTAATCAGGCTTCTTCGCCGAATTTGTTGGCGATCAGCGCTTCCAGCGCATCGAGCGCTTCTCCAGCCTGAACACCTTCGGCCGCGACGTCGATGCAACAGCCCGTGCTGGCGGCAAGCATCATCAGCCCCATGATCGAGGTGCCGCCGACGCTCATGCCGTCCTTTGAAACGGTCACCTGCGCATCAAAACCTTCGACCATCTGGACGAATTTGGCGGATGCCCGGGCATGCAGCCCGCGCTTGTTGACGATCACGAATTGGCGGGAGGGGGCAGACATTGAGCTCAGGGCCTCACTTGCCGCTCAGCACGCGGCTGGCAACGTTGATGTATTTGCGCCCGGCCTCGGATGCTTCCGCCAGAGCCTTCTCCATATTGTCCTCGCCGCGTATGCCTGCAAGCTTGATCAGCATGGGCAGGTTGACGCCGGCGATCACTTCGGTCGTGCCGCTTTCCATGACGGAGATCGAAAGATTGGATGGCGTACCGCCAAACATGTCGGTCAGGATGATGACGCCCTTGCCTGCATTGGCTCGCGCGACCGCATCGACGATATCCTGTCGCCGCTGATCCATGTCATCCTCGGGACCGATACAGACGGTTTCGATGAATTTCTGGGGTCCGACGACATGCTCCACCGCATGTCTAAACTCCTCAGCCAGCTTGCCATGGGTGACAAGCACCAGTCCGATCATGAAAATACGCCCCCTGATTTCAAAGCTCGCGGCCCATATCGTAACGCACTGGTGCCGTAAAGCGGCGGGATGCCATCTTCGCCAACTGGAAATGAAGTTCAAGTCAAAAAATCGGGCGCAGCGCTCACCAAAAAGGCGTTTCCTGCCTCCAAGCGGGCAACAGCCCCCCGATAACGGCAAGTGGATCGGCCACATTATTGGCCATTTTGACAAGTGGCAGACTGCCGATATCGCCGATTTGCCAGGATTCGTTTTCGGGCGGAAGCCGTTCGGCTTCGGAGACCGGCACAAGCTGGATGGCAAGGTCAAGCGGGGCGGAGCCGACATGATCCATTCTGACGATGCCGCTGCCGCGTAATTCCATCAGCCCGCTTATGCTCGGCGGACAGGTCGCAACGATCCGCTCCTGCTGTTGGGTCAGGAAAACCTGGTCATCCGAGATCAGCGCCGAAAAAGCCTTGGCACGGCGGGCTATGGCAAGACAGGTAAACGCCATCATCGATTTGCCGACACCCGATGGGCCGATGAAGATCAGACCGCGTTCACCCACCACAATGGCTGTGCCGTGGACGTTCCGGGTCATGCTGCATTCCCCGCAGGAAGAGAAAGGGTGAAACGTGCTCCGATCGTCTCTTGCGCCTTTCCGTGCAGGTTTTCCGCCTTCAGGCTGCCGCCATGCGCCTCGGCGATCTGGCGGCTGATGGAAAGTCCAAGACCCGAATTCTGGCCGAAGCTCTCGCCGTCCGGTCGGTCCGTATAGAAACGCTCGAAGATCCGGTCGATATTTTCTGCCTGGATGCCGGGACCATTGTCATCGACCGTGATGACCACCTTTTCCTTGTTGCGGGTGAGGCGGATGAAAAGCCGGCCGCCTTTCTCGGGCACGAAGGAGCGAGCATTTTCGATCAGGTTGGTGACGATCTGCCCGAGACGCAGGTCGTGGCCGTTGACCACATAGATATGCCGATCGCCGCCCTTGTGATCGATGGCAAGATCGATCTCGACCGGTTTGCGCCCGCTGCGGATCTGCCGGGAAATATCGACCAGATTGCTCAGCAGTGTCTCCATGTCGACCGGCGCCGAATCCGTGCGAGCAAGTTCCGCATCCAGACGAGATGCATCGGAAATATCGCTGATGAGACGATCCAGCCGGCGCACGTCATGGAAGATGATTTCCGTCAGCCGTCGTTTCGAATCCTCGGATTTCGCCAGCGGTAGTGTTTCGACAGCGCTGCGCAGCGAGGTCAGCGGGTTCTTCAATTCGTGGCTGACATCGGCGGCAAAGCTCTCGATTGCGTCAATGCGGTCGTAAAGCGCATTGGTCATGTCACGCACTGCGATGGACAGGTTGCCGATTTCATCCTGGCGATAGGAGAAGTCCGGAATCTCCTCACGCTGCTTGGCACCGCGGCGCACCCGGATGGCGGCCGCAGAAAGGCGGCGCAGCGGATTTGCGATCGTTGACGACAGAAGCAGCGACAGCACGATATTAACGAGCGTCGCCACGCCGAAGACGCGCATGATGGCAAGACGTTCGGCGTGAACGATCTTGTCGATATCGCCGGCCTGTGTCGACAGAAGCAAAACGCCGAGAACCGCCCGGAAGCGCTGGACAGGAACCGCGACGGAAACGATCAGTTCGCCGCGCTCGGTAATACGCACCAGCGCGCCGCGAACACCGGTCAGCGCATTCATCACTTCCGGATAGATCGAGCCATCGCCGCCCGGCGCTTCCTTGTAGATCGGCAGGTTGCCAGGCTGGAGCAGCCGGTTGAACATGCCCGACATCCACTCGCTCCAGGTCTGCGTCTCGTTCTCGACCGGTGGCAGATCGTAGCGAAGAACCTGTCCGCGGGAATAGAGATGCCGCGAATCGAGTAGCAGGTTGGCATCCGCATCGAACAGGCGGGCGCGTGTTCTGGTGGGAGAAATCAGTCGTCGAAGTACTGGCGCAACGCGCTCCGGATCTATCGGAAAATCGAGATCCTCATCGTTCGGCACCGGCGTGATGCTTTGCCCGGCTTGCAGTTCCAGCAGCTTTTCGGGGTCGATAGTGATCGAATTCGTGTCGACGGAGGCGGATGCCGAAATTGCGGCTGAAATGATCTCGCCCTGGGTCAGAAGGCTTTCTACGCGGGCGTCGATCAGCCCCTCGCGGAATTGGTTCAGGTAGAGGATGCCGGCCACGAGAACGACAGTCGCGGCGATATTGAAGAATAGGATACGCCGTGTAAGGCTCGAAAACACGGCATGGCCAAACAGTCGCCGGATGATGGTGAAGACATGCGGCCAGTGCCGGCGCGCCTTGGGCTTCGCCGGTGCCGTCTCCGTTTCGTGGTTTTCGAGCAGTCTGTCTGCCACGTCTTATCCTTCCACCGGGCCAGTCTATCGCTGACCCGGTCGTGGCTTCAAGTTAACCTGTTGTAACGCGACGCGTCAGGCTGCTTCGCGGAAGCGATAGCCGACACCGTAAAGCGTTTCGATCATGTCGAAATCCGTGTCAACCATCTTGAACTTCTTGCGCAGTCGCTTGATGTGGCTGTCGATCGTGCGGTCGTCGACATAGACCTGCTCATCATAGGCTGCATCCATCAGCGCATCGCGGCTCTTCACAACGCCGGGGCGTTGGGCCAGCGAGTGCAGAATAAGGAACTCCGTGACCGTAAGCGTCACGGGCTCGCCTTTCCAGGTGCAGGTATGCCGCTCTTGGTCCATTGCCAGTTGCCCGCGCTCCAAAGTACGGGCGGCGATCTGGTCGGCCGTGGGCTTCATGCCCGGCGCCTGAAGATCACGGCTTCCGGCGCGGCGCAAAATGGCCTTCACCCGCTCCACCAGAAGGCGCTGCGAGAACGGCTTGGTGATGAAATCGTCGGCGCCCATCTTGAGACCGAACAATTCATCGATTTCCTCATCCTTCGAGGTGAGGAAGATAACCGGAAGGTCCGATTTCTGCCGCAGGCGGCGCAGAAGCTCCATGCCGTCCATGCGTGGCATCTTGATGTCGAAAATGGCAAGCTGCGGTGGGCGGGCGACCAGACCGTCCAGCGCCGATGCGCCGTCCGTATAAGTCTCGACCTTGTAGCCCTCCGCCTCGAGCGCGATCGACACCGAAGTCAGAATATTTCGGTCATCGTCTACGAGCGCGATTGTCTGCATACCGTCCATCTCCATTGCCATTTCGTGCGCATCTCCAGGTAATGACTTCTCGCCAACCCCTAGCCCTCGCCATGCGCTTCATGAGGAGAAAGGTGGAACAAATTGTGGCAAAGTTAAAGGGTGGCGATTTGCTTTCCTGTTCGATGGCGCGTCTCAATGCCTCAAAACTGCCTATTATCAAGCGCATTAAAACGTTCGGCTAACCGATTTAAAAAGAAATAAATTTCTTTAAATCGATTAAATAATTGATTTCGTTGATATATTCTATTGCTCTCGCTTGCCGTTTTGAAAAACAGCAACTAGGTTCACGCCTCAATACCAATCCCGTCAATTGTAACCTGAGGTGAGCGCGTATGGAGCAGCTTGGACTTTATAACCCGGCAAATGGCGTAGCAGCGATCGGCCTCGATAAGGTTTCTCGCGTCAACTACAACCTGTCTGAGGTCGAGCTTTACGAAGAAGCCATTCGCCGCGGCGAGGCCGATCTGACCGCCGATGGCGCGTTGCGCGCTGTCACTGGCCAGCACACCGGCCGCTCGCCGAAGGACAAGTTCGTCGTGCGCGATGCCGTGACCGAAGACAAGATCTGGTGGGATAATAACAAGCCCATGTCTCCGGAGCATTTTGCCGTTCTGAAGGCCGATATGCTCGCCCATGCAGCAGGCAGGGAGCTTTTCGTCCAGGACCTGATCGGCGGAGCCGATGCCGATAACGCGCTTCCCACGCGTGTCGTCACTGAATACGCATGGCATGCGCTGTTCATCCGCAATCTTCTGATCCGCCCGAAGCGCGATACCCTCGGCTCCTTCGAACAGAAGCTGACCATAATCAACCTGCCGAGCTTCCGGGCTGATCCGGAGCGTCACGGTTGCCGTTCGGAGACCGTGATTGCCTGCGATCTCGCCAACGGCCTCGTCCTCATCGGCGGCACATCCTATGCCGGTGAGAACAAGAAGTCGGTATTCACTGTCCTCAACTACCTTTTGCCTGCCAAGGGCGTCATGCCCATGCATTGCTCGGCTAATGTCGGCGCCGAAGGCGATACCGCCGTGTTCTTCGGCCTTTCCGGCACCGGCAAGACGACGCTTTCTGCCGATCCGGCCCGCACGCTGATCGGCGATGACGAGCATGGCTGGGGCGAAAACGGAGTCTTCAACTTCGAAGGCGGCTGCTATGCCAAGGCGATCAAGCTTTCGGCCGAAGCCGAGCCTGAAATCTATGCCGCGACCCGCCGTTTCGGCACCGTGCTCGAAAATGTCGTGCTCGACGAGAACCGCGTGCCGAATTTCGACGACAATTCGCTGACGGAAAACACCCGCAGCGCCTATCCGCTGCATTTCATTCCGAACGCTTCGGAAACCGGCCTTGCGCCGCACCCGAAGACGATCATCATGCTGACGGCGGATGCCTTCGGCGTCATGCCGCCGATAGCCAGGCTGACGCCGGAACAGGCCATGTACCACTTCCTCTCCGGTTATACCGCCAAGGTCGCCGGTACGGAAAAGGGCGTAACCGAGCCGGAAGCGACCTTCTCCACCTGCTTCGGCGCTCCGTTCATGCCGCGTCATCCGGCCGAATACGGCAACCTGTTGAAGGAGTTGATCGCCAAGCACGGGGTCGATTGCTGGCTGGTCAATACCGGCTGGACCGGTGGCGCCTACGGCACCGGCCGCCGCATGCCGATCAAGGCCACCCGTGCGCTGCTGACGTCTGCCCTGAACGGCAGCCTGAAGAATGCCGAATTCCGCACCGACGCCAATTTCGGCTTCGCGGTTCCGGTTTCGGTCGATGGCGTCGAAACCGCGATCCTCGATCCGCGCTCGACCTGGGCCGACAGCCTTGCCTATGACAACCAAGCGGCAAAGCTGGTTTCGATGTTCATCAAGAACTTCGAAAAGTTCGAGGCTCACGTCGATGCCAAGGTCAAGGATGCCGCGCCTGGATTGCTGATCGCCGCCGAGTAAGCGCAAAACGTGTGATTCACGTGGAACCGTAGGTCGGGTAACACCTGACCGGCGGTTTTCTTTTGTCCACGTTTGTGGGAAAGATGCGCGCCGGAGAATATCATGGCCAGCAATCCCCTCATCATCAACAGCCGCATCACCATCGCCGCATGGGAACTGACCGAACAGTTCGTGCTGGCAGGCGGTCCCGGTGGCCAGAACGTCAACAAGGTCTCGACTGCCGTTCAGCTGTTCTTCGACCTCGTGAACTCTCCGTCGCTTCCGGATCGCGTGAAGACGAATGCCTTGAAGCTTGCCGGGAAACGGGTGTCGAAGGATGGCGTGTTGATGATAGAGGCAAGCCGCTCCCGTAGTCAGGAGCGTAACCGCGAAGATGCACGCGAAAGGCTGAAGGAACTGATCCTCGAAGCCGCCAAGCCGCCGCCGCCCGTCCGCAAGGCGACGAAACCGACGAAGGGTTCGGTGGAACGACGGCTGAAGGCGAAATCCGGCCGTTCGGATGTGAAGAAAATGCGCGGCAAGCCAACTGGCGACTGAACAGGGAGACGGATATGGCGACCTTGCTGAACGGAATTCGCCATCTGCCTGGCTATCTGGATCGTCCCGCACAGGAAAATCTGGTCGAGATCATCCGCCGGATCGTTACCGAAGCACCCCTTTATACGCCTGCCATGCCCGGTACCGGCAAGCCGATGTCGGTCAGGATGACCAATTGCGGGCAGCTAGGCTGGGTGACGGACAAGGAGCGCGGTTATCGATATCAACCCACCCACCCCCAGACGGGAAGACCCTGGCCAGCCATTCCTCCTGAATTGATGGCGTTATGGCAGAAACTGGCCGGATATTCGAAACCGCCCGAAGCCTGTCTGGTGAATTTCTATACTGACGACGCGAAGATGGGCCTGCATCAGGACAAGGATGAAAACGAGCTTGCCGCGCCCGTTCTGTCGATTTCGCTCGGCAATAGCTGCCTCTTTCGCGTCGGCGGTCTGGAGCGGAAGGATCCGACCAGTTCCTTCAAGCTGCAGAGTGGCGATATCGTGCTGCTCGGCGGGGAGGGCAGGCTCGCCTTCCATGGCGTGGACCGCCTCTATCCGGGAACTTCTACGCTGCTGAAAAACGGCGGGCGGATCAATCTGACGTTAAGGCGAGTGACCTAGTTTGGACGCCGGGCAATACCGGCAAGGGTAAAGACGTTGTGCGCGACAGGCAGGATCTTCAGTTTGCGGCGGTGATCGCTGGTTGCGGCATTCTTGTCGGCTTCGTCTATCACCTTCAACTATGGACATTCCGCCCTGATGGCTACTCGGTTCTTTCCGAGCGGCTAGCCTATTGGGATTTTACCAATCTCTGGTCGGGAGGACGGCTCGCAACCGAAGGCCGGGTGGATGCTATATTCGATGTCGAGGCCTATCGTTTGGCGCTGCGCGGATGGTTTGGCTCCGGCCTGCCGGATCAGGAGTGGAGTTATCCGCCGTCGATACTGTTGATCGGCGTTCCCCTGTCGCTTTTGCCATTGCCATTGGCCTACGGCATCTGGACGGTGGCAACATTGGCTTGTCTCTATCTGGCCGTGAAGAACCTGAGGCTTCCAGCCATTGTGACACTGGCGTTGCTTTTCTCGCCTGCCGCGGTGATGAACTCGATTTTCGGCCAGAACGGCGCTCTCACAGCTGCACTTCTCATCGGCACTTTGCTTCTCCTGCCCCACCGGCCCGTTTTGGCGGGCATTCTGGCCGGCCTGCTTACGATCAAGCCGCATCTCGGTTTGTTGTTGCCATTCTGTTTTCTGGCAGCAGGGCAATACCGGGCCATCATGGCGGCGATCCTCACCACGATCGTGCTCATCGTCCTGACGGGCCTGCTATTTGGTTTCGAGGTATGGACCGGCTTTTTCAAAGAGACCGGACCTCTCATGCGGAAAATCATGGAGGCGGACTATCCGCAACCCTATCACAAAAATGCCCTGACGGCCTTCATTCTGGGCCGATGGCTGGGGTTTGGTATCGCGGGGGCCTATTTTCTACAGGCTCTCGTAACCTTGTTGGCGATTATAGCCTCAGTTCGGATCTGGCGACCCGAGTTCATGATGGACAATCGCCTGCGCGCCCTTCTGACAGGCGTTCTGGCAATTCTCGCCACACCCTACGCATATTCCTACGATGCAATACCCTATTGCCTTGCCGTGGCCTGTTTTTTCCTCGCCGATCGGCGTTTGCCACGCTGGCCGATCGCGGTGGCGTATCTTTGGCCGCTTTTCCTGCATGTCCTCAATGGCCAGGGCATCGGCATAGGGATCTTGCCGCCGGCCGTTTTCGCAGGCGCGATGGTCAGACTGGCAATAGTGGACGACAGGTCGACAAGAAAACGCACGAATCTAGCGCTCTCTAAAGCTTCCTGAGCGAGACCGTCTCGATGAAATGATTGCGGCTCTTGCGCAGGATGATGTCGGCGCGGGGACGGGTTGGGATAATGTTCTGGCGAAGGTTTTTGAGGTTGATGTTTTCCCAAAGCCCTTCGGCGACGGCCAATGCCGCATCCGTGTCGATCGCCGCATATTTCTTGAAGAACGATGTCGGATCGCGGAAAGCGGTCTCGCGCAACTTCATGAAGCGCTGCACATACCACTGATGGATTTGCTCTTCGTCCGCATCGATATAGATCGAGAAGTCGAAGAAATCCGAAACGATCGGCACGATCTTGCCGTCCGCCGGCAGCGGCCGCGATTGCAGCACGTTGATGCCTTCGAAGATCAGGATGTCCGGTCGGTCAACAAGCGTATGCGCGTCGGGCAGGACATCATAGGTCAGGTGCGAATA
The DNA here is from genome assembly GCF_014198105.1 of Aliirhizobium cellulosilyticum. Lineage (NCBI taxonomy): Bacteria > Pseudomonadati > Pseudomonadota > Alphaproteobacteria > Hyphomicrobiales > Rhizobiaceae > Aliirhizobium > Aliirhizobium cellulosilyticum. The sequence goes on along the minus strand of NZ_JACIGW010000011.1, from coordinate 17,489 downwards.
TTGCGGCGCCCTGACATTCGGCTCGCCGGCCTTGATCGCCGAAAGAAACCGCAGAATCTGGCCGACGTCATAGCTTTCCGGAAAACCCTTGCGCTGCATCAGGCCGTCGCGCTGAAGCACGGCGTTCGGATAGAGAAAGCCGTCCGTGGTGATCAGGTCCACCTTCGGGCTCGATGGCCAGCGCGCTAGCAGTTCCTTCAGCACACGTGCCGTCGTCGATTTGCCGACTGCAACCGATCCGGCAATGCCGATGATGAAAGGCGTCTTGGAAACGTCGGGCAGGCTCAAAAACCGGTTTCGCTGCCGAAACAGTTGCTGCGACGCCTCGACATGGGTCGACAGAAGGCGCGACAACGACAGATAGATCTGCCGAACCTCATCAATATTGATCGGATCGTCCAGCGAGCGCAGGCGCGCGATTTCATCGGATGTCAGCGTCAGTGGCGTATCGGCGCGAAACTTGGCCCACTCGTTCGCTGTAAAGTGATGATAAGGAGAATAATACTCTGTCATCGGGCTGACTTCCGACACTTCGACGGGCTGCGGTGCGCTACTCATGACTTGGGCCGGCTCGCCTTTTCCTGCAGTCCAGATTGCGCGGTCCTGCGTTGAAGTTCGTCCAGCACATCCTGCAATGGAATCCCTGCAATATTCAATACGACTAACAGATGATAGAGCAGGTCGGCGCTTTCGGAGGCGAGGTCCTTTTTGTCTTGGGCAAGCGCGGCAATTACCGTCTCCACCGCCTCCTCGCCAAGCTTCTTGGCGGCTTTGGTCTGGCCCGCCGCGGCAAGTTTCGCTGTCCAGGATTCGTCCGGCGAAGCTTTCGCCCGTGCCGCGACGATCTTTTCGAGATCGCTGAGAGTGAATTCGCTCAAGTCTTTGTCCTCCGGTCCCGAAACTCAGTCGAGACGCATGGCGATGCCGTGATCAGCCATATAGCGTTTTGCCTCTCCGACCGTATAGGTGCCGAAGTGGAAAATCGATGCGGCGAGAACCGCCGTCGCATGACCTTGTTTGACGCCAGCCACGAGATCGTCGAGATCCCCGACGCCGCCCGATGCAATCACTGGCACGCGCACCGAGTCCGCAATCGCGCGGGTCAGCTCCAGATCGTAGCCGACCTTGGTGCCGTCACGGTCCATCGAGGTGACCAGCAACTCTCCGGTCCCGCGCTCGACCATGCGCCGGGCAAAATCGACGGCGTCGATCCCCGTCGGGTTACGGCCGCCATGGGTGAAGATTTCCCAACGGTTCGCTTCGCCCGCTGCTGAAACCTTCTTGGCATCGATCGACACGACGATGCACTGGTTGCCGAACTTGTCGGCGGCCTCAGCGACGAAATCGGGATTGTTCACCGCTGCCGAATTAATCGACACCTTGTCGGCCCCGGCCAGCAGCAGCTTGCGAATATCGCTAACCGCGCGCACGCCGCCACCGACGGTAAGCGGCATGAAGCAATGGTCTGCCGTGCGCGCCACGACATCGAATATCGTCTCGCGATTGTCGGAAGAGGCGGTGATGTCGAGAAAGCAGAGCTCGTCCGCACCGGCCAGATCATAGGCCTTGGCCGCTTCTACGGGATCGCCGGCATCGACCAGATCGAGAAAGTTGACGCCCTTGACGACGCGGCCGTCCTTCACGTCGAGGCAGGGGATGACGCGGGCTTTGAGGGTCATGCTGCACGACCTTTCGCGGCGCGGATCAGCGCCAGTGCTTCGGTGGGATCGATACGGCCGTCATAAAGCGCGCGACCGGAAATCGCACCTTCGAGGCGGGCCGCATCCGGCTCGAGCATCCGGCTGATATCGTCGAGCGAGGCAAGCCCGCCCGAGGCGATAACCGGAATGGAAACGGAATTCGCAAGTTCCAGCGTCGAAGCCCAGTTGATGCCGGCCAGAATGCCATCGCGGTCGATATCGGTATAGATGATCGCGGACACGCCGGCGCCTTCGAATTTCTTCGCAAGCTCGATGACGCCGAGTTCGGACGCTTCCGCCCAGCCTTCGACCGCCACCTTGCCGCCCTTGGCGTCGATGCCGACGGCGACCTTGCCCGGAAACTGTTTGCAGGCCTCGATGACCAGCGCCGGATCACGCACGGCAACGGTGCCGAGGATCACCCGCTCCAAGCCTCTGGAAAGCCAGCTTTCGATATGATCGAGCGTGCGGATACCGCCGCCGAGCTGCACCGGGTTCTTCGTCGCTTTCAGGATTGCATCGACTGCCGCGCCATTGACGCTCTCGCCGGCAAAGGCGCCGTTGAGATCGACCACATGCAGCCACTCGAACCCCTGGTCCTCGAAGGCTTTCGCCTGGGCGCCGGGGTCCGGATTATAGACGGTCGCCTGCTCCATGTCGCCGAGCTTGAGGCGCACGCACTGACCGTCCTTGAGATCGATAGCCGGGAAAAGGATCATCTTCTTGGTCCTTGGATAGATGCGCGAGCCTTACGGCTTCCAGCGCAGGAAGTTGGAAATCAGGGCGAGGCCGAGCTTCTGGCTCTTTTCCGGGTGAAACTGCGAACCCGCCATGTTGTCGCGCCCGACGAATGCCGTCATCGCCCCGCCATATTCGGTCGTGGCGATCACTTCGGCCGGATTGGTCGCGGCAAGATGGTAGGAATGGACGAAATAGGCATGCAACCCGTCCGGCCCGGTGGGAATGCCATCGAACAGCGGGTGAGGCGTGGCAAGTTCCAGCGTATTCCAGCCGATCTGCGGGATCTTCAGGCCCGGATCGGACGGCGTCATCTCGACGACATCGCCCTTGATCCAGCCAAGCCCCTCGGTCGTGGTCTTTTCCAAGCCACGGGATGACATCAGTTGCATGCCGACACAAATACCGAGAAAGGGTCGTGCCTTGGTTTCGACCGCTTCGACAAGCGCTTCGTTCATGCCCGAAACGGCCTTGAGACCGGCGCGGCAATCCGCATAGGCGCCGACACCCGGCAGCACGACGCGGTCGGCAGCGGCAACGATATCCGGCTTGTCGGTCAGCTCGATTGCAGCATCTATGCCGGCTTCGCGGGCCGCGCGTTCGAATGCCTTGGTGGCCGAGCGCAGGTTGCCCGAGCCGTAGTCAATTATTGCGACGCGCATCAGCGTCCTCCGTGATCGAAAAGTCCGAGAGCCGGACCCTGCCAACCCGAAACGGCCGGCTGTTTTGTCTTATCCCAGTTTGCTTGGGCCCAGTCCGCAGAAGAGGGCAGGGGCTGCGTCTCTTTTGGCGGCAGGGCGGAAAAATAGATCTCTTCCGCGGTCTCTCTGTCCGTCGCGCCGATCACACTTTCGAGTGTCCAGCCGCGGCGGATAAGGGAGTTGGCGTAGTGGTTGCGCCCCTCAAGCGCGACAAAGACATGTGTCGCTAAGCCGAGCAGCACTCCGCCAAGCCAGAAGCCCTGGGTGCCCATCAGCAAGGCTCCGGCGACCTGCAGCACAAGCGCGAAAATTCCCGCAAGCCAGAGCCGATGCCAGATCAGCCAGATCCAGGAAAAAACGAGCGCCATCCAGGAAAACCCGTCGGGCAGGAAAAGCGTCGAGCGGTGATCCCTGTCGGGACCATTCGGCGGTATCAGAACGAGATAGCTTCTCAAGGATGATCTCCCGGAAGCGTCAGGCAAGCGTTCCCTTGGTGGACGGAACGCGGTTGGCCTGTCGCGGATCAATTTCGGTCGCGGTGCGCAGAACGCGCGCCACGGATTTGAAGCAGGTCTCGGCGATATGATGGTTGTTGGCGCCGTAATGGTTGAGGATATGCAGGGTGATCCCGGCATTCTGCGCCAGCGCTTGGAAGAATTCGCGGACCAGTTCCGTATCGAATGTGCCGATCTTCGGTGCCGAAAACGCAACGTTCCAGACGAGGAAAGGCCGGCCCGACACGTCGATCGCAGCCTTGGTCATCGTCTCGTCCATGGCGAGATCGAGCGAGGCATAACGGGTGATGCCGCGACGGTCGCCGAGCGCCTTGGAAATCGCCTGGCCGATCGCAATCCCGGTGTCTTCCACCGTGTGATGGTCGTCGATATGCAGGTCGCCTTTGACGTCGATCTCCATGTCGATCAGCGAATGTCGCGCCAGCTGGTCGAGCATATGGTCGAAAAAGCCGACGCCCGTCGAAATCTTGGCCACGCCGGTGCCGTCCAGATTGACGGAAACGGAAACGGAGGTTTCGTTGGTCTTGCGGGAAACGCTTCCCACGCGTGCGGCTGCGGTTTCGCCCATCAGGGTCTGCTCCATGCTTTTCTCGCCGCTCCTTATCAGCCGTAAGGTGAAATATCCAGCCAAAGCACGGGCCTTTGCGACACCTTGTCGATCGAAAGCAGCGAGATTGTATTCGTCACTCGGTCACTTACATAGGTGTCAACACGATCCCGGCAAAGCCAGAGCGGTTTGGCGGGATTTCTTCGGTCCAAAAGCCCGCTTTCAAAGGGGCAGACAGGTGTATTGATGACAACGATTATTACAGTCAGGAAGGGCGGCAAGGTCGTCATGGCCGGTGACGGTCAGGTGAGCCTCGGCCAGACCGTGATGAAGGGCAATGCCCGCAAAGTGCGCCGCATCGGCAAGGGCGGTGATGTGATCGCCGGTTTCGCCGGCGCCACGGCAGATGCCTTCACGCTTCTCGACCGTCTCGAAAAGAAGCTCGAACAATATCCCGGCCAGCTTATGCGCGCCGCAGTCGAACTCGCCAAGGACTGGCGCACCGACAAATATCTTCGCAATCTTGAAGCCATGATGCTGGTCGCTGACAAGTCCACGACGCTGGCAATCACCGGTAACGGTGACGTTCTTGAGCCCGAACATGGCACGATCGCCATCGGCTCCGGCGGCAATTACGCCTTCGCTGCGGCCCGGGCGTTGATGGACAGCGAAAAGTCGGCCGAAGACGTGGCGCGCCAGGCGCTCGATATCGCTGCCGATATCTGCGTTTATACCAACCACAATCTCGTCGTCGAAACGCTCGACGCCGAGTAATTCAATCAATTCCCAAAAGGGTCCCGCGGACCGGGCCGCATTGGCCGGCCGCAACGGGAAAGCCGAGAGGATCACATGACCAATTTCTCCCCCCGCGAAATCGTTTCCGAACTCGATCGCCACATCATCGGCCAGCATGATGCCAAGCGCGCCGTTGCAATTGCGCTGCGTAACCGCTGGCGTCGTCACCAGCTCGACGAGAGCCTGCGCGATGAAGTCATGCCGAAGAACATCCTGATGATCGGCCCGACCGGTGTCGGCAAGACGGAAATCTCCCGTCGTCTCGCTAAGCTCGCCGGCGCGCCGTTCATCAAGGTCGAGGCGACAAAATTCACCGAAGTCGGTTATGTCGGCCGCGACGTCGAACAGATCATCCGTGATCTTGTCGAGATCGGCATCGGCCTCGTGCGTGAAAAGAAGCGCTCCGAGGTTCAGGCCAAGGCGCATCAGAGCGCCGAGGAACGCGTGCTTGACGCGCTGGTCGGCTCCACCGCATCGCCGGCAACCCGCGACAGTTTCCGCAAGAAGCTCCGCGCCGGTGAACTGGACGACAAGGAAATCGAGGTCGAAGTGGCCGATAGCGGCTCCGGCATGCCCGGTGGTTTCGAAATCCCCGGCATGCCCGGCGCGAATATCGGCGTGCTGAACCTGTCGGAAATGTTCGGCAAGGCCATGGGCGGCCGCACCAAGAAGGTCAAGACGACCGTCGCCAAGTCCTATGGCGAGCTGATCCGCGACGAATCCGACAAGCTGATCGACAATGAGGTAATTCAGCGCGAGGCGGTTCGTGCGGTCGAAAACGACGGCATTGTCTTTCTGGACGAGATCGACAAGATCGCCGCGCGTGACGGCGGCATGGGTGCCGGTGTTTCACGTGAAGGCGTGCAGCGCGATCTTCTGCCGCTCGTCGAAGGCACGACGGTTTCGACCAAGTATGGCCCGGTGAAGACCGATCACATCCTCTTCATCGCGTCCGGCGCCTTCCATGTCGCCAAGCCGTCTGATCTTCTGCCGGAACTCCAGGGCCGCTTGCCGATCCGCGTCGAGCTTCGTCCGCTGACCAAGGAGGATTTCCGCCGCATCCTGACGGAAACCGAGGCCAGCCTCATCCGCCAGTACAAGGCGCTGATGGGAACGGAAGACCTGACGCTGGAATTCACCGATGACGCGATCGACGCACTTGCCGATGTCGCGGTTCATCTGAACTCGACGGTTGAAAACATCGGCGCCCGCCGCCTGCAGACGGTGATGGAGCGCGTGCTGGATGAAATCTCCTTCACCGCTCCGGATCAGGGCGGCACGTCGGTGAAGATCGATGCCGAATATGTCCGTAAGCATGTGGGCGATCTGGCGGCCGATACCGACCTGTCGCGCTACATTCTCTAAGCCGCTCAAGTGGCAGCCGGGCAACGCCTGGCTGCCACACTCAAGCAACTTGACGCCTTTTTGAACGTCTTTATCTCGACATTCCAATATGTCTTAACGTATGGGTGACGCGCTTTCGCGAAGACGCGAGCGGCTTGCCAGATCGACCTGTCACAGTTTCTGGAGCCGGCAGTGGCGCAGATAAAACGCTGGGACACGGAAAATCTTGAAACGCACCCTTATTGCATTGCTGTTGACCGTCGCCTGGGCGGCTTCCTCGACCGGTCCGGTGATGGCCATGACCATCGTGCCGGAAGGCAATCGCAATGCCGTGCAGCCCAAGATCCCCGGCGCTTCCGTGCGCCGTACCCGCGCTGGCCGCACCACTTTCGACGACAAATACGACAAGATCCGTGAGCTTCTGGCGACCGACAAGACGCTGATCGGCAAGATCAAGTCCACCGCGGCCGCCTATGGCATCGATCCGATCCACATGGTCGGCGCGATCGTCGGCGAGCACACCTATAATGTCGACGCCTATGACAGGCTGCAGAGCTATTACGTCAAGGCGGCCGCTTACGCAGGAAACGCTTTCCGCTTCGCCTATGACGGCGAAACCATCTCCGAATTCCTGATGCACCCGCAGTTTTCCGCCTGTGAGGACAAATCCGGTTCCTACGCGCTGTGGAATTGCCGTGAAGCAGTATGGGAGAAATCGTTCCGCGGCAAAAAGGTCGATGGAAAGGCCTATCCCGACAACCGTTTCAGCGCGGTTTTCTTCCAGCCCTTTTATGCCGGCCAGACCTTTGGCCTCGGCCAGGTCAATCCGCTGACGGCGATGATGTTGTCCGACATGGTGTCGCGCACGTCCGGTTATTCGAAGCTGGATGAAAACGACGCCGCGGAAGTCTATGAAGCGATCATGGATCCCGACAAGTCGCTTGCCTATATGGCGGCCAATATCCGCCGCTCGATAGACGACTACAAGTCGATCGCCGATGTCGATATTTCCAAAAATCCCGGCATCACCTCGACGCTCTACAATACCGGAGGCTCGGCTCAGCGTGCAGCTGCGCTGAAGGCCCGCGGCGGTCTGCCGGAAGAGAATTATTACGGCTGGCTCGTCAACGACAAGATCACCGAGTTGAAATCGCTGCTCTAAGTCCTGATATTGGTTTAATCAGGAACGGAACAGGAGGGTTGCCTTTGGACATGCGCCCCGACCCCTTTGTGCCGCCGGCACCCATACCGCGCACCGTCCCGCCATCACGGCTGGAGATCATTCGCACGGTCATGCGCAACCCGCTGGAGCTGTGGGGTGTGCCGTCCTACACGCTGCCCTGGATCAAGACGAAATTCTTCAAGGAACGCACGCTGATCGTCAACGATCCCGGGCTGATTCGCCACGTCCTTGTCGATAACGCCTCAAACTACGAGATGTCGGAAATCCGCCAGCTTATCCTGCGGCCGATCCTGCGTGATGGATTGCTGACGGCGGAAGGCCCGGTCTGGAAACGTTCGCGCAGGGCCATGGCGCCGGTTTTCACGCCCCGTCATTCTCGCGGTTTTGCCGGCCAGATGCTGGCGAAGTCGGGAGAATACGCAGGGAAATATGCGACAGTCGGCACGGAGGGAGCGATCCACGATATCTCCGTCGACATGACGGAACTCGCCTATTCGATTCTGTCGGAAACCCTGTTCTCGGGCCAGATCGTCACCGAGAGCAACAGTTTTTCCGATGATGTCGACAGCCTGCTCCACCGCATGGGCCGCGTCGACCCGATGGATCTCTTGCGCGCACCGGCCTGGGTGCCGCGCCTGACCCGCATCGGCGGCCGCAAGGTGCTCGAAAAATTCCGCAAGATCGTCGCCGACACGATGCGGGAGCGGCAGAAGCGCATGCGCCAGACGCCGGACGCGGTGCCGCAGGATTTCCTGACTCTGCTCCTGCAGCTCGAAGGTCCGAACGGCCTCTCGCTGGATGAGATCGAGGACAATATCCTAACCTTCATCGGCGCCGGCCATGAAACGACGGCCCGCGCGCTCGCCTGGACGCTCTACTGCGTCGCTCATTCGCCGCATGTGCGCGAAGCAATGGAAAAGGAGATAGACCAGGTTCTTGGCTCCGGTGCCGAGCCGGTTGAATGGCTGGAACTGATGCCCTGGGTCCGCGCCTCCTTCGAGGAAGCGCTCAGGCTTTATCCGCCGGCCCCGTCACTGAATCGCGCGGCGATCGCCGACGACAAATGGACGAGCCCGAGCGGCGAAAGCATCGAGATCGAAGCGGGCGTCACCATCCTCGTCATGCCCTGGACCCTGCATCGCCACGAACTCTACTGGGAAAAGCCGCGCGCCTTCATGCCCGAGCGTTTTCTGCCGGAAAATCGCGGCAGGATCGGCCGTTTCCAGTATCTGCCTTTCGGCGCCGGCCCGCGCACCTGTATCGGCGCAACCTTCGCCATGCAGGAAGCGGTGATTGCGCTTGCCGTGCTGATGAAGCGCTACCGTTTCGATGCGATGCCCGGTACTGACATCTGGCCGGTGCAGAAACTGACGACCCAGCCGCAGAATGGCATGCCGATGCGTGTAAGCATCAGGTCCTGACCGCGACAGAACATGTCTTTCCCGGTCGATTGAACCTGTCGCGCCATGCTTTATTGATTGCTTCATAAGGATTTGGGAATTCTTGCGTGGCTTCACCTCTTCTTCTCGGCATCGATACCGGCGGCACCTACACGGATGCGGTTCTTTTCCGCGAGGATGAGGGGGTGATCGCCAAGGCGAAATCGCTCACCACTCGGCATGATCTTTCCGAAGGAATCTCGGGTGCTGTCGAAGCGGTACTGGCAAGGAGTGGTATCCCGGCCGCGGAAATCGCCATGGTCTCGCTGTCCACGACGCTTGCGACCAATGCTTTGGTCGAAGGGCAGGGGGGTCGGGCAGCGCTTGTCATGATCGGCTTCGGCCCGGAAGATATCGCCCGAGGGGGGCTCTCGGAAGCGCTCGGTACCGATCCGGTGATCTTCCTGCCTGGCGGCCACGATGTCCACGGCAACGAAACGCCGTTAGAGATGACGATGCTGGAAGAGGCTCTCCCGACACTTGGCCCGAAGGTTTCGTCCTTCGCCGTAGCCGGATATTTTGCCGTCCGGAATCCGGCTCATGAAATCAGCGTTAGGGATCGGATCCGCGAACTGAGCCACAAGCCCGTCACCTGCAGCCACGAGCTTTCCTCGAAACTGGGTGGACCGCGGCGCGCCTTGACGACGCTGCTCAATGCCCGCCTGGTGTCTATCATCGACCGACTGATCGGTTCGACCGAAGATTTTCTCGAAAAATCTGGCATCCATGCGCCCCTCATGGTCGTGCGAGGCGACGGCGCGTTGATGTCCGCTGGCGAGGCACGGCTACGCCCGATCGAGACCATTCTCTCCGGTCCGGCGGCAAGCCTTGTGGGTGCTCGTTATCTCACCGGGCTGGATGAGGCAGTTGTGTCAGACATCGGTGGCACCACGACGGATGTGGCGATAATTCAGGGCGGCAAGCCGAAGCTTGCGCTTGATGGCGCGAATGTCGGCGGTCACAAGACGATGGTGGAGGCGGTCGCGTTGCGCACTTTCGGCCTCGGCGGTGATTCGGAAGTGCATATCGATGACCGTGGGCTAGAGGCAAAAATCACGCTCGGTCCTCGACGTATTCTACCTCTCAGCCTTCTGGTGGCCACCTATGGCGATAGCGTTCTGTCGGCTATCGATATGCAGCTACGTGCCACCCACACTGGTCGCCACGATGGCCGTTTCGCCGTCCGGATCGCTTTGAACGAAGCCTTGGTTGGGAGCCTTCAACCGCAGGAACAGGCGCTTCTTGCGCGGATTGGCTCGGCACCCGTGGCATTGAACGCATTGCTCACAATGAACTCCCAGAAATCGGTTCTCGACCGGCTTGTGGGCCGCGGGCTCGTATACTTGAGCGGCATCACACCATCTGACGCACTGCATGTTCTTGGCCGCCAAGGCCAGTGGAATGCCGATGCAGCACGATTGGGGCTGCAGCTTGCAGCCCGGAAGAAGACCGGCGCGGGACGCGAGATCGCCACGTCACCAGAAGATTTGGCCGGCAAAATCGTCGCGAGGCTGACCCGGCAATCTTCCGAGATCTTGCTTTCGGCCTGCCTTGCGGAAGACGGTGCCGAATCAGTCAACCCATCGGTCTCGCTTGCGGTTGATCGGGCATTGAAGCGCGTCCCGGGTATCGCCCGGTTTTCCATTTCGCTTGACCGTCCGCTTGTCGGTCTAGGCGCGTCGGCACCGGTCTATTATCCTGCAATTGCCGATATGCTTGGAGCCGAATCGATCATTCCTTCTGATGCGGATGTTGCCAACGCCATCGGCGCTGTCGTCGGCCATATAAGGGTTACGGCGACGGTCACCATCACTTCGCCGGAAGAAGGTGTCTATATTGTAACCGGTGCCGGTGAGACAACCACGATAATCGGGGAAGCGAGTGCGCTAGAAGCCGCTGAGGAGCGGGCAGTCATTGCAGCGCGGCGCAAGGCCGGACAGGAAGAAGCCCAGGGCATCCTGATTTCCATCGAAAAGGAGATTATGGCACCGGAAGTTGAAGGCGGACGAAAACTCGTTGAAGCGCGCATCGTTGCCACTGCAACGGGCCGCCCGCGGATGGCACATCCACAATCCTGACCGAACCGCCGTGGGCTTTCCGCGCCTTGATACCCGTAATCCCGCAGGCAAAGCTACGGCACAGGAAAGGGTGACGGCCGGTAGATTCAGGCTCACGTCCTGGCAGCAAAAAAGCCGCCGGGAATGCCCTCGGCGGCTTTTTGATTTCGGTATCCCGTCAGTCCTACTGGACCACGACGACTTTGGTTGCCTTGCCCGGACGCACCCGGCTGTAAAGGTCGATAACGTCCTGGTTCATCAGGCGAATGCAGCCGGATGAAGCCGCCGTGCCGATCGAGGCCCATTCCGGCGTGCCGTGAAGGCGAAACAGCGTGTCCTGGCCCTTTTCGTTGAACAGATACATGGCGCGTGCGCCAAGCGGGTTGTTCAGGCCTGGACCCATGCCGTTTTCGACGTATCTGGCGACATCCGGCTTGCGGGCTGCCATTTCCTTCGGCGGATGCCATGTCGGCCATTCCTGCTTCCAGGCAACATAGGCCGTGCCCGACCATGCAAAACCAGCCTTGCCGACGCCGATGCCGTAGCGCACAGCACGGCCGCCCGGCAGGATGTAGTAGAGATGGCGTTCACGGGTATTGACGATAACCGTACCCGGCTTTTCCGCAGTTTCGTAATTCACGATCTGGCGGACGAACTCCTGCTTGACCCGGTTGATCGGAATGGCCGGCAGGGTATAGCCTGCATCGGTCACCGATCCGTAGGAATCGGTGAAGATCTGGGCCGTCTCGATGCGAACCGGTGCATCTGTCTTGGCTGTTTCGGACGTGGTCGAGCAGCCGGCCAGGGCGGCGGTTGCCAACAGGCCGAGTGCGAGCATGCTGTTGCGAAAGCGCATGGATATCTCTTGGTGAAACTATCGATTGAAATGGCGTCAAGCCGCCGTCGAAACCGTTATTTTCCATTCGATTGCGGTTGGCAAGTTGCGCAAGCGCTCAGCGCGTCGGCAGCAGTCGAATTGAAAAGCCCATTGTCTTTTTGCAACATTCACAATGCTGCCCACCTGTAATGGCTAAGGAACAGGCATGACGATATTGAATGTTGTGAACGACAACCCTCTGATCGATGGCCGTCAGTCGCCTCGCGCGATGATGGTCCGCAAGGGCGCGCAAATCCTGCTTCACGATATGAAGCATGCTGTTCTGCCCGAACTGGTCTTGCCGAATGGCAGAAGGGCCGACCTGATCACCGTATCCGATAAGGGAGAAATCTGGATTGTCGAGATAAAGACCTCGATCGAGGATTTCCGTATCGACCGCAAGTGGCCGGAATATCGGACTTATTGCGACCGGCTGATCTTTGCAACGCACAGGGATGTCCCGTTCGAAATTTTCCCTGAAGACTGCGGCCTGATGGTGTCGGATGGTTATGGGGCGCATCTCTTGCGTGACGCATCCCAACACAAGCTTGCGCCGGCGACCCGCAAGGCGTTGATGCTCGATTTTTCGCGTACAGCGGCGCACCGCCTGATGATGGCGGAATGGTCTACCGGCAAGAGCTTCGACGACATAGAGACGTAGTCAAGGGCATGGCCTGCCTCTCTGCCGCAATTACATAAATCCCGCAGCCCGCAAGTCGCGGCGGGCGCCTTATTTCGGTGCCCGCTTTGCCAGGATGCGCTGCAATGTGCGGCGATGCATGTTGAGGCGTCGTGCCGTTTCCGAAACGTTGCGTTCGCACATTTCGTAGACGCGCTGGATATGTTCCCAACGCACGCGATCTGCCGACATCGGATTTTCCGGCAGGTCAGCCTTTTCTCCGGGACGCTGCGTCAAGGCGTTGAACACATCATCCGCATCGGCAGGCTTGGAAAGATAGTCGACGGCACCAAGTTTGACCGCAGTGACGGCAGTCGCAATGTTTCCGTATCCGGTCAGTACGATGACGCGTGTATCCTGACGGAACTGCCTGATGGTTTCGATGACGTCGAGGCCGTTGCCGTCGCCCAGCCGAAGATCCACCACGGCGTATTTCGGTGCCCGCTGGCGCACTTTGGCAATGCCTTCGGCGACTGTTTCCGCGGCCTCAACGGTAAAGCCTCGTGTTTCCATGGCTCGTGCCAGGCGACGCAGAAACGGTCCATCGTCGTCAACGATCAACAGTGAAGGGTCGGAACCAATAAAGTCCTCATTCTGAGGATTGGATTGCTGCAGTGTTGTTTCCATCTTCATTCTCCGGGATCGATGGACCCCAATTATCATATAGAACGCGATAAAATTGGAGCTAGATCAAATTGGCTTGTCCATAATTGATCTTGGCCATTCTATTCGAATGCGTGCACCGACCTGTCCGTCGCCGCGATTGCTGAAGCGGATCGATGCGCCTGATCGCTCTAGCAGGGTTTTGGCGATGAAGAGCCCCAAACCCAGTCCGCCGGCATGCTCACTCCGCTCGCGTGTCCGGGATGTCATATAAGGCTCGCCGATACGCGAGAGGATAACGGCAGAATAGCCTGGACCATCGTCCTCGATCATGATCGCCACCCGCTGGTCATCGTATTCCACCGAGATGACCACCTCATTCTTTGCATAATCGACCGCATTTTCAATCAGATTGCCAAGCCCATAGAGAATTCCTGCGTTTCTCACGCCTATGGGTTCATGGCCACCGTCGGTTTTCTGCACCAGTCTGATGTCTATGTCGAACTGACGGTGCGGAGCGATCACCTCTTCCATCATCGACGATAGAGGCAGGCGCCGCAAATGCTCCTCGCCCTCCGCTGGCAGTGAGGTCAAGCGACGCAGGATATCGCGGCATCGCTCGCTCTGGCTGCGCAACAGTTGCACATCCTCCTTGAAGCGCTCGTCCTGCCCCAGCTCTCGCTCCATTTCCTTGGCGACGACGCTGATCGTTGCAAGCGGTGTTCCCAGTTCATGGGCCGCAGCAGCGGCCAGACCATCCAGCTGACCGAGATGTTTTTCCCGCTCCAGAATCATTTCCGTCGCCACCAGAGCGTCGGCAAGCAGGCTGGCCTCATGGGAAACGCGGTAAGCGTAGAAAGCCGCAAAAACCATCATCGAGGCGATCGAGAACCATACCCCGAGCTGCATGATCGGCTGGATACGCAAATGCTCTCCCTCATACCACGGGACCGGGTAAGGAGAGAGTGACAAAACCGTCGTGCACACAAGCGCGAAGACAAGCAGCACGAGCGAATGACGCAATGGCTGTGATGCAAAGGCTATGATGACCGGCACGCAGATCAGCGGTGCAAAGGGATTGCCCAGCCCGCCGGTGATAAACAATAGTGCGCCCATTTGCAGGAGGTCGAAGCAGAGCAAGGCGAGCGCTGATTTCGGTCCAAGCCGGTGGGTGGCCGGAAACCAAGCGGATAAAATGAGATTTGCGACCGCAAGGGCTGCGATCAATATGGTTGCCTGGGCGATAGGCATCGGAAAGTCGAGTACGCCCCAGATGATCAGGACCGTTATTGTCTGCCCCGCCACGGCCAGCCACCTCAGCCTGACGAGGGTTTGTAGGCGGATGCTGCGGCTTACATGGCCGATCTTGCTGTCCTGCGATGAAGTCATGTCTGTACTATGCAATATTGTTTCGGACATTGTTTATATGTGCCTTAAAGTGGTCAAACCTCTTAAAATCGACCCAGTATTTCATGGTACGTGACATCCTGTCACGTACCTTTGGGTTTTGCGCGGCTTGTCGGAGCGGCATCGACCGGATTTTCCGGCCATGGGTGTCTGGGATATCGGCCACGCATTTCCGCCCGAACATCTTTCCATGACCCGGACCAGAAGCCGGGCAGATCGCGTGTCGTCTGGATCGGCCTGTGTGCCGGCGATGTCAATTCAAGAAGCAGCGGCAGTTTGCCGTTCGCGATCGCGGGATGATTTTTCAATCCGAACAGCTCCTGGACACGGATTGTCAGCACCGGTTCTGCGCCATCATACTGGATAGGATGGCGTTGGCCGGTCGGCGCCTCGAAATGGGTCGGCGCAAGCCGGTTCATAGTGTGCAGCAACTCGTGTGGTACCAGCGAACGCAACCCATCCGAAAGGCTCGCCGCCGATATCGAAGTAAGTGCGGACGCATGGCCTTGATAGGGGACGAACCATTCATCAAGGCGGGCTATAAGCGCATCGTCGCTGACATCCGGCCATGGCTCGCCAAGCGATCGATGAAGGAACCCCAGCCTTTCCCTGAATTGTAGGGTCTCCTTCGAAAACGGCAGGCTGTGCAATCCGAACTGCCGTACGCCGTCGGCCAGCGCCCGTGCCGCCTGTTCCCCGGTCGGTTTGGGTAAGGGTTTTTCGCTAAATACGATTGCTCCGAGCCGGGTGGTTTGGCGCGCACGAACCTGACGGCTGGCGGGGTCGAAAAAACATTCTTCTGCGGACCGGATTGCACCGCCCATCTCCGCTTCCACCTCGGAACGAGATATTTCCGCGGCGCTGAGAATGCGTGGCCGCGCAGCCTTCCCGCTCACGTCGGAAATCACCAACATGGAGGCCCCGGCAAGTCGCTCGGTCTCCGGCAGTTCCGCTCCTCGGCCGTTGGCCATGATGAACCGGCCCTTGCCGCCGCGCTGCAGCGCGATCCGGTCGGGATAAGCATGGAGAAGAAGCGGGCCTGCTGACCCGCTTGTCTGTTGTGCTCCCTTGTTTGGCAGACTGTCGGCTATCCGGTTGGCCAGACCCCGGCTGGCTTGGGCCCGCTCGCTGCGGTCAGCCCGGAACCGCCGCAGCCGTTCATCGAGATCGATATCGTTTCCTCCAAGTCCCTGTTCGGTCAGGAGAACGGCGAGATGGCTCGCCTCGAGCCCGCGTCCTTCCTCGTCCGCATTGATGACCATCGCCGCCAGCCGAGGCGGCAAGGCCAGCTGACGGATAAGATGACCTCTCGGCGTTAGCCGGCCGGTGTCGTCCAATGCGCCGAGAAGGAGAAGCAGGCCTTTTGCCTCGGAAAGCGCAGGTCCGGGCGGTTGATCCAGAAAGGCGAGCGTTGTCGGATCAACCACGCCCCAATGAGCAAGGTCGAGCACGAGACTTGAGAGATCGCTCGCGAGTATTTGCGGCGGCGTGAAATCCGGCAGTGCAGCGGTCTGGCCCGCGTGCCAGAGCCTGATGGCGATACCCGGCATGGTTCGCCCGGCGCGTCCGGCCCGCTGGTCGGCCGAAGCCTGTGATACCCGTACCGTCTCCAGCCGGGTCATTCCGGTGGAAGGCTCGAAGACCGGCAGACGCTGCAATCCGCTGTCGATGACGATCCGCACACCGTCGATCGTGATAGATGTCTCTGCAATCGATGTGGCGAGCACGATCTTGCGCTTGCCAGGCGCTGCCGGCTTGATTGCCAGATCCTGCTCGTGTTGTGTCAGATTGCCATAAAGTGGCGCAATCGCGGTGTCTGCATCGAACCGGCCCTGCAGCCGCTCGGTTACCCTTCTGATTTCCGCCTGTCCCGGTAGAAAGGCAAGGATGGAGCCATCTTCGTCGCGATGTGCGCTTTCGATCGCACGCGTGACTGCGTCCTCGACACGCTCCTGCTGGCTTCTTTCATTATAACGGACCTCGACCGGAAAACTCCGTCCTTTGCTTTTGATCACCGGAGGGTCGTTCAGCAATGCCGCGATGCGATCCGTATCGAGGGTTGCCGACATTACGATTATACGCAGGTCTTCTCGAAGCGCCGACTGTGTGTCGAGCGCCAGCGCCAGTCCGAGATCGGCATCGAGCGAGCGTTCGTGGAATTCGTCGAAGATCACCGCGGAAACGCCGGCAAGTTCCGGATCGTCAAGGATCATTCGGGAAAATACCCCTTCCGTGACGACCTCGATCCGTGTCGCCTGCGAGATCCGCGTGTCGAGGCGCATTCTGTAACCGATCGTCTGCCCGACACTCTCTCCCTTGAGCGCCGCCATGCGCGAAGCGGCAGCTCGCGCCGCCAGCCGCCGCGGCTCAAGCAGGATGACCTTTCCCGTGCACCATGGCTCTTTGATCAGGGTAAGCGGCACCATGGTCGTTTTGCCTGCACCCGGTGGGGCGGAAAGGACTGCACAAGAGCTCCGGCGGAGCGCCACGGTTAGATCGCCCAGCACCTCTATAATAGGGAGTGGCGCATGCGTGCTGCTATCAGATCTGTCCTCTTGGGGTTTCTTTTCCATATATATGTGAGCTCTCGGTATTTTCGGGCGTCTAAAGACCCATCAGGTCGGTGGCGTCCTGATGAGGTTTTGCAATGCCATAGCAGCGCGAAACGCACGAGTGAACAAGAGCGCCGTTTCGACTGCTGAAAATCTATGCATGCCCGCAATTTAAGCCATGAGCATCTGCTCGCATGGCATTGGAGAAAAATGACATTTTTTTAAAAATGGCTGTTGACTCAATCGGGTCGTCGGATCTATAACCCGCTCACTGACGAGGGCGGCGGCGCTGCTAGCGACGAAGCTTCTCGTTCTAAAGAAAACCACTAAAGATTGGCATTTGCTGATTGGG
>NZ_JACIGW010000010.1:0-118984 GCF_014198105.1 Aliirhizobium cellulosilyticum | reverse complement strand
CTATTTGTCGCCAGCAGAATTTGAAACCCAACTCGCCCAGCAGGCGGCTTAGTTTGCGTTGTTTCGATGGTCCAGCCCGAGGGGTTCACTCCAATCAGGGTGTCTATGGCCGCTGGTTTGTCGGGGCCGAGACGAATACCTGCTTCAACTGCCTTGATCGGCATGTCGCAGCCGGACGCGGTGAGCAGGCCGCCTTCATTTACGACAGCGCCATGACCGGGGAGCGCAAAAGCTTCACCTATGCGGAGGTTCTTTCCGAAGTGAAGGCGATTGCTGCAGTGCTTGCAGATCTCGGCATTGGCAAGGGTGATCGGGTGGTCATCTATATGCCGATGGTGCCGGAAGCGGTGTTTTCCATGCTCGCCTGCGCCCGTCTCGGCGCGGTGCATTCCGTCGTTTTCGGCGGGTTTGCGGCACAGGAGCTGGCGGCGCGGCTGAACGATTCGCAAGCGAAACTAATTATTTCTGCAAGCTGTGGGCTGGAGCCCGGTCGTGTGGTTGCCTACAAGCCGCTGGTCGACAAGGCGATCGAACTGGCAGCGGTGAAGCCTGACAATTGCCTCATACTGCAGCGCCCCCAACTCGTTGTTTCGCTCGATGCTGAACGGGGTGAACTCGATTTTGCCGCAATGGTCGAAGCAGCGCGGGGACGTGACGTGCCTTGCGTGCCGGTAAACGCCACGGACCCGCTTTACATTCTTTACACATCCGGCACGACCGGGCAGCCAAAGGGTGTGGTGCGCGACAATGGCGGGCATATGGTGGCGCTGTTATGGACGATGCCGAATGTTTTCGGTGTCTCACCCGGTGAGGTATTCTGGGCAGCATCGGATATCGGCTGGGTCGTCGGTCATTCCTACATCGTTTACGCGCCGCTTCTGAACGGCAATACAAGTGTTATCTTCGAAGGGAAGCCGGTTGGAACACCGGATGCCGGGACATTCTGGCGCGTCGTTGCTGAGCATGATGTCAAAGTCTTTTTCACCGCACCGACGGCATTTCGAGCGATCCGTCGCGATGATCCCGAAGGCGAACTGGTCGAAAACCATGATCTGCTGGGATTGCGGGCTCTGTTTCTTGCCGGCGAGCGCCTCGACCCGGAGACGCTCAAATGGGCTGAGCAAAAGCTGAAGGTACCGGTGATCGATCACTGGTGGCAGACGGAAACCGGCTGGCCTGTCGTTGCAAACCCGGTGGGGCTGGGCCTGATGCCGTTCAAGCCCGGCTCGCCGACGCGGGTTCTGCCGGGATATGCAATCGATGTGGTCGATGATGCCGGCATGCCCGTGCCAAAAGGCATACTCGGCAATATCGTCCTCAAACTTCCCCTGCCCCCAGGCTGCCTGCCGACATTCTGGAATGCCGACGAGCGGTTCCGCGAAAACTGCCTCGAAGAGTTTCCCGGTTACTACAAGACGGCAGATGCCGGGATTATCGATGACGACGGCTATATTTTCGTGATGGCGCGCACCGACGATATCATCAATTGCGCCGGCCACCGGCTGTCCACGGGCTCGATGGAAGAGGTCTGTGCAAGACATCCGGATGTCGCCGAGTGTGCGGTCATCGGCGTCAAGGACAAGGTCAAGGGTCAGATCCCCTGCGGTTTCCTGGTGCTGAAGAACCATGTTTCACGGGAAACTTCCGAGATCGCCGCGGAGGTGGCCGGCATGGTCCGCAACGAGATCGGGCCGGTTGCCGCCTTCAAGACGGTGATGGTGGTGCCGAAACTGCCCAAAACCCGATCAGGCAAAATCCTTCGCGGCACGATGCAGAAGATTGCCGACGACATGCCATGGACCATGCCGGCGACGATCGAGGATCCGGGGGCGCTGGATGTGGTTCGGGAAACTCTTTGGAAGAACGGCTTTGCTCATCAAGAAAAGAGCACGGCGGCGCCGGTCGGATGAGCCAAAAAGAAAAGCCCCGGAGATGATCCGGGGCTTTTGAATTCCTTGAGAGAGGCGAACGCTTAGAAGCGATCTTCCTCGTCTTCCTCTTCGGTGCGGGTGGACTTGAGGGAGGAAAGCTTGGCGAAGACGGCGTCTGCGTCGATTTCCTTCTCTTCCTCACGCTCATTGCGGTAATCGCCGAAGCCGAGGTTTTCGGTCTCGGATGCCGGCTGCAGGGACGCGCCGAGTTCGGCAGCGGTTGGCAACGGACGGTTCTTGGAAGCCTTTTCGACTTCGAGGTCGAGGTCGATCTGCGAGCAGAGGCCGAGCGTTACCGGGTCCATCGGAGCGAGGTTCGCGGCGTTCCAGTGGGTGCGCTCGCGGATCTGTTCGATGGTTGACTTGGTCGTGCCGACGAGACGCGAAATCTGGGCGTCCTTCAGTTCCGGGTGGTTGCGAACCAGCCAGAGAATGGCGTTCGGGCGGTCCTGGCGCTTCGAGACCGGCGTGTAACGCGGGCCGCGACGCTTGGATTCCGGAACGCGAACCTTCGGCTCGGAAAGCTTCAGCTTGTGATTGATGTCCCTTTCGCCGCGTTCGATTTCGTCGCGGGAAAGCTGGCCGGTGGCGATCGGGTCGAGGCCTTTGATACCCTGGGCGGCTTCACCATCGGCGATCGCCTTGACCTCGAGCGGATGCAGTTTGCAGAACTGCGCGATCTGGTCGAAGGAGAGGGCCGTATTGTCGACAAGCCATACTGCGGTGGCCTTCGGCATAAGCAATTGTTGAGCCATGGGTATAGTTCCTCTGTCCGTCCGCGCCGGTGTCGCGGGCCGTGGGTATCAACCACAATTTCCGGGAATTCATCGCCGTATAATCGAATTAGGACAGAATTGCAATTCTCTGAAACAGGATCCTTGTCGATCGCATTTCAGACCCTCACAGCCATTTGTCTAATTGCCGCTTCCGCCCCAATTGCTATGAATGCCAAAATGTCGCACCGATGACGTATGTCAGGTCGACGGTGCAAGTGAGGGAGGAATCACATGTCCGAAAAAGTCTATCCGGTTCTCAAGTCCACCAAGGCTAAAGCGCTCATCGACAAGGACAAATACGAAAAGTGGTATGAGGAGAGCATCGAGGATCCGGACAAGTTCTGGGGCAAGCATGGCCGCCGGATCGACTGGTTAAAGCCCTACACGAAAGTGAAGAACACGTCCTTCAAGGGACGGGTTTCGATCAAGTGGTTCGAGGACGGGCTGACAAACGTCTCCTACAATTGCATCGACCGCCACTTGAAAACCCATGGTGAACGCACCGCGATCATCTGGGAAGGCGACAACCCCTATATCGACAAGAAGATCACCTATAACCAGCTCTATGATCAGGTTTGCCGCATGGCGAACGTGTTGAAAAAGCACGGAGTAAAGAAGGGCGATCGCGTCACCATCTACATGCCGATGATCCCGGAAGCGGCTTATGCGATGCTGGCCTGCGCACGTATCGGCGCGGTGCATTCGGTCGTCTTCGGCGGGTTTTCACCGGAGGCACTGGCGGGTCGCATCGTCGACTGCCAGTCGACATTCGTGATCACTTGCGACGAGGGCGTGCGAGGCGGAAAGCCGGTGCCGCTGAAGGAGAATACCGACAAGGCGATCCATATCGCGGCGCGCCAGTATGTGACGGTGAACAAGGTTCTGGTCGTGCGCCGTACCGGCGGCAAGACCAACTGGGCGCCGGGCCGCGATATCTGGTACCATCAGGAAATCGCCACCGTGAAGGGGCATTGCGAGCCGGCGAAGATGAGGGCGGAAGATCCGCTGTTCATCCTCTACACGTCCGGTTCGACCGGCAAGCCGAAAGGCGTTCTGCACACGACAGGCGGTTATCTCGTCTATGCGGCGATGACCCATGAATATACGTTCGATTATCAGGATGGCGATATCTATTGGTGCACGGCCGACGTGGGCTGGGTCACTGGGCATTCCTATCTCGTCTATGGGCCGCTGGCGAATTGCGCCACGACGCTGATGTTCGAAGGCGTGCCGAATTTTCCCGATCAGGGCCGGTTCTGGGAAATCGTCGACAAGCATAAGGTCAACATCTTCTACACGGCACCGACTGCGATCCGATCACTGATCGGGGCTGGTGACGATTTCGTCAAGCGCTCGTCGCGCGAAAGCCTTCGCCTGCTCGGCACGGTCGGCGAGCCGATCAACCCGGAAGCCTGGGAATGGTATTACAACGTGGTCGGCGAAAAGCGCTGCCCGGTGGTGGATACCTGGTGGCAGACCGAAACCGGCGGTCACATGATTACGCCGTTGCCCGGCGCCACGGACCTGAAACCCGGATCGGCCACCAAGCCGTTCTTCGGGGTGAAACCGCAGCTCGTCGATAACGAGGGCAATGTTCTCGAAGGGGCTGCCGATGGAAACCTCTGCATCACCGATAGCTGGCCGGGTCAGATGCGCACCGTCTACGGCGATCACGAACGTTTCATTCAGACCTATTTCTCCACCTACAAGGGGAAATATTTCACCGGCGACGGCTGCCGGCGCGACGAGGATGGCTATTACTGGATTACCGGCCGCGTCGATGACGTGCTTAACGTGTCGGGCCATCGTCTGGGTACGGCGGAAGTGGAATCGGCGCTGGTCTCGCACCATCTCGTATCGGAAGCGGCCGTGGTCGGTTATCCGCATGGCATCAAGGGTCAGGGCATCTATTGCTATGTGACTCTGATGGCCGGCAATGCCGGCACTGATGAATTGCGGCAGGAGCTTACCAAGCATGTTCGCAACGAGATCGGTCCGATTGCGGCGCCAGACAAGATCCAGTTTTCGCCGGGCCTGCCGAAAACCCGTTCCGGCAAGATCATGCGCCGTATCCTTCGCAAGATCGCCGAGGACGATTTCGGAGCACTTGGGGATACATCGACGCTTGCCGACCCCGCAGTGGTGGATGACCTGATCGCCAATCGTCAGAACAAGGTCGACGCTTGATTTGAGAACCCTCAGCTGCCGCAAGTCTCTCTTGGCTTGCGGCCGCCATCATAGCTGCGGACAAGGCCGGCGAGCAGCAGGCCGTCTGCCACGCTATGACCGTCCGACAGGATGACATCGGCAACGATGCGACCGAAATATTTATCACCGGCAATTCGCGTCAGCTGGATGGTGGGTGATTGCGCGGCCATGCTTTCGAGGGATTGTCGGGCATCCTGCCCCGCTGCTCGCACCGCTTCGCATTTCGATTTAAGTTCAGGTGCGTCTATGCCGCGAATGCGGACATAGACTTCCATTTTCTGCTGCGGCCATGGCTGGGCTTCGACCAGCAGAGTGTCTCCATCGATGACCCGGAGAATTTCCGCAGAGACCGGGCCGGAGATTTCGTCGCGTGCCTGCGCCCCGGCCACGAAGACCGACAGAATGACTGCGATGGAAAATAGCGCCCTGATCATGAAAGGAATAAATTCCGATCATAATTCGAAGTCAATAGGAATTTTATCTTATGTCCCGGACCACGATCTAGAAGTCGATGGCGCGGCCGTTGATTTCCCAGTCGCCGAAGCGGGCTGGATCCGCGCCGCCGCGGCCGCCGAATTCTTCCGGCATATTGGCCTTGGCCTCTGCCTGGCGGCGTTCTTCCGCTTCCTTCAGCGCGCGCTGTGCCGCGGGTGAAAGCGGCTTTTTCGCTGCACCATCCTCAGAGATGTTTTCCATGTTGTCGTTGTCCGCGCTTTGCATGTCCCGCATCACCGCAAGGTTTATTGAAAAATCAGGTCGAATTGACCACATGATAGGGCGTTCATAACCGCTAGAAAACCCTTGGGCGATTATTCGTATCGCGTAAGGGACGAAATCGGCAACGGAGAGATGACGATGAATGTGATGCGCACCGCCATGCTTCTGGCCTTCATGACCGCCCTGTTCATGGGGATCGGGTTTCTGATCGGCGGCAAGGGCGGCATGATGATCGCATTGGTGATCGCAGCCGGCATGAACCTGTTTTCCTATTGGAATTCCGACAAGATGGTGCTGCGCGCCTATCACGCCCAAGAGGTGGACGAGCGCACGGCTCCGGAATTCTACCGGATGATCCGTGATCTTTCGGCCAATGCCGGTTTGCCAATGCCGAAGGTTTATATTTACGACAATCCGCAGCCGAATGCGTTTGCGACGGGCCGTAATCCGGAAAACGCTGCCGTCGCGGCCTCGACCGGGCTTTTGCAGCGCCTGACGCATGAGGAAGTCGCGGGTGTCATGGCGCATGAACTGGCGCATGTGCAGAACCGCGACACGCTGATCATGACCATTACCGCAACGCTGGCAGGTGCGATTTCCATGCTCGGCAATTTCGCGTTCCTGTTCAGTGGCAATCGCGAGAACAACAACAACCCGTTCGGGTTCATCGGCGTGCTCGTTGCGATGATCGTGGCACCCTTCGCTGCCATGCTGGTGCAGATGGCGATCAGCCGTACGCGCGAATATTCAGCCGACCGTCGTGGTGCAGAAATCTGCGGTAACCCGATGTGGCTTGCTTCCGCGCTTGCCAAGATTGCCGGTTCCGCGCATTCGATCCCTAATTACGAGGCTGAGCGCAATCCGGCGACGGCGCATATGTTCATTATCAATCCGCTTTCCGGCGAGCGCATGGACAATCTGTTCTCGACGCACCCGAATACCGAAAACCGCATCGCTGCGCTTCAGCAAATGGCGAGTGAGTCTCGCGGTGGTGGGTCGACGGGATCGTTTTCGGCTGGTAGACCCCAGCGCACCGCGCGCTCCGTGCCGAATTCAGGTGCAAACAACCCCTGGGGCCGCGGATCGGATGAACCGCGCAAAGGTCCCTGGTCTTGAACGAGCCAAAAAACAAGAAACCGCACAAAAACTCGCCCAGGAAGCCGGCACCTGATCGTACAGGTTCCGAGCCGAGAAAACCCGGGTTCGAAGTTCGGGCGACGGCCGCGAAGCTGCTTGCAGCCGCCGTCGATCGCAAGACGTCGCTCGATGGCATGCTGGACCTGACCCATGGCAATCCCGCCTACAAGGCACTGAACGATGCCGACCGGGCGCTGACACGCGCCATCCTGACCACTGCGCTTCGCCACCTGCCGCGGCTTGAAGCGGCCATTGCCTCGATGATCGAAACGCCGCTGCCGGAAGGCGCGCGTGCACTCCAGCATGTTCTGGTGGTTGCCGCCGCGCAGATCCTGCATCTGGATGTGCCGTCCCATGCCGCAGTCGATCTTGCTGTCGAACAGGCCAATCGCGATCCGCGCAATCGCCGTTTCGCCAAACTCGTCAATGCCGTTTTGCGTCGGCTGGCGCGCGAAAAGGACGAGGTTCTGGCGGCAACCGCTTCCATTTCGCCGGTGCCGGACTGGTTCCGTGCACGGCTCGTGAGCGCCTATGGCAAAGCGGAAGCAACCCGGATTGCCGAGGCGCAGCTTACGCCGCCGGCTATCGACCTGACGGTCAAGCGTGATCCGCAGGCATGGGCGGAAAAGCTCGGGGCAAGGGTCCTGCCGACCGGCAGTATCCGTCTTGGAGAATTCGAAGGATCGGTGACCGCGCTCGAAGGTTTCGACCAAGGCGATTGGTGGGTTCAGGACGCTGCAGCCAGCATTCCGGCAAAGCTGTTCGGGGATCTGAAGGGCAAGCGTGTGGCGGATCTCTGCGCGGCGCCAGGCGGCAAGACTGCCCAGCTGATTGCAGCCGGTGCAGTGGTAACGGCCGTCGAACAATCATCCAACCGTCTCGCGCGGTTGAAGGAAAACCTTGGCCGTCTCGGCATGAGTGCCGAGCTGGTGGGAGGGGACCTGTTCAAATATTCGCCTGAAGAAAAGCTCGACGGCATTCTTCTCGATGCGCCCTGCTCGTCCACTGGCACGACGCGCCGGCATCCGGACGTGCTCTGGACCAAGGGCATGCAGGATATCGAAAAGCTAGCGGCGCTTCAGGAAAAGATGCTGCGACATGCGGTGACTCTGGTGAAAAGCGGCGGCATGATTGTCTTTTCGAACTGCTCGCTGGATCCGCTGGAGGGCGAAGAGCTGATCGAACGGGTTCTGGCCGATACTCCGTCCGTGAAGCGGGTGCCGGTCGACCCAGTGAACTGGCCTGGGCTTGAAAACGCAATCACGGCTCAGGGCGATTTCAGGACGACGCCGGCGATGATCCCGCCTTCGGATGGTTTTGCCGGCGGCATGGATGGTTTCTTTGCCAGCGTGTTGCGCGTCGAGTAAGGTTTTATTCACCATACCGGCAGCATACTTGCCATCCATCTAAAATTGATTCAGCTGATCTAGCGACAACCATTCCGGCGGAGAAACCAGAGTGACCATGCGGCTCGCCGATCGCCGAAGGCTTCTGGCTTCCGGTATGAAGGAAATGCGGCGGCGTTTGCGCCTCCGCATAGCGCCTTATCGCGTCGCCTTGTCTGCTCCGCTGACATCGGTTCCCGAACGCCTGATCGTTGCCCCGACCGACCTGCGTCCGGTCGATCCCTTCATTGCGCATGAAATTCTCGAGGGGCGCTTTCCGCTGGCGGGGCGGGTGCTCGAGACGCTGGGGGATTCTCCTTTCGAGCTTGAACTGCCTTCACGCGCTTTTGCCGAGCGCCTGCACGGTTTCGGCTGGCTCCGGCATATCAGGGCTGACAGGACCGAAGCCGGTTGCGCTCACGCGCGGCATATTGTGTCGGACTGGATCAACATCCATGGCCGTAGGCGCCGTGGCATCGCTTGGGAGCCGAATGTCGTGGCGACGCGGGTGATTGCCTGGCTGTCCCATTCGACGATCATTCTGCATGCGGCTGAAGCGGGTTTCTACCGGCGGTTCATGAAGAACCTTGCCTACCAGATCAGTTATCTGAGAAAGATCGCCGGCAGCTGCCCGGATGCCGAAAGCCGGCTCAGAGTCAGGACTGCACTAGCGATGGCGTCCCTATCCGTACCGACGCGCGTTACGGGTATAAAGCGGGAAGCAATGCTTCTCGACCGCGAACTCGATCGTCAGATCCTTGCCGATGGCGGGCATGTTTCACGTAATCCGCGCGCGATCCTCGACATCCTGATCGACGTTTTGCCGCTGAGGCAGACCTATATCAATCTCGGCCACGATGTGCCCCACAAGCTCATTCCGGCGATCGACCGCATGTATCCGGCTTTGCGCTTCTTCCGCCACCAAGATGGCGATCTCGCATTGTTCAACGGTGCCGGTTCGACTTCGGCCAGTGAGCTGATGTCGGTCCTGCGTTACGACGAATCCGCCGGGAAGCCATTCAAGGCTTTGCCGCAGATGAATTATCATCGGCTCAGCGCCGACAATACGATTATCATCGCAGACACCGGATGCCCGAGTTCGATCGCGGCATCGAGGGGCGCGCATGCGGGTTGCCTCTCGTTCGAAATGTCGTCTGGCCGCAATCGCTTCATCGTCAATTCCGGCTCGCCGAAATTCGCCAATCGCTTTTACAAGCATCTTGCCCGGTCAACTGCAGCCCACTCGACCGTCATCATCGAAGAAAGATCGTCCAGCCGGGTGATCAACTCGTCCTTTGCCGGCTCTATCCTGCTACCTGGCGTTTCGAAGATCGATGTCGAGCGCTGGGACGACAAGCACGGCAATGACTGGCTGCGCGCACGGCATGACGGCTATGTCGAAAGCTTCGGCTACACTCATGAGCGCGAGATCGCGCTCAGCGCTGCGGGCGACAAGATCAAGGGATGCGACCGGCTGATACCCGAAGAGGGACAAGGCAAGGATAGCCTGACGGCAATCGTGCGTTTTCATATCCATCCGGCGATCAATCTGTTCCGCAGGGATGGCGAAAGCATTGTTCTGGGCGCCCCCGATGGCGAGACCTGGATTTTTGCGGCACCGGGCCTGCATGTGCTGATCGATGAGGACGTCTTCTTCTCCGATGTTTCCGGCATGAGGCCAAGCCAGCAATTGGCGATCGAAGTGCCGCTTCAGGGGCTTCGGGAGATCCGCTGGATGCTGCGGCGGAGCGAATAGGCGTTTCTTCTTTGCGCCAGCTGTGCTAACCGCGGCCCATCCCCTTCCCGCCCCTCTGTGGCAAGCTCTTTCAGGAGAGACCGATGGCCGTTGCTTCCAAGAAAATCCCCGCCCCTGACCGCGTGAAAATCCGCACCGCTCTGCTTTCCGTGTCGGACAAGACCGGCATCATCGAACTGGCGAAGGCGCTTACCGAACAGGGCGTCAGGCTGCTGTCAACCGGCGGCACGCACAAGGCTATCGCGGCAGCCGGGCTTGCCGTCACCGATGTTTCCGAAGTGACCGGCTTTCCGGAAATCATGGACGGCCGCGTGAAGACGCTGCATCCGAATGTTCATGGCGGCCTGCTGTCGATCCGTGACGATGAAGAACATGTCGCGGCGATGAAGCAGCATGGCATCGAGGGCATCGATCTTGCCGTGATCAATCTTTACCCGTTCGAGGAAGTGCACGCTGCCGGTGGCGACTATCCGACGACGGTTGAAAACATCGATATTGGTGGCCCGGCAATGATCCGTGCCTCGGCCAAGAACCACGCCTATGTTGCGATCGTTACCGATCCGGCCGACTATGCGCCGCTGATCGAGGCGCTGAAGGCCAATGGTGGCGAGACGGAATATGCCTTCCGCCAGAAGCTGGCCGCCAAGGCCTATGCCCGCACTGCGGCCTATGACACGGCGATTTCAAACTGGTTTGCCGAAGCGCTCGAAATCGAGACGCCGGCTTACCGGACGATCGGCGGCGTGCTGAAGGAAGCCATGCGTTATGGCGAAAACCCGCATCAGAGTGCCGGTTTCTACGTAACGGGCGAGAACCGTCCGGGTGTTGCGACAGCTCAGCTGCTGCAGGGCAAGCAGCTTTCCTACAACAACATCAACGACACCGACGGCGCCTTCGAGCTGATCGGCGAGTTTTCGGCCGATCAGGGGCCGGCCTGCGCGATCATCAAGCATGCCAATCCGTGTGGTGTTGCCACTGGCTCGACGCTGAAGGACGCTTATCTGCGGGCACTGGCCTGCGACAGCACCTCTGCCTTCGGCGGCATCATCGCGCTCAATCAGCTTCTCGATGGCGAGACGGCGGGAGAGATCGTCAAGCTGTTCACCGAAGTCATCATCGCGCCGGAAGTCTCCGAAGAGGCAAAGGCGATCATCGCCAAGAAGCCAAACCTTCGCCTGCTCGTTACAGGCGGCCTGCCTGATCCGCGTTCGCGTGGCATTACCGCAAAGACGGTTGCCGGCGGCCTTCTCGTCCAGAGCCGCGACAGCGGCGTGATCGAAGATGTCGAGCTGAAGGTCGTCACCAAGCGCGCGCCGACGGTGACCGAGATGGAAGACCTGAAGTTCGCCTACAAGGTTGCCAAGCACGTCAAGTCGAACGCTATCGTCTATGCCAAGGAAGGCCAGACGGCGGGTATCGGCGCCGGCCAGATGAGCCGTATCGATTCCGCCCGGATCGCCGGCCTGAAAGCTGAGGATGCGGCCAGGGCGATGGGTTGGGCAGAGCCGATGACCAAGGGTTCGGCGGTTGCTTCGGAAGCCTTCTTCCCGTTCGCGGACGGCCTGCTTTCGGCGATTTCGGCCGGTGCTACCGCCGTCATCCAGCCGGGCGGTTCGATGCGCGATGCGGAAGTTATTGCCGCTGCCGACGAGCATAACGTCGCCATGGTCTTCACCGGCATGCGTCACTTCCGGCATTAAAGTGGCAACTTACTTAGCCGGAGTCTCTCCGGCTTTGTCGGCCGGGTATGGTGTTGCAATCAGCAGCGCCAGCCCCGCCACGAGGAAGATCAGCAGCGTTGCCATGCCAAGATGGGCGGAGCCCGTGGCATAGGTGACGATGGAGAAGGATAGGGTGGCGAGAAAGCTCGTCGCCCGTCCCGACAGTGCATAGATGCCGAAATAGCGCCCGGCTTCATCAAGTTCGATCGACCGCGCCAGATAGGAGCGCGACGAGGCCTGTACCGGGCCGAAGGCAATGCCGATCAACAGGCCGAACAGGACATAAGCCTTTTCCGCCGCGGTGCCGAACCAGCCCTGATTGTCTTCCAGAGATAATGGAACCATCCCGAAAAGCACACTGCCCGGATTGGTGGAGATGATGCCGAGCGTTGCTATGAGCAACAGGACAAGGCTGATCAGCACGACGGTCTTGGACCCTAGCACCCTGTCCAGCGCACCTGCCGCGATACAGCCGAAGATGGCGACGACGTTGAGGATGATGCCGTAAAGGCCGATCTCGATCGTCGCCCAGCCGAACATGCCGGCGGCAAAGACACCGCCGAGGATGAGCAGGCCGTTGACGCCATCCTGATAGAGCATGCGGGCAATCAGGAAGCGGGTGATGCCCCGACGCCGCCGCAACTCGCCAAGCGTGCCGCGCAGCTCCGTCAGGCCGGAGCGGACGGCGGCTGCCAGGGGTAGGCCCTTTTTCGCATCCGGCGTGAAGAGGAACATCGGCAGGATGAATACGAGATACCAGATCGCTGCAATCGGGCCGGTGATGCGGGCATCCTCGCCGAGCGCCGGATCAAGGCCGAGAAGCGGGGGGATGCCGATCAGCGTCAGGCCGGTTTCGGGATTTGCGGCAAGCAGCGTCACGACGGCGATCAGCACGATCATGCCACCGAGATAGCCGAGACCCCAGGCGATGTTGGAAATCCTGCCGACCTTATCCCTGGAGACGAGGCGCGGCATCATGGAATCGTTGAAGACGATGGAGAATTCCGCCGCGATCGAGGCGAAGATCATCAGGGTGATCGGCAGGATCAGCGGGGAGCCGGGTGCGGCGAACCACAACATCAGCAGACACGCGATCTTCACGGCGGCAAAGCTTGCGATCCACGGCTTGCGTGCACCGGACTGATCGGCGATCGAGCCGAGAACCGGCGACAGGATGGCGATGACGATCGAAGAGACCGTCGCCATGTTGCTCCATGCCGCCTGGGCCGAGATCGGGTCGTCGGTCAGACGCGCGACGAAATAGGGGCCGAAGATGAAGGTCGTGACAACGGTGAAGAAGGGTTGCGCCGCCCAGTCGAACAGCATCCAGCCCCAGATACCGCGCCGGCTCGTTTTCGCCGGCGCTTTATCGATGTCGTGACCTCCCATCCAGTCCCTCGCGCTGGAGTACTTCCGCCTTTCTTTGAAAAGCGAAATTACTCTATCTCTTTATTTCACCGCAATTCCGGACGCAAAACCGGTTTCCACTTTTGCTGGAATTGCTCTATGCCAGACGACCGTGCGCGAGGTCTCCAAGCAGGCCGGCCGCGACGGAGATCTTGGGCAAGGTCAGGTCGCCGCTATCGCTGAGTGCCATCAGTTCGGCTCCTATGCGGTTCACACGCACGCGATCGGCGGCAATCCAGGCCTGTACCGGCTTCTTGTCCTTCCGATGTTCCGTGAGCGCCGTAATGACGATGTCACGCCGCGCGGAGGCAAGCTGCTGCAGACCACGGGAGAGCGCAAGGCTCTCGTAGTGGTCCGACGTGCTGATCCTTTCACCGGCAACGATCAGACGGTTGACACGGAAGGTCTTGGTGACGCCGAAATAGCTTTCGGCGGCGCGCGCCATGCTCTCGCCGGTTCGGTCGGCAATCAGCATGATTTCCGGAGCGATGACGAGAGCGGACAGCGTGCGGATCTCGGCGATCAGGCTTGCCGGAGCGCCCTGAGCCTCAAGTTCAGCTGCAAGCGGCGCCGTTTCGGCAATCACTTCCTCGGTCATTGTGCCATGCAGGCCCTTGATTGCAGACTTCAGCCTTGCAACGGCCTCGGTCAGGGGAGCCGCGCTGATCTGCGTCTGAAGCGCGAGATAGGTGCCTATGGTGATGATGCGGTTGATCTGCGCATGCAGATCGTTCTGAACCGATCCGGGGATGCGATTGTCCAGCGTATCGACCTCGGCCCAGAGGCGCGGCAGGTCGAAGCCGTCTCGGATCAGGAAGATCGCCTTCACGACATTCGCTGCGGTTGCGCCGGTCATGTCGCTCATCATCTGGATGAAGCCGGGACCGCCGCGGTTCACCGCTTCGTTTGCAAGTGCGGTCGCGACGATTTCGCGATGCAGGCGATGGTTTTCGATATCGCCGGCATAGGGTTTTTGCATCTTGGCCGGGAAATAGGCCTTGAGAATCGCCGCAAAATACGGGTCGTCAGGAATTACGCTTTCGAGAAGCGCATCGAAGAGAACGATCTTCGAATAGGAGAGCAGAACGCCGATTTCCGGGCGGGATAGCGGCTTGCCTGCCGCATAACGCTCGGCCAGCTCCGCATCGTCCGGCAGGGTTTCGACCTTGCGGTTGAGTTTGCCCTGGCCTTCCAGCACGGACATCATACGGGAGAGCTGTTCGCGGTTGCCGATGCCCCTGCGTTCGATCAGCGAGATCGACAGAGGCTGGAGATAGTTGTTGCGAAGTACCAGTTCCGCCACTTCGTCCGTCATCGAGGCCAGAAGCTTGTTGCGCTTGTCACGCGGTAGGCGACCGTCCTGCATGGCCGCATTGAGTGCGATCTTGATATTGACCTCGACGTCGGAGGAGTTGACGCCGGCGGAATTGTCGATCGCATCGGAGTTGCATCGTCCGCCAGCGAGCGAATAGGCAATGCGGCCCTTCTGGGTGACACCGAGATTGGCGCCCTCGCCGATCACCTTAGCGCGCACTTCTCCAGCCGTGACGCGGATGGGGTCGTTAGCGCGATCGCCGACCTCCGTATCCGTCTCGGCGGCTGCGCGGATATAGGTGCCGATGCCGCCGAACCAGAGGAGATCGGCTTCGCTCTTGAGGATCGCCGTCATGATCTCGAACGGCGTGGCCGTCGTCTTGTCGAGGCCGATCGCCGATGCCGCCTGTTTGGTCAGCTTTACCGATTTTTCTGAGCGTGAAATGATCATCGCACCTTCGGACAGCGTGCTGCGATCATAATCCTGCCAGCTTGAGCGCAGCAGGGCGAACATGCGGGTTCGCTCCTTGAAGGATTTCTGGATATCCGGATCAGGATCGATGAAGATATCACGGTGATCGAAGGCGGCGATCAGGCGGATTTTTGGCGAGAGCAGCATGCCGTTGCCAAAAACGTCACCGGACATGTCGCCAACGCCGACGACGTTGAAGGGGGTCGTCTGGATGTCGACATCCATTTCACGGAAATGCCGCTTGACGGCTTCCCATGCACCGCGGGCGGTAATGCCCATCTTCTTGTGATCGTAACCTGCCGATCCGCCGGAGGCGAATGCATCGTCCAGCCAGAAGCCGGCTTCCTGCGCCAGCCCATTGGCGGTGTCGGAGAAGGTTGCGGTGCCTTTGTCGGCGGCGACGACGAAATAGGGGTCGTCACCATCGATGCGGATCGTGTCCTTCGGTCCGACGATCTCGCCCTCGATAATGTTATCGGTGATCGACAGAAGCGTGCGGATATAGGTCTTGTAGGCTTCCTTGCCGACATTGAAGACTTCGTCGCGCGAGCCACCGGCGGGCAGCATTTTCGGGAAGAAGCCACCCTTGGCGCCGACCGGCACGATAACGGCGTTCTTCACTTGCTGGGCCTTGACCAGGCCAAGCACTTCGGTCCGGTAATCTTCGCCGCGATCCGACCAGCGCAGGCCGCCGCGGGCGACCTTGCCAAAACGCAGGTGCACGCCTTCGACCTCGGTGCCGTAGACGAACATCTCACGGAAGGGCCGAGGCTGCGGCAGGCCGTCGAGAAGCTCGGGGTCGAACTTGAAGGCCAGCATTCTCTTCGGTGCGCCGTTTTCATCGCGCTGGAAGTAGTTGGTGCGCAGCGTCGAATCGATGGCGTTGACGAAGCGCCTCAGCGTGCGATCCTCGTCGAGGCTGGGAACCGCCGAAAGGCCGATCTCGATAGCGCCATGAAGCTGTACCAGTTTCTTCGTCCGAGCCTTTTCGGCAAGATCCGGGTCGAAACTTGTCTGGAAAAGCTTGAAGATGGTCGCCGCCGCTTCGGGATATTTTACCAGCGTATCTGCGATATAGGCCTGGGAATAGACGATGCCGGTCTGGCGCAGATAACGGGCATAAGCGCGCAAAACCGTGGTTTCGCGGGCAGAGAGGCCGGCAAGCAGAACGAGGCGGTTGAAGCCGTCATTGTCGACCGATCCCTCGAATGCCAGAAGAAACGCCTCTTCAAGAAGTGGGCCTTCCTGCGAAAGATCGATCTCGCGCCCATCACGGAGCTGCAGTTCCATGTCATGCAGGACGATCAATTTAGCGTCCGGGCCGACGTGGATTTCGAAGGTCTGCTCGCTGACCACCCGGAAGCCAAGGTTTTCCAGAAGCGGCACGCGGCGCGACAGCGACAGGTGATGATCGCCGTGGAAAATCTTGAGGGAAATGCTGTTAGCCTCATCCGCCGGGCGCTTGTAGAATTCGATACGGATGGCTTCGCCAGAGGCGCAGGCGGCAATGTCCGGCAGATCGGCAAAGGTTTCCTCCGGCGTGAAGGCCTCTTGGAAAGCAGTGTTCACCGAAAGCCGGGGGCCATGTTCGGCCAAGAGAGAGAACTGCTCTTCCCATGGCGTGGAGATCAGGCGGATCGCTTCCTCGAGCTTCGCCTGGCTTATGCGGGGCGTCTTGCCGCCGCGGCGCCCGATGATGAAATGGACGCGTGCCACACCCCCTTCGGGGAAAGCGGGATAATAGGCCGATACGTGGCCCTCGAATACGCGCGCCAGATAGGCGCCGACCTTTTCCCGGACCAGTGAATTATAGTCCTCGCGCGGCACGTAAACGATGGTCGAGACGAAGCGGTCGAAATGATCGATGCGGGCGAGAGCGCGAACACGCGGCCTCTCGCTCAGCTCCATGATCTGTTCGCAGAATTTCGCCAGAAGGTCGGTATCGATCTGGAAGAGATCGTCACGCGGATAGGATTCGAGCGTGTTTTCCAGCATCCGGCCGGAATGACTATAGGGATCGAAACCGAAATGCTGGTCGATGCCTTCGACCTTTGTTCTCAGCAGCGGAATTTCGCGCACGGACTGGGTATAAGCTGTTGCGGTGAATAGGCCGACAATCCGCAGTTCCCCGACGACGTGACCGTTCTCATCAAAGCGTTTCACACCGATATAATCCATATAGGCGCGACGATGGACGACGGATTTTACGTTGGCCTTGGTGACAATGAGAAACTGTGGCCCATCGAGAAATTCGAGAATTTCCGGCGTGGTCGTTACCTGATCCTTGCCTTGGCGCAAAACCAGCACATCCGGATCTGAGAGCATGCCGAGGCCCCTGCCCTTGCCGCGTTCCACGGTCGCCTTGGATCCCTTGCCGGAGTAGACGTATTCACGCATTCCGAGGAAGGTGAAATTGTCGTCCCGCAGCCAATCGAGGAAGGCCAATGCCTCTTCGCGATTGGCGCCCTTGCGTGGTTTGGCATTCAAAAGCTGCTTGGCGGCGCCATCCATGGTGTCGAGCATGGCGGACCAATCGGTGATCGACAGATGCACCTGATCGAGGATGAAGCGAATGCGCTCGATCAGAAGATTGGCCTGCTCCTCGTTCAACTGAGCGATATGCAGCTGGATGAGGCTGACCTGATGGGCTGGATCGGTCGGCTCGTCATTGCTGCGTAGCACTGGCTCCTTGCCCGGTTCGATCGTCAAGATCGGGTGCACGGCCATGACGATACCACGATGGCTGGCTGTTACTTCGCCCATCACGGAATCGAACAGGAACGGCATGTTCCGGTCGATCACGGTCAGAACCCAGACGGCTATTCCGTCCGGCTCGACACCGGGTATCTGGGTGACGGTGATATCGGCACGGACACGGTTCCACGCTTTGACGCGGGCTGCAGCATGCGCTGCGGCGATCCCGAGCATTTCCGGGGTATAGCTTGTAAGATCGTCGTCGCTTGCGCGCCCGAACAGAATGGCTGGATCGAGAAAGTCCTTGCCTACCTTGCTCGCGAATGAACGCGCCCCATCCATCTGCTTGCTGCGCTTGGGGCTATTCTTCCAGACCATGATCTCTCCCTTTTCTGGCTGAATGCTGCAGAGAACGGCGCGAATCCGTCCACATCGGAGCAATTAGCACTGTTTTGCTCATCAATCTTGACAGGAATTGGCAAAGAATTGTTGCCACGACAATAAAATCGATTTTTTCAGCATGTGATCATGAATATAGCGCTTCCTCGCCACATACCCTCATAGGATCTGTAAATAGGGCCAATTCAAAAGGCTATGAGGCCAAAGCTATTGAGCAACCGGATTGCGCGTAACGGGCCGTTGATCTTGGTTCAAAGGCATAATATTCGTAGCCCTCATGACCTATTTCCCAGCCAAACTGCTTGCGGGCTACCGCAACTTCATGAGCGGACGCTATATTGACGAGCGCGAGCGTTACCGTGTTCTCGCCGAAAATGGACAAAAGCCTCACACGCTGCTGATTGCCTGTTGTGACTCCCGCGCCGCGCCGGAAACGATTTTCGATTGTGGTCCGGGAGAGCTTTTCGTAGTTCGCAACATCGCCAACATGGTGCCGCCCTATGAGCCGGACAGCCAGTTCCATGGCACGTCTGCGGCGCTCGAATACGCCATTCAGGTTCTGAAGATCCGCGATATCGTGGTCATGGGCCATGGTCGCTGCGGCGGTATCCAGGCGGCACTAGACCCAACGCTTGAGCCGCTTTCACCCGGCGATTTCATAGGCAAGTGGATCGGGCTTGTCAGGCCCGCGGCCTCGCAGATCCAGAGTAATGACCTGATGACGGCGTCGGAGCGTCAGACGGCGCTCGAGCGGGTCTCCATCCGCAATTCGATCGCCAATCTGGCGAGTTTCCCGTTTATCAAGACTTTGACCGAAAAGGGTGAACTCTCGGTTCACGGCGCCTGGTTCGACATATCGAGTGGAGAACTTTGGGTGATGAATGAGAAGGGCGACTTCATGCGCCCGGATCTCGAAGCAGAACTGGCGCCCCTCCAGGAGGACGAAGCGCCAGCCCCCTGATGCTTATTTACCGTCGATCTGCGCGCCCATATAGGCGATGGCGCGCTGATAGACCGTTGCTGCATTCCAGCCCTGGATGGCTACGAAGCTCGGTTCGCCTGGCTGGTAGCCGGCGCCGTTCACCCAGCCATGGCCCTTCAGGAAGTTCGCGGTGGATGCAAGCGCATCGGCACGCGAGCCAACCATATCGATATGGCCGTCGCCATCACCATCGGCACCGTAACGAATGACGTTGAGTGGAAGGAACTGGGTCTGGCCGATTTCGCCATGGGCGGCGCCCTTGGCGGTCGTGCTCAGATCGCCGCGGGCGACAAGTTTGAGCGCAGCATAGAGCTGTTCGGTGAAATAATCCGAGCGACGGCAATCATAAGCAAGCGTTGCCACGGCGGACAGTGTGTGCTGGTTGCCCATGAAACGGCCAAAGCCGGTTTCCATGCCCCAGATGGCGATGATCGGACCGGCGGGCACGCCATAACGGCGTTCGAGGCGGTCGAAGAGCCCCGCATTGGCCGCCTTCATCTTCTTGCCTTGCGAGATGATGGTCGTGGCGCCACGCCTTTTCAGGAATTCGTCGAAGGAAAGCTTGAAGCTCTTCTGGCCACGATCGGCGCTGATGGTCGGGCGATTGTAGGAAACGTTGGCGAACGCACGATCAAGCACAGCCGGGCTGATACCGTTTGAAGGAGCAACGCTCTTGAAATCCTGCACCCAGCGATCGAAGCCGGATGAATCATTGCCGCATTGCTGCGCAGCAGCTGGGCCTGCAATAGCCAATGTAGTGAAGGCCAGTCCTGCGAGTAGAAGCTTTTTCATGCTTTAATCCGTGTTTGCCGTTCAGCGGCGGTGCATCCCTACCCCACTATTCATTGCAAACGCGGCCGGTTGCAAGAAAACACCGCCCCGGCACCATGAATAGTTCGTGAGGACATCCTTACGAAAAGAAAACCCCGCCCAATGGCGGGATTTTCTAAATCGATATGCTTAACAATTTCTGATTTTTCAGGCTGCAGCCTGGCGCGGCTTGATGAGGCCACGGTTGACCAGCAATTCTGCGATCTGGATGGCGTTCAAGGCAGCGCCCTTGCGCAGGTTATCGGAGACGACCCAGATGTTGAGGCCGTTCTCAACCGTTGCATCCTCGCGAATACGGGAGATGTAGGTCGCATCTTCGCCGGCGGATTCGACCGGTGTGATGTAGCCACCATTCTCATGCTTGTCGATGACGAGGCAGCCTGGTGCTTCGCGCAGGATGTCACGCGCCTGATCGGCAGTGATCTCGTTTTCGAACTCGATGTTGACCGATTCGGAGTGACCGATGAAGACCGG
Source organism: Aliirhizobium cellulosilyticum (assembly GCF_014198105.1). Classification (NCBI taxonomy): domain Bacteria; kingdom Pseudomonadati; phylum Pseudomonadota; class Alphaproteobacteria; order Hyphomicrobiales; family Rhizobiaceae; genus Aliirhizobium; species Aliirhizobium cellulosilyticum. Next base: position 98,780 of record NZ_JACIGW010000010.1, on the reverse strand, counting down.
AACGCGAACTGCGGTGCAGGTTACCTTGATCTTCGGGTCGAGCATCTTCTTGGTCTCGGCGAGAACCTTCCACTCTTCCTTCGTATATCCGTCTTCCATGAAGACATCGATATGCGGGATGACGTTAAAGGCGATGCGCTTGGTGAACTTCTTCGATTCGATCGGATCGGCAACGAAGACGGCACGCGTCTGGGTGAAGAGTTCGTCCATGCCTTCCTTGCCGGCGCCGGAGACCGACTGGTAGGTGGAGACGACGACGCGCTTGATCTTGGCGAAATCATGCAGCGGCTTCAGTGCCACGACGAGCTGGGCAGTCGAGCAATTCGGGTTTGCGATGATGTTCTTCTTGGTGAAGCCAGAGACCGCATCCGGGTTTACTTCTGGAACGATGAGCGGCACTTCGGCATCATAACGCCATGCGGACGAGTTATCGATGACGACGCAGCCCTGCGCTCCGATCTTCGGCGACCACTTCTTGGAAACATCGCCGCCGGCGGACATCAGGCAGATGTCGGTCGTCGAAAAATCGTAGTTTTCCAGGTTGGAAACCTTGAGCGTCTTGTCGCCGAAGGAGACCTCGGTGCCCTGTGAACGGGCAGAAGCCAGCGCAACAACCTCAGAAGCCGGAAAGCCGCGCTCTGCCAGGATGTTCAGCATTTCCCGGCCGACATTGCCGGTAGCACCGGCGACTGCAATCTTGAAACCCATGTCTATGCTCTCTTTCTGTCTCTCCTCGGTCTTGTGAGGGGGAAGCCGAGCCATTTGGCACGGTGTTCCTTGTCCCCGGCCTTACCGGGGAGAGAGCGGCGGCCAGAGACGTCAGACGGTTTTCGTCGTCGTTTTGGCCATGGTTTTGGAGAAAGCGAAAAAACGCTGTCCGGCTTGATCAGCCGGCAGGCAAGATGCAGCGATGTCAAAGTCGCAGGCGATCATTTGGGCGTTTTCCCGTTCGCGCATGTGTTTAGAACATTTTGGAATGGAGTCAAGCTGCGTGGAGCATCCATGCGGCCTCGCTTGAAAGCTGCTCTTTAGACGAAAGTCATAATCCCAAAGCATCACTCACCGGATGTCCTGATTTCTGTCAATCTGAGAGCATCGCGTTACGGTTGTTTTGGCAAAGGAGGAAAGGCCAAAACAGTTACTAGGGCGCGTGGTTTCACCTTGTGGGAGGACGACAATGGCAAATGTCGCAACGGCGGCTGATAGCAGAACAAAGCCGATGACGCCCGAAGAGAGGAAGGTGATCATCGCCTCCTCGCTCGGTACTGTGTTCGAGTGGTACGATTTCTATCTTTACGGAACGCTGGCTGCGATTATCGGCAAGCAGTTCTTCTCGCAATTCCCACCGGCGACGCAGGCGATTTTCGCACTCCTGACATTTGCCGCAGGCTTCCTGGTCCGGCCGTTCGGCGCCCTGGTCTTCGGTCGCCTCGGTGACCTGGTTGGCCGAAAATACACATTTCTTCTCACCATCCTGATCATGGGCCTATCGACCTTCGCTGTCGGTCTTCTGCCGAGCTATGACCAGATCGGTGTCATTGCCCCCATCATTCTTGTGCTGCTTCGCATGGCTCAAGGCCTGGCGCTGGGTGGCGAATATGGCGGTGCGGTGGTCTATGTTGCCGAGCATTCGCCGCGCAACAGGCGCGGTTTCTACACTGCCTGGATCCAGACCACGGCCACATTGGGCCTGCTTCTGTCACTGTTCGTGATCGTGACCTTGCGCATGAATCTCGGTGAGGAGGCATTCCAGACGACGCAGCCGATCTTGTTCGGCCTTCAGGGCGGATGGCGCATTCCCTTCCTCCTGTCGATCATCCTGCTCATCATCTCGATCTACATTCGTCTGCAGATGCATGAATCACCGCTCTTCAAAAAGATGAAGGAAGAAGGAACCCAGTCGAAGGCGCCGCTTTCTGAAGCTTTCGGCACCTGGAACAACGGCAAGATCGTGCTGATCGCGCTGTTCGGCCTCGTGATCGGTCAGGCGGTTGTCTGGTATACGGGGCAGTTCTATGCCCTGTTCTTCCTGCAGACCGTGCTGAAGGTCGATCTTCTCACTGCCAACGTGCTGATCGCCTGGGCGCTGATCATCGCTACCCCCTTCTTCCTGGTGTTCGGTTCGCTCTCTGACCGGATCGGACGCAAACCGGTGATCCTGGCGGGCTGCATCCTTGCGGCAGCGACTTACTTTCCGCTGTTCAGTGCGCTAACAACGGCTGCCAATCCGACCTATGCCAACGCTATCGAGACAGTGAAGGCAGAGGTATCGGCTGATCCCGCTACTTGCGGCTCGCTGTTCGACCCGGTCGGGATTCGCACCTTCACGACACCTTGCGACGTGATGCGCCGAACCATGTCGCAGCAGGCCTTCCGCTATACACAGGTGAGCGCACCTGCCGGTTCGCCGGCCCAGCTCATCATCAACGGCGGTACCCCGATCGTCTTCACGGATGCTCCGGCTTTCAGTGCAGCGCTCGGTCCTGCCATGGTGGCGGCCGGCTATCCGGCAGCCAATGACCCGGCAAAGGTCAAGGTCGACGGGTTCTTCGCTGCGCTTGCCAACGGTCAGTCGCTGAAAATCATCGCAATCCTGACGGTCATGGTCATCTATGTGACCATCGTCTACGGCCCGATCGCTGCTGCACTTGTCGAGTTCTTCCCAACCCGCATCCGCTATACGGCCATGTCACTGCCTTACCACATTGGTAACGGCTGGTTCGGTGGCCTGCTGCCGGCCACCTCCTTTGCGATCGTCGCCTCCACCGGCGATATCTTCGCAGGTCTTTGGTATCCGGTTATCTTCGCGCTCTTGACGGTCGTTATCGGCGTCCTGTTCGTCCGCGAGAAACGGGACGTCGATCTCGCGAATTGAGGCCACCAGACAGAAAAAAGGCCCGGCACGATGTGCCGGGCCTTTTCCAGTTGTATTTCGCCCGTTCAGGCAGTAAGAGCCTGGAATTCCTTGAGAATGGCATCGCCCATCTCGGTCGTGCCGACCTGGCGGCAACCTTCCCCCATGATGTCGCCGGTGCGGATGCCCTTGTCGAGAACCGTGGCGATCGCCTTTTCGAGATGATCGGCTTCCGCAATCATGTTGAACGAATAACGCAGGCACATGGCGAAGGACGCGATCATCGCGATCGGGTTCGCGATTCCCTTTCCGGCGATGTCCGGTGCCGAACCGTGAACGGGTTCATACATGGCCTTGCGCTGGCCGGTCTTGGCATCCGCTGCACCAAGCGAGGCGGAAGGCAGCATGCCGAGCGAACCGGTCAGCATGGCGGCCACATCCGACAGCATATCGCCGAAGAGATTGTCGGTGACGATGACGTCAAACTGTTTTGGGGCGCGCACCAGCTGCATGCCGCCGGCATCGGCCAGCATATGCTCCAGCTTGACGTCCGAATAGGAGCGCTTGTGGGTTTCGGTCACGACCTGGTTCCACAGAACGCCGGACTTCATGACATTGCGCTTTTCCATCGAGCAAACGGTATTCTTGCGCGTGCGGGCAAGCTCGAAGGCAACACCGGCGATACGTTCGATCTCGTAAGTGTCGTAAATCTGGGTGTCGATACCGCGTTTCTGGCCGTTGCCGAGATCGATGATTTCTTTCGGCTCACCGAAATAAACGCCGCCGGTCAGCTCGCGAACGATGAGGATGTCGAGGCCTTCGACGAGTTCCGGTTTCAGCGACGAAGCGGAGGCCAGTGCCGGGTAGCAGATTGCCGGGCGCAGGTTGGCGAAAAGCTCCATATCCTTGCGCAGGCGCAGGAGGCCGGCTTCCGGACGAACTTCATAAGGAACCGCATCCCATTTCGGGCCACCGACGGCACCGAACAGAACGGCATCCGCCGCCATTGCCTTGGCCATGTCCTCTTCGGAAATCGCAACGCCGTGTGCATCATAGGCGCTACCGCCGACAAGGCCTTCGTCGAGCGAGAAATCGGCCTTCATCGCATAGTTCATGTAGGCGATGATTTTGCGCACTTCGCCCATGGCTTCAGGGCCGATACCGTCACCGGGAAGAAGGAAGAGGTTCTTTGCCATTCGTCTGCTGTCCTTGCAGGTTCTGCAGGCTCACAATCCCTCACGCAGCATTGCTGCGCCTGGAAAACCCCTTATCCGAGCCTGCCGCAGGACAAGGGGCCTTATCCATTAGAGCCAAGGACGATCGCTGCGGTTCTTCGTCTCGAAGCTCGCGATTGCAGCATCGCTTTTCAGCGTCGAGGCAATGTCATCCAGTCCTTCAAGAAGGATCTGGCGACGACCGGCGTCGATATCGAAATGAAGACGGCCACCATCCGGGCCGGTGATTTCCTGGGCTTCGAGATCGACCGTCAGGATGGCATTCGAGCCACGCTCTGCGTCATCCATCAGCTTTTCCAGATCTTCGGGGCTAACGACGATCGGCAGGATGCCGTTCTTGAAACAGTTATTATAGAAAATATCGGCGAAGCTGGTGGAAATCACGCAGCGGATGCCGAAATCCAGCAATGCCCAGGGAGCGTGTTCGCGGGACGAACCACAGCCGAAATTGTCGCCGGCAACGATGATTTTGGCATCGCGATAAGCCGGTTTATTCAATACGAAATCAGGATTCTCGGAACCATCCTCGCGATAACGAGCCTCGGCGAACAGGCCCTTTCCAAGACCAGTGCGCTTGATCGTCTTGAGATAGTCCTTCGGAATGATCATGTCGGTGTCGACATTGACAACCGGAAGGGGGGCGGCAACGCCCGTCAGCTTTTCGAATTTTTCCATGATCGGCCTCCACGAAGACTTTATAGCGCTGCCATAAAGTATTTTCGGGAGAATTTGAAGTCCGATTCAGTACCAATCGGTACGCCGCTTGGTGGCGACCGTGATCCGCTTGGTTTCAGGGCTTACATGTCGATGATGGTACCGCGACCGTCGTTCCAGACGCGCATCTCACTGTGCCCGCTCTTGGCACGAACCGGCACAGGTTTCAGTTTGTTCGAGAGCATCTTTCCGATGGAAAGAATGGCAAGCGTTCCCATGAATGCAATCGTCAGCGATGCCGTCAAAAGAGCTGCTGCAGCGAGCAGGGCAATTGCCGTGACGATAACGAAAAAGGACCGAATGTTTTGCATGTCCAAACCTTTCTTCATATGAAAATGTGGGCCTTGTCATCCCCGCTTGCAAGAGGCTCATTCGGGTTTGATTGCCGGGATCGCAAAATATTGGCAAAAGAAGGCGATGGAGTTCTTGAAAAATCATATTGCGCCGGTTCGTCGTTCGCTTCTCAGCGTTCCTGCCTACAATAAGCGTGCCTTGGAAAAAGCGCCGGGCCTTGATTGCGATGGCGTGATCTACGACCTCGAAGATTCCGTTGCGCCCGAGAAAAAGGCGGAAGCGCGCGACAATCTTGCGAAGGCTTTCTCGCAACAGCACCTGTCGCTTCAGGAGCGGATCATCCGCATCAATCCGCTCGAAAGCGGGTTCGGGGAGGATGATCTGAAACTGGTTGCGCAGATCCTGCCGGATGCGGTTGCTCTTCCCAAGGTCGAACATGCCGACGAAATCGCTGCGGTGGGCGATATGCTTGCCAGGTTTGCTCCGGCGAGATCGATCGCTTTGTGGGCGATGATCGAGACGCCGAAAGGTGTTTTGAATGCAGCTTCGATTGCGGTGGCCGAGAACGGCCCGGAATGCCTTGTGGTCGGCTCGAATGACCTGCGCAAGGAGACCGGGGTTCCGGCGCAGCCGGGGCGGGCCTATCTGGTGCCATGGCTGATGCAGATCGTGCTTGCCGGCCGTGCTCATGGCGTCGATGTAATCGACAGCGTGTTCAACGATTTCAAGGACGATGCCGGATTTGCCGCCGAATGTGCACAGGGCAGGGCAATGGGCTTTTCAGGGAAAATGCTCATCCATCCGGCGCAGATCGACATTGCCAACCGGCATTTCGGACCGGACGCACAAGCCATCGCTCAGGCGGAGGCGATCGTTTCAGCTTTCGAACGACCGGAGGCGCAAGGCCTCAACGTTATCAACCTTGATGGAAAAATGATCGAGCGCCTTCACTTCGAGGAGGCTAAGACACTTCTGGCGCAGGCCGCCATGATTTTTGCAAGAAAGAAGTCCCAATGAAACTTTATCGACTGCTGACTGCTCCGGACGATGCCTCATTCTGCCATAAGGTGACGGCCGCCCTGAACAATGGATGGGAACTTTACGGTTCGCCGACCTATGCCTTCAACGCTGCAACCGGAATCATGCAGTGCGGTCAGGCGGTGACGAAGACCGTAGAGGGCAAGGATTATCATCCGGATATAAAGCTCGGCGAACAATAAGATGCCGCTGGTCAGCGCTGGGCCGCATTCTCGGCGCTGGCTTCGATCCGCTCCATGTCCTCGTCGCTCAGGCCGAAATGGTGGCCGATTTCATGGATCAGGACATGGGTGATGATGTCGCCCAGGGTTTCCTCGTTTTCAGCCCAGTAGTCTAGGATCGGGCGGCGGTATAGCCGGATCCGGTTCGGAAGTTCTCCCGTTTCCACGGTAAACCGTTCGGAAATTCCACGCCCTTCGAAAAGGCCAAGCAGATCGAACGGCGTTTCAAGCGCCATGTCCTCGAAAACGTCATCATCCGGGAAATCTTCGATCTCAATGGTGAGATTGGTGGTGAGGGCCCTGAATTCTTCCGGAAGATGACCATAGGCATCGATCGCAAGCGACTCGAACGTGCTTATCGTTGGCGCATGGCGATCCTGCCAGTCGTCGGTTTGGTCAATGCGAGCCATTGGTTCTCCCTTTGTGAGAGACATATAAGGCCGATGATCCTTTTTTTCGAGATAAGAATCATCGCTATAGCAAATGAGGAAAAGATTCCTCTCCGGTGATGATTGACTCTCCTGCCGAGCTCTGGAATCTATAAGAACATAAAGTGAACATTTAGGACGGAGAGCTGACGCCATGGCCCATGCAGCCGCGGCGCAGGAGAAGCTATTTGCCCTGCGCGAACAGATCGCCAGATTGGAAGGCAGAAGTCTGCCGGCAATGGCGGCGGCGAAGATGGAGAATTTTGCCGCCCGATCGGGTGGTGAAGAGAAATTGTCCTTCGATATCGCGGCTCTCGATGATGCATTGAGCGGCGGTCTGCCGCTCGATTGCATTACCGAAATCCGTTCCGGATCATTTTCCGATGCTGGCGCGGCAACCGGCTTTTCCCTTTCGCTTGTCGGGCTGATGAAGGCGCGCAAGGCCGCTACAGGTCCGATGTTATGGATTGCTGACGGGTTTACCGCTGGCGAAATGGGTATTCCTTATGCTGGAGGCATCAGGCAGTTCGGCATCGATTCCCGGACGATATTTCATGCATCGCCTCGCAGGCTGGAGGATGCCCTGTGGCTTGCGGAAGGCGCGCTTGAAAGCAAGGCGTTTATGGCGACGATCCTTGAAGTTCATGCAAATCCCAAATCCTTTGGCTTGGCTGAAAGCCGAAGGCTCAGTCTCCGGGCAAAGGCGGCAGGGCGGCCGCTTTTCCTGCTGCGGCATGCAGGGAAGGAGGAGACCAGCAGTGCTTCCGTGCGTCTCCTTGTCGAGCCGGCTCCGGCTCTGGAGCGACCCCTCCCGGATGGCAGCATGCTTGGCGGCAGCATCGGGCATCCAGTTTTCAACATCACCCTGGAGAAGAGCCGAAATCCGGCCCCTCTCAGCTTTCGTCTGGAGTGGAACCTTCATGACCGCCAATTTCATCTTGCCCGAGATCGAGGAAAATCTTCTTTCCACAAGTTGCCAGCGCATCTTGGCGCTTCACTTTCGGTATCTGCCGACCGACAGGATCGCGCGAAAGCTCTGGGGGATGTCGTGGCGTTCGAAAGGGCGTCCTGACCGTCCTCCGATCATCTGTGCCGGCAGGCGCGATAACGCATTGCGGCTGGTTGCAATCGATGAAGTGGCGCAGACACGCAGCCTGAAGCGAGGGCAGGGGCTTGCCGAAGCGCGAGCGATGTACCCCGACATCGATGTCTTTGACGAGGATGAAAGAGCCGATTTTGCTCTCCTGGAGGCGATAGCCGACTGGTGTGATCGTTACACGCCGCTTGTTGCCTTGGACGGAAAGGATGGGCTCTTCCTCGATATTACCGGCTGCACCCATCTTTTCGGAGGAGAGGATGCGATGCTTCGAGATATTCTTGCCCGGCTTTTTCAGATGGGTTTCGACGTGCGTGGATCGATTTCGAGCACGCCGGGCCTGTCCAGCGCGATCAGCCGGTTTGGGCACGGCGGAGTGATCGCAAGGGAGGGTATGGCGTCCGCGCTGGGCGCCTTGCCCGTGCACGCGCTTCGTCTCGATGAAAAAACGGTTGCTTCACTTTTGAAGCTTGGCCTGAAACGTGTTGCAAATCTGATGTCCATGCCAAGGGCACCGCTTGTCCGCCGGTTTGGTGCGCAATTGCTGATGCGGCTCGACCAGGCACTGGGAACGAACGAGGAAGCCATATCGCCACGACGTCCGGTGGCGCCGCTTTCCGCCGAGCGCCGGTTGGGCGAGCCGATCCAGACGCAGGAGGATATTCTCGGGATGACAGCCGAGATTGCATCATCCCTCAGGCTGAGCCTGGAAAATCGTGGTGCCGGCGGCAAGGTGTTCGAACTTGTTCTCTTCCGCGTCGACGGGCGGGTATTTCGGATTTCGGCAGGCGCTTCCCGTCCGTTGAGAGATCCGAAGCGGATCTCCGGCCTGTTTTCAGAGCGCCTCAATGCCATTCATGACGATCTGGATGCAGGTTTCGGCTTCGAACTGTTGCGTCTCAACGTGTTGCAACATGATGTTTTCGATGCGCTTCAAGCGGATTTTTCAGGAGAGGAGGGGCGGGAGACATCGCTTGCGGATTTCATCGACAGGGTTTCCGCCCGGTTCGGCGCAGGTTGTCTCCAAGTCTATCAGCATCAACAAAGCCACATTCCGGAACGTGCCGAAATCTTCCTTCCGGCGATTGCAGCACTGGAAAGGCCGCCTGAGCGCAGCGAAGCTATGCTATTCCTGCCGCAAGCCGATCGCCCCTTGCGGCTTTTGCGCAGCCCAGAGCCTGTCGAGGCTTTTGCAGCCCTCGTCCCCGATGGTCCGCCGCAGCAATTCCGCTGGCGGCATGTGATGCACATTGTCACCCGAGCCGAGGGGCCGGAGCGGATCTCACCGGAATGGTGGATCGACGACGAGAAGGCAAAGGAACGCGACTATTTCCGTCTCGAAAGCGAATTGGGACGGCTTTTCTGGGTTTTTCGGCTTGGTCGTTACGGGGATGATCCGCCTCCGACATGGCGTATCCATGGGGTCTTCGCATGATAGATGAACCCAGATTTTTCGAGATCGGCGCCAAGACGAACTTCTCCTTTCTTGAAGGAGCGGCGAGACCTGAAGAGATGGTCTTATCCGCCAGCGTTCTTGGTCTTTCCGGATTGGGGATTGCCGATCGCAATTCCGTTGCCGGTGTGGTGCGGGCCTATAATCAGTTCAAGGAAATGACCGCAGTTTTCGAGCGGCAGAAGGAAAAAGGCACGGAAGTCGGTGAGGACGAAGCCATCGCACCCTGTCGGTTTCAGCCCGGTGCCAGGCTCGTTTTTGCAGACGCTACGCCGGATATTCTTGCCTACCCGAAGAACCGGAAGGGCTGGGCCAATCTTTGCCGGCTGCTCAGTACCGGTAATCTGAGAGCGGAGAAGGGGGCCTGCATTCTGGAAGAGTGGGATCTTCTGGAATGGTGTGACGAGATGATGCTGGCGGTCGTGCCGGATTTTTCCCGCGCCGAAGACAAGGCCTATCTGGCGCATATCGATGAGCGGCTTGGCTCTTATAAGAAAAGATTCCGCAAAAACATCTACCTTGCCCTGTCGCCAACCTATGACGGGCGAGATCCCTTCGTCTTTGCGGCTTTTTCCCGGATCGCGCGGAGTAATCTCGTGCCGCTAATTGCGACGAACCTCCCGATCTTTAGCCTGCCTTACCGGCGCTCGTTGGCAGATGTGGTGACCGCCATTCGTCACCATGTGACGATACAGGAAGCGGGCTTTCGGCTTGCTCCGCATGGAGATCGGCATCTCAAGCCGGCATACGAGATGGCGCGGCTCTTCCATGCCTATCCGGATGCGGTGGAGAACACGGCTGCATTTTTCGACAGGTTGAGTTTCTCACTCAAGGAACTGGAGCATAATTATCCGGACGAAAGCGTGCCGGGAGAGACCGTTTCGGAAACGCTCGAGCGGCTGACATGGGAGGGGGCAACACGTCGTTATGGGCAGAAGATACCAGAAAAGGTTTCCGGGCAAATCCGGTACGAACTCGATCTCATCAAGGAGATGCAATACGAGCCTTATTTCCTGACTGTCCGCCATATCGTGTGGCATGCGCGTTATGCGCTGAAAATCCTGTGCCAGGGGCGGGGATCTGCTGCCAATTCGACGGTCTGTTACTGTCTGGAGATCACGGAAGTTGATCCGAATTTAACCCCCCTGCTGTTCGAGCGCTTCATATCAACAGAGCGGAACGAGCCGCCGGATATCGATGTCGACTTCGAGCACGGCCGGCGCGAAGAGGTCATCCAGTATATTTACAGCCATTACGGTTATCGCCATGCTGGGCTGACTGCAGCAGTGACAAGCTACCGGACCCGTATGGCCGGTCGTGAAGTCGCCAAGGCCTTTGGATTGTCGGAAGATGTTCAGGCCGCACTTTCGAGCACCGTCTGGGGCTGGTCGGAGGACGGACTTTCGGAGCGTGACGCCAAGGTTGCCGGCCTCGATGTCACTGATCCTCTGACGAAGAAGGTCATTGCCCATGCCCAAGAATTGATGGGCTTTCCGCGACACCTGACCCAGCATGTCGGCGGATTTCTCATTACGCGTGACAGGCTCGACGAGGTGGTGCCGATCATGAAAACGGCGATGCCGGGCCGCTACATGATTGAATGGGACAAGGACGATCTCGATACGCTTCATCTCCTGAAGATCGATGTTCTGGCGCTGGGCATGCTGACCTGTCTGAGAAAAGCCTTTGAACTTTTGCGGCATCACTACGACCGCGAAGAAACGCTGGCTGGCCTTCTGAAAAAGGATAAGGATTCGAACGTCTATGAGATGATCTGCCGGGCCGATACGATCGGTGTCTTTCAGATCGAAAGCCGGGCGCAGATGAGCATGTTGCCGCGACTGCGGCCGAAAGAATTTTATGATCTTGTGATCGAGGTAGCGATTGTGCGGCCGGGACCGATCCAGGGCAATATGGTTCATCCTTATCTGAAGCGCCGAGAGATGAGGAATGCCGGCAAAGAAATCCCCTATGAGCGACCTGAGTTGAAAGAGGTTCTGGAACGGACGCTCGGCGTGCCACTCTTTCAGGAACAGGCTATGCAAATCGCCATCAAGGCAGCCGGTTTTCCGCCGGAGAAGGCTGACCAGTTGCGCCGATCAATGGCGACCTTCAAGCGTTCGGGACGTGTGAGTGAATTCGAGCGCGATTTCATCGCAGGCATGCGAAAAAACAAATACAGGGAAGAATTCGCGAAGCAGTGCTTCGAGCAAATCAAGGGATTTGCCGAATACGGATTTCCGGAAAGCCATGCGGCGTCATTCGCTTTGCTCGTCTATGCGTCTTCTTGGATCAAGACATATTATCCGGATGTCTTCTGCGCGGCCTTGCTGAACTCCCAGCCCATGGGCTTTTATGCGCCGGCGCAGCTGATCCGGGATGCGCGTGAGCATGGCGTGAGTGTGTTTCCGGTCGATATCAATCGGTCGGAATGGGACTGTACGCTGGAGGCGGCACCATTTGATCCGGTCAGGGTAGACCGGCGCCATGCGAGCATGCGGGATGTCATCAAGATCCGCTACGGAATAAGGCTCGGCTTTCGCCAGGTCAAAGGTCTGAGCGAAGATGATATGCGGGACAAGCTTACGGCCAGGCGCGATGAAGGCTACCAGAGCATTCATGACCTCTGGCTTCGGTCCGGGCTGGACAAGGCCAGTCTCGAGCGGCTTGCCGATGCCGATGGTTTCGGTTCGATCGGCTTGAGCCGCCGTCAGGCATTATGGGCGGTGAGGGGGCTGGATATGAAAGCTGCTCTCAACCATGCTAACTTGTTCGAGAGAGCCGGGCCTGCGGATCTTCGGCCAGAGCCCCAGGCTCATCTGCCCCTGATGTTGCCGGGAGAAGAGGTGATCGAGGATTATCGTCATCTGTCGCTTTCCCTCAAGGCCCATCCGGTCTCCTTCATGCGCGAGGAATTCCGCTCTATGGGCATTGTGCCAAGCGTTGATCTTCTCAACATCCGAAATGGCCAGCGGGTAACGATCGGCGGCATCGTGTTGGTGAGACAGCGCCCCGGATCGGCAAAAGGCGTAATCTTCATAACGCTCGAAGATGAAACGGGTGTTGCCAATGCGATTGTCTGGCCGAAGACTTTTGAAAAATATCGTTCCGTTGTCATGGGCGCACGATTGGTGAAGATCCGGGGGAGGCTGCAAAGCCAGAGCGGGGTCATTCATACGGTCGTCGAGCATATCGAGGATATGACGCCGATGCTGGGCCTGCTGCAGAAGGAAGCCAGACGTTTCGGAGACCCAAAATCCGATGAGGCTATCAAGTCCGGCGGTGGATCGTGGAAACCCAAGGCGCATTCCATTGGCTTGCCCCTTAAGCAAATTTCCGATCCCATAGATCCACAAGGGACCGATCCGGCGCAAGTCATGCCTAAAGGGCGAAATTTTCATTAAATTCTCTCATTGCCGCATTCCTCAACGTAACAGATCTTGCGAAATAAAAGGCCGATCCAGAATCCTTTTTCGAAGACGTGCCGAGCAGTCTGAATGGACTGCGTTTGATTGGATTTATATGTGTCGATGTGCTAATTTAAATCGGTGCTTTGCAACTGGGAGGCTTCGATGCGTGAACCGGATATGCAGAAACTCGACACATTGGTCAGCCGCCTTGTTGGTGATGTCGGTGCAGCCGTGACGGGAGCGCTGGTCGTGCTGGGTGACCACGTGGGTATTTTCAGGGCAATGGCGGATGGTGAGCCTGTCCAGGCGGCTGAACTGGCGGCTAAAACAGGTGTGAAGGAGCGATATCTGAGGGAGTGGCTAAGTGCCCAGGCTGCTGCCGACTATATCTGCTACGACGAGCGAACGGATCGCTTCAGCCTGTCGCCTGAACAGGCCATGGTTTTCGCCGAAGAAAACAGCCCGGCCTTTTTCGTCGGAGCGTTCGAAGTCGTTCAATCCATGTGGATGGATGAACCGAAGATTGCCGACGCGTTTCGAACGGGTAAGGGCGTCGGTTGGCATGAGCACAGCAATTGCCTCTTCCGAGGGACTGAACGGTTTTTCCGTCCCGGTTACAACAGCTACCTCGTTGCCGACTGGATCCCAGCTCTCGATGGCGTAGAGGCAAAACTCAAGGCTGGGGCCAGTGTTGCGGACATCGGATGCGGCCACGGCGCATCGACCATTCTGATGGCGCAGGCATATCCGGCCTCGCGGTTCATAGGGTTCGACTACCATGGACCATCGATCGAGAGAGCAAGAGCGACCGCCGAGAGTGCAGGAGTGGCGGATCGGGTAACTTTCGAGCAGTCACCCGCTGCTGCTTTCCCGGGTCGTGACTATGACCTCATTGCGATGTTCGACTGCCTTCACGACATGGGAGATCCCGTCGGTGCAGGGCGGCATGTCAGGGAAACACTTGCGACGGGCGGAACATGGATGATCGTTGAACCCTTCGCGCATGATCACCTCAAGGACAATCTCAACCCGGTGGGCCGTGTCTATTACGGAGCATCAACGATGATCTGCACGCCGGCCTCGCTTTCTCAAGAGGTCGGACTTGGGCTCGGCGCACAGGCTGGAGAGTTACGGCTTCGCAGGGTTGCGCTCGATGCAGGATTTACGCACTTCCACCGAGCAACGGAAACCCCTTTCAATATGGTATTTGAGGTAAGAGCGTGAGCTCTGTTCGATGTTGCAAGCTCATGCGATATCGGGCGCAGCCTTTGAAGGTGTGTCGTCCGTGCTTCGCTTGATCACACACGCCGGTTTTCGCCATCCGTCCAGCAAAACAGTGCGGGAAACCATTCATTGTCTGCCAAGCCACATTCTCGAATGTTCGAGCGTGTTTATCCTCTGCGAGCAGTGAGCCGGTAAAGACAAAAACTCACAGTGCTAGCAGATATCACGATCCAATGGCGAATATGGCGGAGAGGGTGGGATTCGAACCCACGGTGCCCTCGCAGGCACGCCGCATTTCGAGTGCGGTGCTTTCGACCACTCAGCCACCTCTCCGCTTTGCTGGTCGGCGCATGTTGCGCGGGCTGTCTCATAGCGGCGAAAAATCAGGCTGGCAAGGGGCGAAATGCAAGTCTTCATATCCTTTTACCTTGACAGTTTTTTGTCGCTCGCGTAAGCCCGCCTGCGTTCAGGTGTGGAAATGCGTCCGCGCCTGACGATCGCAAGAGATCCTGGTGGTTTTCGTGCGATTTCACCGGCAGATCAGTTTTGAAAAGATACCTCTTTTCCTGACCCCCCCTGCTAAAGACCGACTGATAAAAAGACGGCCCTTCTCGTCGAGAAGAGAGCCGGAACGAACATGAAAGGATATAAAATGTTCGCAGTCATCAAGACCGGCGGTAAGCAGTACCGCGTGGCCGCCAACGACGTGCTGACCATCGAAAAGCTGGAAGCCGAAGCTGGTGCAGTAATCGAATTCAACGAAGTTCTGGTCGTCGGCGTTGGCGCCGATGCCAAGATCGGCGCACCGTTTGTTTCGGGCGCGACGGTCAAGGCCGAAGTTGTCGAGCATAACCGTGGCAAGAAGGTCATCTCCTTCAAGAAGCGTCGCCGTCAGAATTCCAAGCGTATTCGCGGTCATCGCCAGCATCACACGGTCGTCCGTATCACCGACATTCTCGGCTAATCAGGTTTCGAAGTTAAAGGAGAACTCCCATGGCACATAAAAAAGCTGGCGGTTCGTCGCGTAACGGTCGCGATTCTCAGTCCAAGCGCCTTGGCGTGAAGAAGTTCGGTGGCGAAGTCGTCATTCCGGGCAACATTATCGTGCGTCAGCGCGGTACGCAGTGGCATCCGGGCGCCAATGTTGGCCTCGGCAAGGACCACACGATTTTTGCGCTCACCGCAGGCAACGTGGATTTCCGCACGAAGGCGAACGGCCGCGTATACGTGTCCGTAATGCCGAAAGCGGAAGCCGCAGAATAAAGCCGGCAAGCGTTATGCAACCGGCGTCTCATCGACCCGGTTGAACGTTCAAGGTTCAGTCAAAGAAAAGGGAAGATGGGGCGCTACCCCAGCTTCCCTTTTTCTTTTTACCCCAGAGGAGACTGAACCATGCAAATCGAATTGTTGAGGGCGAGCCAATCCCGGCCGCCGGAAGAACGGCTGCGGCCGGACCGGTCCGAGGATCGGTCGAGAAGCGAGTGCCCCGTCTTACTGTCGCCGAGACTGGTTCTCCGCGCACCCCACAAAGAAGACATCGACGCACTTGCCCATCTCGCCAACAATGCCGCCATCGCAACGATGGTGTCGCGCATGCCGCATCCCTATACTGCGACAGACGCAGCCGATTTCGTGCGACGCACGAATGCTGGCGAGATTGGCAAATGCGTCTATGCCATTACCCGAGGAAATGACGGCGCCTTCCTGGGATGCTGCGCACTGGAGCCGCAGGCAGACGAACGCACGCTCGAAATCGGCTATTGGCTCGGCGAGCCCTATTGGAACGAAGGTTATGGCACGGAAGCTGCCCATGCGCTGATCGATATGGCTTTTCGTACCAGAAGCGAAATCGACCAGATCGATGCGCGGTGCCGGGTTACCAACATTCCATCCAAGCGGGTGATCCAGAAGTGCGGCTTCCAGTTCCAGGGATCCGGCATGATCGATTGCCTTGCGGAAGGTGCCATGGTGCCGGTTGAGTGGTTCCGTCTGGATCGCAAGACCTGGATATCGTTGAGAAGCTGGGGAGAGCTGAGATGAACGCCGCAATCGTCGAAAGATCTGTCGAAGTTCGGCTGGCACCGGGGCCGTGCCCGATCATCCAGTCCCACCGGTTGACCCTGCGTCCTCACCGGATCGGCGATGCGGATGCTATCGCGGCATCGCTTGCCGATTTCAAGGTTGCCCGCATGCTTTCTCGCGTGCCGCAGCCTTATCATCGAGATGACGCGATCGATTGGCTGGTGCGCCAGACCTCCGGGCTGATGCCGGATTGGAGCCTTGCAGTCACCACGGGCGATGACGTCCATATCGGCGTCGTCGGCATGGAATTGCGCAGAGACGGCTGGCACCTGGGATATTGGTTGAACCGGTATTACTGGGATCATGGCTATATGACAGAAGCTACCGGCGCCGTGCTGGAACGTTTCTTCCGGCGCATGCCGGACGCCGTGGTGCATTCCGGTGCCTTTGCCGACAACCTCGCTTCGCTCAATGTGCAGCGAAAGCTCGGTTTCAGGATTGTCGATGCGGGAGAGGTTTTCTCGACTGCGCGCAACCGCATGGCGCCGCATATCGAGACGATGCTGGAGGCCGGCGATCTGGTGCGGCCGCAGGCCTGCTAAAAATGCTGATGGCCATTGGTGTCTGCCGGTGGCCATCAACATGTCTCAAGCGATACGGGATTGATCTGGCCAGAGAGATCCGCTGGCGGTATCGAAAACCCTGATCGGGGCGTGCGGTATCCGTTCCATGCCGCAGACCCGCTCGTGCTGGAGCCGCATTACAGCTTATGGCTGACGAACTTCATGATAATCTTTGACCTTAAAGGCAACGAACGGTATCGAAACGCTAAAGAAGGCGTCCAGAAATCCCTGATGACGTTGCGTAACACAAGACTGACGGCAGCAAGATGAAATTTCTCGACGAAGCAAAAGTCTATATTCGCTCCGGTGACGGTGGCGCGGGTGCAGTCTCGTTCCGGCGGGAAAAGTTCGTCGAGTTCGGCGGGCCGGATGGTGGCGATGGCGGACGCGGCGGCGACGTCTGGGTCGAGGCGGTAAACGGTCTCAACACGCTGATCGATTTCCGCTTCCAGCAGCATTTCAAGGGCAAGATCGGTACCCATGGCATGGGCCGTAACCGCACCGGCGCCAATGGTGAAAGCGTGACGTTGAAAGTGCCTGTCGGCACGCAGATCTTCGAGGAAGACAATGAAACCTTGATCATGGACATGATCAAGGAAGGCCAGAAGTTCCGCCTGGCCAAGGGCGGCAATGGTGGTTTCGGCAACACCCACTTCAAGAGCCCCACCAACCAGGCGCCGAACTGGGCCAATCCAGGTCTTGAAGGCGAGGAAAAGACGGTCTGGCTGCGGCTGAAGCTGATTGCCGATGCCGGTCTCGTGGGGCTTCCCAATGCCGGCAAGTCGACCTTCCTTGCTTCGGTTACCCGCGCTCGACCTAAGATCGCCAATTATCCGTTTACGACCCTCCACCCCAATCTGGGCGTTGCGGCGATCGACGGGCGCGAATTTGTGCTTGCCGATATTCCGGGCCTGATCGAAGGGGCGCATGAAGGGATCGGCCTCGGCGACCGCTTCCTCGGCCATGTTGAGCGCACCCGCGTGCTGCTTCATCTCGTCTCTTCGATGGAAGAAAAGGTCGGCCAGTCCTACAAGACGGTCAAGGCGGAACTTGAGGCCTATGGTGGCGGCCTGACCGACAAGCAGGAAATCGTCGCACTGTCGCAGATCGATATCCTGGATGAAAAGGAACTGAAGAAGAAGGCGAAGGAACTGGAGAAGGCCTGCGGCCAGACGCCGTTCCTGATTTCGGCTGCGACGGGCAAGGGCATGACGGAAGTCCTGCGTGCCCTTCGTGACGTCATTCTCGAAGCCAGCGAAGGTGACGAAACGACCCTGCCGGACAAATCCGCACCGGTGCAGGACTATGACGAGGATGGGGAGCTATGACCGGCGGCAGTACCAATAGCCGCAAGGCGCTTTCCAGCTATCGCCGGGTCGTCATCAAGATCGGCTCGGCGCTGCTTGTCGATCGCAAGACCGGGCTGAAATCCGCGTGGCTCGATTCCATCTGCAGCGATATCGCGGCGTTGAAGGCGGCGGGTGTCGATGTGCTCGTCGTGTCTTCGGGCGCAATCGCCCTGGGTCGCACCGTTCTCGACTTTTCCGCCGGTGCTCTGAAACTCGAAGAAAGCCAGGCGGCCGCGGCTGTCGGTCAGATTGCGCTTGCCCGCGCCTGGTCGGAAAGCCTGTCGCGTGATGCGATCGTCGCCGGCCAGATCCTGCTGACTTTGGGCGACACGGAAGAACGCCGCCGTTATCTGAATGCCCGCGCAACCATCAAGCAGTTGCTGAAGATCGGCGCTGTGCCGATCATCAACGAAAACGATACCGTCGCGACATCGGAAATCCGCTATGGCGACAATGACAGGCTGGCTGCGCGTGTCGCGACGATGACGGGGGCCGATCTCTTGGTGCTTCTGTCGGATATCGACGGGCTTTACACCGCTCCTCCGCATCTCGATCCCGAGGCTAAGTTCCTCGACACGATCGCGGCGATTACGCCTCAAATCGAGGCGATGGCTGGCGGTGCCGCATCCGAACTGTCGCGCGGCGGTATGCGCACCAAGATCGATGCCGGCAAGATCGCGACCGGCGCCGGTTGTGCGATGATCATTGCATCAGGCAAGACGGACCATCCCCTGCAGGCGATCGAGCAAGGCACGCGCTCCTCATGGTTTGCACCATCCGAGGCGCCGGTGACTGCGCGCAAGACCTGGATTGCCGGGCAATTGCAGCCCGCGGGCGAACTGCATGTCGATAATGGTGCGGAAAAGGCGCTTGGTCTGGGTAAAAGCCTGCTCCCTGCAGGCGTTCGCCGGATCGCAGGTCATTTCCACCGCGGCGATACGGTTGCCATCATCGGTACCGATGGGCTTGAGATTGCCCGCGGTCTGGTCAGTTACGATGCCGATGAGGCGCGTCAGATCACAGGGCGGAAATCTACCGAGATCGAAGCGATATTGGGTTATGCCGGCCGCGCCGCCATGGTTCATCGCGGCGACCTGGTGATGACGGGTGGGCTTCGGTCGAAGACAGGCCGCAAGGAGGAGGTTATCCATGCTGGATAAGGTTTCGACGGCCGATATCGACAAGGTCATGGCCGAAATCGGCCGCAACGCCAAGGCGGCTGCGCGTCAGCTTGCGATTGCGTCGACGCAGGCGAAGAACATGGCGCTGCATGCCATGGCGGATGCGATCGTCGCGGCCATGCCCAGGATTCTTGCGGCAAATGCCGAAGACCTGAAGCAGGTGGAAGGCAAGGGTCTGCTACCATCCTTCATCGATCGCCTGACATTGACGGAAAAGGGTATTTCCGCAATGGCACAGGGCTTACGCGAGATCGCCGAATTCAAGGATCCGGTCGGAGAGGTGATTGCCGCCTGGGATCGTCCGAACGGATTGAATATCGAGCGTGTCCGCACGCCGCTCGGCGTCATCGGCGTGATTTATGAAAGCCGTCCCAACGTGACTGCAGACGCCGGTGCATTGTGCCTGAAAGCCGGCAATGCGGTGATCCTGCGCGGCGGTTCGGATTCGGCGCAATCATCTCAGGCTATCCATGATTGCCTTGTTGCTGGCCTGAAGGCTGCCGATCTTCCGGAGCATGCGATCCAGATCGTGCCGACGACCGATCGTGCGGCTGTCGGCGCCATGCTGTCCGGTCTCGATGGTGCAATAGACGTTATCGTCCCGCGCGGCGGCAAGAGCCTTGTCGCCCGTGTGCAGAACGAGGCGCGCGTGCCGGTCTTTGCGCATCTGGAAGGCCTCTGCCATATCTATGTCGACACATCCGCCGATCTTGAGATGGCGAAGAAGATCGTCGTTAATGCCAAGATGCGGCGCACCGGCGTCTGCGGCGCGGCCGAAACGCTGCTGGTCGACAAGGCCGTTGCCGGCACGCATCTCGTGCCGCTTCTGCAAGCATTGAAGGACGCCGGCTGCGAGATCCGCGGATCGGCAGAAGTCCTGCTTGCCTGCCCGACGGCGGCAGCGGCGACGGAAGAAGACTGGCACACGGAATATCTGGATGCGGTGATTTCGGTCGCGGTCGTTGACGGTATCGATGGCGCGATCCGGCACATCAACACCTACTCTTCCAGTCACACGGAAGCGGTAATTGCCGAAGACCCAGCCGTTGTGTCGCGTTTCTTCAACGAGATCGATTCCGCCATCCTGTTGCACAATGCGTCCACGCAGTTTGCCGATGGCGGCGAATTCGGCATGGGTGGCGAGATCGGCATTTCGACCGGCAAGATGCATGCGCGCGGCCCGGTCGGCGTCGAGCAGCTGACCTCGTTCAAATACCGTGTGCATGGCACCGGCCAGATCCGTCCATAGAGCTTCGGCCCGACGTGGAAGAAGAGAAGATCGATCGCCAATATCTTACCATGCCGCATATCGAGCGCGGCATGGCCGTCGGGCTTTTCGGCGGTTCGTTCAATCCGCCGCATGAAGGCCATCTGCTGGTCGCCGAAATTGCGCTGCGTCGTCTCGGTCTCGATCAGCTCTGGTGGATGGTGACGCCGGGAAATCCGCTGAAAAGCCGTAGCGAGCTTGCGCCTCTCAGCGAGCGAATTTCGCTGAGCGAGCATCTTGCCCGTGATCCGCGCATCAAGGTGACTGCGTTCGAAAAGACACTCGGCGGCTCCTATACGGCCGATACGCTTGCCCATGTGAAAGCCAGAAATCCCCAGGCCCATTTTGTCTGGATCATGGGGGCCGACAGCCTGCAATCCTTCCATCTCTGGCAGAAATGGCGCGAAATTGTCTCGATGTTTCCGATCGCGGTCGTTGATCGGCCGGGTGCGACCCTGTCATTCCTGTCGTCGAAAATGGCCCGCACATTCGACTACGCGCGCGTGGATGAGGATGATATCGGTACGCTCTGGAAGCGGCAGGCGCCTGCCTGGACCTTCATTCATGGCCCCAGATCGACGCTGAGTTCGACCGCGCTCAGGGCGAATGGCCGCAAGAACTCACCATGAACCTGAAGGAGCGTCTACACATGACGGTTTCGCGTCATGCGTTCACTTCTGATGGTCCTCCCTTGAAAGATTAACCATTCGGTGCCAACTTCATCAAAGCGGCCGACCTCGATCGGATTCGCTGGAAGTGCTTGTTGCTGTTACTTGGTAAGAAAGGACAAACCCTGACAACAGTACACGCCAAGGGAAAGATGGTTTCCATCCTCCCGCAGAGTTCCGAACGTGGCGCCGATGCCGCAGCTCGCGCTCTCGAACTGATCCTCAATAGCCTTGAGGATTCCAAAGCAGAAGATATCGTCACCATCAATATTGCCGGAAAATCGGCGCTGGGCGACTACATGGTTGTGGTCACCGGGCGATCGAGCCGCCATGTCATGGCGATCTGCGACCATCTTGTCACCGACCTGAAGGACGAGGGGCTTGGATCCCCGCGTGTGGAAGGTCAGGAAAGCGGTGACTGGGTGCTGATCGACACGGGTGATGTGATCGTTCACGTGTTCCGTCCCGAAATCCGCGAGTTCTACAACATCGAAAAGATGTGGGCAGCTCCGGAGATCGAAGAGGGACCGCTGCTGCATTGAGCGGTTTGGGCTTGGCCTGAACCGTCGAAAGCCGTTAAAGCAAGACTGGCGTCACGCGCCGGTGCAGCACTCTTCGGCTGTTCGAATTTAGACGGATCAGGACATGCGTATTACCCTTTTTGCCGTGGGACGGCTCAAGGCCGGCCCGGAGAAGGACCTTGCGTCCCGCTATCTCGACCGTTTCGCCAAGGCCGGCCCCGCCGTCGGCCTGGAGCTGGCGAAGCTGGTGGAGGTACAGGAAAGTCGCGCGTCCAATGCCGATACCCGCAAGCGCGAGGAAGCCGGCGTCCTGGAAAAGGCCTTGCCCGAGGGCGCCATCCTCGTTCTGTTGGACGAACGCGGCAAGACGCTCGACAGCCAGGCTTTTTCGGATGCGGTCGGCCGTTATCGCGACAATGGAAAGCGCGACATGATGCTGGCTATCGGCGGTGCAGACGGTCTTGATCCGGAGCTTCGCGCCAGGGCGGATCTCGTTCTTAACCTTGGTACGATGACCTGGCCGCATCAACTGGTCCGCATTCTAATAGCAGAACAGTTATACCGGGCTGTTACCATTCTTTCCGGCCATCCCTATCACCGCGTTTAACCTTTCGTTCAGGCGCAAACACGATGTTGTTTGTGGCGGGCCTAAGCAAATCAGCCTAGCCTTCGCATTCTATCACTCGGAGCGGATATGGACGCCAGTCGGAAAAGACCTGCCAGATATGGATCAGGCTTGGCCAGCACGCTGGCCATTGCCGGTCTTCTGCTGGCCGTTCCGCAGCCGCTATATGCGCAGGATGCCGCGCCGCCGGGCGATGGCGCGGTAAACGCAGCCCCGGTCGAGGCTGCCGGTCCGACAGCTGAATTGAGGCAGAAGCAGGAAGAGACGCGCAAGGAGCTCGAGGCGCTCGGCAAGACGATGCAGCTGTCGGGAGACAAGATCGCCGATATCGAGAAAAGCATTGCGCAGACCAACAAGGATAGCGCCGATATCCGCCAGGCCCTGATCGATTCTGCGAAGAAGCGGCAGGATCTGGAGCGTAAGATCCAGGAAAGCGAAAAGAAGATCGCTGCCCTCGGCGTCCAGGAAGACGGAATTCGCGCATCGCTTCGCAGTCGCCGGGGTGTTCTTGCGGAAGTGCTCGGCGCGCTTGAGCGCATGGGACGCAACCCGCCGCCGGCATTGCTGGTGAAGCCGGAGGATGCGCTTGCTTCCGTGCGCAGCGCCATTCTTCTCGGTGCCGTCGTGCCGGGCATGCGTGCGGAGGCCGAACGCCTCGTTGCCGATCTGAAGGCCCTGAGCGAGACGCGTAATGCCGCAGCGAGTGAAAAGCAGGCCGTGTCGGACACGATTGCCGCGAGCCTTGAAGAAGACAAGCGGATGGATCTTCTTCTGGCTGAAAACGAAAAATTGAACGGCCGGAATACGGCGGAACTCGAGGCAGAGCGGCGGCGCTCGGAGGAACTTGCAGGCCGGGCGACATCGCTCGAAGGGCTTATCTCTTCGCTGGAAAGTGAAATATCCTCGGTGCGGGAGGCGATGGAGGCCGCCAGGGCGGAAGAGGAGCGCCAGAAGCGCCTCACGCAGGTCGAGCGCGAGAAGGCGAGAGAGCTTGCCGAAAACGGTGTGCCCGACAAAAACCGCATTGCGCCAGCATATGCGTTTTCAAGCCTGAGGCAGAAGCTGGCCTTTCCGGTGGCAGGCGATGTCGTACGTTGGTTCGGCGATCCCGACGGGACAGGACATACGGCGCGCGGCATCACCATCGCATCCAATGCCGGGGCCATCGTGACTGCGCCGGCGGATGGTTCAATCGTATTTGCCGGAGCGTTCAGAAGTTACGGCCAAACGATCATTCTTAATGTCGGTGACGGGTATTACGTGGTCTTCACTGGCATGAAGGATGTGAACGTTCGTCAGGGAAGCTTTGTATTCAGCGGTGAGCCGATCGCCGTGATGGGTGAGAAAAGAGTGGCGAGTGCAACTGCGTTGGCGCTGGAAACGGATCGCCCAACGCTTTACATTGAATTTAGAAACGGCAACACCACGGTTGATTCCAAGCCATGGTGGTCAGCCAAGGAAACTGGAAGGGCGCGAAATGATTCGTAGGGCTTCGCTTGTCATCGTCGGTGCACTCATGGGTGCGACAGCGATGAGTGTCATCTATTCGGCCGGCGTGCCGGCCCAGGCAGCCGGAGCGTCGACCTATAAGGAACTTTCGATTTTTGGTGACGTCTTCGAACGCGTTCGCGCTCAATATGTGACGGCGCCGGATGAGGAAAAGCTGGTCGAAAACGCCATCAACGGCATGCTGACCTCGCTCGATCCGCATTCGAGCTTCATGAATGCCAAGGATGCCGAAGACATGCGGACACAGACCCGCGGAGAATTCGGCGGTCTTGGCATCGAAGTGACGATGGAAAACGAACTGGTCAAGGTCATCGCGCCGATCGACGACACGCCCGCTTCCAAGGCCGGCATTCTTGCCGGTGACTTCATCTCCGAAATCGATGGTCAGTCCATCCGTGGCCTGAAGCTTGAGGATGCCGTCGAGAAGATGCGCGGCGCGGTCAATACGCCGATCAAACTCACTGTCATCCGTCAGGGCGCCGACAAGCCGCTCGAAATCACCGTGGTTCGCGACGTTATCGCCGTGCGTGCGGTCAAGTCCCGCGTGGAAGGCGGGGATGTCGGTTATGTTCGCGTCATTTCCTTCACCGAAAAGACATATGATGATCTCGAAAAGGCAATCCTGAAGATCAAGGCCGATGTTCCGGCCGACAAGTTGAAGGGTTACGTTCTCGACCTGCGTCTCAACCCGGGCGGTCTTCTGGATCAGGCGATCAATGTATCGGACGCCTTCTTGGAGCGTGGCGAAGTTGTTTCCACCCGCGGCCGCAATGCCGACGAAACCCGCCGCTTCAACGCCGGTCCGGGCGATCTGACCGACGGCAAGCCGGTCATCGTGCTGATCAATGGCGGTTCGGCTTCTGCGTCGGAAATCGTTGCCGGTGCACTTCAGGATCTTAAGCGTGCAACCGTCGTCGGTACTCGGTCCTTCGGCAAGGGCTCCGTCCAGACGATCATCCCGCTCGGTGATGCCGGTGCGCTGCGTCTGACGACTGCGCTCTATTACACGCCGTCCGGCAAATCGATCCAGGGTACGGGCATCAACCCGGACATCAAGGTCGAGCAGCCGCTCCCGCCGGAACTGCAGGGCAAGTTGAAGGCAGAAGGCGAATCCAGCCTCAAGGGCCATATCCAGGGCAATGCCGAGACGGAAGAAGGCTCCGGTTCCGCAGCCTATGTGCCGCCGGAAGCCAAGGATGACATCCAGCTGAACTATGCCCTGGATCTTCTCCATGGCACCAAGACGGATCCGAGCTTCCCGGCAAGCCCGGACAAGGCTGCGGCAGCCGTCAAGAAGTAAGAACAGTGCCGGGGGAGCCTGAACGGCTCTCCCGGATTTTTCAAGACCGCGGGATAGCACGGATATTAGCGTGGGTACTGATCTCCATGCACCCTTGGGACAAGGGCGGCCGCCGAAAACGAAACGTTCGTTGAGTGGTTACAAGGCCATTCTCTGCGGCGGTGTGGTCCTTGTCGGCGTTATCGCTCTCTCCATCTATGTCATTCGCGAAGACGACGGACTCAGGCAGGTTGCCGCCAATATCGAGCAAACGCCTTCCGGCGATAAATCCGCACCTTCGACAGAGGCGGAGGCTCGTTCCGCGCAATCGGGCACATCGTCCGAGCGGACCCCGTCAGGCGCCAATATCGAGCGCATCCCCACGGGCGACGGAAACTACGTTACCAAATATACGCCGCGTGACCGGTCCGGGCCGCAGGTCATCGATGCCCAGCGGATGGGCCAGGACCCGCGCGTAGCAGGCCAGCCGAACCCAGATCTTGTCGAAGAAACCGAGGACGGAAAGCTGCCGATCATCGGCGCCGACGGTCTGCGTCCGATGGACCAATATGCAAGGCCATGGTCAGGCGAGAGGGGCGCGCGTGTTGCCATCGTCATCAGCGGCCTCGGCCTCAGCCAGACCGGCAGCCAGAAGGCGGTGCAGCAACTGCCGGCGGGTGTGACGCTTGCATTTGCAGCGAGCGGCAACAGCCTGCAGCGCTGGATGCAGGAAGCGCGGCGCAAGGGGCATGAGATATTGCTGCAGGTTCCGTTCGAACCTTTCGATTATCCGGCGAACGATCCGGGGCCAGGTACTCTGCTGACAGCGAACTCCGCCAAGGACAATCTCGCGCGCCTCCACCAGGCCATGGCGCGGGTCACCAATTATACCGGCATCGTCAATTATCAGGGCGCACGTTACCTTTCGGATGAAAAGGCGCTGCGGCCGGTGCTGCAGGACGTGGCGAAGCGTGGGCTCCTTTTCCTCGATGACGGGACGTCTTCTCTTTCAAAGACGAATTCCGTATCCGATGCCGTCAAGCTGCCTCATGCCTTTGCCGATGTCGTGCTCGACGGACAGGTGCAGACCCAGGCCATTCTTCGCAAGCTCGATGAACTCGGCCGCATCGCGGACCGGCAGGGGACGGCAATCGGCATTGCCGCCGCTTACGACGAGAGCATCGATGCTGTAAGGAAGTGGAGCGAAGAAGCGACGCAGCGTGGCATCGAGATCGTTGGCGTATCAGCGATTGTACGCGATAAAAGCGAACCCTGATGGAGAATGAAGCATGGCCAAGAAAGACGGGGCCGGGAAGAGTGGTACGGTGAAGGCTGAAGACCTGCCGTATCGGCCCTGCGTGGGCATCATGGTGCTCAACCGTGACGGACTGGTCTGGGCCGGCCGGCGGATCTCCGAGGGCAACAGCGAATATGACGGCTCGCCGCAGCTCTGGCAGATGCCGCAAGGCGGCATCGACAAGGGAGAAGACGCGCTTCCTGCTGCCTATCGCGAGCTTTACGAAGAAACCGGCATGAAGACGGTGACCCTGCTTGCGCAATCGAAAGACTGGATCAATTACGATCTGCCGGCGCATCTGATCGGTATCGGGCTCAAGGGCAAATATCGCGGGCAGACCCAACGCTGGTTTGCCTTCCGCTTCGAGGGTGATGAGAGCGAGATCGCCATCAATCCGCCGCCGGGCGGTCATTCGCCGGAGTTCGACGCCTGGGACTGGAAGCCGATGGCCGACCTTCCCGGACTGATCGTGCCGTTCAAACGGCAGGTCTATGATCAGGTGGTTGCGGAATTTTCACATCTGGCAGCGGCCTGAGTTCCGGCGCTAACACGAACAACAAATGACGAGAGAAGACCCGGCCCGAAAGCCGGGTCTTTGATCATTCACTCTGCAGCGTCGGCCGATTCCGCGTTGAGCTGGCCGTAACGTTCCTCACCGATCTTGGTCAGCAGGTCGAGCTGCGTTTCGAGGAAGTCGATATGACCTTCCTCATCCATCAGCAGTTCTTCGAACAGCTTCATGGAAACGTAGTCGCCTGCCTCATGACAGAGATCACGGGAGGCTTTGTAGGCCGTGCGGGCGTCGTATTCGCCGGCAAGATCGGCTTCCAATACTTCCTTGACATTCTGGCCGATACGCAGCGGCGCAACCGTCTGGAGATTGGGATGGCCCTCAAGGAAGATGATGCGATCGATCAGACGATCGGCATGCTGCATCTCCTCGATGGATTCGGCACGTTCCTTCTTTGCGAGCTTGGTGAAACCCCAGTCGCTCAGAAGACGATAGTGAAGCCAGTATTGATTAACGGCCCCAAGTTCGAGGAACAAAGCCTCGTTAAGCCGCTCGATGACCCTTTTGTCGCCTTTCAATGTCCGCTCTCCTGTTTTCCTCATGGAACTGCTTCAAGCGAGACAAATATATAACGACTTCGTCCTCCGTCGAGTGACGCAGGGCATGATATTCCTCCGTCGTGCGGATAATCAGATCCACGACGTTGGGGAAACAGCCGCAACAGCGACCGCGTTTGCTCATGGCATGATAGACTTTCGCCGGAACGATGAGCTGCCAACAGTCTTCGTCAAGAAGCTGGACGATGACGTCCTTGATTTCCTTGTCCGTGATGTAGTTGCAGCTGCAGACGAGCATTTCCGGTAGACCTGTCAAACATGACCAACGCTATCTTCTTTTGGAAAAGAAGACCTGGGATGTCAAGAAAAATCCTGTTCTGCTTAATCACGAGCTGCTAAATTGCCAAGCCTCGCCACCATGGATATGGCGCAAAGCGTTTCAACCTCGCAATCCAGCCTTATAGTGGCTTTGCAATGCCGCTGCTTGTCCCGGGTTTTGCCTGCGAAGATGGTCGGTGGATCAAGGTTGACGCTTCGATCACCAGCGGCATCAGTCCGTCCGCACCTTCATCCAGGCATTCGAACAGATGCCTGCGCATCCGTGGCTCCCAGAACCTGTTAATGTGGGTGGCAACGCCTTTTGCTCTGTCGGTTTCCGGCTGTGACATGAAGAAAGTGGCGATCTGATTTGCCATTCTGATCAGCTTTTCCCGCCCCTGATCATGCGACATCGATGAGCTCCTTTTTATCCGCAAGGCGAAGGATTTCCGAGGTTATGACAGGGATTCGGTGCGATCCTGACCGGCTCTACTCCGCTGCCTGTATTTTGCCTGCGATGCGACGTGAGCGGTTGGACAGATCATTGTAGTCCTCCTGCCATTGCGTCGGGCCGTTGGACGGGGAAACCTGTACTGCCGTCACCTTATATTCAGGACAGTTGGTTGCCCAATCGGAGAAATCGGTCGTGATGACATTGGCCTGCGTATCCGGGTGGTGGAAGGTCGTATAGACGACGCCCGGCGAGACCCGGTCGGTAATCTGTGCCCGAAGCGTGGTATCGCCCGAGCGGCTTGCAAGCTTGATCCAGTCGCCATCCTTGATGCCGCGTTGCTCTGCGTCATGCGGATGGATCTCCAGCCGGTCCTCTGCGTGCCAGATGACGTTTTCTGTCCGACGCGTCTGCGCCCCGACATTGTATTGGGACAGGATACGCCCGGTGGTGAGCAGCAGCGGGAAGCGTGGTCCGGTGCGCTCGTCGGTCGCCACATATTCGGTGCGAATGAATTTGCCCTTGCCGCGCACGAAACCGTCGACATGCATGATCGGCGAACCTTTAGGATGGGCCTCGTTGCACGGCCACTGTACCGAGCCCATTTTGTCGAGATAGTCGTAGGAAACCAGCCCGAAGCTCGGCGTCGTTGCGGCGATCTCATCCATGATTTCGGATGGATGGGCATAGTTCCAGTTCAGCCCCATCGCCTGTGCAAGCTTCTGGGTCACCTCCCAATCGGCAAGGCCGTTCTTCGGGGTCATCACCCTGCGTACGCGGTTGATGCGGCGTTCGGCATTGGTGAAGGTTCCATCCTTCTCGAGGAAGGTCGAGCCCGGCAGAAAGACATGGGCGTAATTGGCCGTTTCGTTGAGGAAAAGGTCGTGCACAACAACGCATTCCATGGCTTCGAGCCCGGCCGAGACATGTCTGGTATCAGGGTCGGACTGCAGAATATCCTCGCCCTGAATGTAGATGCCCTTGAACGTGCCTTCGACGGCTGCATCCAGCATGTTGGGAATGCGCAGGCCGGGCTCGTTGTTTAGCGTCACACCCCAGAGTTTTTCGAATGTGTCGCGCGTGGCATCGTCCGATATATGGCGATAGCCCGGAAGTTCATGCGGAAACGAGCCCATGTCGCAGGAACCCTGAACATTGTTCTGGCCGCGCAGCGGGTTCACGCCGACGCCCGGCCGGCCGATATTGCCCGTTGCCATGGCAAGGTTGGCGATCGCCATTACGGTCGTCGAACCCTGGCTGTGTTCGGTAACGCCTAGGCCGTAATAGATCGCGCCATTGCCGCCGGTGGCAAACAGCCGGGCGGCACCGCGCAGAAGATCGGCCGGAACGCCGGTAAAGCTTTCGGTTGCTTCCGGGCTATGGTTTTCTTCGGAAACGAAGGCCGCCCAGTCTTCGAATTCCGACCAATCACAGCGCTCACGAATAAACGCCTCCGCAGCCAGGCCCTCGGTGACGATGACATGCGCCAGTGCCGTCATGACTGCGACATTGGTGCCGGGTTTGAGAGGCAGGTGGTAGGCCGCTTCCACATGCGGCGTCCTCACCAGATCGATGCGGCGCGGATCGATGACGATCAGCTTTGCACCCTGCCGCAGTCGCTTTTTCAGCCGCGAGCCGAAGACCGGATGACCGTCGGTGGGGTTGGCGCCGATAACGATCACCACATCGGACTGCTCGATCGAATCGAAATTCTGCGTGCCGGCGGACGTGCCGAAAGCCTGTCCGAGACCGTAGCCCGTCGGCGAATGGCAGACGCGGGCGCAGGTATCGACATTGTTGTTGCCAAAACCGGCGCGCACCAGTTTCTGGACAAGAAAGGTTTCCTCGTTGGTGCAACGCGACGAGGTAATGCCGCCGATAGCGTCACGGCCATACTGGTACTGGATACGCCGGAACTCGGTGGCGATATGGGAAAACGCCTCTTC
Source organism: Aliirhizobium cellulosilyticum (assembly GCF_014198105.1). Taxonomy (NCBI): domain Bacteria; kingdom Pseudomonadati; phylum Pseudomonadota; class Alphaproteobacteria; order Hyphomicrobiales; family Rhizobiaceae; genus Aliirhizobium; species Aliirhizobium cellulosilyticum. The sequence continues at coordinate 68,689 of NZ_JACIGW010000010.1, read as the reverse complement.
CCAGGTCACCTCCCGCCATGGATCGGAAATCCTCTCGCGGATCATCGGGTTGAGGATGCGGTCTTTGTGGCTGGCATAACCATAGGCAAACCGGCCCTTGACGCAGGAGTGGCCACGATTGGCCTGACCCTCCTTCCATGGCACCATGCGCACCAGTTCCTCGCCGCGCATTTCCGCCTTGAAGGAGCAGCCAACTCCGCAATAGGCGCAGGTGGTCACGGCTGAATGCTCCGGCTGACCGATTGCGATCACCGACTTTTCCGTCAGCGTCGCGGTGGGACAGGCCTGCACGCAGGCGCCGCAGGAGACGCATTCGGATTCGAGAAAATGCTCGTGCGCACCGGGCGAGACACGGCTTTCGAAACCGCGCCCCTCGATCGTCAGTGCGAACGTGCCCTGCACTTCCTCGCATGCGCGTACGCAACGCGAACAGACGATACATTTCGACGGGTCATAGGTGAAATAGGGGTTGGATTCGTCCTTCGGCATCCATTTCGCGTTGATGGCACCGTCGTTGCGCGCGAGTACATGATTGTCGCCCTCGTAGCCGTAACGAACGTCGCGTAGGCCGACCGCACCCGCCATGTCCTGCAGTTCGCAGTCGCCATTGGCAGCACAGGTGAGGCAGTCGAGCGGATGATCGGAGATATAAAGCTCCATCACGCCGCGGCGGATATCCTTCAGGCGGTTGGTCTGGGTATGGACGACCATGTTCGGTGCGACAGGCGTGGTGCAGGAGGACGGCGTGCCGTTGCGCCCCTCGACCTCCACCAGGCAGAGGCGGCAGGAACCGAAGGCGTCGACCATGTCGGTAGCGCAGAGTTTCGGGATCTGAATGCCCGCCTCCATCGAGGCCCGCATGATCGACGTGCCTTCCGGCACGGTTATGGCGCGGCCGTCGATGGTGAGTGTTACCTGTCTTTCAGAGCGGGATGCAGGCGTGCCGTAGTCGATTTCATGGATGAGAGACATGATGCGCCTCCTTGCTGGAAATAGGCATTCCTAATGTCCAGCTGGTGAGAGTAAGCGACGCTGAAAAGAACAAGTCCAACCTCATCACTCCGCGGCCTCCACCAATGGAGCCGGCGAAAAATCCTCCGGGAAATGCGTCATCGCGCTCATCACCGGATAAGGAGTGAAACCGCCAAGTGCGCAGAGCGAACCGAACTTCATCGTGTTGCAGAGATCGACGAGCAGCGCCTTGTTCTTTTCCGGCTCGATACCCTGCCTGATCCTGTCTATCGTTTCGACGCCACGAGTGGAGCCGATCCGGCAGGGCGTGCACTTGCCGCAGCTTTCGATGGCGCAGAATTCCATGGCGAAGCGCGCCTGTTTCAGCATGTCGACGGTATCGTCGAACACGGTGATGCCGGCATGGCCGATCAGCCCGTCCTTCGCGGCAAAGGCTTCGTAATCGAACGGTGTGTCGAATAGTGCGCGCGGAAAATAGGCGCCGAGCGGGCCGCCCACCTGCACGGCTTTCACCGGTCGCCCCGTCGCAGTGCCGCCGCCGATATGATCGATGATCTCGCCGAGCGACAGGCCGAAAGCTGTCTCGAACAGGCCCCCATATTTAACATTGCCGGCGATCTGGATCGGGATCGTGCCGCGTGAGCGTCCCATGCCGAAATCCCGATAGAAAGCAGCGCCGCGATGCATGATGACCGGGATGGAGGCAAGCGAGATAACGTTGTTGACCACCGTCGGGCGACCGAGAAAACCTTGCAGGGCCGGCAAAGGCGGCTTTACGCGAACGATGCCGCGTTTTCCCTCCAGCGAGTTGAGCAGTGCGGTTTCCTCGCCGCAGACATAGGCGCCTGCGCCTGCGCGTATCTCGATGTCGAAGGCATGATCAGACCCAAGCACCGAGAGACCGAGAATGCCAGCTGCCCGGGCGATGCCGATTGCCTCGCTCATCGTGGTGATCGCATGCGGATATTCGGAGCGGGTATAGATGTATCCCCTGGTCGCACCGGTCGCGATGCCGGCGATCACCATGCCCTCGATCAGCACAAAGGGATCGCCTTCCATGATCATCCGGTCGGCAAAGGTGGCGCTGTCGCCCTCGTCGGCATTGCAGACGATATATTTTTGAGGCGCCACCGCCTCCATCACAGTCTTCCACTTGATGCCGGTAGGGAAACCGGCACCGCCGCGCCCTCGCAGCCCGCTTTCGGTGACCTGAGCCCCAATCTCGGCCCGCGGCATCGCGATAGCCTGTTCCAGTCCCTTCAGCCCCTGATAATGGCGATAATCATCGAGTGACAGCGGATCGGTCACGCCGCAGCGGGAGAAGGTCAGGCGGGTCTGCTGACGCAGGAAGGGGATTTCCTTCGTCAGCCCAAGACAGAGAGGATGGGCCTTGCCGGAGAGAAAACCGGCGTCGAAAAGGTCTTTTATATCCGAGGCTTTCACCGGCCCGTAAGCGACGCGACCGTGATCGGTGCGCACCTCCACCAGCGGTTCGAGCCAGAACATGCCGCGAGAGCCGTTGCGCACGATCCTGGCGTCAATACTGCGGGCAGCGATTTCGCTTGTGATTGCCGCTGCAACCTTCTCGGCTCCGAGCGCCAGGGATGCGGCATCGCGAGGGACGAAGATCGTTACCGTCATCGGCCCAGCCTCCCAACAATTTCGGAAAGACAGTGCTCGTCGACCCGGCCATAAACCTCGCCATCCAGCATGGCGGCAGGACCGCAGGCGCACAGACCCAAGCAATAGACCGGTTCGAGCATCACCGCTCCGTCAGGCGTCGTCTGGTGAAAATCAATCCCCAGCAACTGGCGAACGCGATCCGCGAGATTATCACAGCCCACCGATTGACAGGCTTCGGCTCGGCAGATTTTCAGAACATGCCGTCCACCCGGATGTTCACGAAATTCGGGATAGAAGGTGACGACGCCATGGACTTCCGCACGGGAGAGGTTGAGTTCATCGGCGATGACTGGCTTGACGATATCCGGTATGTAACCGAACTCCGCCTGAAGCGCGTGCAGAATGGGCAGCATCGGCCCTTCCAGATGCTTCCGGTCACGGATGATGTCGCGTGACCGCTGGGCGATCTCACCAGCGGAATTTCGCATGGTCATGGACGTGGCCTCCCGGCATATGCCGCAAACCTGTCCTCCTCGACGGTCTCCGGCATCCATTCCCCGATGGTAAGATCATTGGGGGATGCGAGAAAATGTCGCAACACGAAGCCTGCCCGTCAATAAACGAGATCGGTTACGCGATAGCGAACACCTATCAAGCCATTCCGCCAGATCATAACATTGTGGAGTAACGGTTCTTTTTGTGTTGCCAATGTAGGTACGGTACACACGCAAAAAGTGTCCTTTGGCTGACTGCAAATGCCGCCGCCGAAGATCGCTGCATACACCCATGAGCAATAAAATTTCGCCAACTCACCCAATGCGAGAGAAACGCTATCTTCGGCATATCTTCCCTGTACGTAAGATGTCTCTAATGGTCCTGGCGGCTCATCGGACGAGATGAATATGGCGGATGGCTTTCATCAAGTTCACATTTCTCTTATGCAACCTTGACGTTTTTCTTGCGTGCCACAGTTGTCTCCTTCGACTGTGACGCGATGAGAAAAGCCTTGCAGTCCATGCCTTTCTGTCATTCATTCCCGCAACTGATCCGGAATAAACTGGGAAAGGATACCGATCATGTCTTCTCGTCTTCTCAAACTTTCTGCGGCCGCGCTGCTGGGGTCAGTGCTCTTCGCCAGCGCTCCGGCCTTCGCCGAGGCAGTGCTTCATCGCGGCAATGCCGGCGAGCCCCAGACGCTCGATCAGGCGCAGACCTCGATCAATATCGAAGCCTTCATCCTCAAGGATCTTTACGAAGGTCTGACGATTTACGATGCTGCTGGCAAGATTATCCCGGGCGCTGCCGAGAGCTGGACACTGTCTGATGACGGTGTAACCTACACGTTTAAGCTGCGCGAAAATGCAAAGTGGTCGGATGGTACACCCGTTACTGCGCAGGACTTTGAGTTTTCCTTCAAGCGTGTAGAAGATCCGAAGACGGCAGCGAAATACGCCAATATTCTCTACCCGATCAAGAATGCCGAAGCGATCAACAACGGCAAGGCTGAGGTCGCTACCCTCGGCGTCAAGGCCGTCGACGACAAGACTTTCCAGATCACGCTCGAGCGCCCGACCCCGTTCTTCCTTGAGCTGCTGGCCCACCAGACCGCGCTGCCCGTTTCCAAAGCAAGTGTCGAGAAAAACGGTGCCGACTTCGTCAAGCCGGGTGTGATGGTGTCTAACGGCGCCTTCAAGCTGGTCAGCCATGTGCCAAATGATAGCCTCGTGGTCGAGAAGAACGAGAACCATTGGGACGCTGCCAACACCAAGCTCGACAAGGTGATCTTCTATCCGATCGACGACCAGGCTGCGTCCGTCCGTCGCTTCGAAGCGAAGGAAATGGATCTCGTCTTCAATTTCTCGGCCGACCAGATCGAGCGCCTGCGCGGCACCTACAAGGATCAAGTCCACGTTTCCCCGACGCTGGCCACCTACTACTACGCCTTCGACGGCAGTCAGGCACCCTATGACGACGTGCGCGTTCGTCAGGCACTTTCGATGGCTGTCGATCGTGACTTTCTCGCCAAGGAAATCTACAGCGGCTCGCAGATCCCGGCCTATTCGCTGGTCCCCCCGGGCATGGCAAGCTACGGTGAGCCGTCCAAGGCCGATTTCGCCACACTTTCGCAGCTTGATCGCGAGGACAAGGCGCTCGAACTGATGAAGGAAGCTGGTTACGGTGAAGGCGGCAAGCCGCTCGAAATCGAGATCCGCTACAATACCAACCCGAACCACGAGCGTGTCGCCACCGCCGTCGCCGACATGTGGAAGAACACTTTCAAAGCCAAGGTGACGATGACCAATCTCGACGTCTCGTCGCACTACGCTTACCTGCAGGAAGGCGGCAAGTTCAACGTTGCCCGCGCCGGCTGGGTTGCCGACTATGCGGATGCCGAAAACTTCCTGGCGCTGAACCTGTCGACCAACAAGACCTTCAATTACGGCAAGTACAACAACCCGGAATTCGACGCTCTGATGCAGAAGTCCTATGCGGAAGAGAACCCGGAAGCCCGCTCCAAGCTGCTGCACGAAGCCGAAGCGCTTCTATCGCGTGACCAGCCGGTCGCGCCTCTGCTTACCCAGGCTGATCTCTGGCTCGTGTCCAACCGCGTTTCCGGCTGGGAGGACAATGCTGCCAACGAGCACCTGAGCCGCTTCCTCAGCGTTTCCGAATAACATCCATCATCCGAGACGGCGCCCGCCTAACCGCGGGCGCCGTTTTGCAGGAGACACCCGCATGCTGGCTTTTGTCCTGCGCCGCCTTGCGAGCGCCGTACCGACGCTGTTTATCGTCGTCACCATTTCCTTCTTCCTGATGCGCTTTGCGCCAGGTGGCCCGTTCAATCTGGAGCGCCCGCTTCCGCCCGCAACGATGGAAAACATCATGCGGACCTATCAGCTCGACCAGCCCCTGTGGCGGCAATATGTAACCTACATATCCAATGCCGTTCAGGGCGATTTCGGCCCGAGCTACATCTACAAGGACAACACGGTCGCCGAACTGATCAGCAAGGGCCTGCCCTATTCTATGGAACTCGGCTTTTTCGCGCTTCTCCTGGCTCTGGTCGGCGGCGTCACGCTTGGCACGATTGCTGCCCTTCGCCAGAACAGCGTGCTCGATTTCTCCATCATGTCCCTCGCGACCGTCGGCACGACAATTCCGAATTTCGTCGTTGGCCCGGTTCTGACGCTGATCTTCGCTATCGTCTTCTCGCTGCTGCCGGCCGGCGGCTGGGGTGACGGTTCGTTCCGTTATTTGCTCCTGCCGATGATCGCCTTGGCGCTGCCGCAGCTTGCCGTTTTTGCTCGTCTTACCCGCGGCTCGATGATCGAGGCGCTGCATGCCGACCATATCCGCACAGCTCGGGCCTACGGTTTGCCGCCGCGGATCGTCGTCATCACCCATGCCATGCGCGGCGCGCTTCTGCCGGTCGTCTCCTATCTCGCGCCCTGCGCTGCGGCGCTGATGACCGGTTCCGCCGTGGTCGAGACGATCTTCACCATTCCCGGCATCGGCCGCTATTTCGTGCTCGGCGCGCTCAACCGCGATTATACGCTGGTCATGGGCACGGTCGTGCTGATCGCCATCTTCGTCATCGTTTTCAATCTCGTGGTCGATCTCATTTACGGCCTGCTCGATCCGAGGGTTCGCCATGACTGATATCGTCACTAATCCTGCGCCCGCGCAGCCGGAAAGCCCGGACAACAAAAGCCGCAGCCTGTTTCAGCTGGCAGCCCTTCGCTTCCGTCGCAACAAGGCTGCGATGGCCGGCTGCGTGATGATGGTGCTGATCGCGCTGTTTTCCTACATCGGCCCGTTCTTCGTGCCGCACAGCTATGACCAGGTTTATTCCTCCTACGTCTCCGTCGGCCCGAGCCTTGAGCCACGGCCGGATGAGGCGTCGCTGGAAGATGCGATGCGTGGCGTTGCCACCCGCGCCCGCGTCAATCTCGATGAGTTCAATGTTGAAGGACAGACATTTACCGCAACATTGAGCGCCGAAAACCCGATCGATCCGCGCGCAACCCGCTATTTCGACCGTGCCAACGAGTTCAAAAACACCAAGGTCGTCGCAACCGAAAACGACGGGCGCGAGCTGAAGGTCGAAGGCAATGTCAGCCGCGAGTATTTCTTCTTCGGCACGGACCCTAACGGTCGTGACATGCTTGCCCGCGTCATGCTCGGCGGCCAGATTTCGATTGCTGTCGGCCTGCTTGCCAGTCTCGTCTCGCTCGGCATCGGCGTGCTCTATGGCGCGACATCGGGTTATCTCGGCGGTCGCGTCGACAATGTGATGATGCGCTTCGTCGAGATCCTCTATTCGCTGCCTTTCGTCTTTCTGGTCGTGGTGCTCGTCGTCTTTTTCGGCCGTTCCTTCATCCTCATCTTCCTCGTCATCGGCGCGGTGGAATGGCTGGACATGGCCCGTATCGTGCGCGGTCAGACACTGGCATTGAAGCGTCGGGAATTCGTCGGTGCCGCCCAGGCACTCGGATTGAGCGACTGGCAGATCATCCGCCGGCATATCATTCCGAACACGATCGGCCCGGTCATCGTCTTCGTTACCGTCGTCGTGCCGAAAGTGATCCTTCTCGAGAGTTTTCTTTCCTTCCTCGGCCTTGGGGTTCAGGCGCCGCTGACGAGCTGGGGGGCGCTGATCTCCGAAGGAGCAAGCAATATCCAGTCGGCTCCGTGGCTGTTGATCTTCCCGTCCATCTTCTTCGTGGCAACGCTCTTCTCGCTGAACTTCATCGGCGATGGCCTGCGCGATGCACTTGACCCGAAGGACCGCTGATATGACCGGGACAGAAGAAAACATCCTTTCCATCCGCGATTTAAAAGTCGATTTCTCGACGCCGGACGGGACCGTGAATGCGGTCAAGGGCATCGGTTTCGATATCAAGGCCGGTGAAACACTCGCCGTCGTAGGCGAAAGCGGTTCCGGCAAGAGCCAGACCATGATGGGTATCATGGGCCTGCTCGCCAAGAACGGCGGCGTGACCGGTTCGGCGAAATATCGCGGCAAGGAGCTTGTCGGTCTGCCGAAGAGCGAGCTGAACAAGGTGCGCGGTGCCAAGATCACCATGATCTTCCAGGAGCCGATGACTTCGCTCGATCCGCTCTATACGATCGGCCGGCAGATTGCCGAGCCGATCCTCTATCACCGTGGCGGCTCAGGGGCGCAGGCGCGCGCCCGCGTGCTGGAACTGCTGGAGCTGGTCGGCATTCCCGATCCGGCGCGCCGGATCGACAGTTATCCGCACGAGCTTTCCGGCGGCCAGCGCCAGCGCGTGATGATCGCCATGGCACTCGCCAACGAGCCGGACGTGCTGATCGCAGATGAGCCGACCACCGCTCTGGACGTGACGATCCAGGCGCAGATCCTGAAACTCCTGCGCTCGCTGCAGGAGCGGTTCGGCATGGCAATCGTGCTGATCACCCACGATCTCGGTATAGTGCGCCATTTTGCCGAACGCGTCGTCGTCATGCGCCGCGGCGAAGTGGTGGAGCAGGGAACGACGGAGCAGATCTTCGAGAACCCGACCTCTTCCTATACCCGCATGCTGATCGATGCCGAGCCGCATGGCCGCAAGGCGCCGCCGGCAGACAATGCCCCGATAATTCTCGAGGGCCGGGACGTGGTCGTCGATTTCGATATCGGCAAAGGGTTTCTGTCCAAAGGTCCGCGTACCTTCCGTGCCGTCAATGGCGTCACCGTGAGACTGCAGGAAGGCCAGACGATCGGTGTCGTCGGCGAATCGGGTTCCGGAAAATCGACGCTCGGGCGCGCGCTTTTAAGGCTCCTGCCGAGCGACGGTGCATACCGCTTCGGCAAACAGGACATCTCGCGGCACGATCGCCGCCAGATGCGTTCGCTGCGCAAGGAGATGCAGCTCGTCTTCCAGGATCCCTACGGTTCGCTTTCGCCGCGCCAGACTGTCGGTGAGGTTATCACCGAAGGCCTGCTTGTCCACGAGCCTGGCTTGAGCAAGGCCGATCGCGACCGGCGCGCCATCGCGGCGCTTCAGGAGGTCGGCCTCGATCCGGCAGCACGCAACCGCTATCCGCACGAATTCTCCGGCGGCCAGCGGCAGCGTATTGCGATTGCCCGCGCGATGATCCTCAAGCCGCGTGTCGTCATCCTCGATGAGCCGACATCGGCTCTCGACCGGTCGGTTCAGGGGCAGGTGATCGATTTGCTGCGCAAGCTGCAGGCCGATCACAATCTCTCCTACGTCTTCATAAGTCACGACCTGTCGGTGGTCAAAGCCATCTCGGACTATGTGATCGTGATGAAAAACGGCGAGATCGTCGAACAGGGCGAAACGGATGCGATCTTCGAGGCCCCAAAGGCCGATTATACGAAGGCGCTGATCGGCGCGGCTTTCAGCGTATAGTACAAGTCGATCGGGACATTCTTAAAAAAAAGGGTGCGCATCGTCGCGCCCTTTTCCATGTCTGGATATCGGTATGCCGGTTGTCGGAGGAATTGGTTCTGCTCTTTGAGACAGCACGATCGAGTAGTCGATCGCGTCTACCGATACTGCAAATCGGCCTTAATTTGCTGGTCTTGTCGTGCTGGAAGCGAACCGATGCTGCGGCGGCTCTGGCTATTGCCACATTTGTGAGCATTGAAGAGTCGTAGTGTCGTTAGCTAGGCGCTTAGCGCATAGCTCCGCTGCAGCAATATCGCTTCTAAAGAATCGGTTCACCTGTATGATGACTACATCAGAGCGATGCTCCTCCTCCCGCAGACCTCTGATTTTCAGGCGACCTACTCCTCCTCCCAAGGGCGCCTGATCGAGCAGCGACACTCCTCCTCCCAGTCGCTGTTCAAATCTTTTCGAAAAGCCTGCCGCACCTCCTCCCGCGGCAGGCTTTTTCGTTTAATCGGCCAGAATTATATCGGCTCCACGGCAATGGTCTCTGACCAAGGCACCGTTTTTCAGGTCGTTCCCTTGCGTTTTTGCCCGGGCCGCCTCTTCGCTCAATCCGTAACCGCGCCAGCGATCCATAAGCCGTTCCTCGAGTGTCGCGACGGGGGGAGAGATGAGGATCTCGTAGTCGAATTCGCCGTCCAGCGCCGACCAGGGAGCGCGATCGAGAAGCAGGTAGTTTCCCTCGACAAGAACGAACCGCGTCGAAACTTCGATGACGCGCGATGCGGTGATGGCGAGTTCCCGGGATCGATCGAATACCGGCACCAGCACTTCTCCTTCCGCCACCCTGACCGAGCGAATGATGTCGAGAAAGCCGCGTACGTCGAACGTTTCAGGCGCGCCTTTACGGGAGAGCAGGCCCTTTTCCTGCAGGACACCATTGTCCATGTGAAAGCCATCCATCGGTAGGACTTCGGCGCTTTCGCAAAGCGCCTGCAACGCCACTACAAGTGCGTCGGCGAGCGTGGATTTTCCGGCACCCGGCGGGCCGGCAATCGCGACGATAAAACGTCGCTTATCGCCCGCACGGTTGATGAGTGTGCGGGCGATCTCTTCGGTGGTCATTGTCATGCGGCAAGCGGCTCCGGCGCCTTTGCGCCGGTCATGAAGGCGACGGCGTCCGACATCGTATAATCCTTGGGATTGATGACGGTAAGACGTTTTCCCAGCCTATGGATGTGGATGCGGTCGGCGATCTCGAAGACATGCGGCATGTTGTGGGAAATCAGCACGATCGGAATGCCACGCGAGCGCACGTCGAGGATCAGCTCCAGCACACGCCGGCTTTCCTTGACGCCGAGTGCTGCCGTCGGCTCATCAAGGATGATGACCTTGGAACCGAAGGCCGCTGCCCGCGCCACCGCCACGCCCTGGCGCTGACCGCCAGACAGCGTTTCCACGGCCTGGTTGATGTTCTGGATGGTCATCAGCCCAAGCTCGGAGAGCTTTTCACGCGCCATCTTTTCCATGGCGCCGTGGTCGAGTTTGCGCAGAACCTTACCCATGAAGCCGGGCTTGCGGATTTCGCGGCCGAGAAACATGTTGTCGGCGATCGAAAGCGCCGGCGACAGCGCGAGGTTCTGGTAGACGGTTTCGATACCGGCTTTGCGGGCCTCGATCGGCGAGGCGAAATGGACGAGTTCTCCGTCCATGCGGATCTCGCCCTCGTCGGGGCGGATCGCACCGGAAATCGCCTTGATCAGCGACGACTTTCCGGCGCCGTTGTCGCCGATCACGGCGAGGATTTCGCCGGGATAGAGATCGAAATCGGCATTATCGATGGCGGTGACACGACCGTAACGCTTGACGAGATTGCGACCAGTGAGGATGGGTTTGCGTGTGTCGGTCATCAGCGTGAAGCCTTTCTGATCCATTGGTCGGCTGCGACGGCGACGATGATGAGGACGCCGATCAGGAGATAGGTCCATTGCACATCGGTGCCGAGCAGGCGCAGGCCGAGCGAAAAGACGCCAACGATCAGCGCGCCGAACATCATGCCGAGAATGGAGCCGCGGCCGCCGAAGAGTGAGATGCCGCCGATCACCACGGCGGTGATCGATTCGATATTGGCAAACTGGCCGGCGGTTGGCGACACGGAGCCGATGCGGCCGATCAGCGCCCAGCCTGCCAGCGCGCAGATGACGCCCGATAGCACATAGACGGAAATCAGCATGCGCTGCACGTTGACGCCGGAAAGATCGGCTGCTTCCGGATCGTCGCCGACTGCGTAGAGATGCCTTCCCCAGGCGGTGTGGTTGAGCACGTACCAGAGCACTGCGACGAGAAGGATCATGGCGATCACGCCGTAGGTGAAGACCGCGCCGCCGAACTTGAAGGTTTCTCCAAAGAATTGGAGAATTGGGGCAGTACTTTCGATTTCTTGCGAGCGAATGGTCTCGTTGGCGGAATAGAGAAAGTTGCTGGCAAGCACGATCTGCCACATGCCCAGCGTGACGATGAAGGGGGGCAGTTTCACCCTGGCGATCAAAACGCCGTTGATGAAACCGCAAAGCGCACCGGTTGCAAAACCACAGAGGATCGCGAGTTCTGGCGGCAGGCCGTAGCGGAAGGTGAATTGCCCCATCACTACCGACGACAGGACCATGATGGCGCCGACCGAAAGATCGATACCGGCAGTCATGATGACCAGCGACTGGGCTGCCCCGACGATCCCGGTGATCGCCACCTGCTGCAGGATCAGCGTCAGCGAGAAGGCGGAGAAAAACTTGCCGCCAAGCGTCAGGCCGAACACGATCAACGACACGACCAGCACGATCAGCGATACGGCGGACGGGTTGGAATGCAGAAAGTGACGGAACTTGTGAAGGAAGGACGGCTTGTCCTGTTCGAAGGATGCTACATCCTTCGAACTGTCCTTGAGCACTTTTTCATAGTCGTGATGCGGTGCGCTTGCCACTGGCTCGCTCATGAAATCCTCCCGCTTTTGTCGATGCCCGGTTCAGGCCGGGTTGCCGTGGCAGGCCGGTGGAACAGGTCCACCGGCCCGCAAGGATTTGCTAAAGGCTTAGCCCCAGCACTTGTTCAGGCCTTCCTTGGTGTCGATCGACTTGATCGACGGCACCGGCTTGTCGGTGACCAGCGTTACGCCGGTATCGAAGAAGTTCTTGCCTTCGGTCGGCTTCGGCTTTTCGCCGCTATCGGCAAACTTCTTGATCGCCTCGATGCCGAGTGCCGCCATCTGCAGCGGATATTGCTGCGAGGTGGCGCCGATCGCGCCATCGGCGACGTTCTTGACGCCCGGGCAACCGCCGTCGACCGAGACGATCAGCACGTCCTTCTCGCGGCCGACCGATTTCAGCGCCTCATAGGCGCCGGCGGCAGCCGGTTCGTTGATCGTGTGGACGACGTTGATGGTCGGGTCCTTCTGCAGAAGGTTTTCCATCGCGGTGCGGCCACCTTCTTCATTGCCGTTGGTGATATCGTGTCCGACGATGCGTGGATCGTCCTCGTCACCGATCTTGTTCGGATCCTTCGGGTCGATGCCGAAACCGATCATGAAACCCTGGTCGCGAAGAATGTCGACGGAAGGCTGCGATGGGGTAAGATCGAGGAAGGCCACCTTGGCTTCCTTGGCGGCGTCACCCAGCGTATCCTTGGCCCATTGACCGATCAGCTTGCCGGCCAGCAGATTGTCGGTGGCGAAGGTCATGTCGGCGGCGTCGATCGGCTCCAGAGGCGTGTCGAGCGCGATTACCAGCAGGCCGGCGTCACGTGCCTTCTTGAGATTCGGCACGATGCCCTTGGTGTCGGAGGCGGTGATCAGGATGCCCTTGGCGCCATCCGCGATGCAGGTCTCGATCGCCGCCACCTGGCTTTCACTGTCGCCATCGATCTTGCCGGCATAGGATTTCAGCGAGACGCCGAGTTCTTTTGCCTTGGCGGTCGCACCTTCCTTCATCTTGACGAAGAAGGGGTTGGTATCTGTCTTGGTAATCAGGCAGGCCGAAACGTCTGCGGCCTGGGCCGGTGCTGAAAATACTACGCCAAGCGCCAGCGCCCCGAATGACAGGGACAATACAGATTTTTTCATGATCTCCTCCCAGAGACGAAGTCCGCTCGCTGCGGACGGGTTCGCTTTAGAATGCAGTCCGGATCGTGCCCCAGTGCCTCCTCCGGGTGTTCCCGCGTTCTTACAATCGTCAATAATCGCGAAAGAAATTCGTCTGTCAATAATTAATTCCGATTGAATTATTTATTCTGTCTTGTCATGCTATGTCCAACGTGAGAGAGCGAAGGCAAGGGAGGTGCTGGATGTCGATCACCGATGGCCCGCTTTCCGGGCCTGTTTCTTCTGCCGGTTTTTCCGGTGGTTCCAACCAGACGCGGGTGCGCGCCTATAACGAGCGGCTGGTCCTGTCGTTGGTCAGGCTGCATGGTGCGCTGTCGAAGGCAGATATTACCCGGCTCAGCGGCCTTTCGGCACAGACGGCCTCGGTCATCATGCGGGCGCTGGAGAAAGATGGTCTGCTGCTTCGCGGCGAGCCGGTGCGGGGGCGTGTCGGCCAACCTTCTATACCCATGCGTCTCAACCCGGATGCCGTCCTGTCCTTCGGTGTGAAGATAGGCCGTCGCAGCGCCGATCTGGTGCTGATGGATTTCGTCGGTAATATCCGCAAGCGCTATCACGAGACCTATGCCTATCCGCTGCCGCAGGAGATTCTGCGGATCATCACCTCGGGCATTGCCGATATCGAAGCGCAGATGAGCGGCGAGGAGCAGGCGCGGATCGCCGGCATCGGCATCGCTGCGCCGTTCGAGTTGTGGAATTGGGCCGACGAGATTGGCGCGCCATCGGGCGCCATGGAGGTTTGGCGCGGCTTCGATCTCCAGGCCGAAGTTGCGTCGCGCGTCGCTCACTCCGTCTATCTGCAGAATGACGCGACCAGCGCTTGTGGTGCGGAGCTGGTATTCGGTGTCGGGCCTACCTATCCGGATTTCATCTATCTGTTCATCGGCTCGTTCATCGGCGGCGGCATCGTGTTGAATTCGAGCATTTTTTCGGGCCGTACGGGCACTGCCGGGGCCGTCGGGCCGCTGCCGGTGCGGGGCAGGAATGGCGAAAATCGCCAGCTTCTCGATATCGCCTCGATCTTCGTACTGGAGAACATGCTGAGAGATCGCGGCATCGATCCGCAGCCGCTCTGGTATTCGGCCGATGACTGGGTCGATTTCGGCCAGCCGCTAGAGCTCTGGGTCCAGGCGACAGCTGCCGCATTGGCGCAGGCCATCGTCGCGGCCGCTTCGATCATCGATTTCGGTGCGGCGGTCATCGATGGTGGCTTTCCGGGCTGGGTGAGGAAACGCATCGTCGATGCGACGATCGAGGCGGTTGCCCGGCTCGACCTTCGCGGTGTCGTCATTCCCGATATCATCCAGGGCAAGGTCGGATCGCAGGCGCGCGCGATCGGTGGCGCCAGCCTGCCCATCTTCGCCCGGTACCTGACGGATCAGTCGGTGCTGCTCAAGGATTTCAACGGAGAGTGAGAGCCGTTCTTACTCTTGCAGCATACCGTCATCTTGCCTAGCCTTTGGTCCTCGGAGAAACAGGATGAATGAGGCCATGGAGACCAGCGAGACACATTCGCCGATGCCGAGCGAGCCGGGTATTCTTGAGTTTCTCGATGTCTGCAACAGCTTTTATCCCCCCGACGCCGTGAATGCGCCGATTGCGCAGCAGCGCGTCTGGTATGATGCGCTCTGTGCCCGTTTCGACCGGCCGCTGCCCAAGGGGATGATCTTTCAGGATGAGGTTTTGTTCGCGCCGATCCGGCGCTACCGACCTGCGCATCTCACTACGAAAACCGTTTTGCTCTATCTGCATGGCGGCGGCTTTGTCGTCGGCTCTCTGGAGAGCCATCATGCGATCTGTGCCGAGGTTGCCGAGTTGGCCCAAGCGGAGCTCATTTCTGTCGATTATCGTCTCGCGCCGGAACACGTCTGGCCTGTTCAGACGGATGATTGTTACGGCGTGCTGAAGCAGCTTATCGGGCAGGGTAGCAAGATCGTGGTGATCGGCGACAGTGCTGGCGGCAATCTTGCTGCCGGCCTCTCAATTCGGGCGCGTGACGAAAACCTTCCCGGCATTATAGGTCAGGTGCTCATTTACCCCGCGCTTGGCGGCGATCTTGTTTCAGGTTCGTATCGAGAAATGGCGAATGCGCCGGGGTTGACGACCGCCGATGTCGCCTATTATCGCGCAGTGCTAAAAGCGCCGGAAATTGAGCCGGTGGCGCATCCGCTTCTATCAAGCGATCTTTCCGGGCTTCCGCCTGCCTATATCACCGTGGCGCATTTCGATCCGCTGCGTGATGATGGCCGGCTCTATGCAGCGCGGCTGAACCAATGGGGTGTCTCCGCAAGCTTTCGCGACGAGCCGCAAATGGTCCACGGATGGCTTCGCGCCCGGCATATGAGCGAGGGCGCACGAGACGGTTTCAAGACGCTGTGCGAAGCGATCCGAGCGTTTGCCGCCTAGGTCTTCGCCTTGGAGACAAGTACCGGATTGGCCCTGAAGGCTGCCGGGAAGATGGTCTTCAGATTATCGATCTTCGGCATGTCGTTATAAACGATATAGGGGTGGTTCGGATTGAGCGTCAGGAAATCCTGATGGTATTTTTCTGCCGGATAAAAGCCTTCCAGCTTCGAAAGCTTGGTCACGATCGGCGCATGAAACAGCCCGGTTCTGTCCAGTTGGGCGATGTAGGCTGCGGCAACTTTCTGCTGTTCAGCGCTGGCGGTAAAAATCGCTGATCGGTACTGCGTGCCCTGATCCGGCCCCTGATAATTCAACTGGGTCGGGTTATGGGCGACGGAGAAAAACACCTGCAGCAGTGTGCCGTAGCTCACCTCGTGCGGATCGAAGGTCACTTCCACCGCCTCCGCATGGCCCGTCTCGCCCAGGCTGACGGTCTCGTAACTGGCCGTTTCCTTCGCGCCGCCGGAATATCCCGAGACCGCGTTCTTCACGCCCTTGACATGCTGGAACACGGCCTGAACGCCCCAGAAACAGCCGCCGGCAAAAACTGCGGTCTCGCTGCTGCCCTTGGCTGCCTCATCAATGGCGGGAGCCGGGATAACCACCGCCGCTTCTGCAGCAAACGCGGATGTTGCTGGAGCGGCAAGCAGCAGCAAGGCGAATGTCATTCCAAGGTTTTTGCGCGCAAATATCGTCATGGCAGCTTCTCCAGTTGCCATGACTGTGTTCCTCGCCAAGCTTCCGGTCAACTCACATAGATGTGGCGAACCTGACCGTCACATGAGGTCACGCGGTATCGCTTTCTCGAATGTCTTTTCGAAGATTTGTTTTTCCCCGTGATAGGCCAGAACCGAAGCGCTGATCAGCCAATCCTTGTCCGTGCAGGCTACGTTGGCTGTCGACACGGTACGTATCGACCAGTTGGAGCGGCTCATGTCGCAGGTCCAGACGCAGGTTCCTGTCATAGACAGTGGATCGTCCGGGCTGATCGACCAGGTTTCCTCGCGGCGCTGGCAGGTGGCAAGGCCGGTGCCGGGATGTTCGAAAAGTCCGGTATCCTCGGTCACCTGATAGCGCGTCTCGTTGGCAGCAAGGTCGCGGGTTACGCTGCGGCGCGTTTCAGCCGGTGCATGTTCGATATATTTCGGCAGCGGATCCGGATTGTCAGGCTGCTTCATCTCGAAGGTCTCATGGCGCCCAAGAAGCGGCATGGCGAGACCAAGCGAAGCGATATCGATCGTCACGCCGGAATCGACCGGCGGCGGTAGAACCATCGGCCAATAGGCCGTCGAAAGCGATAGCCGGATTCTGTGCCCTTCGCCAAAACGATAACCGCAGGTATCGAGTTCAAGCCGGATCGTTACCGGCTCGCCGGGTGTCAGCGGCTTCGGCTCTTCGTTGCCGTCACGATGGGCAAGGTTGATGACGCCGAACGAAATGCGTGTCGCGGTGCCGTCGGGATGGATATCGACGAGGCGGGCACACAGATTGGCGAGCTCGGCATCGGCGCGGAGCGTCAGCGTGATGACCGGGCGACCGAGATAGGTTTTCGACTGCGCCAGCGGTGCCGTCTCAAAGGTCAGCGATCCGGCGTCATCGCTGCGCTGGTCGCCGGCCAGTTCCGCATCCGGTTTCAGTGTGAACCATTCACCGGCGGCTGTTCCGGTGTCGAGTGGGGATTTCAGATAAACGTTATGCTTCGGCGCATGGCGGATAGGCATGCCTTCAAGCAGTGTTCCGAACTGATCGATATAGAAACACTCGGCTTCCGGTGCGCTCCAGCGGTCTTTCGAGATCCAGAAACCCGGATCGGCATCACGTCTGACAGCAGGCTTCGGACCGTCGAGAATATAGGCACGCATCTGCGGCAGCTGGTCGATGCCGTTGTTCTCGCCGCGCAGCCAGCGGTTCCAGAAGGCGATGGCCTCGCCAAGGAAATCGGCGCGTGGTTTCGGCCAGGCAAAATGCGGGTATTTGTGGACCCATGGGCCGACAAGCGCCTTGGCCTTTTCGCCCAGTCCCTCAACCGCCAGAAACGGGGTGTTGCGATAACCATCGGCCCAACCGGCAATTACCAGAGCCGGGATTTCGAAAGCGGAATAGTCCTCGCAGATCGAACCGTGTTTCCAGAATGCATCGCGGCGCTGGTGAGAGAGCCATTCCTCCATGAAGAAGGGTTCGTTTTCCAGCCGCTCCACCCACATGTCGAGCCAGCGGTCACCGACGATTTCCGGATCGGGCGAGCGGGATTGGTAGGCAAGCATGGTTGCCGCCCAGGAGAGCTGGGCCGAGAGATGACAGCCATTCTTGTAATGGATATCGTCATTGTAGCGATCGGTAGTGGAGGCGATCGAGATCACCGCCTTCAAGGCTGGCGGGCGAAGCGCTGCGACTTGCAGGCTGTTGAAGCCGCCCCAGGAGATACCCATCATGCCGACCGAACCGTTCGACCAGGGTTGTTCGGCAATCCAGGCGATCAGCTCGCAGGCATTCGCCAGTTCCAGCTCGGTATACTCGCCGTCGATCACCCCGTCGGATTCGCCCGAGCCGCGGATATCGACACGCAATCCGGCAATACCTGACGCGGCAAAGACCGGATAAGTGGATTCGTCGCGCGGGCTGGTTCCGTCGCGTTTTCGATAGGGCAGGAATTCGAAGACCGCAGGCACCGGATCGGCTTCTGTTCCATCCGGCATCCAGATGCGGGCGGCAAGCCGGGTCCCGTCCTTCAGCCTGATCCACTGGTTTTCGATAACGGTGAAGGGGCGGTCGTTCATCTGTTCAGATCCTAAAAGCAAACTCTGTGCGGGATTTGCCCCTCACCTTCCCCCTCTCGATGGTGGAAAGGGAAACGAGACGTTGGTACCTGCGTCCTCGCCCCGTTTACGGGGAGAAGGGGCCGGCAGGAGGATGAGGGGCAGCTCTCAGTTTCCGGCGCTTTCCATGCGCCGCGTGGCAAGCACCTTTTCCAGCCAGCCGAGTTCCATTTCGGGCACGGATTTGAGGAGAAGGTCTGTGTAGTCGTCGAAGGGCGGCGAAAGTGCCTGGGATTTCGGGCCGAAGCGGACCAGCCTGCCGCGATGCATGACGGCGACCGAATCGGCTATTGCGTTCACGATGGCGATGTCATGGGTGATGAAAACATAGGAGAGCTGCTGCTCTTCCTGCAGTTTCATCAGCAGCTTCAAAATGCCTTCGGCGACCAGCGGGTCGAGCGCCGATGTCGGCTCGTCGCAAAGGATCAGCTCTGGTTTCGCCGCAAGCGCACGGGCAATCGCCACACGCTGCTTCTGCCCGCCGGAAAGCTCTGCCGGATAACGATCGATGAAACCGTTGCCCATCTCGATCTGCTCGAGCAGTTCCCTGACGCGGGCGGTCTTTGCAGCACCTCTGAGGCCGTAATAGAAGGTCAACGGCCGGCCGATGATGTCGCGCACCGTCTGGCGTGGGTTCATTGCCGTATCAGCCATCTGGTAGATCAGCTGGATACGGCGAAGATCGTCTTTCGGGCGGTTCTTCAGTGTCAGTGTCAGCGGCTTGCCGTCGAAAGTGATCTTGCCTTCGCTCGGCCTCAGAAGGCCGGTGATGACACGTGCCAGCGTCGACTTTCCCGACCCTGATTCGCCAACGATCGCCAGTGTCTGTCCCTTGCACAGATGCAGCGAGACGCCGTGCAGAACCTTGAAGCCGTTCGAATATTCCGCGCTGACCTTATCCACTTTCAGCAGCGGGTTGGACTGGTCCGCAGCCTCCTCGCGTGCTGTCTGGCGCACGTTGACCAGCGCTCTTGTATAGTCCTGCGTCGGTGCCTCGATGATCTGCTGCACCGGGCCGTATTCCACCGTCTTGCCATGGCGGAGAACCATGATGTCGTCCGAAATCTGCGCGACCACCGCGAGATCGTGGGTGATGTAGAGCGCAGCCGTATCGGTTTCCTCAATCGCATGTTTGATCGCGGCCAGAACATCGATCTGCGTCGTCACGTCGAGCGCCGTTGTCGGTTCGTCGAAGACGATCAGGTCAGGGTTGGAGCAGAGCGCCATGGCGGTCATGGCGCGTTGCAACTGCCCGCCCGAAACCTGATGCGGGAAACGATCGCCGAAGGTCTCGGGACTTGGGAGGCCCAGTACCTGGAAGAGATAGAGCGCCCGCTGGCGCGCCTCCGGCTTGGTCATCAGGCCATGCTTGACTGTCGCCTCGATTACCTGGTCGCCGAGCCGGTGGGCTGGGTTGAAGGCGGCAGCTGCAGACTGCGCTACGTAGCAGATACGGGCGCCGCGCAGTTTTCTGATGCCGCCCTTGCCGAGTTTGAGGATGTCCGTGCCATCGAGTTTCACCTCGCCGCCGGTGATTTCGGCGCCGCCGCGGCCATAGGCGAGGGCGGAGAGGCCGATCGTCGACTTGCCGGCTCCCGATTCGCCGATCAGGCCCAAAACCTTACCCTTTTTCAGATCGAAGGAAACGCCGTCGACGATGGTGATCCGTTTCGGCTGTTCGCCGGGCGGATAGCTGGTTGCTTCGATCTTCAGGTCGCGGACGGAAAGAAGATGGGTGTCAGGCATCGCCACGGCCTCCCTTCAGGCTGGAGGTTCGCTTCAAGAGCCAGTCGACCACGAGGTTGACGCAGATGCAAAGTGCCGCGATCGCCGAGCCGGGTACGAGCGCTGCGGGGATGCCGAAGATGATGCCGTCCTTGTTGTCCTTCACCATGCCGCCCCAGTCTGCTGTCGGCGGCTGTATGCCGAGGCCGAGGAAGGAAAGGGTAGAAAGGAACAGGATGGCAAAGGCGAAGCGCAGACCGAATTCGGCCAGAAGCGGCGAGAGCGTGTTGGGCAGGATCTCTCGAAAAATGATCCACATCTTGCCTTCACCACGCAGTTTTGCCGCCTCGACAAATTCCATCACCGCGACATCGAGCGCCACGGCGCGGCCGAGACGGTAGACGCGGGTGGAATCAAGTACTGCCATGACAAGGATCAGCACGAACAGGTATTGCGGCAGGACGGCCAGTACGACGAGCGCGAAGATCAGTGTCGGGATCGACATCATCAGGTCGTTGAAACGGGAGAAGACCGTGTCGATCACCCCGCCGGAGACCGCCGCGATGAAGCTTAAAATGATGCCGAGCGAAAACGAGATCACGGTCGCCGCCAGTGCCACGAAAAGCGTCGTGCGGGTGCCGTAGATCAGCCGCGAGAGGATGTCACGGCCGAGATTGTCTAGGCCGAAGAAGAACTGGCCATCCGCCACCTGCCAGACGCCCCCGACGACTTCGGTTTCGCCATAAGGGGCAATCAGCGGGGCGAAGAGGGCGCAGAAGATGGCGAGCGCAATGCCCAAAAGGCCGATCCAGGCGGTGATGGGGATTTCTCTCACTCTCATCGCGGATGCCTCAATCTCGGATTGGCGACGATCGCAAGAATATCGGCCAGCATGTTCAAGAGGATGTAGACGGCCGCAAAGATCAGGCCGCAGGCCTGCACGACCGGCATGTCGCGCACCGTCACCGCATCGACCATGTACTGGCCCATGCCCGGATAAACGAAGACGACCTCGACGACCACGACACCGACCACCAGATAGGCGAGATTGAGCGCCACGACGTTTATGATCGGGGCGAGCGCGTTGGGGGCGGCGTGCTTGACGATCGCTCGCCAGCTGGAAAGTCCCTTCAGCTCGGCCGTTTCCATATAGGCGGAAGACATGACGGAGAGGATGGCCGCGCGCGTCATCCGCATCATGTGAGCGAGAACGACGAGAACCAGTGTTGCCGTCGGCAGCGCAATCGTCTGGATACGTTCGAGGAAGCCCATGCCCTCGTAGACTGTCGCCGGGAAGGTGGCGATACCGAAATTGACGGCGAAATAGAGGATCAGCAGGTAGCCGATGAAAAATTCCGGCAGCGAGATCGCCGCCAGCGAAATCACATTGATGATCTTGTCGGGCATCCGGTCACGGAAATGGACCGAGAGCATGCCGAGACAGATCGCAAGCGGCACGGCGATGATGGCGGCAAAACCGGCAAGGAACAG
This sequence comes from Aliirhizobium cellulosilyticum, assembly GCF_014198105.1. Taxonomy (NCBI): domain Bacteria; kingdom Pseudomonadati; phylum Pseudomonadota; class Alphaproteobacteria; order Hyphomicrobiales; family Rhizobiaceae; genus Aliirhizobium; species Aliirhizobium cellulosilyticum. The sequence continues at coordinate 47,126 of NZ_JACIGW010000010.1, read as the reverse complement.
TGAGTTGCCAAGTCGTTTGCCGACCTGTTCGGAGACCGAATTGCGGCTTGCCCAGGAGGTGCCGAAATCACCTTGGACCACACCGCCCAGCCAGTCGAAATAGCGGGTGACGACAGGGCGATCGAGGCCGAGTTCGGAGCGGATGTTGGCGATCGTCTCCGGGGTGGCCGACTGGCCGAGATAGGTGGAGGCGAAATCGCCGGGCAGAGCTTCCACACCGGCAAAGATCAGCACGGAAACGGCAAAGAGAAGAACGAGCGAGAGAAGAAAGCGCTCGAAGATAAGGGTCAATAGCGGAAACCGCTCCCTAAGGCTGCGGGCAGGCGTGCCGCCGGCCTCTGTGGAATTTGACATCTGGCGCGATCCCGTTTCCGAAATGAAGGAATGGGATCGCAGGCGCTGACCTGCGATCCATGTTCATCGGTGGGCAAGAGCCCTTTTTCAGGGGTCAGGCGTCGAACCAGACGCGGCTGGCGACATAGCCGTTGGACATGTCGTTGCCGATATCGCTGACATAGCCCATCAGCTTCTTGGTGCCGGCATTCACGAAGTCGTTGAACATCGGCAGAATCGTGCCGCCTTCGTCACGCACCAGCATCGCCATTTCGCGATACATGTCCTTGCGCTTCTTCTCGTCCAGTTCGCCGCGGGCCGAGATCAGCAGCTTGTCGAATGTCTCGTTCTTGAAGCGGGTGTCGTTCCAGTCGGCGGTCGAAAGATAGGCGCCGGAATAGAACTGGTCCTGGGTCGCGCGGCTGCCCCAATAGGAGGCGGAGAAAGGCTGCACGTTCCAGACGTTCGACCAGTAGCCGTCACCCGGCTCGCGCTTGATCTCGATGTCGATGCCAGCTTTCTTGGCGCTCTGCTGGAAGAGCACGGAGGCGTCGACGGCGCCCGGGAAGGCGACTTCCGAGGTGCGCAGGAGCACGGATCCACTATGGCCGGACTTCTTGTAATGGAAGGCCGCCTTGTCGGGATCGTAAGATCGCTGCTCGATGCCTTCGGGGAAGAGCGCGTAGGTGTCGTTGATCGGGAAGTCGTTGCCCACCTTGCCGTAACCGCCGAGAATGCGCTTGACCATTTCCTCGCGGTCGATCGCGTATTTCAGCGCCATCCTGAGGTCGTTGTTGTCGAACGGCGCCTTGTCACAGTGCATGATGAAGACATAGTGACCGCCGCCTGATGTCGTCAGCAGCTGCACCGTCGGGGCGCGTGTCAGAAGCGGTACGGTCTTCGGATCGACGCGGTTGATGAACTGGACCTGACCGGACGAAAGTGCCGCAATACGGGCCGTCGCGTCGTTCATCGTGATAATTTCGACTGAATCTACATAACCACGGTCGGAGCGCCAGTCATTCGGGTTTTTCTCGAAGGTCATGCGAACGCCGGGTTCGAAGCTCTTCACCTTGTAGGGGCCGGTGCCGACGCCAGCCGTCGGCTTGTCGATGCCGCCATTCGGCTGGATGACGAGGTGATAATCGGTGAAGATTGCCGGCAGGTCGGCATTGCCGCTGTCGAGTGTGACAACCAGATCACCGCCCTTGTTTTCGATCGAGGTGATCGACTTCATCACGCCGGCTGCACCGGATTCGGTCTTCGAGTCGCTGTGGCGTTTCAGGGTGGCCACAACGTCGTCGGTGGTCATTTCCTTGCCGTCGTGGAACTGCACGCCCTTGCGGATCTTGAAGGTCCAGGTCTTGGCGTCGGCGGAAGGCACCCAGGATTCGGCCAGCGACGGGATCGGGGCCCGGGTCTGCGGATGTGTCTCTACCAGCGTGTCACCCCAGCTGCGTACGGCAGCGAACATGACTTGTGAGGTTGCCTTGGCGGGGTCGATTGAGTCGGTGGCTGCGCCGCCTTCTAGGCCGAGCTTCAATGTGCCGCCCTTCTTGGGCGTCTGGGCTGCGGCGCTGGTGGCGAAAAGATTGCCAGCTGCGGTCAGCGTCAGGCCGGCGGCCATGGCGCGACCCATGAATTCGCGGCGGTTCATGCCGCCTGCCGTAACGCGTCCGGCCAGATACTTTGTGAAGTCGTTCATTTCCCTTGTTCCCCTTTATCCGATGCAGATTTCTGTTCTTGTCATCGACACCCGCTCGTCCGGTTTCCTCTTCCGTGGAGGGGCGTGTTTCATGCTGTCGATCGTGGGAAATGGTTCGGTTGCCGCCGACATAACTTCCTTTCTTCTGCAGTCTCCCGCTCATCTGCGTGAGCTTATCTGCCTCGGGAAAATCTGCTCTGTGATCGAAGGCCCGTTGAGGCTTGATGAATGGTAAGGGCGCGGTGTCGCGCGGGTGAGCCTTCGCTACGACATTAAGTGCCTTTGATGCGACACATTTGGCAACCTCCCATGGGTTGCGAAAATTCGACACCTGTCAGGCAGGTGCCCAATAGGCTCAATCGCGCGCTATTGCATGGAAAAATGCGCCGGTCACACGACCTCGTTTTCCACCCGATGGGCCTATTTCGACGCCGCGGCCGTCTGCAATCATGGCGAGAGGTTGGTCGTTTCCAGCATCGATCACGCGTGCGTAATGGAATTCATGGCCACGGATCAGGTCGTTGGCCGAACCGATCGCAGAGTGGCCCAGCAGGCGTGCCTGGCGGTAGCCGAGATTCATCTTGCGTTGGGCAAAGCTGGTAGCATGGGAAAGAAGTCCGGTCATGGTGTGGGTCACGCCATCGGCATCCTCCAGCGCCTCGCCGAGAACCATGTAGCCACCACATTCGCCGTGTACGGGTTTTGTTTCCGCGAAGCTTTTCAAACCCGCCTTGAAATTGTGGGCTGTGGCCAGCCGGCGGGGATGCAGCTCGGGATAACCGCCCGGCAGCCAGCAGATGTCGCAATCGCCTGGCGGCGCTTCGTCGGCGAGCGGCGAAAAGGTGATGATCTCCGCCCCCATGGCGCGCCATTGCCGCTTGATATGTGGGTAGAGGAAGGTGAAGGCCGCGTCCTCGGCAAGCGCAATCCGCTGGCCCGGTGGTGGAAGCGCCTTTTCGGTTGAACCTGACGGTATATCGAATGGTTTTGCGGCGGCAAAAATCGCATCGAGATCAAGCGAGCGCTCCATAGCATCGGCCAGACGATCGATATGGGCATCCATTTCCGGGTGTTCGCTCGCCTGGACGAGACCGAGATGGCGTTCCGGCAGTGTCAGCGTCGGATCACGCAGCACCGTGCCGACAACCGGCATGCCAAGTGCCTCGATCGCATCGCCGGAAAGCTTCTTGTGTCGCTCGCTGCCGGCCCTGTTCAACACGCAGGCGGCCATCTTCACATTTGGGTCGTAATGCATGAAACCGCAGGCGATTGCCGCCGCTGTCTGGCTCTGGCCGGAAACGTCGAGTACCAGAAGCACAGGCAGGCCGAAAAGCCGGGCCAGATCGGATGCGGCGCCGGAACGATTGGGTTCGGTCACGATGCCGTCGAACAGGCCCATGGCACTTTCGATCAGTATCAGCTCGGCATCATCCGCCTGTTCACGCGCCAGATGGCGCAAAAGATCGGGTGCCATCGCCCAGCTGTCGAGATTGAGGCCGGGCAGTCGGGTCGCCGCCTCGTGAAAACCGGGGTCGATATAATCCGGCCCGGTCTTGATGCCGCGAACTTTCACGCCGCGCCGTTGGAACGCCCTCAGCAGGCCGATCGTGACGCTTGTCTTGCCGGAGCCGGAGCGGGGTGCGCCGATGATGAGCGCGCGGGCGATCATGGATTCTTGCCCGAAAGAACGGCCTGCCCGGATAGGACAGCCTGCATGGAAACGATCCTGCCGATGACGATCAGTGCTGGAGCGGCAAAATTCTGGCGCTGGACTTCTTCCTCGACAGTGGCAAGTGTTGCCGTCATCGAGCGTTCGTCCGGCGTCGTTGCGGCCATCAGCACGGCAACGGGCGTGTCGGCGGCAAGGCCGCCTTCCATCAGCAGTCGGGCAATCGTGCCGATCGTGCTGACGCCCATATAAACGACGATCGGCTCGCCGGTTTTTGCAAGCGCCTTCCAGTCGAGATCGCCGGGTGTTCCGGCGGCATGGCCGGTTGCCAGCGTGATCGAGCGGCTGATGCCGCGCATGGTAGCCGGAATGTTGGCGGAGGCGAGCGCCGCCAATGCGGATGTCATGCCGGGCAGCACGCGAAAGGGAATGTTTTCCTTCACCAGCGCTTCAGCTTCCTCGCCGCCACGACCGAAGATGAAGGGATCGCCGCCCTTCAGCCGCAAGACGCGCTTTCCCGCCTTTGCCAGTTCGATCAGTTTGGCCGTGATATCGTCCTGCGCGACGGAAGGCTTGCCGCCACGCTTGCCGACGAAGATCAGGTCTTTTGTCGTCGCCAGCGCCAGCACGCCGTCAGAAACCAGCGCATCATGCACTATCACATCCGCCTTTTTTAGCGCATCAGCTACTTCCAGCGTCAGATAACGTGGATGACCCGGTCCGGCACCACCCAGCCATACGTGGCCCGGGGCAAATTCGGGGGCATCGACGATCGTTTCCAACAACTCATTCACGGACATATTCAAACCTTTTGCCGGCCGGTGGCGGCCGGGTTATAGAAACGGCCATGGAAGCGGCCATTGAAACAGAAAGCAAGAACCTGCGTCGTGGATGGACGACGGGCACCTGTGCGGCGGCAGCCAGTAAGGCCGCCTGTCTTGCGTTGATGACCGGCGAATTTCCGGCCTTGGTCGAAGTGACACTGCCCGGCGGCCAACGCCCGGCCTTCGCTCTTGCGATGGAAGAGAAGGGCAGCGGATTTGCCAAGGCTGGCATCGTCAAGGATGCCGGCGACGATCCCGATGTCACCCATGGCGCGCTGATCATGAGCACCGTGCGCCGTGGATTGCCCGGCTCCGGCATTACCTTCAAGGCGGGACCGGGCGTCGGCACCGTGACACGACTTGGCCTGCCGCTGCCGCCCGGTGAGCCATCTATCAACCCGGTTCCGCGCAAGATGATCGCCCAGGCTATTTCCGAGGTTTGCCATGGCGAGCGGGATTTCGAGGTCGAGATTTCCGTTGCCGATGGCGAGAAGATCGCCGAGCGCACCCTCAACGGTAGACTTGGAATCCTTGGCGGCATATCGATTCTCGGTACAACCGGCATCGTCATCCCGTTTTCCTGCGCTTCCTGGATTCATTCCATCTGGCGTGGCATCGATGTGGCGCGCGCCGCAGGGCTTGATCACATTTCCGGCGCCACCGGCAATGTGTCCGAAAAGGCGGCGCAGGCCCATCATGGCCTGTCGGAGATCGCGCTGATCGACATGGGCGATTTCGTCGGCGGCATGCTGAAATATCTTCGCAGCCATCCGGTGCCGAAGGTGACGATTGCCGGCGGCGTCGCCAAGATGACCAAGCTTTCTCAAGGCATGCTCGATGTGCATTCCAAACGCGGGCTTGCCGATCTCGAGGCTCTGGCCAAGGTTGCGGCCGAAGCCGGCGCGGAGGCCGATTTCGTGGCGCGAATTACCGCGGCCAATACCGTGTCGCACGCCTTCCAGCTCGCCGATGACATAGGGCTTCCGCTTGGCAACCGCATCGCTGCACTCGCCTGGAAAACGGCGGCCAAGGCACTGCATACGCCAGATATTGCTCTGGAAATCCTGGTCTTCGATCGACAAGGCCAGCTTGTCGGCAAGACGGAGTTCACGCCCTCCGATCATTCCGAACCCTTATCGGCGTGATCCTTGCTGAACTGATCCCAGCCGGGGCGAAAACGCCTTACATAGTCGGCATTGTATAGCTGGCTCTCGACAAAATCGGACGCGCCCAGGCCTTTGCCGATAAAGATCAGTGCCGTGCGTTCGGCCGGCTCTTCCGCCAGTTTCGCCTCGATATCGGCGAGCGTTCCGCGGATGATCCGCTCTTCCGGCCAGGAGGCGCGTACGACAATTGCCACCGGGCAATCTGCGCCATAAAGCGGCGTCAGTTCCTCGACGATTTTTTCCAGTGCATGGATGGCGAGATGGATCGCCAGCGTTGCGCCTGTCGCTCCAAAGGCCTTCAGTGTTTCGCCTTCCGGCATTTTCGACGCGCGGCCGGAAACGCGGGTGAGTACGAGGCTCTGGGCCACTTCCGGGATGGTGAGTTCACGCTTCAGTGCTGCCGCTGCTGCGGCGAAGGAGGGCACGCCCGGCGTTAGCGTATAATCGATACCGTGTTTTTCCAGCCGACGGATTTGTTCGGCGACCGCGCTCCAGACGGAGAGATCGCCGGAATGCAGCCGCGCGACGTCCTTGCCCGCCTTGTGGGCGGCAACATATTCGGCTTCGATCTCGTCCAACGACAAGGAACCGGTATCGACGATGCGCGCATCTTTCGGGCACCAGTCGAGCAGTTCCTTGGGCATGATCGAGCCGGCATAAAGGCAGACCGGCGCGCGGGCGAGAATATCACGACCGCGCACGGTGATCAGGTCTGCTGCACCCGGACCTGCACCGATGAAATGGACGGTCATGCTTGTTCTTTCATTTCTGCCAGCGCGCAGGTGGCGCCCTGCGATATCAGCCTAGGCACGATGATCTCTGATTTTTCGCCCGCAGCTGCCAGCGCGGCACCCTCCGAAAGGCTGGAGGACAGCGTTTTCGCAAGGCTGTGCCGTGACACGGTTTTCGTTCGCGGTTCTGCGTCCATCAGGGCATCGTCCGCCACGATATGGAGCGGCAGGCCCAGCATCTCGGCCAATTGCAGAATGCCGGCTTCCTCCCGCTTGATCTCGCCGGTTGCGAGCGCCGAGATGGATTCACGTGAAATTTTCGCTTCCATGCAGGCGGCATCGAGTGCCGATAGAAGCTCATCGCGCGTGCTGCCCTTGCGGCAGCCGAGACCGGCAACGATCATGATTGCATTCCTTTTGTCCATGTCCATTGGGTCACCGGCATTGCCGGCTTCCAGCCCTGCATCGCGCCGACCGGTGCTGCGCGTGAAACTTCCATTCGGATCAGGTTGCCGCCGAGTTTCGCTTGTGCCGCCAGCAGTACTGTTTCCATTTCCAGCGTCACGGCATTGGCAACCAGCCTGCCGCCGGGCTTCAGTGCCTCTAAGGCTGCGTCGAAGACGCCTGGTTCGCTGCCTCCGCCGCCGATGAAGATCGTATCGGGTTGCGGGAGATCGTTCAGCGCGGACGGCGCCTCTCCTTCGACCAGAACCAATCCCGGAACGCCGAAATGGGATGCATTGCGCCTGATCCGCGCGGCGCGTTCCGGATGAGCTTCGATGGCAATCGCTCGCATCGACGGGTCGGCCAGCATCCATTCTATGCCGATCGAACCGGAACCAGCGCCGATGTCCCAGAGCAGTTCACCTTGCCGAGGGCTGAGCGCCGACATCGTCAGCGCCCGAATTTCGCGCTTGGTGATCTGACCGTCATGTTCGAACAGCGCGTCGTCGAGTCCGAAGCCACGCGGCAGGATGCGCGCATCGGCACTTGCAACCACCTCGATGGCCACGACATTGAGGACATTGATATCCTGTAATGCGAATTCTGCGGCCTTGCCGGCGCGCATCGTCTCGGCCTCACCGCCCATCGCTTCAAGCACTGTCATTCCGGATCGACCAAACCCGCTTTCCGTCAGCAGTTCCGCCAGCTCCCGAGGGCCTTTTTCGTCGGAGGTCAACGCGATGATCCGCCGGCCGGGATGCAATAGCGGGCGGATCAGGTCGATCGGGCGGCCGTGCAGGGAAACGGTCTCGATATCCTGTAGCGGCCAGCCGAGCCGCGAAGCCGCCAGCGAGAATGCCGAAGGCGATGGGTAGGTGGTAAACTCATCGGAGCCGATGTGACGCGACAGGGTGACGCCGACGCCGTAAAAGAACGGATCGCCGGAGGCGAGCACGCAAGCCTTTTGCCCTCTCAGTGCCAGGACATCGCGCATCGCTGCATCGAACGGCACGGGCCATGGACGCGCCTCGCCGGTTATCAGCGGCGCTGCAAGCTCCAGATGCCGTTTGCCGCCGAAGACGACCGAAGCGCAGGCGATCGCATCCCTGGCGTTTTCGCCCAGCCCTTTCACGCCATCCTCGCCGATCCCGACAATGGACAGCCAGCGGCTTTGGTTTAAAGCTTGTTTCTCTGATTCAGGAGGCAATTTGACCTACTCCATCCTCATTCTGGGAGGCACGGCGGAAGCCAAGGCGCTCGCCGCCCAGCTTTCGACGAGCCCCGATTACGATATTTTGCTCTCGCTTGCCGGCCGCACCAAGGCCCCGGCCGAACAGCCCGTGCCGGTTCGTATCGGCGGCTTCGGCGGTGCCGGAGGGCTTGCCGCATTTCTTCGCGAAAAGAACGTGGACCTGCTGATCGACGCGACGCATCCGTTTGCGGCAAACATTTCCCGCAACGCTGCCGAGGCGGCGGCGCTGGCGGGTGTCGATATTCTCGCTTTGCGCCGTCCGGTATGGTCGCGACAGAAGGGCGATCACTGGCAGGAGGTCACCGATATTGCGGCCGCCGTCCAAGCCCTCGACATTGCTCCGCGCCGGGTTTTCCTGACGCTCGGCCGGCAGGAACTGCTGCCTTTCGAAGTGATGCCGCAGCATTCCTATCTGGTGCGCAGCGTCGATCCGGTCGATCCGCCGCTGAAGCTGCCGAACGTGTCTTATATCACCGCGCGCGGTCCGTTCTCCGAATGGGACGAGACCCAGCTGCTTGAACAGCATGCAATCGATCTTATCGTCTCGAAGAATAGTGGCGGTGTCTCCAGCGTCGGCAAGATCAGCGCTGCCCGACGGCTGGGCATCGAGGTCGTGCTGATCGAACGCCCCCGTCTGCCGGATGTGCCATCGGCCAGAAGCGTCGAAGAGCTTGCCGGCATGGTGCGTCACTGGAAGCTCTCCCGCAGAAAACGGGGCGAATAGACAATCGGCCTCTGACCAGTCCGCTCGATAAGCCTCGTCTCGGCCGTGCCGACGATCACGCAGGTCGCCATGTCTGCCATATCGCCTTCAGCTTCTTCGAGCGGCACGATGCGGATCGCCTCGTCGGGGCGGCCTGCTGCACGGCCGAAGATCACCGGCACTGAGCCGGGCAGATGGGCGCGCAAAATGTCGAAAGCCTCGCCCAGCTGGTGCGGACGCGCCTTGCTGATCGGATTGTAGAAGGCCATGACGAAGCCCGCCTTCGCAGCCGCCACGAGACGTTTCTCGATGATCGCCCAGGGTTTCAGGTTATTCGACAGTGATATGGCGCAGAAATCATGGCCCAGCGGTGCACCGGCCTTGGCGGCAACCGCAAGCATCGCAGTAACACCCGGCACGACGAACAGCTCGATATCACGCCATTCGGCCGGGCCGTCGTCGATCGCTTCGCAAACTGCGGCCGCCATGGCAAACACGCCCGGATCACCGCCGGAAACAACGCAGACCTTACCGCCCTTGGCCGCCATTTCCAGCGCTGCTTTGGCGCGCGTCAGTTCTTCGCGGTTGTCCGAGGCGTGGCGGCGTTGGTCTGCTCTGAGGTTCAGCCGGTCTATATACGGGAAATAGCCGAAAAAGTCGGTGGATGCCGTAACTGCCGCGAGAGCCTCCTGGGTCATCTGGTCGGGATTGCCGGGGCCGAGGCCGACAACGGTCAGCGACCCGGTCATTTCTTTTCCCCTTGCGGTCTCGTGGTCCAGCCGGGAACGAGTACGATGGAGAAATAGGGCGCCGGGCTTTCGTCGCGCGTTTCCAGTCGCTCGGCCGCTCCGTTCGCCATCGTGCCGCGCTCGACATAAAGTGCGCCGGAAAGCTTTCCGACCGATGCTAGGGCGCGGCGGATTTTCGGCAAGTTACGGCCAACCTTCATAATCACGGCGCCATCCGTAACTGCGAGCCGTTCCGCGAGCTTTTCTTCCGGCAGCGTGCCGGGCAGCACGCTTAAAATGTCGTCGCCCTGCACCAGCGGCAGGCCGGTCATCGACCAGCAGCCGGACATGGCGGTAACGCCTGCGATCACGTCCGCCTGATAAAGATCCTTCAGCCGCAGATGCAGGTGCATGTAGGAACCGTAGAAAAGCGGATCGCCCTCGCTCAGCACGGCAACATTCTTGCCGGCATCGAGATAGGCGGCGATCTCTTCGGCCGAGCGATCGAAGAAATCGTTGATCGGGTTCTTATAGTCGTCTTCGTCCTTGTGGGTCTCGATTGTTACCGGATAGACCAGCGGCAATTCGATCGTGCCGGGGCGGATATGCGCCTCGACGATGGTGCGGCCATTGCCGGTCGAGCCCTTCTTGCAGAAGAAGGCGACGACATCGGCCTCGTTGATGGCGCGAACCGCTTTCAGCGTCATCAGTTCCGGATCGCCCGGACCCGTGCCGACGCCGGTGAGTTTGCCCTTGATGATGGCGGCGTTCACAGTCCTGACCTCGCAAGCGCGTTAACTGCGGCGGCGGTCATGGCCGAGCCGCCCATGCGGCCGCGCACCACGGCATAAGGAATGTCGTGGGTGGATTCCATCAGCGCTTCCTTGCTTTCCATCGCGCCGACAAAACCGACCGGCATGCCGATGATCGCGGCCGGGCGCGGTGCACCGGCATCCAGCATTTCCAGCAATCGAAACAGTGCCGTCGGCGCATTGCCGATGGCAACGACCGCGCCTTCCAGCTCGTCCCACAGGTCGAGAGCGGCTGCCGAGCGGGTGTTTCCGATGGTTTTTGCCAGTTCTACGGTGCGACTGTCGCGCAGAGTGCAGATCACCTGGTTTTCCGCCGGCAGTCTTGCGCGGGTCACGCCATGCGCCACCATTTCGGCGTCGCAATAGATCGGCTTTCCAGCTCGAAGGGCAGCGCGTGACGCCTCGACGAAATCGCTCGAGAACCGGAAATGCTCTGCCGCCTCGACCAGCCCGCAGGCATGGATCATGCGCACGGCGATATCGGCCTGTTCCTCGGTGAAGGCGGAAAGATCGGCTTCCGCGCGAATGATCGCGAATGACTTTTCGTAGATCGCATCGCCTTCGCGGATATAGTCGTAACTTGTCATGGTCGTCCTGTGGCTGCCGCTTCCAGCCGGTCTGAACCGATCCGGGCAAGGCACGCGGCTGAGTTTTCGCTTGGCCGTCTTTCCGATCTGACGAGATCGGCAAGGCGGCGAAGCGTGGCGTTGGTATCGGCAAAGCTCGAGAAAGCAAAGGGTTCGTCTGCAGCTTTTCCCTGCGCAATCAGAGAAACGTGATTAGCGGTGCCGCAAAGGGTAAGCGCTGCCGGTTGCGGATGGGCGCAGCCTTTCGGGCAACCGGTGACATGCAGCTTGAAAGAACCGTCGAGCAGATCGGCGCATTCGGCGGCCGCTGCTGCGGCAATCTCGTGAGTGGCGATCGTCGCCGAATTGCAGGCGGGGCTGCCTGAGCAGGCGGCGATATGGCCACGCGGATCGTTGGCAGAGATGATGAACCCGTTGCTGTCGGCGAAGTCCCGCAATTCCCGGCAGGCGATCTCGGTGCCAAAGAAGAGCAGGGAGTGATCAAGCGCTGGTTTGAGCGATTTTATTCCCAAGCGGACGGCTTCGTTACAAAGCGCGATCAGATGTTCCGCCTTTGCCTGTCCAAAGGCGGGGCCGATGCCGATGGCGTGGAGGTGATTTGAAAGGCTGAACAAGTCAAAAGGAGATGCAGCCACTTTTCCAGCCGTCATGCTCGGGCTTGTCCCGAGCATCTGCGACGGATCAACTGTCGCGACGCTGGCAGATCCTCGGGACAAGCCCGAGGATGACGGCGGAGTGTGGGGTGCTGCCTCGTTCACGGCCAAGCGATGAGCCAGATCTCGTCCGCGAGCCTTGTTTCCCAGGCTTGCCAGCCGCTTCAACAGGTCGATGACCGTGTCGACAACAAGTGTTTCACGTAAAACATTGAAAACGTGAGTGGATTGTTCGGTGCCGCCTAAAAGCAACTTCCAGTCGTGTTTTCCGACCGCGATAAGACGGATATCGGCAAGCAGGTCCGAGAGCCGCAGAAGTCCTCCACCATCGACCACAACGGCCATTTTGGGTGCCAGTCCGGTAATGCCGCGCGAGGCGTCACGTATGGCCTCTGCCAGCGGTCGGGGATCGGCAATTTCGCTATCATCCATACCGGCAAGCGGTGGAACTTCGACGGTAAGACCTTCGCGAAGCGGCAGGTTCATCGCGCGCGCATCTGCATCCAGACGCGGCGCGGATATCTCGCTCAAGCCACGGACCTGAAGATTGCCGCGGGCGGAAATGTCGACCATGCCGTTGCCATGCTTCAGCGCCAGCAGGCAAATATCCGCCAGTTGTTCGGGCGAAATCGCTTCGATCAGCGAGATACGCGCCAACAGGCCGTCGCCGGTCATCATCGGGGCCGAAAGGGCAGGGCAGGCACCGCGTTGCAGAGTGAGCGGGAGCGCCGTCATGCGACCTCTCCCGTCAGCATCTCAAGCTCGGCATCGACCGCATTTCGGCGCGGATGCCATAGCCCGCGGTTCAGCGCCGAGCGGAAACGCTCGCCCATATAGCGCGCACCTTCCGGGTTCTGCGTCAGCAGAAATTCTCGCACGACCTCGTCGCCAAGATAGGCGTTGTAGGTCGCATCGATCAGCGATTGCGGGATGGCATGGGTGGTTTCGGCAAAGCCGATAAGCCTGTCGACGGTTTCGACCAGTTCTGCGGCTCCGCGTGGGCCGTGGCGCATCTGGCCGGCGATGAAGCGCGGATTGATGGCCCGCGCACGGACAACCCGTGTGACGGCTTCGGAAATCGAGCGTGCTTTCGGTTTTGCGGGATCGGTCGTATCGAGCGCAATTACGTCCGCCTTGCCGCCAAGCGCTGCCACCGCTGCGGAAAAACCGCCGATAAAGGCAACGTCGGCCGAACCGTCCAGAAGATCGCGGCCGGGATCGTCGCCGGTATGGACGAGCAGGTCGGCATTGCCGATCCGTCCAGCAAATTCGCCGGGCACATGACTCGCCATACCGTCCGCACCGCCGAAAGCATGGCTGGTGGCGTCGAGATAGATGCGCCCCAGCTCTTCGCGCTCGCCCCACGATCCATCGGCAAGTTTTTCCTCGATGCCGGAGCCGTAGGTGCCGGGTGCCGAGCCGAAAATACGCGGCGGAACCGAGCCTGTCTTCTGCGTCTCTTCAGCCAACGGATTGTCGCCCGGTGCTTCCTCGCGCGTAGCAATTGCCCGCATGGCGGCATCGAGCAGGGCAATCAGCGCCGGGAACATGTCGCGGAATAGGCCGGAAATCCTGAGCGTCACGTCCACGCGCGGGCGGCCGAGTTGCGCCGGAGGCAGAACCTCAATGCCGGTGACACGGCCGGTCACCATGTCCTGAACCGGCCTTGCGCCCATCAGTGCCAGAACCTGCGCCACTTCCTCACCGCCGCTTCGAAGCGAGGCGCTGCCCCAGATATCGAAAACGAGGTTTTTCGGCCAGTCGCCATGGTCCTGAAGATAACGGCGCAGGATTTCGTCGGCGGCACGTTTGCCAAGCTCGAAGGCGGTCGGCGTCGGCAGGGTGCGCGGATCGCTGGCAAAAAGATTGCGCCCGGTCGGCATCACATCGCGGCGGCCACGCGCCGGTGCACCGGAAGGGCCGGGGCGGATATGCCTGCCATCCAGCGCATCCAGCAGAGCCTGCTTTTCCGTCCCGGCACTGGCAATCCGCAGCGGATCATCGTCGCCCTTGGCCACTTCGCCGAAAATATGCTGGCCGTCCTTGATCGCAAAGTCCTTGAGATCGCAAAGAAACGCATCGATCCGGGCAAGCGCGGTATCCGGGTCGTCGTCGCGGGAAACGCCGGCATCGGTGGCAATCGTCGTGTCGCGGGCCGCATCGACGATCAGTTTTGCCAGCCGGTCACGGCGGCGGCGGTCGAGGCCATCGGCCTGGGCATATTCGTCGACCAGCAGTTCAAGCTTCTTCTCGTCGTCCGAAAGACCGGCGCCGGTCAGAACCGGGGGCAGGTGGCCGATGGTGACAGCGGAAATCCGCCTTTTGGCAACGGCTGCCTCGCCGGGATTGGAGACGATAAAGGGATAGATCACCGGCAGGGCGCCGGTCACCAGTTCCGGGAAACACTCCTTCGACAGCGCCACCGTCTTGCCCGGCAGCCATTCGAGCGTGCCATGTGCGCCGACATGCACGATCGCATGAGCGCCAAGGGCGTGGCGCATCCATTGGCCGAAGGCGATCAGCGCATGGCGGGGCGGCAGGTCAGGGCTGTGATAGTCGGCGCGGCGATCGGCGCTGCGACCGCGATCCGGCGCCAGCGCCACGGTGACATTGCCAAATTGTGCGGCGCGGAAGCGGTATGCGCCATTTTTCAGATCCGCGTCGTCTTTCGCATCGCCCCATGCTTCGCTGGCACCTGGTGCTGCGACGTAGTCGCGAAGCGGCAAGGAGCCAGTTTTCCGATTAAGACGATCAAGGAGGTCGCGGGGCGTGTCGGGAATATCGGCAACCGAATAGCCGGCGAGCGAGAGTTCGCGCAGCATGGCAAGCACGCTTTGCGGTACATCCAGCCCGACGGCGTAACCGGTGCGGCCCGGCGCGCTCGGATAATCCGGCATCAGGATGACGATTTTTCGCTCATAGCGGCTCGTCATCTTCATCCGCAGGAAGGCTGCGATCCGCTCGGTCACCTGTTCGACGCGGTCAGCTTCAGGGCTGTTGACGAGTTCGGCCGAGCCGCTGCCCTGCTTGAAGGAGATCACACCGGCCAGAATGCGGCCATCGAGTTCCGGCAGGACGACATGCATGGCAAGGTCGGCGGGATTCAAGCCGCGCCTGCCCTCGATCCAGCCTTCGCGGCGGGTGGTCGCGACAACGATCTGGAAGACCGGAATGCCTGACTTATCGAAAATCGTCTCGTTGCTGTCGTCGGTGCCGCTGGCAAAAGCGGTGGTCGTCAGGATCGCGGCGGGCTGAAGCTCGGTTATCGCCTGTTCGATAAAGGTTATCGCCTCGGCATCCTTCAGGCCGCTGACAAAGAGCGGCACGGGGGCGAAGCCGCGCGCGGCGAGCGCTTCAAAGAGTGCATCGATCGGTGCAGCGTCATTGGCGAGCAGCATGGACCGGTAGAACAGGATCGGCAGGCGCGGCGCATCCGGTGAAAATCCGGCCATAAGGTCTCGTCGGTCAACGATCCCTTTTCCAGGGCGATAAAAACCGGCCTTCGGCATCGCAATTGCAGGCGGAATCTCATCCGCCCCGCCGCTTGCCAATGCTCCCAGTCGCTGCACCAGAACCCGCATATTGTCCGGTCCGCCCTCGCGAAAGCAGGCGAGAATGCCGGCAAGATTTGCCTCGGAAACCGTCGAGGCGGCGGCCAGCCGTTCGTCACGCATGCTGCATTCGCCGGGCAGCATGGCGAGCGCGATCTTTCGGCGTTTCGCCAGCCGCGACAATTCCTCGACGCCATATGCCCAGCGGTCGTAACCGCCGAGAATGCGCACGAGGATGACCTTTGCATGGGCCGCCGTCTTTTCCAGCCACAGATCGGCGGACATCGGGTGGCGCAGGTCGGAGAGGTTGGTGAGGGCGAGCGATGGGCTGTTGGTGTTGCCCGAGGCTTTACCCCCCTCTGGCCTGCCGGGCATCTCCCCCACAAGGGGGGAGATCGACTCGCGGCGAGGTTCCGCTCTATTCAATTGTTGAGGATTTAGCGGTGTTGCTACGTCTTGCTGATCTCCCCCGTTGTGGGGGAGATGGCTGGCAGGCCAGAGGGGGGTATCAAGGCCACGAGCCTCAGCCGTATTCCACGCGCCACGGTCAACCGCCTCCCAAGCCGCCGCAATCCCGTTCAGATCGCTGCCGGAAAAGGACAGGACCACCACATCGGCCGGTGACTGGTTGAGGTCTACCGGTTCGATAAGGTCGTCGAGCGACGACGATGTGGTGGCGAGTATGTGCATCCTTTTCCTCGGCCGGTGGCTCTTATGCCGCCAGCATTTTTTCGATCGCGGCGCGGTCGATGCCTTTTTCGCCGATCACGACGAGGCGGCTCTGGCGGTTTTCGCCAGGTGCCCAGGCGCGGTCGAAATAGTGGTTCACGCGCGATCCTACCGCTTGAACCTGCAGGCGCATCGGCTTGTTCGCGACGTCGACAAAGCCCTTTATGCGCAGCACGTTTTCCGCTTCCGCGGTCGCCGAAATACGGGCAGCCAGCGCTTCGGGGTCGGTTACCGAGGCCAGATCGATAACGAAACTGTCGAAATCGTCGTGGTCGTGGTCGAGTTCGTCGTCATGATGGGTCTTGCGGTTCTCGATATCGTCCTCGACGGCAAGGCCAAGGCCGATCAGAACGCTGGGATCAACCGCACCATTTGCAGCTGGTACGATTCTCACGGCACGCGGCAGATGCGCCTGAACTCGGCCCTTGGCGGCTGCAAGCGAAGCCTGATCGAGAAGGTCGGTCTTGGTCAGCACGATCATGTCGGCACAGGCGACCTGGTCCTCGAACACTTCTTCGACCGGATCGTCATGATCGATCGAGCTGTCGGTCTGGCGCTGGGCTTCGAGCGCATCGTGGTCATCGGCAACGCGGCCTTCGGCCAGTGCTACACCATCAACGACCGCAATCACGGCATCTACTGTCACACGCGCCTTCACGGCCGGCCACTGAAACGCCTGTACGAGCGGCTTCGGCAGAGCAAGACCGGAAGTCTCGATCAGGATATGGTCAACGCGCGGCTCGCGGGCGAGAATCTGGTCGATCGCCGGCACGAAATCGTCTGCCACCGTGCAGCAGATACAGCCATTGGCCAGTTCGATGATGTTGTCGTCCGGGCAGCTCTCGATGCCGCAGCCTTTCAGCACCTCGCCATCGATGCCGACATCGCCGAATTCGTTGACGATGATCGCCAGCCGCTTGCCGTCCAGCTTTTCGATCAGGTTGCGGATCAGCGTGGTCTTGCCGGCGCCGAGAAAGCCGGTAACGACGGTGCAGGGAACCTTATCGAACTTAGGGGCGAAGTTTTCGCTCATGAAGGCATGTCCTCGTGGTGATGAAAGGGTGGGATACGGGCCGTCATGCCTTTTCCACGAAGGCACATCGGGCGGCCGCGAAGGGGCAGGAAACCGCGCTCGTCTTCGGCCAGCATCATCGCGCCGGTGACGATGTCGTCGGCATCTTCGGTGGAGAGGTGGCCAAAGACATAGGACCAGCCGGAACGGTGGTTGAAGGCCGCACTCGGGCTCTTATCGCAATTGGCAAGGCAGGTGACCGGCTTGACGGTAAGCGGCTTGCCCTTAGCTGCCAGTTTCAGCGCTTCGATCAGGTCGATACCGGGGCGGGCCTCGCTGTCCGTCGCCTCGCGGCAATTGGTGCAGACGAAGATCGTCACGTCGACGTTGCCGGCATTGCCGCCAACGGTCGTTCCGGTTTCGTCTTTTCGCGCATCATCTGTCATCAGGCCGCACTACCGCCGGGTTACTCAAGTCGGGGTGCGGAACAGGAAAGCCAAGCCATCCTGCAGCGATGATTGAAGCCTTTGCCGGAGCACCCCGCCCGGAAAAGCATGATTTTCAAACGGCAGGTCTCCTGGCTCGCGGGTCGTCACCATCCGCCTGCCTTCCCAGAAGGGTCCATGGCCGGACCTCTCCAGTGGCGTCTCTGGCGTGATGGCTCGCCGCACACAGTTGCGGGGGCAGCCGCGGCATTGGACCGTTTTATCGGTCCGCACCGCATTCTCTCTTAGCCCCTGCCGTTGCCGGCAAAGGACCGTCGTGGCGCTCAAGTAAGCGTTCCGCGGTCAAACTGTCAATGTCGCAAAGGCGATTGCCGATAGAACCGAATTGACTATAGTGGATCTGTCTTTGGTGCCCGGAAGGGTTACTCAAGGGAATGCGGTGCGACGATCTTTCGTCAAACCCGCGGCTGCCCCCGCAACTGTAAGCGGAAAGCCTTTGCCCAAAACGGCCATCCGGTCGTCAAGCCACTGGAGCAATCCCTTTACGGATTGAACTGGGAAGGCGGGTGAAGGCGCCCGATCCGCGAGCCAGGAGACCTGCCAGAGACATTCGGCAATGGTAACAGCCCTCGGGTGGAGGGCAGAAAGACGAAGTCCATGGTTACGAATTCTGCTGCAGCCGCAGCCAGCGTTTCCGCATCAAAAATCATTCCTCTTAGCATGTCGGCCCTTCTTGGCCTGTTCATGGTCGGTTTCGTCGGCTTCTCGCATCTGGAAGTCGTACATAACGCCGCTCACGATACGCGCCATTCGCTGGCCTTCCCCTGCCACTAAGAGGAATTTCAAAATGTCGTTGTTTCGTAACATCGTCCTCGCGGCGGTGGTCGCCGGGTTATTGTCCGGCCTGCTGATGACCGTGATGCAGAGTTTTTCCACCGTGCCGCTGATCCTGCAGGCGGAAACTTTTGAAAATGCCGGCGGCGAAGAGGCCGGACACAGCCATTCGCATGACGCAGCGCCTGCCATCGGTGCGGCCCAACCAGCTGCCGCCGATCACCATTATGACGAAGAAGCCTGGGCGCCTGCCGATGGTTTCGAGCGTTTCATCTATACCGCTTCGGCCGATGTGCTCGCCGCCATCGGTTTTGCGCTCGTCGCGATCGCACTTGCCGAAGCGCTCGGCGGCTTTGGCGGCTGGCGAGGTGGTTTGATGTTCGGCATTGCCGGCTTCCTCACCGTCAGCCTTGCGCCGGGTCTCGGCCTGCCACCGGAACTTCCGGGCATGCCTGCCGCCGAACTCGGTCCGCGTCAGCTCTGGTGGGTCTCGACCGCTATCTGCACCGCTGCCGGCCTCGGTCTTCTTGCCTATACCCGTTCCGCCTTGCTGGCGGCTCTGGCGATCGTGCTTCTCGTTGCGCCGCATCTGGTTGGCGCGCCGCTTCCGCCAAGCCATGAAACGGCGGTGCCTGTTGAACTCCATGGCCGGTTCGTCAACGCCGTTTATGCCACAAATCTGATCTTCTGGGCGGTTCTCGGTGTTGCCGCTGCTGTGCTAAGGCAGAAGTTCCGCAGCGGAGAACAAGTTTCTCCGGTAACCGAAAGGGAGCTTGCAGCGCGTTGAAAAATATCGATGAAACCGCCGAGGAGCGTCATCGCGCCAAGATGGCGAACCGCAAGGCGGTTCAGGATGCAGAAGTCGCCGAGAAGACCCTGGAAAAGGGTCTTCTCATCGTCCATACCGGTCCCGGCAAGGGCAAGTCGACGGCGGCCTTCGGGCTTGCGCTACGCATGCTCGGCAACAACCGTCGTGTCGGTATCGTGCAGTTCATCAAGGGCGCATGGTCGACCGGCGAACAGCCGGCGCTTGCCGTGTTCGGCGATCGCGTCGTCTGGCATACGATGGGCGAGGGGTTCACCTGGGAAACCCAGGACCTCAAACGCGACATCGCGGCCGCGAACAAGGCCTGGGAGAAGGCACTCGAGCTGATGGCGGACGAGACGATCGGGCTGGTCATCCTCGATGAACTCAATATCGCACTTCGCTACGACTATCTTGATCTGGAAAAGGTCGTCGCCGCCTTCCAGGCCAGACGCCCTGACCTGCATGTTGTCGTCACCGGCCGCAACGCGAAACCGGCCTTGATAGAGGCGGCCGATCTGGTGACAGAGATGTCTCTGGTCAAGCATCACTTCAAGGCGGGTGTCAAAGCCCAGGCCGGCATCGAGTTCTAGATCATGGTCGCTCGCTCGCTGATGTTCCAGGGAACGGGCTCCGACGTGGGCAAGTCGCTGGTCGTGGCCGGCCTTGCCCGCGCCTTTACGCTGCGTGGCCTGAGCGTCGCGCCGTTCAAGCCGCAGAACATGTCGAACAATGCGGCCGTCACCGCCGATGGCGGCGAGATCGGCCGGGCGCAGGCGCTGCAGGCGCGCGCGGCCGGCATGCCGCTCAGCGTGCATATGAACCCGGTGCTTCTGAAACCGCAGAGCGAGATCGGCTCCCAGGTCGTGGTGCAGGGGCGTGTCGAGGGTAATGCCAAGGCATCCGAATATCAGCATCTGAAGCCGCGACTGCTTTCGCGCGTGCTCGAAAGCTTCGAGATCCTGCGCGCCAAGGCCGATCTGGTTCTGGTCGAGGGAGCCGGCAGCGCTTCGGAAATCAACCTGCGCCAGAACGATATCGCCAATATGGGTTTTGCCCGCGCGGCCGATGTGCCGGTCGTGCTGATCGGCGATATCGATCGCGGCGGCGTCATCGCCAGTATTGCCGGCACCAAGCTGGTCATCGATGCCGATGATGCGGCGATGATCCGCGGTTTCATCGTCAACCGGTTTCGTGGCGATCCGGCGCTGTTTGCCGTAGGCATGGATCTGATTGCCCGATTCACGAGCTGGCAATCGATCGGGCTCCTGCCGCATTTTGCCGATGCGGCACTTTTGCCGGCCGAAGATGCGCTGGGCCTTTCCCAGTACTTTGCCCGCAAGCCGGGAGCGAAAATTCGAATCGCGGTGCCGATCCTGCCGCATATTTCCAATTTCGATGATCTCGACCCGCTGGAAGCCGAGCAGGATGTGGAACTGATCCGCGTCCGTCGCGGCGAAGCCATTCCCGGTGATTGCGATCTCGTGCTGCTGGTCGGCTCCAAGGCTACGATCTCGGATCTTGCGGCGCTGCGCCAAGCCGGGTTCGATGTAGATATCGCCGCCCATCATCGCCGCGGCGGGCGGGTGCTCGGTTTGTGCGGCGGTTATCAGATGCTCGGCAAACGGCTTTCCGATCCGGAAGGGACTGAAGGTCCACCCGGCTCAGTCGATGGACTCGGCCTGCTCAATGTCGAAACCGTTCTTTCCGGCGCCAAGCGGCTTGAAGCAGTTTCGGGCTCTAGTTTCGATGGTATTTCCTTCGCCGGCTACGAAATGCATATCGGCCGCACAGCCGGCGCGGATTGTGCCCGGCCGTTCTCGACGATCGGTGGTCAAGCGGAAGGGGCATCCTCCGCGGATGGCCGGGTCGTCGGCACTTACGTCCACGGGTTGTTTTCCGACGACAGGCAGCGGTCAGCCTGGCTCACCCGTCTTGGCGGTTCGTCTTCAGGCCTCGATTACGAGGCGAATGTCGATGCCATTCTCGATCGTCTCGCCGCCCATATGGAACGGCATCTCGATCTCAGCGGGTTGCTCAGACTTGCCACATGAGGACCGCCAAGACGCCGAAAAGGCCGATCAGCAGCATGTCGGCAATGCGGGCGATCTTCAGCGCCTCGTAGATATCCTCATAGACCAGTTCGCTGCGGCCGCCTTCGCCCATATAACTCGCCTCGATCATCTCGCCGCCATAACTGCGGGGTCCCGCAAGTGCTATGCCGAGCGCTCCCGCCATCGCGGCTTCAGGCCAACCGGCATTCGGCGAACGATGATTTTTGGCATCCCGGCGGATCGCCCTGATGGCATTGCTTGGCGAGGCCTCGCGAACAAAAAGCGCGGCAACCACGAAAAGCGCTGCCGTAAGGCGCGAGGCAGGCAGGTTGACGAGGTCGTCGAAACGGGCGGCCGCCCAGCCGAAAGCTTCGTGGCGCGGCGAGCGGTGGCCGATCATGCTGTCGGCGGTATTGGCTGCCTTGTATGCCGCACCGGCAGGCAGGCCGCCGATCCCCATCCAGAAGGCCGGCGCGACCACGCCATCGGAAAAATTCTCGGCGAGGCTTTCGATCGCCGCCCGGCAAACTGCCGCTTCGTCCAATTGTTCGACATCGCGGCCGACAATTCTGGAGACGGCCGCCCGTCCCGCCGGCAAGCCATGGTGCTTAAGCGAGGAAGCGACATCGCGCACATGCCGCTCGAGGCTCTTCTGGGCCGGGAGGCTCGCAGCGACAAGAATGAGCAGGATCGGACCCAACGGGATAACAAGCAGCACATCCTGCAGGACCGCAGAGACAAGAATGACAATCGCCATCAGAACGGCGAGTGCCCGGATCCCCATGCGTTTTCGCGTGGCGAAGTCATCCGCCTCGCGGTTCCATCGGGTGTCGAGTTGCGATATCAGCCGGCCGATCCACGTGACGGGATGGCCGATCAGCCTGAACAGCCAATCCGGGTAGCCGGTAAAGCGCTCCACGATCAGCGCGAGGAATGCGAGAAGGAACATTGCTGTGGCAAACCCAAAGGATAAAGATGTCGTTGGCGATCCGATCCAGCACGGCGGCAATCTAGCCAGGGCACGTGCGCTGTTTCCTCAGGCGCCGGAACCATGGATCGATCTTTCGACTGGTATCAATCCGCATTCCTATCCGCATTCAGCAATTCCTAGCAATGTTTTTGCACGGCTGCCGGAACCGGCATTGCTCGTTGAGTTGAAAGCGATCGCAGCTAAAACCTATGGCGCGCTGTCCGCGGCCCATGTCGCGGCAGGGCCAGGCACGCAGATCCTGCTGCCGATCGTCGCCTCGCTGATCGATGGGCGCAAGGCAGCAATTCTGTCTCCCACCTATGCCGAACATGCCCGCGCAGCAAAACTGGCCGGATTCGAGGTCACCGAAACCGATGACATCAATCAGCTCGCAGCGGCCGATCTTGCGGTCATCGTCAACCCCAACAATCCGACCGGTCGCGTCGTGCCGAGGGCGGATCTCCTGTCGCTTGCCGACACCATGAGGGCCAAAGGCGGAATGCTTGTCGTCGATGAAGCCTTTTCGGACGTGTCGGAGGCCAAAAGCGTTGCGGAAATGGTCGAAAGCGGTGGCCTTCTGGTCTTGCGTTCATTCGGAAAATTCTACGGCATGGCCGGCCTCAGGCTCGGTTTTGCGATCTCGCATCCCGATGTGGTGCGACGGATTGAATACAGGCTCGGTCCCTGGGCGATATCCGGTCCGGCACTCCATGTGGCAAGCGAGGCACTGGCCGATGGCTGGTGGCAGGTGATGATGCGCCGACGGCTGGAAGACGAAACGGCTCGCCTAGAGACGCTGCTCACGACTGCCGGCATTTCCATGCATGGAGGCACATCGCTGTTCCGGTTGATCCGGGATCCACGCGCCCAGGCACTTTACCGGCATCTTGCCACCCACGGCATCATCACCCGTCGCTTCGATGAGCGTCCGGACGATCTCAGGATCGGCCTGCCGGGCGAAGAAGGCTGGCATCGACTGGAAGAGGCGCTGGCATCCTTCGTTTAGGCGGATCCTATGCCGGCCATGTCTGTCGCTCGAGGTTGAAGGCACGACGGACGAAGTTAGCGGGTTCCATCCATGTGCCCTTCTGATCCGGAAATGGTGGTTCGGCGCCTGAAGGCGGTAGGTACTCGCCGTGCTCGTAGTCCAGCCTATTGTCGATCTGCCAGGGTTTTACGGTATTGCCGATCGCCCTAGGCGGCCCGCTGAAACCGAGCGCAGCGGAAAGCGGATTGCTGGTCGGGTCGAGAACATGCCCAAAGAAGTTGCCGAATGGAAAAGCCAAGCGAAGCACAAAATCCTTCTCCGACGCCAGAACATAGATATGTCCGGTCTTCTCGAAGGCATCGACATACTCCTTTTCCAGGCAGGTCCGCTCTATGGCTGCTGCCATCAGGCAGGCGGATCGCGTTTTGCGGTTCAGCCGCCTGATCGTCTCCAGAACGACCCGAGCACCAAGGCTGTGGCTAGCGAAGGAAAAGC
The DNA here is from genome assembly GCF_014198105.1 of Aliirhizobium cellulosilyticum. Taxonomy (NCBI): domain Bacteria; kingdom Pseudomonadati; phylum Pseudomonadota; class Alphaproteobacteria; order Hyphomicrobiales; family Rhizobiaceae; genus Aliirhizobium; species Aliirhizobium cellulosilyticum. Next base: position 23,635 of record NZ_JACIGW010000010.1, on the reverse strand, counting down.
TTGCCGCCTGCCGCAGTTCAAGGTTGCAGAAGGCCGCCAGTTTCTGGCCGGTAAGGTTCGCCGTCGGCTTCTCCACCGGGTAGCTGATGAAGCTCGCATGGGAATCACCCGGCCATAAGATGCCGATGAAAACAGCAGAGGGCGGCAGGTTGAGAAGTGTCTCGAGCCGGGAGAGCGCATGCACGCCATCGCTCTGTCTGTTATTGTAGCCGTGAACGGCGAAAAGGACATCACGGTCGGCTGTCTGCTGCCTGAATATATCCGGTCTTACCGGAGACAAGGCAAAGTCCGTATCAATCTTTTGCATTGCCGGCGTCATTGCGATGGCGCCGCCAATTGGTGAAACCCTGAAATTGAGGAATAGCGTCACGGCGAAACCCTATCCTCTTACTGCCTTGAACGCCCATGCGGCTTTGGAAATGGCCGAGGACAGATCCTTGGCTATCGGAGCGACAGGAACGGCGACGAGCCCGATCAGGAAGGCCAGAATGAAATGCGAAGACCCGAAATCCTCGGTGACCACCGCCATGCCCACCTCAGCCAGCATGATTGCAATTGCAGCGGCGACGAAGCGTGACGTATTGCGGAACTGCTGTTCGGCGCGCTCGAAGGCTGCGTTCAGCCGTGCGTCGATGATCGCGTCGAAGCGGGCCAGAATGGCCAGTTCCGCCTCGTTTGGCGTTTCGCCGATCTCTATCTTCCGGGCGATCGCGGCAAGAAGATCGTCGTCACCCGGCAACACATAGCCGGCAATCGGTGCGGCGGTCTGTGAATTGAAGCCCAGCCTTATCAGATTTCTGGCGGCCGCCTTCTGCTCGGCCTTGTCCATTCCGTTTAACCAGTTTGCCTTTACGACCGCATAAGGCTCTTCCGCATTAATCGTCTTGAGAGCGGCTTCAAACGGCTGAAATGCCGATTCGATAAAATGATAGCCGACATTGGAAATGCCGCCGTTAAACGGCTTGGTTACATCCACAAGTCCGAATGCTGCCGTTCCCAGAGCGGCAACCGCCGAGATGGCGGTGCCGAATTGACCGAGGTCGATGCTCCCGATTTCCGCGATATCCATAAGTCCCCCATCTGGCAGACCGGGCGCATCGTGACAGCGTCTCCCGTCGATATCTCCAGTGAGAGAAGAGTGAAGTAATTTTCACCTGGTTGCAATTAAAATATATTGCAACCTTTGGTTATTTGTATGTATCCCGCCATGCGGCCTGCGCATTTGGTACTGGCAAAGAAGTCGCCTCGTAGACACCGCGTGCCACCGCGCGTGCCGTCACCACCGTCGCCAGATGGCAGAGTTCTGCGAAGTCAGACATATCACCCAAAGGTTTTCTGCCGGTTGCGGCGGAAAAGATCGTGTCGCCATCGCCGGGCAGATGTGCCGGCAGAACGGCGCGCGCCAGCCCGTCATGAGCCATGATCGACAGGCGGTGCGCCTGCGCTTTTGTCAGCATCGCATCGGTGACGACCACCCCGATCGTCGTCGCCTTCAGTTTTACGCCCTTAATACGCATAGCCGTATCGTCATCGGTAAACTGCTGCGGAAAGCCGAGGCCGCCGAATTCGCCATTCTTCTCGAAGGCAGAAGCCCAGAAATGTGGGCCGTCGCCGACGGTGGCCGATCCCATGGCGTTGACCGCCAACAGCGCCGCAATCCGGTGGCCGGAAGAGGTGACGGCGCTTGCCGAGCCGATGCCGCCCTTAAAATTGGCGGTCGTGGCACCCGTTCCAGCGCCCACGGTGCCAAGCGCAAAGGCGCCCCTTTGTGCCGTCTGAAAGGCATCATGGCCCATGTCGCGATAGGGTGAATGCAGGCCCCAGTCCTTGTTGCCGCCGTTGAGCAGATCCATCAGGATGGCCTGCGGCACAATCGGCACTCTTGTCGTGCCGACTTCAAGGCCGCGACCGATCTGGCGCAGTCCCGCCTGCACGCCGCCGGCTGCATCGAGGCCGAATGCCGATCCGCCCGACAGCACGAAGGCATCGACGGCCTGAACCGTCATCGACGGGTCGAGAAGGGCGGTATCGCGTCCGCCCGGCGCGCCGCCCAGAACCGAGCCGGAGGCGATCGCCGGCTCGTCGAAAATGATTGCCGTGACGCCTGAGCCAAGCACGAGATCGGTGGCATGGCCAACGGCCACGCCTTCTATATCGGTGAGCAGGTTGAGAAGCGTCACGGGTATTCTCTTTATTCGATGTCGAACTTGACGCCCTGTGCCAGCGGCAGGGTGCGTCCGTAGTTCAGCGTATTGGTGGCGCGGCGCATATAGGCCCTCCAGGCGTCCGAGCCGGATTCGCGGCCGCCACCGGTTTCCTTTTCGCCGCCGAACGCGCCGCCGATCTCGGCACCGGAGGGGCCGATATTGACATTGGCGATGCCGCAATCCGAGCCACGGGCGGAGACGAAAGTTTCTGCCTCGCGCATGTCGTTGGTGAAGATCGATGAGGACAGGCCCTGCGGCACGTCGTTATGCAGCGCCAGCGCCTCATCGAAGGTCGAATATTTCATCACGTAAAGGATCGGCGCGAAGGTCTCTTCCTTCACCGTATCGGTCTGGCGCGGCATCTCGACGATTGCCGGGCGGACGTAATAGGCATCGGTCGCCTCCGCATCCAGCACACGCTCGCCGCCGACCACCTTGCCGCCGGCTGCCTTCGAGGCCTGAAGCGCTGCCTGCATCTTGTCGAAAGCTTGGCGGTCGATCAGCGGTCCAACAAGATTGCCCTCTGTGAGGGGCGAGCCGATGGTGACCGACTGATAAGCTTTGGCGAGACGCGGAACGAGCGCATCATAGACACTGTCATGCACGAAGAGGCGGCGCAGTGTCGTGCAGCGCTGGCCAGCGGTGCCCATGGCGGCGAAAGCGACACCGCGCAGGGTCAGATCGAGATCGGCCGTCGGGGTGACGATCGCGGCATTGTTGCCGCCGAGTTCGAGGATCGAGCGGGCGAAACGCTGAGCGAGCTTCGGTCCGACTTCGCGGCCCATGCGGGTCGAGCCGGTGGCGGAAACGAGCGGCACCTTTTCATGGTCGACCAGAGCTTCACCAATGTCACGACCACCGATCAGAAGCGTCGAAAGGTTCTTCGGCGCCGAGCCTCCATTGGCGATATAGCGAGCCAGCGCCTTGTCGAAGATCGCCTGGGTGGCGAGCGCCGTCAGCGGCGTCTTTTCAGATGGCTTCCAGACGGTGGAATTGCCGCAAACAATGGCGAGCGCCGAGTTCCACGACCAGACCGCGACCGGGAAATTGAAGGCGGAAATGATGCCGATCACGCCGAGTGGATGCCAGGTTTCCATCATCCGGTGTTCGGACCGTTCGGTTGCGATCGTCAGTCCGTAGAGCTGGCGGGAAAGACCAACCGCGAAATCGCAGATGTCGATCATTTCCTGCACTTCGCCGAGACCTTCGGAGGTTACCTTGCCGACCTCGATCGAAACGAGACGGCCGAGCGCCGCCTTGGCGCTGCGCAGTTCCTCGCCGAGCAGGCGGATCAGTTCGCCGCGCTTGGGTGCCGGCACAAGACGCCATTCGAGGAAGGCTTCATGCGCCGCGTCGATTGCCTTCTTGGCATCTGCGGCAGTGACTTCCGGCAGTCGGCCGATCTCGGTGCCTGAAATCGGCGAGCGAACAGCAAGCGTTCCACCCTTGTACTTGTCGGCAGCAACGCCGAGATCGGCAAAGATCTTGTCCACTTCGGCGGCGAGGTCGAGTTTGGCGAGCGTCATGTCGGTCTCCGGATGTCTGTTTGGAGGGCAATCTACAAGTCGGCGGCGTTTTCGCAACATCTGCCGACCAAGGGAGGTTTCAAAACCGTTCAGTGGCAAAATGCGCGATCTGCGCGCCTGCCTCGTAATAGGCTTCCTTCATCGGGCGAAAGCGTGCTTCCTGCACTTCGGTTAGGGGCAGCGGCAGGTCCGCTTCGGCGATATCGCCCAGAATGTAGTTGGCGAGAACCTTGCCGAATGTCGAACCCGGCGAAATGCCGCGGCCATTGTAACCGGAGAAACCGATGACATTGGTGCCGAACCTGTGGAAGCGCGGCAGCGCATTGTCGGTCATGCCGATCTTGCCATACCATTCTGCCTCGAATTCCACCTCGCCAAGCTGCGGGAACAGCCGTTTCAGCGACCGGCGCGCCCAGGCCTTGTGCACCGCTGTGCCGGTGCCGCGCAATGCGCCGACCGAACCGAACACCAGTCGGCCGGCCTGATCCATGCGGAATGATGACAGCACTTCCTTCGTATCCCAGCAACCTTCGCAATTGGGCAGGATAGAGCGGCGCAGATTGGCGGAAAGCGGTTTGGTCGCGAGGTTGAAGTAGGGGAGGTGAACCTGTTCGCGCCTCACTTGCGCCCACGGCCCCGTCGAATAGGCATCCGTCGCAACGATAACCCAATCGGCAGAAACCTCGCCCTGCGCTGTGCTGACGATCCGTTTTCCGCCTACCTCGCCGGTCGAGATCACCGGGCTGCCGGTATGCAGCTTTGCGCCGGCCTTGATAGCGGCATGCGCCAGCCCGCGCGCATAGGCAAGCGGCTGCAGCGTGCCGGCGCGCATATCGAGCAGCGATCCGGCATAGGCCTTGGTGCCGATCCGGCGTTCGGTCTCTGCGGCGTCAAGAACGGTCAGCGGCGCGCCGCGTTTCTGCCATTGGCGAGCACGCTCTTCCAGTTCCTTCATGCCTTCCGCGCCGACTGCGCAATGCAGCGTGCCGTTCGTCTCGAGTTCGCAGGCGATATCGTGCTTTTCGATCAGCTCTCGAACAAGGTAAGGGCCATTACCGAGAAGCTCGAGTGCGCGCTCGCCATAATGCTCGCCGAGTTCCTTCGGAAAATCGTCAGGCATCACCCACATGCCGGCATTGATCAGGCCGACATTGCGACCGGCACCGCCAAAGCCGATTTCGGCGGCCTCCAGAAGCACGACATTGGTGCCGCGCTCGGCCAGATGAAGGGCTGCGGACAGGCCGGTATAGCCGCCGCCGACAATCACGACGTCGGCGGTGATATTTTCCTTCAAGGGTGTCGTCACAGGTGCAGGCGGCGCGGTCCTCTCCCAGAGGCCGTGCGAACGCGGATCATTCAGCATCAAGAAGTTCCCAAATTTTATTTGTTTTGCACGACTTTACAGAGGCGATTTCGCGGTGAATATCGACATAAATTCATCAGGTCATTCACTGGAGGAATGACATGCTGCCGCCCAGACGCTTCCTTCCGTCCTTTTCGCTTCTTTCCGCCTTCGAAGCCGCCGCCCGTACCGGCAGCGTCACCGCCGCCGCCAACGAACTCGGCCTCACGCAAAGCGCCGTCAGCCGGCAGATCTCGGCGCTCGAAAAGCAGCTCGGCGTCGCGCTTTTCCTGCGTGAAAGGCAGACGATCCGGCTGACGCTTGCCGGAGATGCCTATGCGCGCGAAGTTCGCGAAGCACTCAGGCGTATCTCTAACGCCTCGCTCAATCTGAGGGCCAATCCGGCAGGCGGCACGCTCAACCTTGCCATCCTGCCGTTTTTCGGCACGCGATGGCTGACCCCGCGGATCGGAAAATTCCTCGACCAGCATCCCGGGATGGTGGTCAACCTGATCACTCGGCTGGAACCGTTCGATTTCCGCTTCGACACGCTCGATGCCGCGATCCATTTCGGGCAGGCGCGCTGGCCCGGTGCAGCACTGAGTTTCCTGATGGACGAACAGACGGTGCCGGCCTGCAGTCCCGAGTTCAAAAACCGATATCTGTTGGCAGAGCCTGCAGACCTGCTTCATGCACCGCTTTTGCATCTAAGCACGCGGCCGGATGCCTGGGAGCTGTGGCTGGGTCGAAACAATGTCCCGTTCGATACGGTGCATGGCATGCTGTTCGACCAGTTCACCACCATGGTCGAGGCAGCACGATCGGGGCTGGGGGCGGCGCTTTTGCCGCGTTTCCTGATCGAGCGGGAGCTGCAGGAAGGGCAGCTGGTTTTTGCCGCCGATGGGGAGCCGATGCCGACGGGACAATATTATCTCGCCTATATGCCGGATCGGGCGAGCTATCCGCCGCTCGCCGCTTTTCGTGACTGGATCGCTCGGGAGATCCGCTCTGATATGCTTGCACCGGCGGCAAGCATCGGCCAATAGTCGGTCAGCATTTTCGCGGCGTCGATAGCCGCTTCATCAGTCAGTCCATAAAGGCTAAGCGATCCCATGAAACCAATCTTCGTGCAGCTCCGTTGCAAGCCCGGCAAGACCTATGAGGTTGCCGACGCCATTTACAAGACGGAACTCGTCTCCGAGCTTTATTCCACCAGCGGCGAGTGGGATCTGCTCTTGAAAGTCTATATCAGCGACGAAGCCGAGATCGGCCGTTTCGTCAACGAAAAGATCGCCTGCATTCCGGGCATCGAGCGGTCGCTGACGACGATCACGTTTACGGCCTTTTGAGCCGGAATTCATCGATAGACCGCCAAAACAAAAGCCGCCTCGAGGGCGGCTTTTCTGCATCTGAGGACCGGGCACGGTTTATACGTGTGCGACCGGCGCCGAATTTCTCGATGCGACCAGTTTGCTGATCGCCAAGCGCACGTCGTCAGCCGAATCGAAACGCTGTTCGTCGAGGTCGATGACGTGGAACTTCACCGCGATGAATTTCAAACGGTCTTCATCCGGGATCACGATGCCGACGGGCTCGCCGGCGAATTTGATGACTTGCTTCTGCATGGGTAGACTCCCGTATTGGCTGCAGAGCATGCAGCGCAAAACGAATGATAATTTCAGGAACGAATTGAACCGGAAGCGTTACATTCGACAGCACGGAAGGGAGCAGCGATCCGTGCTATTCACATCGAGCGCATGCCGATCGAAGGCGATGACGCGTGTAATCTCAGACATGTCACTCCCTTTCTCAAGCGTTGCGCGATAACGTCAGAATCGATTTTCTGACCACCAATCACCCTAGCTGAAACGCGCCGGATGATCAACGAAATCCAATTTAAACAGAATATTTTTCTGCATGATGACAGGAGAAAGGCGATATTGTGAAATTACGTTCGCAATGCCGCCGGGTGCTCCAGCGAGCATAAGGTAGGTATCGATGACGTCCAGACAAGGGCAGGCCCAAGTTAAATTCTATTTCGGCGGAAGGCGCAGGACATTGCGAAGATGATCGAGGCACAGGTTGATGCTGGCCTCGCTGACGCACAGCGGAGGTGCGAGGATCAGCCTGCCGGAATGGTCGAGCTCGTGCAGGAGATGTCCGTCGAGAGCATCCCAGATTTCGATGTCTTCGCTCACGGGTTGTATTGACCACCATAATCCGCGGCCCTTGACCGCTTCGACGCGATCACTTTCTTCGGCAAGTTGTCGCAGGCCCTTTTCCAGAAGCTGGCCCATGGCCGACGCATTTGCCGTCAGGTTCTCCTCACGCAACACTGTCAGCGCCGCCAATGCGGTGGCGGCATCGACCGGAGAGACCGGATCTGCGAGCGGCGCAAGTGCTTCGGAAAGTTCCTCATTGCAGAACACGACAGACAGCCTGCCTCCATCGCAGCTGCCGGCCAGCAGAAAATCCGCTTTCATGTCTTCCTGCTGGGTGTTCCAGAGGTTTTCGCCCAGGCGGGCGTAGCCGGTGCGCGTTTCATCGACAATGATCAGCCGGCCGTTTTCCCGCGCTGATGTTATCTGCTCTGCTGCATAGACAAGGCCAGGGTGCGGTTCGATGATCAGAGGCGTGGCATACTCTTCCCGTTCTGCTTGCTCGCTTGCCACGGCATAGGAAACCTCCGCCTCGTCTTCCGATGATCCGTCGATTTCGTCCTCTGCGCTGTTCTCCTGATAGGCCGCGACCGCGGCCCTTTCCTCCGTCGTCTCCCTTGTTCGGGCAAGCTCAGTGATCGCTTCCCTCGCTGCATGCCGGTCCTGAAACAGCACGACATCTGTAAAGCCTGGCGGCGCAATATCCGCCAGCGTCTGCCTCAGCGCTTCCGCCTCGGCGCTTCCGTCGAAGGATGCGGTAAGGCGCAGATGCTGCTGATAGCTGGCAGCGGCGATCGATGGGTGCCCGTGGCCGATCAGAGGTGCCTTGCCGCTGAAATCGAGAACGGTGTGGCCGATCTCATCATAGATGAATTCATGCCATGCCCGCACCTCCCGGCCGGATATTGCTGCCGGTGCATCGCAATCGATCCCGAGAAGCGCCGAAGGCGATGGGGCGAGACGCCGCCACACTGCGACCTCGGACGGCCGGCAGAACAAGGGTGGATGGTTTTCGTGATCCCGCGAAAGCCTCAGGCGCAGCCCGCCGACTGCCCCGGAAGCACCCGCCACCGTGCCGAGCTGATCTCCCGGGCCAATTTCGGTTCCTTCTGTCAAGGCAGTTTCCATGCCTTCGACAAGCAGCGTCACGCTTTCGCCGCGAAGCGACAGTTGCGGAGACACCTGCACCACAATGCCCTTGAACGGGGCGATGAGTGCCGTTCCCGTCGGCAGGCAGATGTCGACATGCAGGGCAACATTCCGCGGTTCGGTCGCGGCCGCGTCAGGCTTGCTTCTCGACAGTCGATATTCGCCGTAACGGGTACTGCCCATGCCCGTCTCCCAGGCAGTGCGGGCCAGAAGCCGCCAGTCGCAATCGGGATCAGTCCAGTTACCACCCTGAAACAGCGGGCTTTTCGAGCTCAGGTCAACGAGCCTTATCTTCTCCGCTTCCAGTTCCGGCATAAGCAGGTTCAGATCGAGAGGTTCCGGTTCGATCCTGCATGCCTCCAGGATGCAGGCATGCATATATTCGGCGGGAACCGTCGAAGCATTGGCGAGGATCTGGCGACGTCCCCTGGCTTCCTCGGCGGCCGACTCGTCATCCGGGGCCTCGGCGTGGGTGTTTTCAGCAAGTGCTGCCGAAAACGCGATATCGGCGATAACGAGTGGCCAGAGCGCTTCCAGTTCGGCTGCATTCAGCGGATCGATCGCATGATAACCGGTCACGGCCGGCAGGATCGATGCCGGTTCTCCCCCTTGGCTGGCGAGGATGCGGGCACAGGTCTTGGCCAACGCCGAGACGTACCAGCTTCGTGAGAGGCCACCAAGATTGGTAATTCCTGTTGGATGCCAGTCGACGTCATCCGTCTCGCCGGTGAGATCGCCGGGGCCAAGATCCGGGATCACCAGACCGATGCGAAATTCCGCCGCCAGCGGATGAATGCGGCGCAGCGCGGACACCATGGCGCGGGCAATCATGTCGCGCGCCTCCTGGTCGGCTACCTTGGAAAGAAGCGAGACAGTGCGCGGGCCTGCCTTGCGCAAGTCGTCCTCATGCTCGCCGTTCCAGATCAGCGGATCGAAATCCTCGAGGCTTTTCACCAGGCTTGCCAGCAATGCGCCGATCTCGGCTGCGGTTTCCTCGGTCACATCGCGATCTTCTGGCGGCGGATCGCCATCAAGAGCCGTCAGCAAGCGTAAGACACGGGTCATGCCGCCGATCTCGGCCGTCAGCACTTCCGCCCCGGCCTTGGTGGCGACCGGTTCAGGCACCTGCGGCCCATCCGGACTGCGAGTGATATGGCGCATCACCTCGTGTTCGACGCGCAAAGCCTGCTCGTCCGCCAAATCCCTTATCTCGAGGAAATAACGCAGGTTGCCGTTATCGACGAGATATCCGAGCCCGTATTTTTCCTCTACCGGAAAGATCTGACCGGAGAGACCCCAATGGTCGCGCAACAGCGCCTCGATCGTATCCAGGGACACGTCATCGGCACGGTCGTCGTCAATGGCGGGGGTATCGAGTACTTCGGACGCTTCGTCGCCTGGCATTCTCACTCTCCGGTAAAACCTTGACGTGAGGATAGCGCAGGTAAACGCTGCGTCCATAGGGACTTTCAGCCTTTGCTTGTGCGATTTATCCCATGCGTTCGGATGCGTAGGAACCCGGGCTTGGCGGGAAGACGACGGTGCGGTTTCCGTTGATGAAAGTCCGGTGGTGGATATGCGCGTGGATGGCGCGCGCCAGCACCTGGCTCTCGACGTCGCGGCCAAGCGAAACATAGTCGTCCGGCGACTGTGCGTGGGTAACGCGCACCGTGTCCTGCTCGATGATCGGGCCTTCGTCGAGGTCGGCGGTGACGTAATGCGCCGTGGCACCGATCAGCTTCACACCGCGCTGATAGGCCTGTTTATAAGGGTTGGCGCCCTTGAAGCTGGGCAGGAAAGAGTGGTGGATGTTGATGATCCTGCCGGACATTTTGCTGCAGAGCTGGTCGGAAAGAACCTGCATGTAACGCGCCAGCACGACAAGTTCGGTGCCGCTCGTCTCGACAACTTCCATCAGTTGCGCTTCGGCCTGCGGCTTGTTGTCCTTCGTCACCTTGATGTGGTGGAAGGGAATGTCGTTGTTCACCACCAGTTTCTGGTAGTCGAAATGGTTGGAAACGACGCCGACGATATCGATCGGAAGCGCGCCGATCTTCCAGCGGTAGAGGAGATCATTCAGGCAATGGCCGAAACGGGATACCATCAGCAGAACCTTCATCCGGTCTGCCTGGTCGAAGACGTCCCAGTCCATGCCGAATTTCTCGGCGACAGGGGCGAAGCTGGAAAGCAGCGCGTCGCGCTCGGCGCCCTGTTCGGAAATGAAGCTCACGCGCATGAAGAATTTGCCGGTATCGAGATCGTCGAACTGCGAACTATCGATGATGTTGCAGCCCTTTTCGGCAAGGAAACCGGATATCGCGGCAACGATGCCGCGTGTGGATCGGCACGATACCGTCAGGACATAGTTTTTCATTCGTCGTCTCCCCTGCACTGCGCTTTCAGCAAATGCCCTATACGTGATGACAGCCGATGGAAACTGCGCGGGTTGTCCGGGTGCCGTTTTTCTTGCGCCTGTGACGCTTGCCATCGTCCTTCATCGCGTCACATTAGGCGCGGCGGTGCAAAATTCCGTTCCTATTGCGTCTTTCGCGGGCGCAGGACCGCCGTCAAACCATGTGAATGCTCTCGCCCGCCTATTAGCGATTTCATAATGTGCAGGTGCGAGGGTACCGCGCGATACCGGAGATGAAGTGTGAACAGACGCGTAGGATACAGAGCTTTTGCGCGGCGGCTTGCGGTTGCCCTTTCCTGTGTCGCTGTTGCGGCCGGCTCGGCACAATCGGCTGAGTGCATGAGAGGCATCAATCTCGCAGGCGCCGAATTCGGCAGTCTCGGTCAGGAATACGGCACGGGCTACATCTATCCTTCCGACAAGACGATCGCCTATTTCAAGAACAAAGGCTTTACCGGCGTTCGATTGCCCTTTCTCTGGGAACGCCTGCAGCCCAAGCTCTACGACAAATTCAACACCGCCGAATTGAAGCGGCTGCGTGCGACTGTGAAGGCCATCCGCTCCGCCGGCATGCAGGTGGTTCTCGATCCGCATAACTATGGACGCTATGAAGACCAGCTGATCGGCTCGGACGGGGTGCCGCAAAGCGCGTTTGCGGATTTCTGGCGACGGCTGGCCGCGACATTTGCAAGCCAGGACGGCGTCCTGTTCGGCTTGATGAACGAGCCTTACGGCATATCCGCAGAGGATTGGCTTTCGGCCGCCAACAGCGCGATATCCGCTATCCGGCAGACCGGTGCCGATAACCTGATCCTGGTGCCCGGCACCGCATGGACCGGTGCACATAGCTGGTCAGGTGGCGATTACGGCACGCCGAATGCCAACGTGATGACGGGCGTGACCGATCCTGCCAATAACTATGCCTTCGAAGTTCACCAATATCTGGATGTCGACTTTTCCGGCAAGAACGATGAATGCAGCCGTGCGGCCGATGCCGTGAAGGCCATCACCGATATGGGCGACTGGCTCGCCGCCCAGGGTCGCCGCGGGTTTCTCGGAGAATTCGCCGTCCCGACCATGCCGGCCTGCCAGCAGTCGCTCAAGGATATGGTGGCAGTGGTCGAAAGCCGGCCGGATGTCTGGCTCGGCTGGTCCTATTGGGCGGCCGGCGACTGGTGGAAACCATCCGAACCGCTCAACATCCAGCCGACCGACACCGGCGACCGCCCGCAGATGCAGACGCTGCAAGGCTATTTTGCTGATCGAAAGATTTGTGGCGGGTGAGCGCAGCGAAAGGTTGGGTGCGGGTTTCGCTTCATCCGGGGGACGTTTCAGCCCTCCTCCTCAACAAAACCAATCCCTTGCACAAAACTTCATCCCCGCCCTCCCAACCTGTGCCTACAATCACCGCGTTCCGTCACGGATACACCGGCAGTCGTGCCGGCGAGACGGGACCGGCACTGGTGGTGGAGAGAGGACGTAAATCTCCACCACCGGGGTCCGCGGAAAATGGTCTCCCTCCGGCGACACGGGGGAAGCGGTAAGGTTTCGGACAGACCTGCCGCTTCTGATGCCCGAATGGCGCGTCGGATGTGCCTGTGCGGCACACATGGTGGCTTCAGGAATGGTCTAGCAGGGCGCTCAAGTCCGTCCGCGAAAGCGGAAAACCCGGTGCAAAAGGATCATCCCGAAAAGTGACGGCAGAGAGACCGGAGTCGCGGATAAAAACTGCCGAACGGGGCGCTGAGAGGTGTCACCTATAAACTAAACTTACGAGGCAGCTTTCAGCGCCCCGTCCGAATTTGCGAATTCCTGAAATCGCTAAGGGCTTACTGCGTCCTGATCCTATTGCGGCGGATACCGATGTTCTGCGCCGCGGAAATCGCTCACCGAATAACAGCCGCCCTCGCCACGCACGGCATTTTCCCCAATCATCGCCTTGCCGTGGCCGCCTGGAATATCCAGCACATAGGTCGGTTGGCAGAGGCCGGAAATGTTGCCGCGCAGGGCGGAAACGATCTTCTGGCCTTCCGCGATATCCAGACGGAAATGGCCGGTGCCGGGCGCAAGGTCGGGGTGATGCAGGTAATAGGGCTTGATCCGCGTCTCGACAAAGGCCTTCATCAGGTCTCCCAGCACGGCCGGATCGTCGTTAATACCCTTCAGAAGCACGGTCTGGCTCACCATCGCAAAACCGGCATCGACAAGCCTTGCGGAGGCGGCACGCGCTTCGACCGTCATCTCGCGCGGATGGTTGGCGTGAAGCGCCACATAGACGGTCTTGCCGCTCTCCTTCAGCGCCGCAATCAGCGCCTCGTTGATCCGGTCAGGCTCGACGACGGGCACGCGCGTATGAAATCGGACGATCTTCACATGCTCGATGGCGGCAAGCCCGCGCATGATTTCGGCCAGCCGGCGCGGAGACAGGACCAGCGGGTCACCGCCGGTCAGGATGACCTCCCAGATTTCCGGATGATCGCCGATATAGGCAAGGGCTGCCGCCAGCTCCTCGGGTGCCAGCGTGCCGTCTCCCTGCGGCCCCACCATCTCGCGGCGAAAACAGAAACGGCAATAGACCGGGCAGATATGCACGGCCTTCAACAGAACGCGGTCGGGATAACGATGCACGATGCCCTTGACCGGGCTGTGCGCGGCATCGCCGATCGGATCTTCGCGCTCTTCCGGTGTCGTCACCAGTTCGGCCGCATCAGGCACGAATTGCCGCGCGATCGGATCGGTAGCGTCCGTGCGGTCGATCAGCGACACCACGGACGGCGTGAGCGCGATCGCATAATGTTCGGCAACAGAGCGGATCGCGTCGAGCCCTTCGGGCGCAACAAGCCCGGCAGCCTGCAGCTCGTCCGGCGTCTTTAATGAACGGGCAGCGCTCAAGAATGCACCTCCGCCACCGGCGCCCACATGACCTGGTCTATCCGCGTCGCACCCGTCGCCAGCATGGCCAGCCGGTCGAAGCCCAAAGCAGCACCGCTCGCTTCGGGCATCACAGCCAAAGCCGCCAGAAAATCCTCGTCGATCGGATAGGCTTCGCCGTAGATGCGGGCTTTCTCAGCCATCTCATGCTCGAAACGGCGGCGCTGCTCGCCGGCATCGGTCAGCTCGCCGAAGGCATTGGCCAGCTCTACGCCGCAGGCATAAAGCTCGAACCGTTCCGCCACGCGTGGGTCACGGGCAGACGGGCGGGCCAGCGCCGCCTCGCAGATCGGGTATTCGCAGAGGATCGTCGCACGATCCTGTCCCAGATGCGGCTCGATCTTGTCGACCAGAACCTTGCTGAAAAGGTCGGCCCAGCTGTCGTCTTCGGCAACGCGCATTCCGGCGTTGCGCACGAGCGCGGCAAGCAGATCGCGATCTGTCTCGCCGGATGCGGCAACCGAGGCCAGGAGATCGATGCCGGCAAAGCGGTCGAAAGCTTCGGCAAGCGTCAGTCGCTCCGGCTCGGCAAACGGATCGATCTCCATGCCGCGGAAGGAGAAGCGCTTCGTGCCGGTCGTTTCTGCGGCAAGTTTCAGCATGTCAGCGCAATCCGCCATCAGCTGCTCGTAGGCCTCGTCGACGCGATACCATTCGAGCATGGTGAATTCGGGATGGTGCAGCGGTCCGCGTTCACGGTTGCGATAGACATGCGCGAAGGTGAAGATATGGGTCTCGCCGGCTGAGAGCAGCTTCTTGGCGGCAAATTCCGGCGACGTGTGCAGGTAAAGCGGGGCCGCCTCGCCGTCGATTGTCAGGGCTTCGGTTGCAAAAGCATGGAGATGCGTCTCGTTGCCGGGCGATACCTGCAGCGTCGCCGTATCGACCTCGATGAAATCACGCGAGGAGAAGAAAGCTCTCAGCGCCGTCAGCACCCGGTTGCGGCCAATCAGGAAGGGCCGGCGGTCGGCATGGCTGTTCTTGGTCCACCAGGGGAATGTGGAGACGCCGGGATGGTTCATGGACGAAGCTTTCTCGCCTTGTCGGGCAATGTCAGCCAATGCCGGGGCTGGCTATTTGGCGGATTTTGCGTTAGTTGCGCCGGCAAGGAAACCTGAAAAGCATCTCTACGGCCGTTTCGCCAGTCATCTACGACGTGGCCGGTCGAGTTACAAGGAACTCTTATGGTCAAGGTCATCGCCTCTTCCGTCCGCAAGGGCAACGTCATCGATGTCGACGGCAAGCTCTATGTCGTTCTCACCGCTGAAAACTTCCATCCCGGCAAGGGCACGCCTGTTACCCAGGTCAACATGCGCCGCATCGTCGATGGCGTGAAGGTGTCGGAGCGCTGGCGTACGACGGAACAGGTCGAGCGCGCCTTTGTCGAAGACGTCAACCATCAGTTCCTTTATGAAGATGGCGAAGGCTTCCACTTCATGAACCCGGAAAACTACGACCAGATCGTCGTCGACGCCGACACGATGGGCGATCAGAAGGCCTATCTGCAGGAAGGCATGGTCTGCATCCTGTCCATGCACGAAGGTGTCGCGCTTGCCCTGCAGCTGCCGCGTCACGTCATTCTCGAAATCACCGAGACCGAACCGGTCGTCAAGGGCCAGACGGCTTCGTCGTCCTACAAGCCGGCCATGCTGTCCAACGGCATCCGCACCGCTGTTCCGCCGCATATCGATGCCGGCACCCGCGTCGTTATCGCCACGGAAGACAATTCCTACGTCGAGCGCGCCAAGAACTAAGAAATTTGCCGGGGCATCGTCCCCGGCCTTCATAACGGCATTAAAAAACCTCCGAAGCTTGTGCTCCGGAGGTTTTTTGTTGTGTCCGATAAAGAGAAGAAGCAAGGCCGGCGAACCGACCTCGATCCCGGCGTCAGTCCTTGACGACCTTGGCAGAAGCAACTTCCGTCTTGGCCGTTGAGCCGACTGCATAACCGCCACCGATCGCGACGTTGAGCGAGACGTAGTTCTGCGCCATCTGCTGCACGGCCTGAGCAAGGTTTGCCTGCGAGTCGGAGACCTGGCGCTGCGCATCGAGAACGTCGAGCAGTGAAGAGGCGCCGTCGCGGTAGCTGGCGGTCGCAAGCTCAAGGGCTTCCTGATAGGACTTCACGGTTGCGCGCAGGGCAGCAACGGTGCGGCCATCGCGGGAAACCGCAGCCAGAGCGTTTTCAACTTCCTCAACTGCGCCCAGAACCGTCTGCTTCCAGGAGAGATAGGCTTCGCGTGCAGCCGATTCGTTCGACTTGACGTTTGCCTTCAAAGCACCGCCATCGAAAATCGGCAGCGAAAGCGAAGGACCGAAGGACCAAGACAGAATGCCCGAGTCGTTACCCAACACCTTGGAATAGGAAGGTGTGATCGAACCGCCAAGCGAGATCGAGGGGTAAAGCTGGGTTTCTGCAACGCCGATGCGGGCGGTTGCGGCTGCCAGTTGGCGTTCGGCGGCGCGAACGTCCGGACGGTTGCGGATCAGGTCTGCCGGCACACCCGACTTCGGGCTGAAGCGCGCAACCGGCTGGCGTGCGCCACGCTGCAGGTCTGCGATCAGCGAGGATGCCGGCAGGCCGAGCAGGGTCGCAATGCGATGTGCTGCCTGACGGAACTGGGTCTCGAGACCCGGCAAGGTCGACAGGGTGGAGTTGACCAGACCTTCGGCCTGAACGACATCCAATCGCGATGCAGCGCCGGCTTCGAGCTGAAGCTTGGTGAGGTTCAACGTCTCGCGGCGTGAATCAAGGTTTGCGCGGGTCAGCGCGATGCGTTCCTGATAATAACGAACGTCGATATAAGCGCCTGCAACAGCAGAAAGCAGCGTCAAACGCGCGACGTCGACGCTTGCATAGCTGGCGTCGAGATCCGCAAGTGCTGCTTCCCTGGAGCGGGCGTAGAGGCCGAAGAGATCGAGGAACCAGGAGGCGGTCGGGCCACCGGAAGCAGAATTCTGCTCGGCGAGCGAGGTGGCGCCTGGGTTACCGCCGAGCCTGCTGGCACCGCTGCGTCCGGCCTGTGCGCTCAGGTCGAGCGACGGAAGTCCGCCGGCGCCGGCGCTGATGACGGCTGCCTGTGCCTGATTGATACGTTCCAGAGCCTGGAGCACGTCGAGGTTCTGCGAGAGACCCTGGTTGACGTAACCATTCAGGCGTGTGTCGGAGAATGCTGTCCACCAGGCATTCTTGGCAACGTCACCATTGCTCGTCGCAGATCCTTCGGCGAACTTTGCCGGAAGCGAAATCTGCGGTGCAGTATGGTCAGGACCAAGTGTGCAGCTGGACAGCAGTAGCAATACGAGGGGGGCGGCTGCGCGAGTGGAAATCATATTTTTGTCCCAAAGCCCTTACTTACAAGCCCGCGTGTGTCGGGGCCGACATCATTGAATTGGCGACCGTAATCCGAATCGGTGACAGAATGCCACCAACTGGTAAACGGATTTAGATAGTTGTCTCCTGTTTTTCACGTTTTGATAACTGCCTGACGACAACAAAAAACGTCGGAACGAAGAAAATTCCGAGGAGTGTTGCAGAAAGCATACCACCCAGCACGCCAATACCGATTGCATTCTGCGCGGCAGAGCCTGCACCCGTCGCAATCGCCAGTGGTACGACACCCAGGATGAAGGCAAGCGAGGTCATGATGATCGGGCGAAGCCGAAGTCTTGCGGCTTCCAGCGTCGCTTCGATCAGGCCCATGCCGGTCGCCTGCCGGTCCTTGGCGAATTCGACGATCAGGATCGCGTTCTTCGCCGCCAGACCTATGGTCGTCAGCAGGCCGACCTTGAAATAGACGTCGTTCGACTGGCTTGCCAGATAGGCTGCGGCGAGAGCACCAAGCACGCCGATCGGTACCGCAAGGATGACCGAGAACGGGATCGACC
This sequence comes from Aliirhizobium cellulosilyticum, assembly GCF_014198105.1. Taxonomy (NCBI): domain Bacteria; kingdom Pseudomonadati; phylum Pseudomonadota; class Alphaproteobacteria; order Hyphomicrobiales; family Rhizobiaceae; genus Aliirhizobium; species Aliirhizobium cellulosilyticum. The sequence goes on along the minus strand of NZ_JACIGW010000010.1, from coordinate 6,020 downwards.
AGCTTTCATAAAGCGCTGCGAGGCAGAGGAATACGATCAGGACCGACAATGCGTAGAGCATCGGTGCCTGTGAACCAGACAGACGTTCCTGGTAGGAAATCCCCTGCCATGCGACGGTGTAGCCACCCGGCAACTCGGTTACCAAGCGTTCCAGCTCATTCATAGCCTCGCCGGTGCTCACGCCGGGTTTGGTCGAACCTTCCAGCGACATCGCGCTGGTGCCGTTGTAACGAGCAAGCTGCGGCGTTCCGTTAACCCAGTCCAGCTTGCTAAACGAAGAGAAAGGCACCATTTCGCCATCGGTATTGCGGGCATACCAGTATTTGAGGTCGTCGGGCTGCATGCGGTAAGGCGCATCACCCTGAACATAAACCGGCTTCAGCTCGTTATCGAGGGTGAAGTCATTGACGTCACGTCCGGCAAAGATCGTCGCGAGCATCGAGTTGACAGCCGCGAGATCGACGCCCATGGCGCCGAGCTTTTCCTGATCGAGCAGGATCTTCAGCTGGGTCTCGCTGCGCTGGTTGTTGCTGCGGAGCGAACTGATGATCGGGTTTGTCGCACTTTCGCCGATCAATTGCTGCGAGACCTGGGTCAGCGCGTCATTGCCGTTATTGCCGCTGTCTACCAGATAGGCGGAGAAGCCGCTGGAATTGCCCAGCCCCTGGATTGCGGGAGGAAGCAGGGCAAATACCTGTGCATCGCGAAGGGTGAAGAAATGTCCCTGCGCGCGCTGCAGAACTTCCGCCGCAGACTGGCCCACACCTTCACGCGCCGAGAAGTCGCGAAGCTTGGTGAAGACGATGGCGTTGTTCTGGCCCGTGCCGCTGAAGCTGAAACCGAGTGCGCCGAAGACCGCATCGACATTATCCTTCTCCTTTTCGAGGAAGTAGGATTCCACCTGCTTGACGACTTCTTCCGTGCGCGCCGTCGTGGAGCCGACCGGCGTCTGGATGATCGTCATCAGAACACCCTGGTCTTCCTGGGGAAGGAAGGAGCTCGGCAGTCTGGTGAACAGCAAGGCGCAGCCGCCGACGATCAGCGCAAATAGCAGCATGACGCGCAACGGACGCTTCAGAAGATAACCGATCGTACCGACATAACCGTTCGTCGTCTTGTCGAAGCCATTGTTGAACTTCGCGCCGATGCCGCTTTTCTTTTTGGCGTGGTCGATCGGCTTCAGCATCGTGGCGCAAAGTGCTGGCGTCAGCACGATGGCGACGACAGCAGACAGAAGCATGGCCGAAACGATCGTGACCGAGAACTGTCGGTAGATAATGCCCGTCGAGCCACCGAAGAAGGCCATGGGAATAAACACGGCGGTCAGAACCAGTGCGATACCGATGATCGCCCCGGTGATTTCATGCATCGACTTCTCGGTCGCCTCGAGCGGCGAAAGACCTTCCTCGTCCATGATGCGTTCGACATTCTCGACGACAACAATCGCGTCGTCGACCAGAAGCCCGATCGCCAGAACCATGGCGAACATCGTCAGTGTGTTGATCGAATATCCCGTCAGGGCAAGGATGCCGAACGTCCCGAGAAGCACGACGGGTACCGCAATCATCGGAATGAAGGTGGCGCGCAGGTTCTGAAGGAAGACGAGAAGAACGACGAAGACGAGAACGATCGCTTCGATCAGCGTGTGAACGACCTTTTCGATCGACAGTTTGACGAAGGGGGTCGTGTCGTAGGGGTAGGTGATCTCGACGCCATCCGGCAGCGATCCTGCGACTCGATCCAGTTCGGCCTTCACGCGGGCTGCCGTATCGAGCGCATTGGCGCCGGTTGCAAGGTTAACGGCAAAACCGGCTGCCGGCTTGGTGTTGGAACGCGAACTGCCGCCATAGGACTCCTGGCCGATCTCGACGCGGGCCACATCACTTAGACGAACCGTTGCGCCGTCCTGCTCGACTTTCAGAATGATGCGTTCGAATTCGTCGACGGTGGTCAGCTGGCTCTGCGCTGTCATGGTGACCGTCAGCTGCTGGCCTTCCGTCACCGGCTGGGCGCCAAGCGAACCAACAGAAACCTGGGTGTTCTGTGCCTCGATGGCGGAGGTCACGTCGGCCGCGGTCAACTGGTATTTCTGCAGCTTGAACGGATCGAGCCAGACGCGCATGGCATAACCGGAGCCGAAGACATTGATGCTGCCGACACCTTCGAGCCGCTGGACCTGATCTTCGATCGAGGTCGCGAAAATATCGCCGAGATCGACAGAGCTGCGCTTGCCGTCTTCTGAAACGAGTGCGCCGACCATGAGAATGCTCGATGTCGAGCGGGTGACCGAGATGCCCTGGCTCTGGACGACATCCGGCAATTGCGACTGTACCAGCTGAAGCTTGTTCTGTACCTGGACCTGGGCGATGTCTGGCATGATGCTGTTGCCGAAGGTCAGCGTGACACTGGCGCTGCCCGTCGAGGATGACGAGGTCATGTAGGTCAGGTCATCAAGGCCGGTCATGCCGTCCTCGATGATGCTGGTCACCGACTTTTCGACCGTTTCGGCACTAGCGCCATTATATGTTGCGCTGATGCGCACGGTCGTCGGGGCGATATCGGGATATTGCGAGATCGACAGCGTGGTGATGGCAAGTGCGCCACCCAGCATGATGACGATTGCGATGACCCAGGCGAAGACAGGCCGCCGAATGAAGTAATGCGCCATTTCGAAATTCCTTGCCGCGTTTTGGGGCCGCGTTTACGGGCGAGCGTCAGCCGTTCCTACTTCTGGGGCTTTGCTTCATCGACTTTCGGCTCTTCGACCACGAAACCCTGGTCGTTGACCGTTGCCTCGACTGCTTGAACCGGTGCGCCATCGGCGATCCACTGGAAGCCGTCGACGATGAGGCGGTCACCATCGGCGATGCCGTCGGTCACAAGCCAGTTGTTGCCAGAGGATTTGCTGGTGGTGAAGGTGCGGGTCTCGACCTTGTTGTCAGCCGTGACGAACTTTGCCGAAAGTTCGCCACGGGCATTACGCGTCGCGGCTCTCTGTGGAATGAGATACCCGTTCTCGGTGCCGACGGTAACGGTCGCACGAACATACATGCCCGGCAGGATAATGTGATCGGGATTGTCGAATATGGCACGGATCTGGTAGGTTCCTGTGGTCTCGCTGACGGCAAGTTCCGCCATGTTCAGCTTGCCGTTATGGTCGTATTTCGTCCCATCTTCGAGCATCAGGCTGATATCTGCCGTGCGAGGATCGCCGTGAAGACGGCCCGAAGCAACAGCCGCGCGCAGTTCCAGGAGATTGGTGCTGGAATCGATAAGGTCGATATAGATCGGGTCGATATTGCGCAAAGTGGTCAGCGCGGTGGTCTGGTTGGCCGTGACGATATTGCCGATGCTGACGGTCGAGATCGTCGTCAGGCCATCGAACGGCGCACGGATCTTGGTGAAGTCGAGATCGATCTGGGCCGAGTTCAAGGCCGCCTTGGCAGATTCAACATCGGCTTCGGCCTGCAGCAGCGTCACCTTGGCATTTTCATACTCGATCTGGGTCGCGCCGCTGTTCACCAGGCGTTCGTAACGGGTCATGTTTGCCTGGGCTGCAGGAATGCTGACCTGAGCCTTCTGCAGCGCAGCCTGCGCCTGGGCGACTGCTGCGGCATAGGTGTCGTCGTCGATCTGATAAAGAACCTCGCCGGCCTTGACCTCGCTTCCTTCCTTGAAGGTGATCTCGCTAATGGCGCCGGTGACGCGCGGACGGATCTCCGTGGTCTGGAATGCGACGGCCCGGCCCGGAAGCACGTTGGTGATCGGACGGTCGGTCTTCTTCATCACGACGACGCTGACGGGTGACGCCGGCTTCTGCGGGCTTTGGCCTGCTGATTGCTGTCCCTGATCACTGCAGGCAGAAAGCGCAGTTGCAAGGAAGAGTGGAAGCACCAGTTTGCGAAGGTTCATGATTCTTTTCCAGACGCTGAGGCGTGAAGGATATCTCGATTGCCGTCTTTGGGGACGAAGGCGGCAATTAGCCGGCAGGATACCGGCAGAACTAGGGCGCAGACATGAGGAGTCACGTCCGCTCGCTCGAAAAGTGACGTAATTTAATTTCCATCACTTTGCAAGCGGGTTTCGAAGGGCTGCATTGGCAAGGTCAACGAGACCACTCAGCCGCTCGTCCAGCTCAGCCTGCGTTTCGTGAATAAGAAATATAGGATGAAGAACACTGGCAAAAGACGCAGCGACGTAGCGGCTCGTTTTGCGGCTATCGGCGCAATGATAAACGCCGGCATTGACGCCATCCTGAATAAGATTGAAGAAAAGATCCTCGATGAGCTGCTTGTAATGAAAGCCGCTCTCCAGCTCGGTCTGCGTCACGAGAAAGATCATTTCAAGGAAGAATGCGTTCTCGCGAATATCTTCCATATGGGCCTGCATCAACCGGCGGACTACGAGCCCGAGCTTTTCAGGCGGCGGAGCAGGTGTGTCGACCGTGTTGAAACGGCCGATCATGTGAGTGATGTGACGATCACAAATGGCGTCTATCAGCGCCGTCTTCGAACTGAAGTGCTTGAACACGTTGGCCGGCGACATGCCTAGTTCATGGGCAATGTCGGCGATGGACGACTTGCCGATGCCCCGTTCGCGGAAAAGGGCATCGGCAGTCCGCAAAATATCCTCGCGTGTTTCTTCAGCTTTGCGGCGCGGTTTTCGCACGCTTAAGTCCTCGTTGTTTTACCTCGATAAACGGGCGGAGCCCTATTTCACGAAATAGGGCGCAAGATTGGTGCGGATACGCTGTAATACCGTTTCGCCATTCCGGTCAGGAACGAAGGGCGTGCCGGTGATCATTTCGAAGGCGTGCCGGTAGACGGACGACGTTTCCTCGATGAGGTCCGAGGGAATGGGTGGGAGTTCATCCTTATAGGGGTCACAGCGCTCCACGACCCAGGCCCGAACAAAGTCCTTGTCGAAGCTTTTCGGACGTCCGCCGGTGCGAAAAGCCTCATCATAACTGTCGGCGATCCAGTAACGGCTGCTATCGGGCGTATGGATTTCGTCAGCCAGAATGATGGTGCCGTTGGCATCGGTGCCGAATTCATATTTCGTGTCGACGAGGATAAGGCCGCGTTTTGCTGCAATCTCCTGGCCACGCGCGAAAAGAGCGAGCGCATAGGTCGAAAGTGTCTGCCATTGCTCTGCTGTCAGCAGGCCCTGATCGATAATGTCTCGGGGTGAGAGCGGCTCGTCATGGCCGCCATCGAAGGCCTTGCTGGTCGGAGTGATCACCGGTTCGGGAAGCACCTGATTATCCTTCAGGCCATCGGGCAGGTTCAGTCCATAGATGTTGCGCTCACCTTTCTTATAAAGGGTGAGAAGCGAGGTGCCTGTCGTGCCGGCCAGATAACCACGCACGACGATCTCGACCGGCAGAATATCGAGACGCTTGCCGACTACGACATTGGGATCCGGGTAGGCGATAACATGATTGGGGCAGATGTCCTTGGTCACCTCGAACCAGTAGCGGGCGGTCTGGGTCAGGACATGGCCCTTATCCGGAATGCAGGTAATGATGCGATCGAAGGCGCTCAGGCGATCCGTGGCAATGATGATACGTTCCCCGCTCGGCAGGTCGTAATTTTCCCGCACCTTGCCGCGATAATATTTGGGCAATTCGGCAATAAAAGCTTCTTCCAAGACGCGCACGATGATCGCTCCGAAAACGGCCAAGAGGGCCAGGGTCTCTATAAAGGGTGCTTTCGCTATCGCATGTTTCGCCTTTTCGGCACAAGGATATTGCGGCCTTATGGTCCAGCTGCCGCCCCGGGGAGATCCATCGTCGAATTCCTCCTGGTTAAAGGCTGGTGAATCCCGGAGGATCTCGCAAAAATGCATAAATCTATTTAAAATCAATATCTTGTAATTTTTTTGAAGTTTTTGCGACTGGGCGTGTTGACTTGAAAAAGGTGTTCCGACTATAACCCGCTCACTGACGAGGGCGGCGGCGCTGCTAGCGACGAAGCTTCTCGTTCTAAAGAAAACCACTAAAGATTGGCATTTGCTGATTG
>NZ_JACIGW010000009.1:0-123586 GCF_014198105.1 Aliirhizobium cellulosilyticum | reverse complement strand
CGCTTGGCGCGGGGTGGAGCAGCCCGGTAGCTCGTCAGGCTCATAACCTGAAGGCCGCAGGTTCAAATCCTGCCCCCGCAACCAAAATTATCCAAAAGCCAAGAATAACCGCCATCCTCAGGAAATCGAGGCCCAAAAACTCCGCTCTCCGCGGCTGAACGCGGAACATACATAAAGCAATGCCCCGCAGTCCCGAGCTTGCCGATGGTGGCCTTGCCTGTGGCTTTCGCTGAGCGAAAGCTCGCCGTTGTAACGCGGCCTGTGCCGTTGTACCCAAGCTGTGAAAGCGAGGGAGATACGGCTCAATCGAGTTTAGGCAAAACTTGGCCAGAGACCCGCTTCTCCCCCAAATATTGAACAAGCCCCATCTGGGGCTTTTTTTGTTTTTGAGGACATTTCCGGCTTGTTTATCGCGGCTAGCGGAACGGCCGTTCCTTGTGGCGCAGTGATCGCAGCTCGCCAAAGTGCCTGAGCGGCACGCCATATTGAGGCGTTTCGTAAACTTGGGTGAATGTCGCTCCATGCAAGACATCGAATATGTCCCGAAAGTTGCGAAATGTGCGGTGACACGTTGCGAGATCAAAGACATCCGCAATCGCGTCATCTTCAAATCGCGGGTCACTCTTTCATCAATGCCTTTGCATCAAGGAAAAAGATATATGAAACGTCTCGATGAGAGCTTTCTGAAGGGCCGCGCCCGCCCGACCCCGCGTGTTTTGCAATGGGGAGAAGGCAATTTCCTGCGCTCTTTCGTCGATTGGAAGATCGACCTTCTGAACGAGAAGGCCGGTTCCGACTGGGGTGTCATCGTTCTTCGGCCGATCGCCGGCGGTCTGCCATTCACGCTGAACGAGCAGGATGGCGTCTACACGGTTCTCTCCCGCGGCATGAACGAGGCCGGCGAGAAGGTTTCCGAGCCGCGGCTGGTCGCCTGCGTGCGCCAGGAGATCCCCTCGCATGAGAGCTGGCAGGATGTGCTGGCTCTGGCACATGATCCGAACATCACCGTCGTAGTCTCGAACACTACAGATGCCGGCATCGCCTATGTTCCAACGGTCAAGTTCGAAGATGCGCCGCAGGTTTCCTTCCCCGGCAAGATGACCCGCTTTCTCTTCGAGCGCTGGACGGCATTCAGCGGAAAGCCTGAAGCCGGCCTGCAGATGATCGCCTGCGAACTCATCGACCATAACGGCGACGAGCTGCGGCGCATCGTTCTGCAGCATGCAAACAAATGGAAACTCGATCCTGCCTTCATCACATGGCTGGAGAAGAATAACGCCTTCTACAACACGCTGGTCGACCGGATCGTGCCCGGTTATCCTCGTGCCGAGGCTGATGCTCTGGCAGAAGAACTCGGTTACGAAGACAAGTTCATGTCCGCCGCCGAGCTTTTTCATTTCTTCGTAATCGAAAAGAAGCCGGGCATGCCGGACCTGCGGATCCCGCTTGCCGATCATGATGAGGGTACGCTCGTCGTCGAGGATGCAACGCCCTATAAGGCGCGCAAGGTGGCCATCCTCAACGGTGCGCATACTGGACTTTGCGCACTCTCGCTGCTGGCCGGTGTCGAATCGGTCGGTGAGGCCGTGACGCAGCCTGCAGGTGCAAAATTCCTCGACCGGCTTCTCAACGAGGAGGTCATTCCGTTCCTGACGCTGCCCAAGGCAGAGCTGGAAGAGTTTGCCGCAGCCGTGCTGCGCCGGTTCCAGAACCCCTATATCCGGCACCTCTGGTATGACATCAGCCTCAATGGCATCGTCAAATACCAGACGCGCAATCTGGAGCGGTTGCTTGCCTATCAAGAAAAGTTCGGCAAGCCGGCACCGCTGATGACGCTGTCGCTCGCATCATGGCTGGCCTTCTATCTGGGTCGGTTCAAGGGGGCGGACACGCTTCCGCCGCGCGATGCAGCCGAGGTGGTCGAAAAGATTAAGGCGATCGGTGCGCTCGGTGATGTCGAAGCCGTGGTTGCCGCCTATCTGCAGGAAACGTCCTTCTGGGGCCGCTCTATCGACACAGCTGAGCTGCGTGCCAAGGTTGTCGAGGATTTCCGGTATCTCACTGAAGAAGCCTTCTCCTTCGACCGTCTGCAGGCTTTCCTCGACAAGGCCTGAGACCAACAAAGACGTGCCCCGATTTCTCTCGGGGCACGTTCATCTAAGGCACGGCGCGATCTTTCAGATTCGCTCTCCGTGCCTTAGCTCTCTGTTTTTAATCATGTCTTTATCCAGAAACCGGTAACCCCTTTCGGGAGACATGCTGTCGACTGGCGGTAACTTGGCGGCGGCGCGATCGGGAGGGATTATCGCACCGCCTCGGGGTCGGCTTGAGGCCGGATGCCCCTTTTCAGACAGGCAACGGAATCAGAGTCCAGAAGCCGAGGAAAGTCAGCCCGTTGAAGACCAGCGTCATCAGCGCGATGGTGCAGGCCGGCGGGTCGATATGGGTGTCACCGTGGCAGAGAAACAGCCGGGCGAAAAACTCACCGACGAAGGCACAGACGAGACCGGCGATTGCGGCCCAGATGATGCTGCCGGACGATGCGCCGACGATGGCAGCCGGCAGCATGATATGGTGGGTCACCGGCGTCAGCACCCCGACAGTCAGAAACAGCAGGCTGGATGCGGCGATGCCGAAGGCTAAAAGCGCGCCTGGCGTGCCATAGGTTAGCCCGAGCCATCCGCCGAGCAGGCCGCCACCGATACCGATCATCACCAGCTGGCCGACGCCGCTCTGGAAGACCAACCACTTGGTCGCGTCGGTCGGTTCGAAGAACTTGCGACCGGGTTCTGCCTTGCCGCACAGGCCGCAGGTGCCCCAGATGAAGCGGGCGATGAAGGCCGAGATGACGACGGTCATGCCGGGCAGGTCAGTCCAGGCGAGCGTGGGCGAAAAATTCGGCACCATGGTGAGCAGCCAGAAAACCACATAGCCGACAATGCCGAAGGCGCCGCCGACAAGCAGTACATCCGGGCTGTTGAGGCCCATGCCGGCAGTCACGATATTGCGGCCGGTATCAAGCTTGCCCTTGCTGGCGGCATAGGCTGCTGCGGCAACACCCGAGGCGAAGCCACCGACATGGGGGCCGAACACACCGAAAGGGATGCCGAAGAAATCCGTCGCCGCGGGGGCAACCGCAAGCTGGATGCCGACGCCAAGCATCGTCAGGATGCCGACGAAGGCGAAAGCAGGCAAGGCGCCGATTGCGGCGCCGAAAATCCCGCCGCCAAAGGCGACGAGCAGACCGAGCATTGTCATTCCATTTCCTCCTTGGGATGCCGGTGGCACGATACGTGCCGCCCCGGCCGTCACCTGTCCAAATCTCGTGGACACCTCTCTCTTTTGTCCCGATCGGACATCCCAGCCTCTCCGCGCGCATGTTCCCACCGGCTGAGCGCAAATGCCCAGCCGCCGCAATCGCTGACGCGTCTTGCGAGTCCCATGTTTTTAAGGAATGTCGATCAAGGCGAAGATTATCGAGACGCGCTCGCACGGGTCAACGCAACAGGTTTGGCCTCGAAGGGTAGTTTCTTGACAGCCGATACTCCGATGTCGGTCGTTCGGAAAAAGTTTTATCAGAATCAGTGATTTGCGCTTTTGGTCGCAGGCTTTTGAGCGGTGCAGGACGGCCTCGGAAGCGTCCCCAGTGCTTGCTGCGATGACAAGAAAACACCGCATGTGGTGATCCCTTGTCATGCGCTTTTCGCCGAATTGCGCCGATGATGGTCCGAACCACCTCATTTCTAAGGTGTTTTCCGATTTTCCCTGTCAGGTCAATTATTTACCCGCGCTGGTCAAGACGGTCTCGTTGACCCTTGAGGTGCGGCGGGCCTACCTTTTTCGACAGGAGGTGCCGGACCAAACGACCAGTGAATGGCCGTTGGGCGATCCCGGCAGATAGTGAAATTCATGGCAAAGCCCAGCGACAACAAGATCCTGATGATCGTCGGTGACTATACCGAGGATTATGAAGCGATGGTGCCGTTTCAGGCCTTGCAGATGCTCGGCCTTCAGGTTGACGCAGTCTGTCCCGGCAAGCGTCGGGGCGAGATGGTCAAGACCGCGATCCACGATTTCGAGGGCGACCAGACCTATTCGGAAAAGCCCGGACACCTGTTCCGGATCAATGCTGATTTCGCTCTGGTCGAGCCGGAGAATTACTCCGGTCTTTATCTCGCCGGTGGCCGGGCCTGCGAATATCTGCGCCTCGATAAACAGGTGCTGAACATCATAAGGGCTTTCATGGAAGGGAGTAGGCCGGTGGCCGCTATCTGTCATGGCCCGCAATTGCTGACCGCCGCCGATGTGGTGCGCGGGCGCAAGCTGACAGCCTATCCCGCCGTCGAACCGGAGGTTCGGTTGGCTGGCGGTAATTTCGTTTCGATCGCGGCCGATGATGCCGTGACCGATGGAAACCTCGTAACCGCGCCGGCTTGGCTGGCACATCCGAAACTGATGCGCGGCTTCGTGCAGCTGGTTTCTCCCACCATTCTGAACTGCCCAATACCCTGAACTGCAAGACGCGCTCCCGCTGGCTTGAGGCCGTGGGAACGACATTCACTCCTGGAGGACGTAATGATTGAGAAGGGCTTTTCCAAACCGACCGACCGCATATTGCGGTTGAAGAAACAGATCATCGACGCGCGGCCGCATGTCGAGTCCGAGCGCGCTGTGCTGGCGACCCAGGCCTACAAGGAAACCGAAGGTCTGCCGCCAATCCTTCGCCGCGCCAAGGTGGTCGAGAAGATCTTTAACGAGCTGCCGGTGACGATCCGTGACGACGAACTGGTCGTCGGCGCCATCACCAAGAACCCGCGCTCGACCGAAATCTGCCCGGAATTCTCCTTCGACTGGGTAGAGAAGGAATTCGAGACCATGGCAACGCGTGTTGCCGATCCTTTCGAAATCCCGAAGCAGACGGCAGACGAACTGCGTGAGGCCTTCAAATACTGGCCGGGCCGCACGACGAGCGATCTCGCTTCATCCTACATGTCGCAGAAGGCCAAGGACTGCATCGCCAACGGCGTCTTCACGGTCGGCAACTATTTCTACGGCGGCGTCGGCCATGTCTGCGTCGATTACGGCAAGATCCTCAATATCGGCTTCAGCGGTGTGATTGCCGAAGCGGTTCGGCATCTCGAAGCGCTGGACCAGATGGATCCGTCCTATATCAAGAAGCAGCAGTTCTATAACGCCGTCATCATCTCCTATAAGGCTGCAATAGACTTTGCGCATCGCTACGCCGCAAAGGCCCAGGAACTGGCTAGTCGCGAAAGCAACCCGACACGTCGGGCCGAGTTGGAGCAGATCGCCAAGAATTGCCGCCTCGTGCCTGAATATCCGGCTTCCAACTTCTGGGAAGCCTGCCAGACGATGTGGTTCATCCAGTGCATGCTGCAGATCGAATCCTCGGGCCACTCGATCTCGCCCGGCCGTTTCGACCAGTACATGTATCCCTTCCTCAAGGCCGACACGTCGATCAGCCGCGAGTTCGCCCAGGAACTGATCGACTGCATCTGGATCAAGCTCAACGACGTGAACAAGACCCGTGACGAAGTCTCGGCCCAGGCCTTTGCCGGTTATGCCGTGTTCCAGAATCTCTGCGTCGGTGGCCAGACGCCGGAAGGCCGCGATGCGACCAATGACGTCTCCTACATGTGCATGGAAGCAACGGTTCATTGCCGCCTGCCGGCTCCGTCCTTCTCCATCCGTGTCTGGCAAGGCACGCCTGACGAATTCCTCTATCGTGCCGCGGAAGTCATCCGTCTCGGTCTTGGCGTTCCGGCCGTCTATAACGACGAAGTCATCATTCCGGCGCTGCAGAACCGTGGTGTCTCGCTGGCCGATGCCCGCGATTACGGCATTGTCGGCTGCGTCGAACCGCAGGCAATCCACAAGACCGAAGGCTGGCACGATGCCGCCTTCTTCAACGTCGCCAAGGTTCTCGAAATCACGCTGAACGACGGCAAGGTGGGCTCGACCCAGCTCGGCCCGGTCACCGGCGATCCGAAGCGCTGGACCTCGATCGAAGACTTCTATGACGCCTTCAACAAGCAGATGGCCTTCTTCGTCAAATATCTGGCCGAAGCCGACAACTGCGTCGACATCGCCCATGGCGAACGGGCTCCGCTGCCTTTCCTGTCTCCAATGGTTGAAGACTGCATGGGACGTGGCAAGTCTCTGCAGGAAGGTGGGGCACTCTACAACTTCACCGGGCCACAGGCCTTCGGTGTCGCCGATACGGGTGACTCCGTCTACGCCATGAAGAAATTCGTCTTCGACGAAAAGAAAATCTCCATGGCCGAACTGAAGGAAGCGCTTGACGCCAATTTCGGGCTTGCCATCGGCCAGAAAGCCAATGCAGTCGGCGCCGGCGAACTGACGGAAGGCCAGATCTACGAGGCCGTCCGCAAGGTGCTGTCGTCCAACAAGTCGATGGATGTGACGGCGCTGAAGGAAGAGGTCTATCGCACGCTTTCGACCGACACGATCACGGCTCCGGCCGGCTCATCGAAATATGACGGCATTCGTCGCCTGCTCGACTCGGCCGAAAGCTTCGGCAACGACATCGACGACGTCGATCTGATCGCCCGCAAATGCGCCCAGATCTATTGCCTCGAAGTCGAAAAATACAAGAACCCGCGCGGTGGCCAGTTCCAGGCCGGTATCTATCCGGTTTCGGCCAACGTGTTGTTCGGCAAGGATGTCGGTGCTCTGCCTGACGGCCGCCCGGCCAAGGCCCCGCTTGCAGACGGTGTCTCGCCCCGCCAGGGCAAGGACCATCTGGGACCGACGGCTGCAGCAAACTCGGTGGCCAAGCTCGACCACTTCATTGCCTCCAACGGCACGCTGTATAACCAGAAGTTCCTGCCCTCGGCTCTCGCCGGTGACAACGGGTTGCGCAACTTCGCCTCGCTGGTCCGCTCCTACTTCGACCAGAAGGGCATGCACGTACAGTTCAACGTCGTCGACCGCGATACGCTACTCGCAGCCCAGAAGGACCCGGAAGCCTATCGCGATCTCGTGGTTCGCGTGGCCGGTTACTCCGCCCAGTTCGTCGTGCTCGCCAAGGAAGTGCAGGACGACATCATCAGCCGTACGGAACAGCATTTCTGAGACGGTAATCCGGACCCTGCCTGAAACGGGGTCGGGATCAGGAAACAGCCCGGGCGGGTCCCAGCCCGCCCAGGTCACACAAAACCGAACGATACCGCTAATCCCGAACTGCAACAGGTGACATATGCCTTCCTACAAAAGCTTCTCCCCCCGGACCGAGATCGTGTTCGGCGAAGGGTTGCTTGACCGGCTGCATGCCTATCGCGGGCAGCGGGTCGGGATCGTCACTGATGCCTTCATGGCAAAGTCCGGACCGCTTGACCGGGTGCTGAGTTATCTTGACGGCTGCGAGATCAAGGTTTTCGATGAAGCGATTCCCGAGCCGCCGATTGCAACCGTGACCAAGGGGGCCGGTATCTTTGCCGAATTCCGTCCGCAGGTCCTGCTGGCGCTCGGCGGCGGGTCGCCGATCGATGCGGCCAAGGCCATCCTTTCGGTGGTTCGTGCTACGGATACGGCGCAGAAAATTGAATTTGTCGCCATTCCGACGACCAGCGGCACGGGGTCGGAAGCGACCTCATTCGCCATCATCTCCGATCCGGCAAACGGCAAGAAGTTCCCGCTGATCGCGAAAGAAATGGTGCCGGATGTGGCGATCCTCGATCCCGAATTCGTCCGTACGGCGCCGCCGAAAGTGACAGCGGATACGGGCATGGATGTCATCACCCACGCGCTCGAGGCCGTGGTTGCCAATGGCGCATCGCATTTTACCGACGCCTTTGCCGAAAAGTCGTTGGAACTTGCCTTTGCGAACCTGGCGCGCGCCTATGACGACGGCAATGACATGCAGGCGCGCGATGCGATGCATCAGTCCTCCTGCCTTGCCGGCCTTGCCTTCAGCGAAGCGGGGCTAGGGGTCAGCCATGGTCTTGCGCATGCGATCGGCGGGCGGATGCATCTCGTTCACGGGCGGATCAATGCAGTGCTTCTGCCGCATGTCGTCGCCTGGAATGCGGGTCTTGAAGACGATGCGCCGGGCTGCCGCGAAATCGCCGGCCGCTATGCACGCATCGCTTCGCGCATCGGGTTGGACGTGCCGAGTGTCAGGGCAGGCGTCATTGCGCTGATCCGGGCGATCCAGGCACTCAATCAACGGTTCTCCATCCCGTCCACGCTTCGTGGCTTCGGCATGGATGCCGAGGAATATCGTCGGGCCATGCCCGATATGGCAGCGGCCGCCATGGCGGACGCCTGCACTGCAGGAAACCCACGCAGGCCCACGTTCGAGGAGCTTTTGATGCTTCTCGGCCGGGCCGGGGGCTAGGCCGGGAGGGAGGGGGCCGACGATCAAGTCCAACCCGCGAGAAACGGTCATCACATCAACGTCTGAACACCGAAACGCTAAGGAGTTAAGTCATGCAACAGGAAGCTCTCGGAATGGTCGAAACCAAAGGTCTGGTTGCTGCCATCGAAGCCGCCGATGCCATGGTCAAGTCGGCTAACGTCGCCATGGTCGGTTATGAAAAGATCGGTTCCGGCCTCGTCACGGTTATGGTCCGCGGCGATGTCGGCGCAGTCAAGGCCGCCACCGATGCCGGTGCCGTCGCCGCCGAAAAGGTCGGCACGGTCGTTTCCGTCCACGTGATCCCGCGCCCTCACATGGAGGTCGAGAAGATCCTGCCGGAAGGCAAGGTCGCCTGAAGCCCTGAACACACAAAGGAGGATCGACAATGCAGGATGCTCTTGTCGAAAAACTCATGGACGAGGTGATCCGGAAGATGGGTGGGAGCGAAAGCTCCCCGGCCCCGGCCGCCTCTCCCGCTGAGAAGCCGGCTGCCGCAAAGACGGCGCCGAAGGCCTGTAATCTCACCGAATTCGTCGGCACGGCTATCGGGCATACGGTCGGTCTGGTGATTGCCAATGTAGACCCGCTACTGCACGAGCAGATGAAGATCGACAAGAAATACCGGTCGATCGGCATCGTCGGCGCACGTACCGGTGCAGGTCCACATATCTTTGCTGCAGACGAAGCGGTGAAGGCCACCAACAGTGAAGTGCTACTGATCGAACTGCCGCGCGACACGGAAGGCGGCGGCGGCCACGGCAGCTTGATCATCTTCGGCGCAGAGGACGTTTCAGACGCCCGCCGTGCCGTCGAAGTGACGCTGTCGGAACTCGATCGTACCTTCGGCGACGTCTACGGCACGCCGGCCGGCCACCTGGAATTCCAGTATACCGCCCGCGCTAGCTATGCGCTGAACAAGGCCTTCGGGGCACCGCTCGGACAGGCATTCGGCATCACGGTCGGCTCTCCTGCCGCAATCGGCGTGCTTCTGGCCGATACCGCCGCAAAGGCCGCAACCGTCGTACCGACCGGTTTTGCGTCTCCAGGCAATGGCGGAACGAGCTACTCGAACGAAGCCATCTTCCTGTTCAGTGGCGATTCCGGTGCTGTCCGTCAGGCCATCCGCGCGGCACGCGATGTCGGCAAGCAGGTGCTCGAGACGCTTGATCCGGCGGCGGTGGTCTCCTCGACCAAGCCGTATATCTGACCCTGAAAGGAGACTGTCATGTTGCAGGAAAGCCTTGGATTGATCGAGACCATCGGATTGACGGCTGCCGTGGCTGCCGCCGATGCGGCGGTGAAATCCGCCAATGTCACGCTGGTGGGCTACGAGCTTGCCAATGGTGACGGCATGACAGTCGTCAAGGTTCGCGGCGATGTAGGGGCCGTCAAGGCTGCGGTTTCCGCAGCCGCTGCTGAGGCGGGGCGTGTGGGGACGGTTGTCTCCACCAGCGTGATTGCCCGTCCCGCAAACGGGCTGGGCAAGATCGTGGAAAGCGGGGCCACTGTCGGTCTGGAACCACCTGCCGCAGCGGTTGCTGCGGCGGAGGTTTCTCTGGCGGTCGAGGATGTTGTTGCAGACGATCTATCGCCTGAGCCGGTAACTCCGGTGACCGAAGCCGCCGAAGCTCCGGTAGAAGAAGTCGCATCGGTAGAGCCGGAAGTCCCGGCCGTTGCCGAGGCTTCCGTGGAGCCTGATATCGAGGTGGCGGCTGAGCCGGCACCCCAAGCTGCAAGCCATGCGCAATCCCGCGCCGATCGTCGCCATCGCCGGCGGTAGTCAGCGCCAAACAGACGAGAATTTCAGGTGACAGCGAAGGCCGGCGGCAACACCGCCGGGTGGATCGTTGCGCCCATGAAAGGCCCGGTCGTCATGTCGGGCCAGGACGAACAGGACACCATAATGCAAATCGACAGACCCATGATCGACCGCGTGATTGCCGAGCTTCTGGCACAAAGCCTCACCGTCTCGGCGGAGCAGGCGAAACCTGCCGCAAAAGGCGACGAGGACCGCGATCCGTGGCTCGTGCCGATCGGCGTGTCGAACCGCCACATCCATCTTTCGCGACCGGACATGGACGCGCTTTTCGGCCCCGGTTCGGAACTGACGCGCATGAAAGCGATGAAACAGCCCGGCCAATATGCGGCGGAAGAAACGGTGACGATCCGTGGACCCAAGGGCCAGATCGGCAAGGTGCGGGTGCTCGGGCCGCTGCGCAAGGAAACGCAGATCGAGGTTTCGGTCGCCGATGGTTTCACCCTCGGCATCAAGCCGCCGCTGCGCATGTCGGGAAAACTGGAACAGTCGCCGGGTATCGAAGTGATCGGCCCCTATGGGACGATCCGAAAGGAGCGCGGCGTGATCGTGGCGCTCCGCCATATCCACATGCTGCCGGCTGAAGCCGCAAAACTTGGCCTGAAGAACGGCGAAGAGGTCGATGTCGAGGTTGGCGGCGTGCGCGGCGGCATCATGCACAACGTCAAAATCCGCGCTGCCGAAGCTTCATTCATGGAAATGCATATCGACGTCGAGGAGGCCAATGCATTCGGCCTGAAGAACGACGTGATGGTGCGGATCCGCAAGGTCTGATCGGAGAGAAGTCATGTCGAGCATCGACAGCAAACTCAGGGCTTTCGGGGAACTCGTCCGGCAGGGCACGATCGTGCCGCAGCCGGAATGGGCGCCCGGCCGGCTGAAGGTTGGCGTCGATCTCGGCACGGCAAACCTCGTGCTTTCGGTGGTCGATGCGGAGAATAATCCGGTGGCGGGCACGTCCTGGCGCTCGACCGTCGTGCGTGACGGCATCGTCGTCGATTATATCGGCGCGGTTCATGCGGTTCGCCGCATGAAAGAGGAGCTCGAGGAGCGGCTTGGTCAGCCGCTCTTGCGCGCTGCGACCGCCATTCCGCCCGGCGTTCATCCGTCCAATGCGAAGGCGATCGGCCATGTGGTCGAATCGGCCGATTTCGAGCTGGCGGAAATCGTCGATGAACCCACCGCTGCGGCGCGCCTGCTTGGCGTTCAGAACGGCGCGGTGGTCGATGTCGGCGGCGGCACGACGGGCATTTCCGTTCTCAGGGACGGCGAGGTGGTTGCCACATTCGACGAGCCGACCGGCGGCACGCATATGACGCTGGTTCTGGCCGGCGCGAGAAAAATCTCTTTCGAGGATGCGGAGGCTGAAAAGCTCAATCACGGGCTTGAGCGCGACGTCTTCTCGATCATCCGGCCGGTGGCCGACAAGATGGGACGCATCGTCGCCGACTTCCTTGCCGATTACCCTTATGTCGACACGATCCATGTTGTCGGCGGTGCCTGCTCGTTCAAGGATTTTGCCGCGGTTCTCGTCAGCCATACCGGACGCCGGGTCATAAAGCCCGTCGAACCGCTGCTGGTCACGCCGCTCGGGATCGCGATGTATGATGATGGAGGCCAGGCATGAGCATCGATGCCGTTCTCGATCGTATCCTGCTCGATCTCCTGTCCGATCGCATCATCGCACGGATGGGGGGCAGAGTTCCGGCAAAGCCACGCTCGGCACTGCTGCTGTTTGCGGAAACGGATTTCGGGCTTGAGGCTGCACTCGGCCAATTGCAACAGCTTCGCGATGCGGGATGGGCATTCGAGACGGTCATTGCGCCGGAGGCACGGCAATCGCTGAAAGATCGGCTTGCCGGTTTCGGAGCAGCCGAAGTCGAAGGCAAGGCCGGGGATCTTCTGGATCGGAACACGACCATACTGGTTCCAACACTCAGCGTTTCGCTTGCCGCCAAGGTGGCGCTCGGCATTGCCGACGATCCGCTGTCGAAAATTCTGCAGGGTGGACTGGAAAGAGGCGTCCGCATCATCGCCGCCCGCGATGGCGTCTGCCCCAACGGACGGGATCGGCGCGCGCGTGGATTGCTGCCGAATGCGGCCTATCAGGCGACGATGAGCGGCCATCTGCAGACACTGATGAGCTACGGCATCGAATTGAGCTGGGCGGCACGGCTTGCCGTCACCGTCGAGGGCGACACGCCTGCGTCTGCAACGCCTATAGCTGCACCGAAGCTCATTGCTGCCAGAACCGAGGGCGTGTTCGGCTTGCGCGAGGCACGCAGCTTGGAGGCGACGGAACTGCGTCTGGGGCATGCGGTGATCGTTACGCCTGCCGCTGCGGAAGAACTGCGCGCGCGCGACATCGCGCTTGTGAGGGAGTGAGGATCAAGCCATGTATCTCGCCAGGGTTATAGGACGGGTGGTCGCCACGACCAAGGATACGAGCCTCTCGGGCTCGAAGCTGCTGATCATTACCCGGCTCAATGAATTGTTGGAGCCGCAGGGCCAGACGCTGATTGCCGTCGATACGGTCGGTGCGGGCAAGGGCGAGACGGTCATCGTCACATCCGGCAGCGCCAGCCGTTTCGCCGGCACGCTGCAGCAGTCCGTGGTCGATGCCACGATTGTCGGCATTGTCGATACGGTCGAAACAGATGCGGGAGTAAGCGATGTTCGCCACCCGTAATTTCGCCCCCCGCGAGCTGCAATTGATCGAAGCGGCACTCGCTGCCGAGTTTGCCGGGCGTATTGCAGATAGAGGATTTGCGACCGGCATTTCGCTTGCCGATGCCTGTGCCATTGCCGAGCGCGCGGAGAACCGCGCGCAGCAGATGTCGGTGCCGGTCTGCATCGCCATCGCTGATGCCGAGGGACGCTCGATCCTGTTTCACCGGATGGAAGGCAGCCTGCCCGCAAGCACCAAGCTTGCTGGCGCCAAGGCCTGGACTTCTGCCGCCTATCGCATGGGAACTGATGAACTCGGGCGTCTCGCTCAGCCGGGCGGCATGCTTTTCGGCGTTGGCCATTCGGGCAGCGGAGCCGGCAACGGCTCGGGCGAAGGCCAGGTCGTGCTTTTCGGTGGGGGCATTCCCTGCCGCGCTCATGGCGCCGTGATCGGTGCCATCGGCATCAGTGGCGGAACGGTCGCTGAAGACATGGAGATCGCCCGCTACGCGATCGATGGATTTCCCGAAAGAAGGGGAACGGTCCCCGAGGAAGGAAGAGGATTATGAACGACCAAGACATCAACGCCGCCGTCAATCGCGTGCTTGCCGGGTTCAACGGCGCAATCGCTCCGGCTCCGACCCCTGTTCCCGCCCCTCCTCCGGTAAAGAGTGCAACATCCTCGGTCGAAGATACGGTGGCCCGCATTATCGCGGAAATGGGAGGTTCAAAGCCTGTTCCAGCTGCCGACCCCACAGCGCCATTCGCCCAGGGCTGCATCGTTGCCGACGGCATGGTGACGAAATCGGCCGGTGAGATGAATTGCTCCTGCTGCGAGCGCGGTGACTGCGCCTTGTCTGCCGCATCGGTCTCGCTCGATATTTCGGATGAGGAAGCGGTCGTTCTCGGTGACGGCGTGTTTGCCAGCATGGACGAGGCGGTGGAGGCCGCTGCCGAAGCGCAGAGGCAATATCTGTTCTGCTCCATGGCTGCGCGAAAGAGTTTTGTCGACGGTATCCGCGAGATTTTTCTCGATCCGGCCATGCTGGAACGGATTTCCAGAATGACCGTCGAACAGACGGGTATGGGCAATGCCAGCGACAAGGTGATCAAGAACCGGCTGGCCGCATCAAAGACCCCCGGCATCGAGGATCTGAAGACCGAAGCCGAAAGCGGTGATGGCGGCCTGACACTGGTCGAGTATTCCGCCTATGGCGTCATCGGTTCGATCACGCCAACCACCAATCCGACGGAAACGATCATCTGCAATACGATCGGCATGCTGGCCGCCGGCAATGCTGTCGTGTTCAGCCCCCATCCGCGTGCGAAGATCGTGTCGCTCCTGGCAATCAAGCTTATCAACCGCAAGCTTGCGGGCCTCGGTGCGCCGGCAAACCTCGTCGTCACCGTTCAGGCACCTTCGATCGACAACACCAATGCGATGATGGCACATCCCAAGGTGCGCATGCTGGTGGCAACCGGCGGCCCGGCCATCGTCAAGACGGTGATGTCGACCGGCAAGAAGGCGATTGGCGCCGGTGCCGGCAACCCGCCGGTCGTCGTCGATGAAACCGCCGATATCGAAAAGGCCGCCAAGGACATCGTCAGCGGCTGCAGCTTCGACAACAACCTGCCCTGCATTGCCGAAAAGGAAGTGATTGCGGTCAGCCAGATCGCCGATTTCCTGATCTCGCAGATGCAGAAGAACGGCGCCTATCTGGTCAAGGATATGGCGATCGTGAAGAAGCTCGAGGAACTGGTGCTGACGCCTAAGGGCGGGCCGCAGACCAATTGCGTCGGCAAGAGTGCGGTCTATCTGCTCGACAAGATCGGGATTTCGGTCGGTCCGGACATCCGCGTCATCCTGATCGAGCTGCCGAAGGAACACCCGTTCGTGCAGGAAGAGCTGATGATGCCGATCCTGCCGCTGGTGCGGGCAGGAGATGTCGATGAGGCGATCGATCTTGCCGTCGAGCTGGAACATGGCAACCGCCATACGGCGATGATCCATTCCACCGATGTGCGCAAGATCACCAAGATGGCGAAGCTGATCCAGACGACGATCTTCGTGAAAAACGGCCCGTCCTATGCGGGTATCGGCGTCGGCGGCGAGGGTTACACGACCTTCACCATAGCAGGTCCGACCGGCGAGGGGCTGACGTCGCCGAAATCCTTCGCCCGTCGTCGCAAGTGCGTGATGGTGGAGGCGCTGAACGTCCGCTGAGGCAGGGACGTCTGTCGTTCGAAGAAGACTGGAAGAGAGGAGATCCGCCATGGCAACCCGCATCATCAACGCTCCGCATCCTGACGTGTTGCAGATGCTGCAGCGACGGATGCCACCGCATGGCCGGGCCTGGGTGCAGGCCAACCGGGTGGATTCCGTCGGGCTGATGCAGATCGCGGTGGCGGACCTTTTCTACTTCTCCGATCTCGCATTGAAGGCTGCAGGCGTTTTCACCGTGGAACTCTACGGCACCTGTCCGCAGCACGTCACTTCGCTTGCCATCATGGGAGAGACCTCGTCCGTCCGTATGGCGATGGATGCCATCGCAGCAGCACAACAGTCCGAGTTCTGAACGGCGCCGGAGGAGGCGCCGCAACCCGGCATAAAAGACAGGATATTGAAATGACCGCGATCGACCACGACAGGCAAGGCATCGTCTTCGACATCCAGCGCTATTCCATCCATGACGGGCCGGGCGTGCGCACGATCGTGTTTCTGAAAGGCTGCCCGCTGCGCTGCCGCTGGTGCTCCAACCCAGAATCTCAGAACCCCGAGCCGGAACTGTTCTACCGCCGTTCAGCCTGCATCAAATGCGGCCAGTGCATGGCGGTCTGTCCGACCAAGGCGATTGCCTATGAGAATCCCGATTTCGTCGATCGAAATAAATGCATCAAGTGCGGAGCCTGCACCAAGGTCTGTCCGACGCAGGCGCTGAAGCGTGCCGGCAAGACGATGAGCATTGCCGAGGTGATGCAGGAATTGCGCAAGGATGCGCATCATTATCGTCGTTCCGGTGGCGGGATCACGCTTTCGGGTGGTGAGCCGCTGTTCCAGCACGAGTTTGCCAAGCAGCTCCTGATGGCCTGCCATGAGCAGGGCTGGAACACGGCGATGGAGACGACGGGTTGCACGACCCGCGACATCGTTCGCGACGTCATTCCGTTTGTCGATCATGTGCTGATGGACCTGAAGGCCATCGATCCGGCGGTGCATCGGGCCAATACCGGTATCGACAACCGCATCATTCTCGAAAACGCGCTCTGCATCGCATCGCTCACCCACACGGTGGTGCGCATTCCGGTCGTGCCGGGGGTAAATGACAGCGTCGAGGCGATTACCGCGATCGGCAATTTCGCCAAGCTGATGCCGGGCGTCGATACCGTGCATCTCTTGCCCTACCACACCTATGGCGAAAACAAATACGAGCTGCTCGGCCGGCCTTACCCGATGGCGGATGCTCCCAATCTCAAGCCAGAGGACATGACACCGTTCAAGGCGGCAGTCGAAGGGCTTGGCTTCAATTGCGTCATCGGCGGCTGAACCAAAAAGACGATGACCCGGGACCCGCATCCCGGGCCTGGATAAAGGAGGCGATCATGGTCGCGCGCTACACGACGGCAGAATCGGTGACGGAAGGTCACCCCGACAAGGTTTGCGACCAGATTTCGGACGCCATTCTCGACGCCCATCTTGCGCAGGATCCGATGGCGCGCGTTGCGGCTGAAGTTTTGGTTTCGGGCAACACAGTCCATATCGCAGGGGAGGTGACGTCGCGGGCTTTGGTCGATGTAACCCGTATCGCTCGCGATGTGATCCGACGGATCGGCTATACGGATCCCGACCTGGGTTTCGATGCCGATGGATGTTTTATCCTCGCCGACCTGCATGAGCAGTCGCCCGATATTGCGCAGGGCGTCGTGCGCGAAAAGGATTTCGGTGCCGGAGACCAGGGCATTTTCTACGGCTACGCCAGCAATGAAACCGAAAGTCTGATGCCGGTTTCGATCGATTTTGCCCACAAGCTGACGCGCAGGCTGGCTGAGGTGCGCAAGAGCGGGCGTCTTGCCTGGCTGCGGCCGGACGGCAAGGCGCAGGTGACATTCGCCCATGATAAAGAGGGCCGACCGGAAAGGCTGATCAGCGTCGTGGTCTCGACCCAGCATTCGGCCAAGATCGAACGCGAGCAATTGCTGCGCGGCGTGCTGGAAGAGGTCATCGCGCCGGTGATGGGGTCATGGCTGAAGCGCGATACGCGGGTTCTCATCAACCCTACAGGGCGTTTCGTCAAAGGCGGCCCGGCGGCCGATACGGGGCTTACCGGGCGCAAGATCATTGTCGATACTTATGGCGGCATCGGTCGGCATGGGGGCGGCGCGTTTTCCGGCAAGGACGCCACCAAGGTGGATCGCACCGGGGCCTATATGGCGCGGTATATCGCCAAAAATATCGTTTCCGCCGGACTTGCGACAAATTGCGAAATATCGCTGGCTTTTGCGATAGGTCAGAAAGAACCGGAAATGGTGGCGGTATCATCCGCGGAGAAATTGTCGGTCGATTCCGCTTTGCTTGAGGAGGCGATACGCGAGCTTTTCCCGCTCAGCGTATCCGGAATGATCGATGTGCTTGGACTGAGACGTCCGATATTCGAGAAAACCGCTTCTTACGGCCATTTCGGCCGTGACGCGGAGGGGTGGTCATGGGAGCAGACCGACCGAGCGGGCAGCCTGAGGAGGTGGTGCCGCAGATAAATCCGGAGATCACGATCTTTCCGGCCGCGATAGATCGGCCGGCTGAAAATTCGCTGGCGACCAAAGCTGCGCGACGCAAGAGATTGCTGGAGCTGATGAGCACCGAAATGCTCCAGAAGGTTCAGGATAATTTCAGCGCTGCGGTCGGGGTGGCGATGGTGATTGTCGATCCGGAAGGCGTACCGGTCACCAAGCCTTCCGGGTTTTCGGCATTCTGTCAGGCAGTTCG
Source organism: Aliirhizobium cellulosilyticum (assembly GCF_014198105.1). NCBI lineage: Bacteria > Pseudomonadati > Pseudomonadota > Alphaproteobacteria > Hyphomicrobiales > Rhizobiaceae > Aliirhizobium > Aliirhizobium cellulosilyticum. Next base: position 105,721 of record NZ_JACIGW010000009.1, on the reverse strand, counting down.
TGCCCGCGCCGAATGGCGGGAACGGTGTTTCCACTGTGATGCCGTCGGCGGCCGCACGGCGCTTTCAACCGGCGAGCCATCCATCTATCGATGCCACTGCAGTCTGGTCGATTTTGCGGCTCCCATCATCGTGCGCGGTGAATATCTCGGGGCGGTCATTTGCGGCCAGGTCAAGCTTACCTCGGATGAAGGTGCGACCGGTCTCGTCGATCTTTCGAATATCTTTCCCTTCGAAGGGTCGTGGCGAGAGCATCAGCCGCTGCTGGACGAGCACCACCGGATCAACGAGGTTACTTACGAGAAGCTGCGTTCGGCTGCCTATTCGCTTTTCTACATCGCATCGCATATCGTCGAGGAGAGTTATTCTCGCGGTGTGGCGCAGGAGCTTTATGCAAAGAACCTGAGGCTTGCGGAGGAATCGAAACGGCGGGCAGAGCTTGAAAGGCTTCTGCGAGAGGCTGAACTGCAGGCTCTTTCCTACCAGGTTAACCCGCATTTCCTGTTCAACGTCTTGAACACAATCGGCCGGCTGGCGTTGGTCGAAAACGCACCTGAGACCGAAAACACGGTGCATTCCTTTGCAGAGATGATGCGTTACGTGCTGAAAAAGAGCGGGTCGCAATTCGTGCCATTGCGAATGGAAGTGGAGCACGTTCGCAATTACCTTCATCTCCTGAAGCTTCGAGTCGGTGATCGTTTCGAGTTCTCGCTCGATGTGCCGGAGGAGTTTCTCGACGTGCTCTGTCCGGTCATGGTGCTCCAGCCGATCGTCGAGAACTGCATCAGTTATGCGATAGAGCCGCGCGAGAGCGGCGGCGTGATCGAGATCTCCGCCTACCGTGACGGGGTCGAGCTGATCATCGACATCGTCGACAACGGTGACGGCATTTCGTCGGAGCGCAAGCAGGCGGTTCTGCGCGGCGAGGCGGATCGCGGCGGGCGCAAGAGTATTGGGATCTACAATATCGATAGCCGGCTTCGTTATTACTTTGGCACGGATCACGGACTGGAGATCCTCAGTCCTTTTCGCCAGGGGCGCGGGACGCTTGTGCGCATGCGTTTCCCTCTGGAATTCGAGCCGTTCGACTTCTGAAGGGCGGGCGGCTGACGCTTGAGAGGAGATTTGCATGTTCAACATGGCAATCGTCGAAGACGAGGAACTGGAGCGGCGCGCCCTGCGCTCGATCATCGAGCGCAATACGGATGACATCAGGATCGTCGGCGAAGCCAAGAACGGGTCGGAAGCGGTCAGGCTGCTTGAGAGCGAACGCATCGACGTGATGCTGCTCGACATTAAGATACCACGTCCCAACGGGCTGGAACTGCTGCAGATGGTGCGTGAGCGGCATCTGGCGACGAAAGTGCTGATTGTTACGGCCTACGACTATTTCGACATCATGCAGGCGGCGATCCAGTACAAGGCCGACGGTTTTCTCTTAAAGCCGGTACGGACCGAGGCGTTGCTTGATGGGGTTCGTGATTGCCTGGCCATGCCGGTTCCTGAAAAGGTAGTGCCGAACCTGCGTCTGATGCCGGCGATGGATGCCGCTGAGGATGAGGTGGAGGACGAAATCGACATCGCAGATCGTATCCGGTCTCTGGTCGAAAGGCGCGCCTATCGTGATTGCCTTCGTCTGGTGCGGACGCGGCTGGAAGGCATCTATGCTCACAAGGACGTGGCGCCGCGCCATGAAGTGCTCGATCTTGCCGAAATCCTGACGGATCTTCTGGAGGAGATGGACAGCAAATTACCGTTGCCGATGGCGCGGCAGGTCGCAGAGCTGGAAAACCAGCGCCTCGATGCCCGCAGCCAGTACAAGGTCCAGGAATTGCTATGTCAGATCACCGACATTCTTTTCGACCCCGGACAGGAGCATGGCGGGGCAGCCGGGGAGCGGATCGAAACGGTTCTGCATTTCATCGAGCGCAATCTTTCCAAGGGGGTAACGCTTGAGGACGCGGCGGAATTTGCGCATGTCAGCCCCTGTTATCTTAGCCGGCTGTTTCGCAAGAAAATGAATACGACCTTCATTTCCTATCTGAAGGGGCAGCGGATCGAGCGCGCCAAGGTTTTGCTGCAAAACAGCGATCTGCCGATCAGCAATGTTTCACTCGATCTTTCCTATGCGGATGCGAATTATTTCTGCAAGGCGTTCAAGAAGGAGGTCGGCATCTCGCCTTCGGAATACCGGCAGCAGTTCCAGAAAGCCCGTGTCGGGTGAACCGATGTCAGTCGGAAGCTGTTTTCCTGTCCTTGGGGCAAATGGCGACACAGCCATCTTCCACCGTCACGAAAGCCAGCCCGCCCTCTTCGAAGGCGCGCCTGAGCTGGGCTTCGGTCGAGCGGTGAACCTCATGGCGATCACCTTCATAGTCCCTGATCGTGCTACGGGACACGCCTGAGCGATCCGCCAGATCGCCTTGCGTCCAGTCGAGGAAGCCACGGCCTGCCCGACAGAGCGCCGGCGACAAAATCTTTCCCTGATCCGGTTGACCCATTGTTCCAAATTGCCCATATTGGTCAGAATAAATCATATATGGCAGTTTGATCCGGTTGGCTAGTGGGGCACCCCATTACATGATAAAGGACTGAAATGCCTCGAGAATGAAGGGATGGGACATTGGGATAACGCTTGCGCCGCACTTTCTTGTCTTGCTGCTGGCCCTGCCGTTTATCGGAAGTCTCCTTTCCGTACTGCTCCTGAACACGGCATCGACGGCTTTGCCGTCGCGACTGGCCTCGCTGGTGGCGTTCGGCTGCCTCGTCATTACCGTGCTTGCCTATCCGCAGGTGACCGACGGCAATGTCCTTCGTTACACCATAGAATGGATCCCTCAGCTCGGGCTGAATTTTTCGCTGCGTCTGGACGGTTTCGCCTGGATGTTCTGCGTGCTGATCAACGGCATCGGCTTCCTGGTTACGGTTTACGCCCGCTATTACATGTCCGAGGAAGATCCGGTTCCGCGGTTCTTTTCCTTCTTTCTCGCATTCATGGGGGCGATGCTCGGCATCGTGCTTTCCGGCAATGTGATCCTGCTTTCAATCTTCTGGGAACTGACGAGCATCTCGTCCTTCCTTCTGATCAGCTACTGGAACAACTCGGCTGCGGCGCGCGATGGCGCCCGTATGGCCCTGACGATCACCGGTATCGGCGGTTTCTGCCTGCTGATCGGCCTTCTTCTGCTTGGCAATATTGTCGGCAGCTACGATCTCGACAAGATCCTCGCCTCGGGTGATCTGATCCGCAGTCACTCGCTCTATGTTCCGGCGCTGGTCTTCATCCTGCTCGGTGCGCTGACGAAAAGTGCGCAGTTTCCGTTTCATTTCTGGCTGCCGAATGCCATGGCGGCGCCCACGCCAGTGTCCGCCTTCCTTCATTCGGCAACCATGGTAAAGGCCGGGGTCTTCCTTCTGGCGCGCTTCTCGCCTGCTCTTTCCGGCACCTATGAATGGTTCTTCATTCTGGGTGCTGCCGGCATTTTCACGCTTCTGCTCGGCGCATTTTTCGCGATCTTCCAGCAGGATCTGAAAGGGCTTCTCGCCTATTCGACCATCAGCCATCTCGGGCTGATCACTACGCTGCTCAGTCTCGGAAGTCCGCTGGCCACGGTGGCCGCGATCTTCCACATGCTCAACCACGCGACCTTCAAGGCATCGCTGTTCATGGCGGCCGGTATCATCGATCATGAGACCGGAACGCGCGACATGCGGCGATTAAGCGGGCTATTCCGCTATCTGCCCTATACAGCGACGCTTGCCATGGTGGCGAGCGCGGCTATGGCGGGCGTGCCGCTGCTCAACGGCTTCCTGTCAAAGGAAATGTTCTTCGCCGAGGCAATCGAGACGCATGCGGATTCGGTTCTCGACATCATCCTCCCCTATGTCGCAACGCTTGCCGGCGCGTTCAGCGTCGCCTATTCGCTGCGCTTCATCCATACGGTCTTCTTCGGTCCGTCGCCGACCAATCTGCCGAAGGATACGCCGCACGAACCGCCGCGCTGGATGCGTTTTCCGATCGAGTTGCTGGTCGTCATCTGCCTGATCGTCGGGATCGTGCCGGCATTTTCGGTCGGGCCCTTCCTGCATACGGCTGTGGTGAGCGTGCTCGGTACGCAGACGCCGGAATACAGCCTTTCCATGTGGCACGGCTTCAATCTGCCGTTGATCATGAGCCTCATCGCGCTCGCAGGCGGTGCGGCGCTCTATTTCGTCCTGCGCCATTATCTTGCGACCTGCGAGGACGGGCCTCCGTTGATCCGGCGGCTCAAGGGCCAGCGTATCTTCGAGCGCATACTGGTCGAGGTTTCATGGCGCTGGGCGCGCATGGCCGAACAGCGGATCGGCACGCGCAATCTGCAGCCGCAATTGCGCTGGGTTGTCGTGACCGGTTTCCTGGCGGGACTGCTGCCGCTCTGGCATTCCGGTTTCGAGCCACGGACCTTCGTCTTTTCGGGCGTCGACAAGGTGTTTGCCGGCATCTGGCTGATCGGTATCTGCCTTGCGCTCGGCACGGCCTATCTCGCCAAATACCACCGGCTTGCCGCACTGGTCATGTTGGGCGGCATCGGGCTTATCGTCTGCATCACGTTTGTCTGGCTTTCAGCTCCGGATCTCGCGATCACCCAGCTGCTGGTCGAGATCGTTACCACCGTTCTCATTCTTCTCGGCCTGCGCTGGCTGCCCAAGCGGACGGAGAAGATGGATGAATCAGTGACCTTCCGCGCCCGTTTCCGGCGTTTCCGCGACCTACTGATTGCGATCATCTGCGGTATCGGCATGACCTTCATTGCCTATGCCGTCATGACAATGCCGGTGCCGGATGCGATCGCGACCTACTTCCTGAAGAACGCCTATTCCGAAGGTGGTGGTCGCAATGTCGTCAACGTTATTCTCGTCGATTTCCGCGGGTTCGATACGCTCGGCGAAATCGTTGTTCTCGGCATCGTTGCACTCACCGTCTTCGCGCTTCTCCGCCGTTTCCGTCCGGCGCCTGACACGATGGTCATGCCTGAACAGCAGCGGATCCAGAACCGTTTTGATGAGGAGCGGCCGGAGCGGAACGCAGGCGATACGGTGCGCGAATACCTGCTCGTGCCATCGGTGATCATGCAGTGGATGTTCCCGGTCATCATCACCTTTGCCGTCTATCTCTTCATACGCGGGCATGATTTGCCGGGCGGCGGCTTCTCGGCCGGGTTGACGCTGTCGATCGCCTTCCTGCTGCAATATCTGGCGGGCGGTACGCGCTGGGCGGAAGACCGCATCCGCATCCTGCCACTCTGGTGGATGGGGCTCGGGCTGATCATCGCCACGCTCACGGGCATAGGCGCATGGTTCCTCGGCTATCCGTTCCTGACGTCCCATTCGCAGTATCTGACGCTGCCGCTCATCGGCAAGGTGCCGGCTGCAACGGCGTTGCTCTTCGATCTCGGGGTGTTCCTTCTGGTGGTAGGGTCGACGGTGCTTATTCTCGTCGCGCTTGCGCACCAGTCCATCCGCATAACCCGCCTTCGCACGATCGAGGCCGAAAAGGCGAAGGAGAGCTAATGGAGATCATCCTTTCCATCGCCATCGGCGTCATGACCAGTTGCGGCGTGTGGCTCATCCTGCGTCCGCGCACCTATCAAGTCATCATCGGGCTCTCGCTCCTGTCTTATGCAGTGAACCTGTTCATCTTCAGCGTCGGTGGCGTGAAGACGAATGTTCCGCCAATTCTGAGTGAAGGGGGCGGGCATGACGTTCTGGCCGATCCGGTGCCGCAGGCGCTGGTGCTGACCGCCATCGTCATCGGATTTGCAACGACGGCACTCTTCCTCGTTGTCCTGCTCGCTTCACGCGGCATGACCGGCACCGACCATGTGGACGGCAGAGGGGAGAAGCGATGAACGGCTGGTCGCATCACCTCATCATCGCACCGATCCTGATCCCGCTTGTGGCAGCGGCCATCCTGGTTGTCATCGATGAACGACAGCGCGTGACCAAGGCGATGGTAAGCCTCGTCTCGATGCTTCTGCTTCTGACGGTCGCCTTCATTCTTTTCCGCATCGAAAGCGGCCCGAACGGCTACGAAGGTGTCTATCTGCTCGGCAACTGGTCGGCGCCGTTCGGTATCGTTCTCGTGCTGGACGGCCTGTCTGCCCTGATGCTGCTTCTGACAGCGTCGGTCGCTGTCGCCGCACTCGTCTATTCGCTGGCGCGCTGGCATGCGATGGGCTCGCATTTTCATTCGATGTTCCAGTTGCTGCTGATGGGCGTGAACGGCGCTTTCCTGACCGGCGACCTGTTCAATCTCTTCGTTTTCTTCGAGGTGATGCTCGCGGCATCCTATGGTCTGTTGCTGCACGGTTCGGGTCAGCTGCGCGTCAAGGCCGGGATGCACTATATCGCGGTCAACCTTGCGGCAGCGCTGCTCTTCCTGATCGGCGTCAGCCTGATCTACGGCACGGCCGGCACGCTCAATATGGCGGATCTGGCCGCCCGTATTCCGGACATGGAAGCGGATCGCAGAATGCTGATGGAGGCGGGCGCCGGGGTGCTCGGCATTGCCTTCCTGATCAAGGCCGGCATGTGGCCGCTCTGCTTCTGGCTGCCCACGGCCTATAGCGCAGCTTCGGCCCCGGTTGCCGGCGTTTTTGCCATCCTCAGCAAGCTGGGCATCTATGTCATCCTGCGGCTGACCATGCTCCTCTTCGATAACGGGCCGTCGGCCGGGTTCGGTTCCACGGTGCTGCTCTATGGCGGCATGGCGACGCTGATCTTCGGTACGATCGGTATCCTGGCATCGCAGGCACTCGGCAGGTTGGCCGGCTTTTCGGTGCTTGTGTCTTCAGGCACGCTGCTGATGGTTCTCGGCATTAATGATGGTGCGGTGTCCTCGGGTGCGCTGCTTTATCTGGTCAGTTCGACACTGACGATCAGCGCCTTCTTCATGCTGATCGAGCTTGTCGAAAGAAGCCAAGATGCAGGCGCCAACGTTCTTGCCGTGACGATGGAAGCCTATGGCGATGCCGACGAGGACGAGCCGGAAGAGGGCGATGGCGTTACCATGCCCGGCACGATGGCGATCCTCGGTACCTGCTTTGCCATGTGCGGCATTCTTCTCTCCGGCCTGCCGCCGCTCTCGGGCTTCATCGCCAAGTTCGCCATGCTGTCGGCAATGATGGGCACCGGTGCGATCGGTGTTCCGCCAACTGCCCCCGTCTGGACGCTGATCATCCTCGTCATCCTGTCCGGTGTCGCAGCGCTGATTTCGATGACGCGCGTCGGGATCCGTACCTTCTGGACCTCGCTGGAAGGCGTAGTGCCAAGGGTCCTGGTAATCGAGATCGTGCCGGTAATGTTCCTTCTGGCGCTGACTCTGTTCCTGACGGTGCAGGCCAACTCGGCGATGCAGTATATGGATACGACCATCCGTACGCTCAGCAATCCGAGCCTCTATATCGACGCGGTGCGCAATGCGACGGTCGTGCCGGGTGTCGATGACGGCACAGGGGGGGGGCACTGATGCTTCCCTATCCGATCCTGACGATCTCGCTGACGCTGATGTGGATGCTGCTCAACAGCTTCACACTCGGACATCTGATCCTCGGTGCGCTGGTTGCGGTATTTGCTTCCTGGGCGATGGCATCGCTTAGGCCGGACAAACCGAAGCTGAACAAGTGGTACCTTCTGCCCAAGCTGTTCTTCATCGTGCTTTACGATATTGCGCTTTCCAACATCGCGGTGGCGTGGCTGATCATCCGGGGCCGAACGAAGGGTGGGAAGGCCGGTTTCCTGACGATCCCGCTGGAGATCAAGGACCGCACCGCGCTGGCGCTTCTGGCGATCATCCTGACGAGCACGCCCGGATCGGTCTGGCTGGAATATGATTCCTATGACGGTTCGATCCTTATGCATGTGCTCAATCTCGAGGAGGAAGAGCAGTGGATCGCAACGATCAAGAACCGCTATGAAAAGTTGCTGATGGAGATATTCGCATGAGTGCCGTCATCATCTATACCGCAGTCGCGATTGCGCAATTCATGCTTGTCGTCGCCATGGCGATCGCCGCAATCCGGATGTTCCGCGGCCCGCGGGCACAGGACAGGATCATCGGTCTCGACACGATCTATATCAACGCAATGCTGCTGCTCGTGACATTCGGCATCGGCACGGGTCGGGTCATCTATTTCGAGGCGGCGCTGGTGATCGGCCTGCTCGGGTTCGTTTCCACCGTGGCGCTGGCAAAATTCCTGATGCGCGGGGAGGTGATCGAATGATCTATCCTGCAGTAGACCTTCCCCTACCCGTCGCATTTGCGGTGGCTTTCTTCCTTCTTGTCGGCGCAGCTCTTGCGCTGATCGGTGCGATCGGTTTCCTGCGCCTGCCATCCTTCTACGAACGGCTGCATGCGCCGGCGCTTGGCACCAGCTGGGGTATCGGCGGCATCATGCTTGCATCGATGATCTATTTCACCGCCGCGTCTTCGCGGCTGGTCATCCATGAAATCCTGATCGGCATTTTCGTGACCTTCACAACGCCGATCACCTTCATGCTTCTGGCGCGTGCAGCCCTGCACCGGGATCGCACGGCCCGCAGCCATGGTGTTCCGCGCAAATATCCGATCGGCCCGGAAGAACGGCCCCGCGAGGATGACGAGTCGCAGGCTTCCTGACCTCAGGCGAGTTAAGTCGATCGTGCTTCGGATGCGCTTGGCTCACCGATCGCGAAGTCATGCCTGCCAAGGAATGCAGTTGCCCTAAAAATCACCACCGAGACGATCTGCCGCGTTGAGCGGCAATTCGTAATTGTGTCTATAGGTCATCAGCCTGCGTGAAACGCGCATTGTTTGCGTCGCAGCAGGCGCTTTCGCTCTGCGAATGCTGGACTTTTCCAATGTTATGCTGCAATGCAGCATTTCGGTGTTTGTCCTGCAGGCAGGGCATCGCCGCGTACTGCAGATTGTTGATATCACCGAATTCCATTTCAAGATTTCTCGTCGTTCCGCACATGCGTGTCGGGTCGGAGCCTGTCCCGGAGCTATCCATCCATGAGCAAGGGTGCCTCAGCCGCAACGCTGCAAAAGCAGCAGGTTATCAGCTGGGCAGATGTACTTACCCTCACAGGTGCGTTTCTCTTCGTTCTTGCAAATGTGACCCCGGGGTCCGTATGGCTGCTCCGGGCTGCCGCTGCTCTGGCCACGGTGGCGGTGCTGTCTGATTGGAAACGGCTTGCGACGATTGCCAAAGTGTTCGTCACCGCCGGCTTCATACTCTGCGCAACGTCGGAATTCCTGCTTCCGGCCGGCAAGGCTGCGATCGTGGAGCGCGCGCTCTACCAGGGCGTCGGCTTCTCCTCGTTCCTGTCCGTGCTCGGCATGCTGCGTTATGCGGTCGGGCGTTCGGACATCATCAGGAATGCGGCGGAATATCTGATGAGCATGCCCGGGCGCAGGCGTTACCAGGCGGTGAAGGTCGGCAGCCATCTGCTCAGCCTGCTCTTCAATATCGGCATCATCTCGCTGCTCGGGCAGATGGTGGCAAAGGCGACCGAAGGTCAGGACCGGCAGGGCGAGCGCCGTTCCATCCTGCTTGCTGCCATGCGCGGAACGGTTCTGATGACGATCTGGTCGCCGCTCGGTGTCGGTTTCGCCATCATTACCCAGTCCATTCCCAATCTCGCGCCGACGGCTTTTATCATTGCCGCCTTCGCGACTGCTGCGGCTTTGATCCTCGTGACGACATTCTTCCACACCGAGGTGACAGGCCAGACAATCAATGCTGTGCTCGACGACGGTGACAGGCCATCGGCCGGGCCGCTTGCGATAACGCTTTGCGCCTGCGTCGGGCTGTTTGGCGGCACGCTGGCGATCCACGCTGCGATCGATGTAAGTCCGCTTGTCGCCTCGCTGATCCTCCTGCCGCTGTTTGCTCTCGGCTGGATCGTTTACGAGCAGCGTGTGCCGATTTCGGGGCTTGGACGCGAGGTCAAAGGCATGGTCGGCAACATGTCGGTGATGCGGACGGAGAGTGCTATCTATCTCTCGGCCAGCGTCATCGGGGCAACGGCTGTCGTCTTCCTCGATGGCAAGGGAGATTTTCTGGCGGAGCTGAACCAGTTACCGCCTTCGGTGCTGGCAGGTCTGTGCATCGTGGCGATCGCGGCGAGCGCGCTTCTCTTCGTGCCGCATTCGATCGTGGTGGTGTTTCTCGCCCAGTTGTTCGGGGCAGCCGCCTTCGGCAATGCTCATCCGATGCTGCTGGCACTGGCGCTTTCGCTCGGCTGGGCGGCGGGGATCGCGCTTTCGCCGATCAGCGCGATGACGATTACCATGGCGCGCCTGACATCCACCTCGGCTACGACGATCGTCCTCAAATGGAACGGTGCATTCGCAGCGACCGTGATGGCCAGCTCGCTTCTGCTTGTGCTGGCCGTTTCATTCTTCTGAGTTACGGTGAGCTTCCGCGGATGCGGGAACTCGATGATGGAGACGATGTTGCTCGCAGCAGATGGGCCCAGAGCTGGCTCAGAGCTCGCGATCAGCGATCTGCTGTTCGATCAATTCGCGAGCGAGTTCGTGCGTGCCGTCTTCGTCATCGCCGGCCACCTCACTGATCTTGTCCATGGCAGAGAGGTAGATTTCCTTTTCCTCCTCGCCGGTCAGAATTCCCTTTTCGACCAGGGCGTCGATCAAGGAGTAGAAAACCGCCGCTGAAGAAAGCGTTATAGCCTCAGACATAAGTCTGGCGGATTCGTAAGTCATGCCCGCACCTCAATTATCCGATTCAGAAACACGCACTAAAGGGCGACCGCGACATTGCTGTGACGCCTCCACTTTGCGGCACTATTAGCTCCGCGAGCGCTCTTATTTAATGAAAAGTGCCCATTTTTCAGCTTTGAGCAAGCAAGAATACCAAGCGAGGTTACGGGGTAAGGTTAATTCGAGCAATTCCGGCGCTTGCGGGTATTAGGATACCTTAAAACAGGGATGCCAAAAATTCTCGTGCATCCCGGCATGTCCGAGCGTGGCAAATCCCTCTACTGCTTCTGCTTTCAGAGGTTCGGCCCGGCTGCTTAATTCCAGTAGGCGGCGGCGGTGAAATCACGTTTCTGCATGCCGCGAGCGGTCAGGCATGCGCGCGCAGCGCGTGCGTGATCTGCATGTCCTGCAAACCATACATAAGCGCCGTCGACCAAGTTAAAGGCCTCCAAAGCCGGGATCAGATCGTCGACGGTCGAGACCCTGTGATCGGCCGCGAGCTCGCAGAGATCCTCACGGCTTGCCCTGATAAATGCGCGGACGTCGCCTGGGGCTTCCTGAAGGATCCGGATGATGGCCGGCACTGCGGTTTCATCGCCGAAAAGGAAAAGGTTGCGGCTCTCGGGGCAGCCGCCGCCGCCCGGACCGATGATGCCGATCGTGCGTCCGACCGGATCTTCCGCCAGCCAGGCGGATGTCGGGCTGCCAGCGTGTTCGAAGATGTCGAATTCGAGCCAGTTCTGGCCATAAGCCACGGTGGTGTAGACGGGCCGGTGCAGGGCGTCGTCACCCTCTGGCCATACGGTGCGGCCGGATGCAGCGATGCGCGGCCAGCAGGGTGGGCGGCCCTTGCGGGGGATAAGGAGGCGGAAGTGGTAGCTGCAGCCTTCCCCAAAACGTTCCGTATCGTGCCCTTCGAGGCGCACGCGGGTGAAGCCGGGCGACCGTTTGGTGATGGATGCGACCTGCATCAGCGACATGCCGGGTGCGAGCGCGCCTTCGGCCACTTCATCCCATTTCGGGCAGAGGAGACATTCTTCGAAAAGCTCGGTCAGGCTGCCCTGAAGGGTCTGCAGCAGACGCTGTTCGGGCGACGAGATCTCGATCGTGACGCCGGTTTCGTCCGGATAAAGCGTTGCCTTGGAATTCCAGACATGGAAGCAGAAACCTTTTGCTTCCTGCGTCAGCGGCACTTCCCACTCAGCTGCGCGTTTCTTCAGCGCATCGATTGCGGCACCGTTGTCACGGGTAATGCGGCCTCGGGTCTGGTGAAGCATGGCGGTTGTCCGGAATATCTATCGTCTCCCCGGACTAAGATCATTCATGAGTTATGAAGTCAACTATTGTTGACCGTGACAGGCTTGCGGGTGTCGATCGCGTTCTTATCCGAGCCGCGGAGCGATCCGCGAATACGGCTCTTGCCGACCTCGATCACATGCCGCATTGCCGACATCGCCTTGGCCGGATCACGCGAGGCGATGGCATGGACGATCCGCAAATGGTTGGTCGCCACTTCGTCGATTGTTTCCGGTGAAGCGGCGGGGGACGAGAGTTCGAACGAAATCGCGAGTGCCGCTTCGATCAGTGCGCTCGCCGAACGCATGAACGGGTTACCGGACATGCGGGCGATGGCCAGATGGAATTCGAGATCCACCTTTGCGATCGATTCCGGCGTGTGGTTGAGGTTGTCGAATTTCGCCGCGATCGCATAGAGCGCGACGATGTCGTCGCTTGTGGCGCGGGCCGCAGCTGCGGAGGCTGCTGCCGGTTCAAGGGCAAGGCGGATCTCGGCAAGATGTTCGATGAATTCGTAATCCAGCCCGCTCTCGAAACGCCAGCCGAGGACATCCGAATCAAAGAAATTCCAGCTGTCCCGCGGCAGCACGCGCGTGCCGACCTTTGCCTTTGCTTCGATCAACCGTTTGGCGGAAAGCGTCTTCATCGCCTCGCGCAGAACGGTGCGGGAGACGCCGAAACGGCCCGAAAGCTCCGCATCGCCGGGCAGGAGCGAGCCTTCCGGTATCTTGCCGGAGACGATACCGCGCCCGAGCTCGGCGACCACATGGGCGTGGTTGCCGCGCCGCTTCCGGCCGCTGATGGTCGTTTCCAGAAGACCCAAAATCAAACTTCCTTCAATTGTCGTACCGCAAGTCGGCGGTCCGAATACCAGATGATGGTGCGCTGCAACACAATGAATACGAATAACAGGATGCCGATGACGATTTTCGTCCACCAGGAGGACAGCGTTCCGTCGAAGACGATGTAGGTCTGGATCAGCCCCTGCAGCAGGATGCCGATGAAGGTGCCGGCGATCAGACCGACGCCGCCGGTCAGCAACGTGCCTCCGATCACCACAGCGGCAATCGCATCGAGTTCGACACCGACCGTCGCCAGCGAATAACCGGAGGATGTGTAAAGCGTATAGACGATGCCGGCGAGACCGGACAGGAAGCCCGACAAGGCGTAGATGCGGATCGTCGTCGCACCCACTGGCACGCCCATCAGCTCGGCTGACTGAAGATTGCCGCCGATCGCATAGACATTGGCGCCGAAGCGGGTGCGCGAGGCGACGATGATGCCGACGGCAAAGACTAAGAGCATCACCATGGCAAGCAGCGTCAGCCGTCCGCCACCGGGGAAGCGGATGTAAAAGCCGAGCATGGTGTCGATGAATTCATGGGTGATCGGCACGGACTGGGTGGACACGAGATAGGCCGCGCCACGGGCAAGGAACATGCCGGCAAGCGTCACCACGAAGGGCGGGATCATCAAATAGCGAATCATCGCGCCCATCAGGCAGCCGAACAGGGTCGAGATGACCAGCGCCGCGAGAAAGGCGGTGAGCGGATGCACGCCGAAGGAGCCGACCAAAACGGCGACAAAGACGCTGGTGAAGGCGATGACCGAGCCGACCGAAAGATCGATGCCGCCCGACAGGATGACGAAGGTCATCCCTACTGCTGCGATGCCCAAAAAGGCGTTGTCGGTCAGAAGGTTGCCGATTACCCGCGTCGACAGCATGTTGGGAAACTGCAGGACACAGAGCCCGTAGGCGATGACGAAGATCGCCAGCGTGGTGACGAAGGGCAGGTTGCGGGCATGGATCATCGTGTCGCCTCCTTCGTGCCGTGGTTGAGCTTGCCACTGCGCCGCGTGGCCTTGATGAAACCGAAGAGGGTCATGATTGCCGGCGATTGCAGTGTCAGCACCACGATGATGATGCCTGCCTTGATGATGAGGTTGAATTCCGGCGGAAAGCCCGAAACGAGAATGCCAGTATTGATCGACTGGATGATCAGTGCGCCGATCAGCGAGGCGGTGATCGAGAAACGTCCGCCATTGAGCGACGTGCCGCCGACGACGACTGCAAGGATGGCATCGAGTTCCAGCCAAAGGCCGGCATTGTTGGCGTCGGCACCGCGAATGTCGGCGGTGACGATCATGCCGGCAATGGCGGCGCAGAGGCCGGAAATCGCATAGGCCGAGAATAGCAGGAAGCGGGCGCGCACGCCGGCAAGGCTTGCCGCGCGGCGGTTGATGCCGGTCGCCTCGATGAGGAAGCCGAGGGCGGTGCGCCGCATCAGCAGGCCGATGGCGAGTGCGGTTCCGACCCACAGATAGATCGGGACCGGAATGCCGGCGAGTGAGCCGGAACCGAGTGCTGCAAACGTATCGTCATTGAAGGTGAGGATGACACCTTCGGTGATGAGCTGGGCGATGCCGCGGCCGGCCACCATCAGGATAAGCGTCGCGATGATCGGCTGGATATCGAGGACGGCGACAAGAACGCCGTTCCACAATCCGCAGACTACGCCGACACCGAGAGATACGGCAATCACAACCGGAAGCGAATAACCGTCGCTTATCAGTGTTGCGGCGACTGCGCCGCAGATGGCGATCACGGCACCGATCGAAAGGTCGATGCCGCGTGTTGCAATCACCAATGTCATGCCGACAGTCAGGAGCGCGACGGGGGCAGCGCGAACCAGAATGTCGATCAGGCTGCCGTAAAGCCGCCCGTTCTGGACGGAGACCGTCAGGAAGCCGGGGGCGATGAGACTGATAATGCCGAGAATGATCGCGAGCGCGACAAGCTGTGGTGCCAGGCGACGTAGACGGCGGGTAAACCAGGTCATTATGCGGCCTCCGTTTCGCCGGTGCCGGCAATCGCCCTTATGATGCCGTCGGTGGTCAACTGGCGGCCCGAAAGCTCGGCGACATGCCGACGGTCGGAAAGCACGATAACGCGGTGGGCCACTGCGGTGAGTTCTTCCAGCTCGGAAGATATGACGACGAGCGACATGCCCTCGGAGCACAATCTTTCGATCATTTTCAGGATTTCCGCATGAGCGCCGATATCGATGCCGCGGGTCGGCTCGTCGAGGATAAGCAGCCGTGGTTCCGTCACCAGCCAGCGGGCAAGGATCGCCTTCTGCTGGTTGCCGCCGGAGAGAAACTTGATCGGCCGTTCGCGGTCCGCGGGGCGAATGTCGAGAGACTTGATGAAGCTGTCGGCGAGTTCGCGCTTATGGGCTGACGAGATCGGCCGCATCCAGCCGCGCTGCGCCTGCAGCGCCAGCACGATATTGTCGGCCACCGACAGGTCGCCGACGATGCCATCCGTCTTGCGTTCTTCCGGACAGAAACCGAAGCGGTTGGCGATAGCGGCTTCCGGCGAGGCGATTGAGACCTGTTGGCCATCGATCGTGGCGGTGCCGCTGTCGGCGCGGTCGATGCCGAAAAGCAGAAAAGCGGTCTCGCTGCGGCCGGAACCAAGCAGGCCTGCAATGCCGACGACCTCGCCCGGCCTGATATCAAGATCGAAGGGCGCGACGCTGCCCTTCTTGCCGTAATTCTGGAACTGGATCGATGGCGCGCCGCGATCGTCGATGGTTTCCGGCTCTGCCTGATGATCGCGGGTGATGTGCTGCAGCTCGCGGCCGAGCATCATCGAGATCAGATCGAGGCGCGGCAGTTCCGAGATTGCGCGGCTTCCGACCAGCCGGCCGTTGCGCAGCACGGTGACGCGATCGGCGATCTCGTAAACTTGATCGAGGAAATGGGTGATGATGACGATGCCGACGCCGTCTTCGCGCAGCTGGCGCAGAACGGTGAAAAGGCCTTTCACCTCGTTGGCATCAAGGCTTGCCGTCGGTTCGTCGAGAACCAGGACCTTGCCGGAAAGATCGACGGCGCGGGCAATCGCGATGATCTGGCGGATCGCGACGGAATAGGAAGAAAGAAGCGCATCGACGTCGATATTGAGGCCATATCGCTCAAGCAGAGTTCTGGAGCGCTCGCGCATGGTGCGGCGGTCAATCATGCCGAAGAGGCGCGGCTGGCGGCCGAGAAACAGGTTTTCCGCTACCGTGAGGTTCTCCAGAAGATTGACCTCCTGATAGACGGTGCCGATGCCAAGCGCCTGTGCAGCGGCGACATCATCGGGGGAAACCTCGTTGCCTTCGAGATAGATCGTGCCCCGGTCGCGGCGATAGACGCCGGTCAGGATCTTGATCAGTGTCGATTTGCCCGCGCCGTTTTCGCCAAGAAGCGCATGAATCTCGCCCTGCTGAAGGGTGAAATCGACGTCTTCAAGGGCGGATATGCCGAAAAAGGATTTGCCGATGCCTCGGGCTTCGAGAAGAGCGTGTGGTGCTGACATGTCTTCGTCCCGCATGCTGATGAGAAACCGAAGCGGGTAATCCCGCTCCGGTCATTGATCCTGTCCGGCTTCGAGCGCCGACAGCGGGAGATCAGTAGCCGAGGCCTTTCTTGGCTTCGTAGACCTTCATCGGATCGTCCTTCTGAGTGTAGAGCTTGGACTCAGTCTGGATCCACTTCTTCGGTTCCTTCTTGTCCTTCAGATACGCTTCCAAAGCATCGAAGGCGGGGCCGGCCATGTTCGGCGTCAGTTCGACGGTCGCGTTGGCTTCACCCTTGGCCATAGCCTGGAAGATATCCGGCACGGCGTCGATCGAGACGATCTTGATGTCGGTGCCCGGCTTCAGGCCGGCTTCCTTGATCGCCTGGATTGCGCCGACAGCCATGTCGTCATTATGGGCGTAAACGGCACAGATATCCTTGCCGCCGCCTTCCGCCTTGATGAAGCTTTCCATGACTTCCTTGCCCTTGGTGCGGGTGAAGTCGCCGGTCTGCGAGCGCACGATCTTGATGTTGGACGCAGCCTTGATGCCTTCCTCAAAGCCCTTTTTGCGGTTGATTGCCGGTGAAGAGCCGGTCGTGCCCTGAAGCTCGACGACCTTGCAGTCCTTGGAGCCGACGTCCTTGGCAAGCCATTCGCCGGCGACCTTGCCTTCGAAGACCTGGTCGGAGGTTACGGCGGTCAGATAAAGATCCTTGGGGGACTCGATTTCGCGGTCGAGAAGAATGACCGGGATTTTCTCTTCCTTGGCTTCCTTCAGAACCGCATCCCAGCCGGTGGCGACCACCGGAGCGATCAGGATGGCGTCGACGCCCTGGGCAATGAAGCCGCGGATCGCCTTGATCTGGTTTTCCTGCTTTTGCTGGGCGTCAGCAAATTTCAGCGTAACGCCACGCTTTTCGGCTTCCTGCTTGGTCACAGTCGTTTCGGCTGCGCGCCAGCCGGATTCAGATCCGATCTGCGAGAAGCCGACTGTCAGTGATTTTGCGGAAACGCCGGATGCAAGAGTTGCAAAAATAGCGGCAGCAGTTGCCGCGACGAGAGCTTTTTTCATCTTAATCCTCCCAGAGATGATGAAGCAAACTGGCGAGGCAAGGATTGGCATATAATAATACTTTTTCAACCCCCAATTTAACGACTTGCCGAAAATTCGATCAAACTGTCGGAAATGTTGGCGAATTGCGTGTATTGGTTGGGCCTATAGCCTGAAAATTGACCAATGCCGATTTACCTTTACGGAAAAAGACGTTCTTGACATCGGCAACGCAAATCCAATAGTCGTATTTTTGAAAGATGTCAGGTCCGCGACCTGATAGGAGGACGGCATGGCCTGTGGAGGCGCCATGTCAAATCAGACAAAATGGATGACGGGTTTGATGCTGAGAATTCTGCAGATTGCCGATGACGCTGGTGCAACCAAGGTTGTTGCATGGGAGGGGCAGGGCCCCGGCCATGTCGTCAATGGTGTGACTTCGACCTATGATCTGGCGATGCAGGCAATTGCTGCGGGCCGCAGTCTTGCGGCGCAGATCGAAGCGCTCGGCTTTGGTGCAGATATCGATGTCGAGCTTGCTGCGCGCGAAGGCCGTATCGGTCTGCCGATCTCGCATCCCGATCCCGCTCATTTCATCGTTGCCGGCACAGGTCTGACGCATCTCGGTTCGGCCGATGGTCGCGACAAGATGCACAAGGCCGCTCAGGCTGAAGACAAGCCGACCGATTCCATGCGCATGTTCCTGTCGGGCGTCGAAGGCGGCAAGCCTGCCCCGGGCCAGATTGGTGCGCAGCCGGAATGGTTCTACAAGGGCAATGGCTCGCAACTCAGGTCCACCGGCTCCGATCTCGTCTCGCCTTCCTTCGCGCTCGATGGTGGCGAAGAGCCGGAACTTGCCGGCATCTATCTGATCGGTCCTGATGGCACGCCCTTCCGCGTCGGTTTCTGTCTCGCCAACGAGTTTTCCGATCACGTGACCGAGAAGGGCAACTATCTGTGGCTCGCTCATTCGAAGCTGCGTCAGGCGTCGCTCGGGCCGGAGCTGCTGATCGGCGACTTGCCGGATCACGTTGAGGGCACGTCGCGCATCCGCCGTGGCGATCAGGTTATCTTCGAGAAGCCCTTCCTGTCGGGCGAAGCCAACATGTCGCACTCGATCGCCAATCTCGAATACCATAACTTCAAATACGACATCTTCCGCGCGCCGGGCGACCTGCACGTTCATTTCTTCGGCACGGCTACCTTATCCGTCTCGCACGGCATCAAGACCGAAGAAGGTGATGTGTTCGAGATCGATGCTGCGCCCTTCAAGCTGCCGCTCGTCAACCGTCTGACCGTCGCCGCGGCGATGTCGGTTGACGTGCGCAAGCTTTAAGGAAAATTGATATGGGTAAAATTCGTCTCGGCATCGTCGGGCTTGGAAAGATCGCCAGGGATCAGCATCTCGGCGCGATCGAAGCGACCGACGGTATCGAACTGACGGCTGTCGCCAGCCGTAACGCCAAGCTGGAAGGCGTTCACTGCTTTCATGACATCGATGAAATGCTGGCATCCGGCGTCGAGCTGGACGCGATCTCGCTCTGCACGCCGCCGCAGGGGCGTTTCGCCCAGGCCAAGGCTGCGATCGAGGCCGGCAAGCATGTGATGCTGGAAAAGCCGCCGGGTGCTACGCTTTCCGAAGTCTTCGCGCTGGAAAAGCTGGCCAAGTCCAAGGGCTTGAGCCTGTTTGCCACCTGGCACTCCCGCGGTGCCGCAGGCGTCGAGCCGGCGCGGGCATTGCTTGCCAAGCGCAAGCTCAAAAGCGCTTCGGTCGCGTGGAAGGAAGACGTTCGTCACTGGCATCCGGGCCAGGCCTGGATCTGGGAACCGGGCGGTCTCGGCGTGTTCGATCCGGGCATCAATGCGCTGTCGATCGTCACCCGCATCATGCCGGAGACATTCCATCTCACCCATTCGGACCTGACCATTCCTTCCAATCGCGCAGCACCGATCGCCGCCAATCTGACGTTCGAGACCGCATCCGGCTTGCCGATTACGGCGGAATTCGATTGGCGCCAGACAGGCCCGCAGACCTGGGATATCCGTGTCGAGACGGAAGAAGGCCCAGTCGTTTTGACGCATGGCGGCAGCCGCCTGATCGTCGATGGCGAGGCGCAGATCGTCGAGGAAGATCGCGAATATCGCAATCTCTACCGGGATTTCGTCACGCTCGTCTCCAAGGGCGAAAGCGATACCGACTTTTCGCCGCTGGTGCATGTGGCCGATGCCTTCATGCTGGGCCGGCGCATCGAAACTGAAGCATTCGAGGACTGACAATGGCAGATCACGGCAAAACCCCGTCCACCGAGATTGCAACCACGGCTAAGCGCAAACTTCGTTCGCGCGCCTGGTTCGACAATCCCGACAATGTCGACATGACGGCGCTCTATCTGGAGCGCTACATGAACTTCGGCCTCAGCCAGGCCGAACTTCAGTCCGATCGCCCGATCATCGGCATCGCGCAGACCGGTTCCGATCTGTCGCCCTGCAACCGTCATCATCTCGAACTGGCCAACCGTCTGCGCGAAGGCATTCGTGAAGCCGGCGGTATCGCGATCGAATTCCCGGTCCATCCGATCCAGGAAACCGGCAAACGCCCGACCGCGGGTCTCGACCGTAACCTTGCCTATCTCGGTCTCGTCGAGGTTCTCTACGGCTATCCGCTTGACGGTGTCGTGCTGACGATCGGTTGCGACAAGACCACACCGGCCTGTCTTATGGCGGCGGCCACCGTGAACATTCCGTCGATCGCCCTTTCCGTCGGTCCGATGCTGAACGGCTGGTTCCGCGGCGAGCGCACCGGTTCGGGCACGATCGTCTGGAAGGCACGCGAACTGCTGGCCAAGGGCGAAATCGATTATGCCGGCTTCGTCAAGCTGGTGGCCTCGTCGGCTCCGTCGACCGGCTACTGCAACACGATGGGTACGGCGACGACGATGAATTCGCTTGCCGAAGCGCTCGGCATGCAGCTTCCGGGCTCGGCCGCCATCCCGGCACCATATCGTGATCGTCAGGAGGTCTCTTATCTGACCGGTCTGCGTATCGTCGAGATGGTCAAGGAAGACCTGAAGCCTTCCGACATCCTGACCAAGGATGCTTTCGTCAACGCCATCCGCGTCAACTCGGCGATCGGCGGTTCGACCAATGCGCCGATCCATTTGAACGCGCTTGCCCGCCATATCGGCGTGGAACTGACGGTCGACGACTGGCAGACCTATGGCGAGGAAGTGCCGCTTCTCGTCAACCTGCAGCCGGCCGGTGAATATCTCGGCGAGGACTATTATCATGCGGGCGGTGTTCCGGCGGTCGTCAACCAGCTGATGGGCCAGGGCCTGATCAACGAAGACGCGATCACGGTCAACGGCAAGACAATCGGTGAGAACTGTCGCGGGGCGATCATTGAGGATGACAAGGTCATCAAGCGCTATGACGAACCGCTGAAGGCACGCGCCGGCTTCCGCGTGCTGCGCGGCAACCTGTTCTCTTCGGCGATCATGAAGACCAGCGTCATCTCGCCGGAATTCCGCGAACGATACCTTTCGAACCCGAGCGACCCGGAAGCCTTCGAAGGCAAGGCCGTGGTGTTCGATGGTCCGGAAGATTATCATCACCGCATCGACGATCCCTCTCTCGGCATCGACGAACACACGGTTCTGTTCATGCGCGGTGCCGGTCCGATCGGTTATCCGGGTGCGGCCGAAGTGGTCAACATGCGTGCGCCGGATTACCTTCTGAAGCGTGGCATCAGCTCGCTCGCCTGCATCGGTGACGGTCGCCAGTCCGGCACGTCGGGCAGCCCCTCGATCCTCAATGCTTCTCCGGAAGCGGCGGCAGGTGGCGGCCTGGCGCTTCTGAAGACAGGTGACCGGGTACGTATCGACCTTGGCCGCGGCGAAGCGAATATCCTGATTTCCGACGACGAGCTTTCCGCACGTCGCCGCGAGTTGGAAGCCAATGGCGGTTATCATTATCCCAAGCACCAGACGCCTTGGCAGGAGATCCAGCGCGGCATCGTGGGACAGATGGAGACCGGCGCGGTTCTTGAGCCGGCTGTCAAATACCAGCGCATTGCGCAGACCGAAGGTCTGCCGCGCGACAATCACTGACCTTTAAAGGCAGGCGTCCTTTTTGAGGTCGTGAGGGCGGCGAGGAGCCAGCCCGAACTAACTCGGTGGCCCGTTGGGGGCCACCGTTACGGAGGAGTGTACAATGAAAATACTTAAATTGCTTGCTTCGGCGGCGATGATGGCTTCGATCGCCTTCGCTGCCCCCGCATTCTCGCAGGACAAGGGCCTCGTCGGCGTTGCCATGCCGACCAAGTCTTCCGCCCGCTGGATCGCCGACGGCGACAACATGATCAAGGTGCTTCAGGAGCGCGGCTACACCACCGATCTCCAGTATGCCGAAGACGACATTCCGAACCAGCTTTCCCAGATCGAAAACATGATCACCAAGGGCGCCAAGGTGCTCGTGGTCGCTTCGATCGACGGCACGACACTGTCCGACGTGCTTGCTCAGGCGCATACTGCCGGCATCAAGGTCATCGCTTATGACCGCCTGATCCGTGACACCCCGAATGTCGATTATTACGCTACCTTCGACAACTTCCAGGTCGGCGTTCTGCAGGCAACCTCGCTGGTCAAGGCTCTCAAGGCCGATACCGAAAAGGGCCCGTTCAACATCGAACTGTTCGGCGGCTCGCCGGACGACAACAACGCCTACTTCTTTTATGACGGCGCCATGAGCGTTCTGCAGCCGCTGATCGACAAGGGCACCCTCGTTGTCGGTTCCGGCCAGACCGGCATGGACAAGGTCGCTACTCTTCGCTGGGACCCTGCAACTGCACAGTCGCGTATGGATGCTATCCTTTCCTCGACCTATTCCGACAAGAAGCTGAACGCGGTCCTGTCGCCTTATGACGGTCTGTCGATCGGTATTCTCTCGTCGGTCAAGGGCGTCGGTTACGGCTCCGGCGACATGCCGATGCCGTTCGTATCCGGTCAGGACGCCGAAGTTCCTTCGGTCAAGTCGATCATTGCCGGCGAGCAGTATTCGACCATCTTCAAGGACACCCGCGATCTCGCCAAGGTTACCGTCGACATGGTCGATGCCGTCATGAGCGGCAAGGAGCCTCAGGTCAACGACACCAAGACCTACAATAACGGTAACAAGGTCGTTCCGTCCTACCTCCTGAAGCCGGTTGCCATCGACAAGACCAATGTCGATCTGCTGGTCAAGAGCGGTTACTACACCGAAGCCCAGATCAAGTAATCCATTCAGGCCGCGCGGCGACCTGCCGCGCGGCCCCTTCATATTGGGAGTCGTCATGCTTGATCCCGTATTATCTGCGGCGGAAAAGCCGCCCATTCTCGAAATGCGGGGCATTTCGAAGAGTTTTGGCGCCGTGAAGGCGCTTTCCGATGTCAGCTTCACCGTTCGGGAAGGCGAGATTCATGCTCTCGTCGGCGAAAACGGTGCCGGCAAGTCGACGCTGATGAAGGTTCTGTCGGGTGTCTATCCGCATGGGTCCTACGAGGGATCGATCCTCTTCGGCGGTGAAGAACGCCAATTCCGCGACATCAACGATTCCGAAAAGCTCGGCATCATCATCATTCATCAGGAGCTTGCGCTCATTCCGCTGATGTCGATCGCGGAAAACATCTTTCTCGCCAATTCGCCGTCCAAGTTCGGTGTGATCGACCGCGATGAGCGTTACATTCGCACCAAGGAACTGCTTGCCAAGGTCGGCCTGACAGAAGCGCCGGAAACGCTGATCACCAATCTCGGCGTCGGCAAGCAGCAGCTGGTCGAAATCGCCAAGGCGCTGTCGAAGGATGTGCGCCTGCTGATCCTCGACGAGCCGACCGCATCGCTCAACGAAACCGACAGCGCCGCCCTTCTGGAACTGCTGAAGGAATTCCGCCGTCGCGGTATCACCTCGATCATGATCAGCCACAAGCTGAACGAGATCACCGAAGTCGCCGATCGCATCACGGTTCTGCGCGACGGTCGTACCGTCGGCACGCTCGATTGTCATGAAGGCGCAGTCGACGAAGACGAAATAGTGCGCCGCATGGTCGATCGCGATCTCGAAAGCCGTTATCCGGCCCGCACACCGAAGATCGGCGATGTGATTTTCGAAGTCGAGAACTGGTCTGTCTACCACCCGCAGCATTCCAGCCGGCAGATGGTCAAGAATGTCTCGATGAAGGTTCGGGCAGGCGAAGTTGTCGGCATATCGGGCCTGATGGGCGCCGGACGTACCGAGTTCGCGATGAGTGTGTTCGGTCGTGCCTATGGCCGCGACATCACCGGAACCGTGAAGATTCACGGGAAGGAAGCCGATACGTCGAACGTCCACCGGGCGATCAAGGCAGGCCTGGCCTATGTCACGGAGGACCGTAAGCAGCTCGGCCTGATCCTTGCCGAGGACATCCGCAAGAATGTCTCGCTTGCGCATCTCGGCGGCGTGGCGTCCAGCGGTGTCATCGACGACATCAGGGAAATGAAGGTGGCGCAGGAATTCCGTACACGCATGCGGATCCGCAGCCACAACGTCTATCAGGAAACCGGAAAACTTTCGGGCGGCAACCAGCAGAAAGTGGTGCTGTCGAAATGGCTGTTCACCGGCCCCGACATCCTGATCCTCGACGAACCGACGCGCGGTATCGATGTCGGCGCGAAATACGAAATCTATTCGATCATCAACGAACTTGCGGATGCCGGTAAGGCCGTCGTCGTGATCTCGTCGGAAATGCCCGAGCTCATCGGCACCTGCGACAGGATCATGGTCATGCACGAGGGCGAATTTGTCGGCGAAGTGGCCGGCGAAGAGGCCACGCAGGAAAATATCATGCGCGCCATCATGCGCCGCAAAGGGAGATAACCCATGAGCACACCACAGGAAGCAGTAGTGGCTCCGAAAGCGGGCACCGGTTTCTGGAAGGACAATCTGCGCGATTACGGCATGCTGATCTCGCTTGTCGTCATCGTCATATTCTTCCAGTTTGCCACCGGCGGCATTCTCCTGAAGCCGCTCAACGTCACCAATATCGTGCTGCAGAACGCCTATATCGTCATCATGGCGCTCGGCATGCTGATGATCATCGTTACCGGCCATATCGACCTTTCGGTCGGTTCGGTTGCCGGCTTCATCGGCGGGTTGGCGGGTCTGTTGATGGTCAGATGGGGCATCAACCTGCCGCTCGCCATCCTCACCTGCCTGGTGGTCGGCGGCATTATCGGCGGTATCCAGGGCTATTTCGTTGCCTATTTCAAGATTCCGTCCTTCATCGTGACGCTCGCCGGCATGCTCGTCTTCCGCGGCTTCATGATTGCCATTCTCGGTAGCCAGGCGATCGGTCCGTTCCCGCCGATCTTCCAGAAACTGTCCTCCGGCTATATGGTCGAGCTGATCTCGTCGGATGGCGGCATCTATGTGACCTCCTTCATCATCGGGCTGGCCGTTGCCGTTCTGATGGTCTGGCAGAATTTCCGCAGCCGCGCGCGTCGCGTCCTGCATGGCGTCGAAAGCGAACCGATGGGCTTCTTCGTCGCCAAGAACGTTCTGGTCTTCGCCGCGATTGCCTTCGTCGCCTACCTGATCTCGTCACATCGTGGCCTGCCGAATGTGATGATCATCATGGCCGTGCTGATCGTCGCCTATGGCTTCTTCACCAACCGCACGATCCTGGGCCGGCAGATCTATGCCGTCGGCGGAAACGCCCGCGCGGCGGAACTGTCGGGTATCAAGACGACGCGTCTGGTGTTCTGGACCTTCGTCAACATGGGTGTGCTGGCAGCACTTGCCGGTCTCGTCGTTGCGGCACGCCTCAACAGCGCCACACCGAAGGCCGGTACCGGCTTCGAGCTCGACGTCATCGCGGCCTGCTTCATCGGCGGCGCATCGGCCTATGGCGGTGTCGGCAAGGTGACGGGTGCCGTGATCGGCGCGTTCCTGATGGGCGTGATGAACAACGGCATGTCGATCCTTGGCATCGGCATCGATTACCAGCAGGTGATCAAGGGGCTGGTTCTGCTCGGTGCGGTTTGCGTCGACGTATATAACCAGCGCCGATAGGCCAGTCCGCATTTACGAATTAGGAATGGGGCGTCTCGGCGCCCCTTTCTGTTTGAGGGCGCACATCACAACATTGCGTCATCCTCGGGCTAGTCCCGAGGATCTGCGACGCTTCGATAAATTTCAACGTGGTTGGATCCTCGGGACAAGCCCGAGGAAGACGGTGGAGCGGGCCGTTCAGCCCTTCGCGAACATAGGCCCGCCCTTGTGAGCGGGGAATCCATAGCCGTTGATCATCACCAGATCGATGTCGCTTGCCCGGGCTGCGATGCCTTCGGCGAGTAGCGCCTCACCCTCCGCGACCATGGCGGCCAACATCCGTTGCTGTATTTCATCTTTCGAAAAGGCCCGCGGTTTGATGCTCTTCTTCGACCGTGCCGCCTCGATGATTGCCGTGACTTCGGGATCGACGGCCCGCTTACCATCGGGATAGGCGTACCAACCGCGGCCGGATTTCTGGCCGAGACGGCCGGCTTCGCAAAGTTTGTCGGCGATCTCGACATAACGTTCGGAAGGATCGCGCGCTGCTGCCTGGCGCTTGCGGCGCGCCCAGGCGATTTCGAGGCCTGCCATGTCATAGACGGCAAAAAGGCCCATCGGAAAACCATAGTCCTCCAGCGCCGCATCGATCTCGTGCGGCAGTGCGCCGTCTTCCAGCAGGAACTCGGCCTCGCGGCGATAGGCGGAAAAGATGCGGTTGCCGATGAAACCTTCGGTGACGCCGGTCACGACCGGCAGCTTTCTCAGTCGTTTTGCAACAGCGAGGCCGGTGGCGAGAACATCCGGGGCAGTCTCCCTGCAACGCACGACTTCGAGCAGGCGCATGACATGGGCGGGTGAGAAGAAATGCAGGCCGAGCACGCGCTCGGGATATGTGGTCGCTGAGGCGATCTCGTCCGGGTTCAGGTAGCTGGTGTTGGTGGCAAGAATGGCGTCCTGACGGATCACCTTATTGAGGCGGCGGAAGAGGTCGATCTTGACGTCGAGATCGTCGAACACTGCTTCGATCACAAGGTCGCAAGGGGCAAGGTCAGCATCCGTTGCGGTGGCCGATAGCCGGGCCGTCTGAGTGTCGAAACCGGCCTGATCCAGCCGGCCAGAGGCAAGGTTGCGCTCCAGAAGGCCGATGATCCGCTCGTGGCCTTTTTCGGCCGCCTCCGGTGTCTGGTCGAGGCCGATGACCGTGTAGCCTCCGCCGAGCGCCGCAACAGCAATGCCGCTGCCCATCAGGCCAAGCCCGCAGATGCCGATTGTGCTCACCGGGCGCGGATCGACACCTTCCAGTCCGGCGACCTTCGAGGCTTCTCGCTCAGCAAAGAAGACGTGCCGCAGCGCTGCCGCTTCACGGCTGTCCCTCAGGGTGAGGAAGGTGGCGCGCTCATCCGCCAACCCTTCGCCAAGCGGGCGATGCGAGGATGCGACGAGCCGCACAGCTTCCGCCGGTGCGTTCTGTCCACGTGCCTTTGCAAGGAGCTTTCCCGATACCTTTTCGAGCTCCGCTGGATCGGCCGAAGCAATAGCCAGCTCACTCGTCCTGCGAAGTGGCGTACCCACCAGCTTTTGCACGGCGGTGATGGCCACTTCGATAAGATCGGTCTCGACCATTTCATCTATGATGCCAAGCGACAGCGCCTCTCCGGCCCTGGCGATTCGTCCCGACGCAATAAGCTCCATCGCGGCCGGAATGCCGATAAGCCGCGGCAGGCGCTGAGTGCCACCTGCACCGGGTACGATGCCGAGCTTCACTTCGGGCAGGCCAAGCTGCGCCGCAGGGGAAGCAATGCGATAATGGCAGGCGAGCGCCAGTTCCAATCCGCCGCCGAGGGCAGCGCCATTCAGCGCCGCGACGACCGGTTTAGACAGGGCCTCGATCCGTTCGATCACGTCGGGCAGCGTCGGCTCGATAGCCGGCTTGCCGAATTCCTTGATATCTGCGCCACCGATAAAGGTTTTTCCCGCGCCGGTAATCACGAGGCCAGAGATCGTGGCTTCTAACTCAGCATGGGCGAGCGCCCGGGAAAGTCCCAGACGGACATCGGCGGAGGTGGCGTTGACCGGCGGATTGTCGATGGTGACGACCAGAATGCCGTTTCGGGTCGTTGCGGTAACCGTGGCGGAGAAGGTCGTCACATCGCTCATCGCCTTACTCCGGAACGACGGCCGTCGCCTGGATCTCGATCTTGGCGCGATCCTCGACAAGCGCCACGACCTGCATCGCCGCCATTGCCGGGAAATGCTTGCCGATCACCTCACGATAGGCCTGGCCGATACCCTTCAGGTTGCCGAGATATTCGGCCTTGTCGGTGAAATACCAGGTCATGGTGGTGATATGCTCCGGCTTTGCGCCGCCCGCGGCCAGCACTGCCACGATATTTTCGAGCGTCTGTTTCACCTGGCCGACGAAATCGTCGGTTTCGAACTGGCACTGAGCATTCCAGCCGATCTGCCCGCCGACGAAGATCTGGCGGCCGGTGGCGGAGACGCCGTTGGCGTAACCGATCGGTTTGGCCCAGCCTTCAGGCTGCAGAATCGTGTGCATCTTCGTTCTCCAAATGCTGTGTCAGCGCGGCGCGCAGATCATCCGGCCAGGGGCAGGCCTTGGTTGTTTCGTGAGAGGTTAGGACGAGCCTTTGCCGGGCCGTCCAGAGCAGGCGGTCTCCCGCGCGGACTTCGTGCTCGAGATCAAGCGAGCTGTTGCCGAGCCTTGCGAGTTTGAGGGTAAAATCCATCCGGTCGCCGTGGAAACCGGGATTGGTGAAAGTGAGGTCCAGCGTGACGGTCGGAAAACCGAGCTTTCGCTCGTTGATCATTTCGGGCCACGCGAAGCCGAGGCTTTCGAAGAATTCCTCATAAACCCCGACCATGATGTGCAGATAGGACGGGAAATAGGCAATGCCGGAAGGATCGCAATCTCCGAAATTCAGCCGCCGCGTCGTCGTGTACGCCATGGTCATGCCTTCAGCAATTCGCGGGCGATGATGAGTTTCTGCACCTCGGTCGCGCCTTCATAGATGCGCAGAGCCCGGATTTCCCGGTAAAGGCTTTCGGTGATTTCGCCGACGCGTACGCCGCGGCCGCCGAACATCTGCACGGCGCGGTCAATCACCTTCTGGGCGTTTTCAGTCGCGACCATCTTTGCCATCGCCGCCTCCTTCGTGGTCGGCAGGCCCTGCACATCACGACGCCAGGCGGCGCGGTAGGCCAGCAGTGCCGCGGCATCGATCTCGGCCGCCATGTCGCCAAGGGTTGCTTGCGTCAGTTGCAGGTCGGACAGGGTGTTGCCGAAGATTTTTCGCGATTTCGCATGGGCAAGTGCCTCATCCAGCGCGCGTTTGGCAAAGCCCAAAGCAGCTGCCGCGACGGAAGCGCGAAAAATGTCGAGGGTGCGCATGGCGATCTTGAAACCTTCGCCGGGGGCACCGAGCAGGCGCGACGCCGGAATGCGGCAATTGTCGAAACGGATCGTTGCCAGTGGATGCGGGGCGATCACGTCGATGCGCTCGGTTGTCGAAAAGCCGGGATCATCGGCAAGGACGACGAAAGCGGAAATGCCGCGCGTGCCGGGCGCTTCGCCGGTGCGGGCAAAGACCGTGTAGACATCGGCAATGCCGCCGTTTGAGATCCAGGTTTTTTCGCCGTCGAGCACATAATGCTCACCATCCCTGCTGGCGGCGCAGGTCATGGCCGCGACATCCGACCCGGCATCCTTTTCCGAGAGAGCAAAGGCAGCGATCCATTCGCCGGACCGGGCTTTCGGCAGGACTGTCGCGCGGAGGTCTTCCGAACCGGACAGGCCGATCGCGCCGGTGCCGAGGCCCTGCATGGCGAAGGCAAAATCGGCCAATCCGTCATGCCAGGCCAGCGTTTCCCGGGTCAGGCAGGCGGCGCGGCTGTCGATCGGGGTCGTGCCACCGACGCCGGTTGCGGCATCCAGAAGGCCTGCCTCGCCCAGTGACCTGACGAGCATACGGCAGGCCTTGTCGGCGTCAGCATGGTCGATATCGCCAAGCGCGCCAGAGGATGCGAAAGCATCGAGTTTTTCTGCCAGCGCCTTGTGGCTGGCATCGAAGAAGGGCCAGTCGAGAAAATCGCGCGCGGGGCCGGGAAGCGTCGAATGCACCGCCATCAGTTGCCCTCGAAAACCGGCTTGCGTTTTTCGGCAAAAGCTTCGAAAGCGCGGCGGAAATCCCTGGTCGCCATGCAGATCGCCTGCGCCTGAGCTTCGCTCTCGATCATCTCGTCGAGGCCCATGGCCCATTCCTGGTTCAGCATGGTTTTCGTCATCGTATGGGCAAACCACGGGCCGTCGGCCAGTGAGTGTGCGAGTTTCAGGGTTTCGGCTTCCAGCGCGTCCGATGCGTGAAGGGCGTTGTAGAATCCCCAGGCATGCCCCTCATCGGCCGTCATCGAGCGGCCGGTGAAGAGAAGTTCGGCGGCGCGGCCCTGGCCGATGATACGCGGCAGGATCCCGCAGGCGCCCATATCAGCACCGGCGAGACCGACGCGGGTGAAGAGGAAGGCAGTTTTCGCTTCCGGCGTTGCAAGCCGCAGGTCCGATGCCATGGCGAGGATCGCGCCGGCACCGGCACAGATGCCCTCGACTGCGGCGACGATCGGCTGCGGGCATTTCTTCATCGCCTTGACCAGATCGCCGGTCATGCGGGTGAAGGCCAGAAGCTCGGGCATAGGCATTTTCGTCAGCGGCTCGATGATCTCGAAGACATCGCCGCCGGAGGAAAAATTGCCGCCGGCACCGGTCAGCACGATGGCGCGGATATCGGACGCATAGGCCAGATCGCGAAACAGATCGCGCAGTTCGGCATAGCTTTCGAAGGTCAGCGGGTTCTTGCGCTCCGGCCGGTTCAGCCGGATCGTGCCGACACGGCCGTCTTCGCTGACCTCCCAGAGAAAGTGTCTGGCCTGATATCCCCGAAAAGGCTTCAGCTGCCCCGCCATCGAAACCGTTGCGTTGCTCATCCCGACAAAACCTCCCCACCGGCAACCGCGATTGCCTGTCCATTGATCGATTGGGCGGCGGGCGAAGCCAGCCACAGAACCGTGTCTGCGACTTCCTCCGGCTGCACCAGCCGCCCCTGCGGATTGTGTCTGGTGAATTCCTTCAATGCGTCCTCCGGCGAGCGGCCGGTCTTTGCCACGATCGTCTCGATCGAACGGGCGATCAGCGGCGTATCGGTAAAGCCCGGGCAGACGGCATTGACCGTCACGCCGGTTTTCGCCAGTTCCAGTGCCAAAGCGCGGGTGAGTCCGACAACGCCGTGCTTGGCAGCCACATAGGCGGAGACATAGGCGTAACCCGTCAGCCCGGCGGTCGAGGCAATGTTGATGATGCGGGCACCCTCGCCATAAGCCTTGAGGTCCGGCAGCACGGCCTGGGTCACCTGGAAAACGCCGGTGAGATCCACGGCCATCACCCGGTTCCACAGGTCGAGCGATGTCTTTTCGAACGGCGCGCTCGGTCCTTCGCCGGCATTGTTGACGAGGATGGTCACCGGTCCGAATTTTTTCCGCGCAGCATCGAGACCGGTGGCGATTGCGGCGGCATCCGTCACGTCGAAGCCGGCGACCACGAAGGCCTTGCCCGCGCCGAGTTCCGCTGCCAGCGCTTCGAGCGGTTGTGCCCGCCGGCCTGCCAGCGTCACCCGCGCTCCGGCCTCGACCAATGCCTTTGCGATTGCGGCGCCGATGCCGGAACCGGCGCCGGTGACGAGTGCGTGGCCATTTGAAAGCCTGCCGGATGTGCTGGTCATCGCATCCGGTCCTTATCGCGCGTCAATGGTCGGGCCGA
The DNA here is from genome assembly GCF_014198105.1 of Aliirhizobium cellulosilyticum. Taxonomy (NCBI): domain Bacteria; kingdom Pseudomonadati; phylum Pseudomonadota; class Alphaproteobacteria; order Hyphomicrobiales; family Rhizobiaceae; genus Aliirhizobium; species Aliirhizobium cellulosilyticum. The sequence goes on along the minus strand of NZ_JACIGW010000009.1, from coordinate 74,401 downwards.
CCGGCGGCGGGGCAGCAGCGGCGCGGGCAAGGCCCGTCTCGTATTGCGTCTTGCCGGAGAGATACTGTTTCGGCCACGCAATGCTTGTCAGGCCGATCTTCGCTGCTTCATGCAGAACCCAGGCGGGGTCGGCGAGATGCGGGCGGGCGACGGCGCAGAGATCGGCTCGGCCTGCGGCGATGATCGAGTTTGCCTGATCGGCTTCGGAAATTGCGCCGACGGCGATGGTCGGAATGCCGATCTCGTTGCGGATCTTGTCCGAAAACGGTGTTTGGAACAGGCGGCCATAAACCGGCTTTTCCTCCTTGGAAACCTGGCCCGAGGAGCAGTCGATCAGGTCTGCACCTGCGTGCTTGAACATTTTTGCGAAGATCGCAGCGTCTTCCGGTGTGTTGCCGCCATCGGCCCAGTCATGGCAGGAGAGGCGCACCGAGATCGGCTTATCTCCCGGCCAGACTTCGCGAATCGCGGTAAAAACTTCCAGTGGATAGCGCGCACGGTTTTCGTGGCTGCCGCCATAGTCGTCTGTGCGGACATTTGTCAGGGGCGAAAGGAAGCTCGACAGAAGATAGCCGTGGGCGCAGTGCAACTCCAGCCAGTCGGCGCCTGCCTCGGTGGCATATTTTGCGGCGCGGACATGGTCCGCCTTTACCCGGTCCATGTCGGCGCGATCCATCGCCTTCGGTACCTGGCTGTTTTTGAGATAGGGTAGGGCGGAAGCGGAAATCAGTGGCCATGCGCCGGTTTCCAGCGGCTGGTCGATACCTTCCCATGCGAGTTTCGTTGCACCTTTTCGCCCCGCGTGTCCAAGCTGGATGCCGACCTTGGCTTCCGAATTGGCATGGACGAAATCGACAAAACGCTTCCAGCTCATCGCCTGCTCGTCGTTCCACAGGCCGAGGCAGCCGGGGGTGATGCGTGCATCGGGAGAGACGCAGGTCATCTCTGCAAAGACGAGGCCAGCGCCACCGAGCGCGCGGGAACCGAGATGCACGAGGTGAAAATCGTCGAGCAACCCGTCCTTTGCCGAATACATCGCCATCGGCGACATGACGATGCGGTTCGGCAGGTGGGTGCCGCGTAGCGAATAGGGGGTGAACATCGGCGGCAGGGTGCGGCCGTTGCCCTGCACTTCGATGCCGTTTTTTTCCGCAAACCAGCGCTCGTAGCCTTCGAGCCACACGGGATCGCGCAGGCGCAGGTTCTCGTGGCTGATGCGCTGCGAGCGGGTGAGCATGGAATACATGAATTGCGGCGGTTCCAGCGTATCGGCGTAACGCTCACCCACGACTTCGAACCATTCCATCGCATTGCGCGCCGCGTTCTGGATGCGGGCGACATCGATGCGGCGGATATCTTCATAGGTTTTCAGAACCTGCGGAATGGCCTCCTTTGTGTGGCCGAGCCGGTTGAACTGGTTGGTCAGTTCGATCGCATCGTCGATCGCAAGCTTGGTGCCGGAGCCGATGGCGAAATGGGCTGTGTGGGCAGCGTCGCCCATCAGCACGACATGGGAATTGCCGTTGAAATGGCTCCACTTGCCGCAGATCAGCCGGTTGAAATTCAGCCATGCCGAACCGCGCAGGTGCCGCGCATTGGTCATCAACTCGGCGCCTTCCAGCACTTCGGAAAAGAGCCCTTGGCAGAAGTCTATCGAGCCCTGCTGGTCCATCTGACCGAGGTCGTGCTTTTCGTAGGCCTCTTCGGTCGTTTCGACGATGAAGGTTGAGGTGTTTTCGTCGAACTTGTAGATATGCGCCTGGAACCAGCCGTGATCGGTCTTACGAAAATCGAAGGTGAAAGCGTCGAAGAGCTTGTTGGTGCCGAGCCAGATATAGCGGTTCGGGCGCACGGCGAGATCCGGCTCAAAGACTTCCGGATAACGATTGCGGATCCTCGAGTTGAAGCCATCGGAAGCGATGATCAGATCGGCATCGGGGTAGTCGGTGTCACCATCAGAATCGGTTTCGAATACCAGTTCGACGCCAAGCGCCTCGCAGCGACGTTGCAGGATGTTCAGGAGCTTCTTACGGCCGATGCCGACAAAACCGTGGCCGGATGTGCGCTGGCGGGTGCCCTTGAACAGAAGCTCGATATCGTCCCAGTGGTTGAAGGCATCCTCGATTTCTACAGCACTCTGCGGATCCCAGGCATGCATCGACACCATGGTGGCGTCTGAAAAGACCACGCCCCAACCGAATGTGTCATAGGGCCGATTGCGCTCTACAACCGCAATCGAGTGCTCGGGATGAAACTTCTTCATCAACAGGGCGAAATAGAGCCCAGCCGGGCCGCCACCGATGCAGACGATGCGCATGAATATCTCCCGAAGTTCCCGTATGTAGTTATTTTAAGTTTAAACTATATGGGCCGCGCAGATTCCGTCAAGCGATATTAAGAAGCATATGATAGGAGCGGTTGCGCAAATCAGCGGATGACACACTTAAGCCGTGATCCAGTTGCTTTTCGCACCGCGTTTTCAGATCTTATCGCTTGTCTTCGGGGCAAAGCAGACCATGGCGTCCAACAGTTCTAGCAGTTACGTCCGCGATTTTTTCCAGGCCCATCGCGGCTTGTTCGTTTCCTTCATCGTGCTTCTGGTCTTCGGTTTCACCGCTCTGGCTATTTACGAGCTAACGACAGAAGTCAGTTATGACGAGGTGATCGAGGCGCTGGTCTCGACCTCGTGGTCGTCGATCGCACTTGCCGTGTTCTTCACCGGCCTAAGCTTTGCAGCGCTGGTCGGATATGATCTCAATGCCCTGACCTATATCGGCCGCAAGCTGCCGACGGTGCCAGTGGCGATGACGGCCTTCAGCGCCTATGCTGTCGGCAATACGGCAGGTTTCGGTGCGCTGAGCGGCGGTGCCATCCGGTTTCGCGGTTATTCGCGGCTAGGTCTTTCGCCGGAAGATATCGGCCGTGTCATCGCGTTTGTCACTTTCGCCTTCGGCATTGGCCTTTTGTCGGTCACGGCACTTGCCTGTCTTGTTACTGCCCCGCGGGTCGGCCAGATCATCGGTGTCAGCGATACGGCAATCCGCATCATCGCCCTGGTCATCATCGTCGGCCTGAGCATACTGGTTTTCATCGGTCGTGACGGGCGCACAATCTCAATCGGAAAGGTGCATCTAAGGCTTCCCGACAGCCGCACTTCGTCGCAGCAATTTCTCGTCACTGCACTCGATATCGCTGCATCCGCGTCCGTGCTTTACGTTCTTCTGCCTCAGACCACTATCGGCTGGCCGTCTTTTCTGGCGATTTACGCGACTGCCGTAGGTGCCGGCGTTCTCAGCCACGTTCCTGCGGGGCTGGGCGTTTTCGAGACAATTATCGTTGCCGCTCTCGGCAACACCGTCGATATCGATCAGGTTCTTGGCAGCCTCGTCCTCTACCGCGTCATCTATCACGTCCTGCCCCTGCTGATCGCGACGCTTTTCGTCATCTTTCTCGAAGCGCGGCAGTTGTCGAAACATCCGGTTGCTTCCACATTGCGAAAGCTTGAGTTTCGGCTGGCGCCTCTCCTGCTGTCCGCCTTCGCGCTGATCGCTGGTGCGATGCTGGTTCTTTCGAGCGTCACGCCGACGCCGGATTCCAACCTCAATTTCCTTGGCAGCTACATGCCGCTGCCGTTGGTTGAAAGCGCGCATTTTCTCTCCAGTATTATCGGCATCTTGCTCTTCGTCAGCGCTCGCGGATTGGCGCAGAGGCTGGATGGTGCATGGTGGACAGCAGTCCTCTGCACGGCACTCGGTCTTTTGTTCTCGCTACTCAAGGCGCTAGCACTTTTCGAAGCTGTGTTCCTTACGGTGCTCCTGGCAGGGCTTTTGCTCAGCGCCCGACAATTCAACCGCCCGGCCTCGATGCTGCGCCAGGCGCTGACGCCGCCATGGATAGTGGCTATGTTGATCCTCGTCGCTGCTGCCACCACGATCCTGTTTTTCGTCTATCGTGAGGTCGATTACAGTCGCGATCTCTGGTGGCGGTTCGAATTCTCTGCCGAGGCACCGCGAGGTCTGCGCGCTATGCTCGGCATAGCCATCGTCGCTGCGGTCGTGTCGATCTTCAGCCTGTTACGGCCTGCCGTGAAGCGATCGGACCTGTCGACCGCGGAAGAGCTGACACAGGCGACAAATATCGCTATGGCCCAGGATTTCGCGGACGCCAACCTCGTTCGCATGGGTGACAAGCGGTTGATGTTTTCCGCGAGCGGCAATGCATTCATCATGTATGGCATCCAGGGCCGTTCCTGGATCGCGCTTTTTGATCCGATCGGTCCAAGTGACGAGATCGCCGAATTGGTCTGGCGTTTCGTCGAAGAGGCGAGAACCGGTGGCGGGCGTGCTGTCTTCTATCAGATTTCGCCTGATCTTCTCGCCTATTGCACAGATGCCGGTATGCGCGCCTTCCGGCTGGGCGAACTTGCCGTCGTAGATCTTGCGGGTTTCGAATTGAAGGGCAGCCGGCTATCCGGCCTCCGGCAAGCGATCAACAAGGGTGTGCGCGAAGGGCTCGAATTCGAGATGCTGCAGCCGGATGAGGTTGCCAACCAGCTCGAGGCCCTGCGTGGCGTGTCCGACAGTTGGCTCGACGAACACAATACGCGCGAAAAGACCTTTTCGCTCGGCGCTTTCCGCGATGACTACGTGCTGTCGCAACCGGTTGGCATTCTGCGCAAAGAGGGCCGGATCGTCGCGTTTGCAACGCTTGCCGTCACCGATACCAAACAGGAAGGAACGGTCGACCTGATGCGGTTTGCACCGGATGCGCCGAAAGGATCGATGGATTTTCTGTTCGTTCGGATCATGGAGCATCTGCGCGATGCCGGCTTCAAGGAATTCAATCTCGGCATGGCGCCGCTTTCCGGCATGGCGCAGCGCGAAGCGGCACCCGCCTGGGACCGGATCGGCAGCGTCATTTTCGAACACGGCGAGCGGTTTTATAACTTCAAGGGCCTGAAGGCCTTCAAATCAAAGTTTCACCCTCGCTGGGAACCGCGCTATCTTGCCGTTTCCGGCATCGGTCCGGCTGTCGCCATGATGGATGCGACGCTTTTGATCGGTGGTGGGTTGAGAGGAGTAGTGGGTAAATGAGAATGCGTCTTGCAACACTGTTTACGCTTGGCCTGACAACGGCGCTGAGCATGGCGTTTGCGCCCCTGACGCATGCCCAGACACCAGCTCCCGCCCAATCTCCCACCCTGGCAGCGCCTCAGGCACAGGCCGAAAATCCTGTGGCCGATCAGGACTACCATACCGGGCTCATTCCCTCGCCGCATATCTATCTTCCGCAGGGACAGGATTTGGCCGGCACGGTGTTCCTGATTTCCGATGCGAAAGGTTGGGGTGCTGCCGAGGAAGCGCAGGCGAAGGATCTCGTCGAGAGTGGGGCTGCCGTCGTCGGCATCGATTTCCCCTCCTACATGAAATCGCTGGCGACGGACGACGGTGACTGCATCTACATGGTTTCTGATATCGAGGATCTCTCGCAGCAGGTACAGCGGCGGGTGGCAAACCGCGAATACCGGCATCCTATTCTGGCCGGCGTGAAAGAAGGCGGCACGCTTGCGCTCGCGATGATCGCACAGAGCCCGTTTGCAACGATCGGCGGTGCGATCGCCGTTGATCCGGGCGAAATCGTGCCTTTGAAGAAGCAGCTCTGCACACCTGCCGACAAACGCCCCACCGATACCGGGATCGTCTACGGACTGACTGACGGTGCATTGCCGGCTCCAGTAACGGTTGCTTTCACGCCGGAGGCGGATCCGGCTGGCAAGACGCATGCGCTTACCCTGAAACAGGCCCATAGCGATATCGTCGTGAAGGAAACTTCCGATGACGCAGAGGATTATCTCGGAACGTGGCTGCAGAACCAGCTATCGTCGGGGAAATCCGAAGGTGCTCTCGACCTGCCGCTTTCCGTTCTGGAAACAAAGCCGGCTATGGACACGATGGCGATCGTCTATTCCGGCGATGGCGGCTGGCGCGATCTCGACAGTGAGCTTGGGGAATATCTGCAGAGCCAAGGCGTTCCCGTCATCGGCGTCGACTCGCTGCGGTATTTCTGGGCGAAACGCACGCCACAGGAAACAGCAGACGATCTGAAGCGGATCATCGATACCTATACCGATCAATGGGGTGTCTCGAATGTCGTGTTGATTGGATATTCGTTCGGTGCGGATGTGATTCCCGCGGCCTACAATCTTCTTCCGAAGGCTGAGAAAAAACGGGTGAAACAGCTTTCGCTGCTGGCGCTTTCGAAGGAAGTGGATTTCGAAATTTCCGTTACCGGCTGGCTCGGCATGGCCGGAGCAGGCGAGGGTGGAACGACGGTCGATGATATCGCCAAGATCAAGAGCGGCCTCGTCCAGTGCATCTACGGCACCGAAGAAGACGATGACCCGTGCCCTTCGATGAAGGCATCCGGCGTGGAAACGGTGGCGATCGATGGCGGGCATCACTTCGACGAGGATTACCAGGCGCTCGGAAAACGCATCCTGGACAGCTTGCAGAAGCGGCTTCCGAAGTGAAAACGCATCGGAGGCGAGTTGCGGTGCGGGCCGACAATTCGGCCGTTGCGGTAGCGGAGATCACGAGGATCTGACGGTTTCGTGAGTCGGCCACTTGAGTTTCGCTCAAGCCGGCGCTAAATCTTGGTCGACCAGGACCGGGCCCCTCTGGCAGTTCTTCCATGAACTGTGATGTCGGACTGGATTGTCCAATATCGGTGCCCGGTGTCGTGATGGTTTTTGGTCAGATGGAATGTGTGTCCTTGGGTTCATTGCCCGGAACACGCCCCAAAGGTCGTCAGGACATGAGGCACCCCGTCTAAATAGGTTGTCTTATGATGGAATTTTTCACGCCTGAGGCCTTGTCCGCCCTCGCGCAAGTTATCATGATCGATCTGGTTCTGGCTGGTGACAATGCGATCGTCATCGGCCTTGCTGCGGCAGGCTTGCCGAAGGAACAGCGCGCCAAGGCCATTCTGGTTGGCATCATTGCCGCTACGCTGCTGCGTATCGGTTTTGCACTGGCGACCACGCAGTTGCTGCAGATCGTCGGCCTGCTGCTCGCTGGCGGCGTTCTGCTTTTGTGGGTCTGCTGGAAAATGTGGCGCGAACTCAGAACGCCTCATCAGCATGAAGACGAAGCCAATGAGGCTCTTGCCGACAGCGATTTTAATGCCGATGGTACGGTCGCCGGTGGTGCACCCCGCAAGACCTTTGCCCAGGCCGCTTGGCAGATCGTCATTGCCGACGTCTCCATGTCGCTCGACAACGTGCTGGCTGTGGCCGGTGCGGCGCACGAGCACCCGGAAGTGCTGATCTTCGGTCTGGTTCTGTCGATCGCATTGATGGGTATTGCCGCAAGCTTCATTGCCCGCCTGCTCAACAGGCATCGCTGGATCGCCTATGTCGGTCTCGCCGTCATTCTCTACGTTGCGCTCGAAATGATCTGGCGCGGTACGAATGAGGTCCTGCCCTATATTTCGGGCTGATCGCAGTCTCTTCCACGATAAAAAATCGGCGCGGTCCTCGGATCGCGCCGTTTTCTTTCTAACGTCCGTTATCGAGCTATTGGCTCGCTACCTTGCCCTTGAGCACGCGCTCGTTCACCCAGTCGGCGCTGGCCCTGATGCCGCCGAGCGGGAAGACATGGATCTCGTCGATCAGGCTTTGCGGATGGGTTGCCTTGTAGTTGGCGATCTCGGTCAGGAACTCGTCAGGCTCGTAAGGAACAAGCAGCTTGCTCAGATCCATCGCGCGTCGCTGCAAAACGCTCAGTGACGGGCCAATGCCACAGGAAATGGCGAACTTGATCAACGTCTGCAGTTTCGTCGGTCCGGCAACGCCGAGATGGATCGGCAGCGTCACGCCCGCATCGGCGATACGCTCCACCCAGCGGGTTATCGATCCGGCATCGAAGGCAAACTGGGTGACTATCGCCATCTCGGCATCGCTGTTTTCCGAATAGGCCTGCTTGAACTTCAAGGCCCGGTCGACAAGTCTTGTCGTGCCATCCTTGTCGATGTCCCTATTGCCTTCCGGATGGCCGGCGATGTGGAGTCGCTTGAAGCCGTAACGACCAAACAGGCCGGTCTCCAGAAGCTGCAGCGAACTTTCGAGATCACCCCTGGGGACGTTGAGGCCACCGGCCAGCAGCAGCGCCTGAGTGACGCCAGCATCGTTCACATAACGGCTGATCCAGTCTTCCAGCGTTGCCTTGTCGCGGATGAGGCGGGCGGGAACATGCGGCATCACCGCGTAGCCGTCTTCGGTGAGCCGTTTTGCCGTCGCGACCATGTCCTCGATCGGCGTGCCGTCGATATGGGCGATATAGACGCGCATTCCGGCCGGCAGGAATTCGCGGAAATTGTCGATCTTGGCCGCCGTGCGCGGCATGACCTCGATCGAATAGCCGTCGAGAAGAGCGCCGAAACTTGCCCGCTCCGCCTTCTCGTCTGCTCGCCGGTTCTTGAAAAGGTTCAGAATTGCCATATCGACTGCCTTCTACATCACAAGACTGTCTGCCTGCCACTATCAATGACGTGTGCAAGACGGCATTTCTGGCACAGCTTTGTGTAGAGGAGTTTTCTCGCTGCGTCACTTTCGGTTTGATTTCGTCCGTAACGAAGGAGATCAGTTCCGTTGACAAGCTGCTCCTCACATTGGACAAAGGCGCATCCGACGGCTGCCACGGGGGGACTTGCAAATGTCTAGGCGCGCGATCTTCGGCTTTTCAGCTCTTGTGTTTTCATCTCTTGTTCTCGGCTCTCCGCTTGCTGCCCAGGAGCGGCGGATAGAGACGACGGTTGATGGCGACTATCTTGGCTTCGACCTACGGACCGTGAAGAATGTCAGCCAGGATCAGTGCGAGACTGCCTGTATCGGCGACAACCAGTGCCGTGCCTTCACGTACAATGTCAAAGCCAAGTGGTGCTTTCTCAAATCCGACCACGGCCAGCTCAATACTTTTGCCGGCGCCGTTGCGGGCAAGATCGTCGAAGTGGCTGTCCAGCCAGATATCGGTGCCCCGCCGCGGCTTTCCTTCCTGTCGGACGAGGTCTTGCAGCAGGCTCGCGAGCAGAAGGACGGGCTGACGCTCGGCGACAACCAGCAGGGTTACGGTATTGAAAACCTGAAAACCGTGGCGCAGTCCGAGCTGCTTGCCGGCCGGGTCGATACGGCGATCTATAATTACAAGGGTGCCCTGTCGCTCTTCCCCGACGACGGCGATCTGTGGATCGCGCTGGCGCGTGCCGCGGGCATTGCCAAGAACAATGGTTCGGCCGACAGCGAAGGCACGCTTGCGGCGATCAACGGTTATCTGATGTCGCGCTCGACGCAGGCCCGTGCCGATGCGCTTGCAGTGCTCGGTGCGGCACTCGCCAAACAGCAGAACTACCGTCAGGCGCTGACCGCCTACAAGCAGAGCCTCGCGCTGGCCAGCGCACGCACCGTACAGGCGGCCTACAACGACCTGCGCGAGCGCCAGGGCTTTCGCGTCACAGGCAACATGGTCGATGCCGACAGCGCCAATCCGCGCGCCTGCGTGCAGTTTTCCGAACCGCTGGTGAAGGCCGGCGTCGACTACGCACCTTTCGTCACGCTCGATGGCCAGGCACCGAAGGCAATGGAGGCCAAGGACAACCAGATCTGCGTCGAAGGGCTGACCCATGGCCAGCGCTACAAGCTGTCGCTGCGCCGTGGCCTGCCGTCCTCGGTCGACGAGCCGTTGCCGGCGCAGGTGGATCTCGACCTCTACGTCAAGGACCGCTCTCCGATGGTTCGGTTTACCGGCGACAGCTTTGTCCTGCCGTCCACCGCGCGTCGCGGCATTCCGATCGTGTCGGTCAATACGGAGCGTGCGAACCTGAAACTCTACCGGATCGGCGACCGTAATATCGCGCCGCTTCTGACCAATTCGCAGTTCCTGACCCAGATGAGCGGCTACAGCGCCGACCGGATCGAGCAGGAAAATGGCGAGATCGTCTGGCAGGGCACGATCGATCTCGGCCAAGATTTGAACAAGGACGTGACGACCAGTTTCCCGGTCGACGAGGCGCTGCCGGAACGCAAGCCCGGCGTCTATGTTCTGACGGCGTCTGCCGCCAATGCCGTCAATCAGGAATGGGACAACAAGGCGACGCAGTGGTTCGTCGTTTCCGATATCGGTCTCACCACTTATGCCGGCACCGACGGGTTGCATGTGTTTGCCCGTGCGCTCGGGTCCGCCAAGCCGATCGAAGGCGTCGACCTGCAGCTTCTGGCCAAGAACAACGAAATCCTCGGTACGGCCAAGACGGATGCGGATGGCCGCGCCACCTTCACCGCCGGCCTGATGCGCGGTACGGCGGCCATGGTGCCGGCGGTTCTGGCGGCCCAGAGTGAGGGCAAGGACTATGTCTTCCTCGACATGACCCGTGCCGGTTTCGATCTGTCCGACCGCGGCGTCACCGGCCGCCCGGCTCCCGGCGCGATCGATCTTCTGTCCTGGACCGAGCGCGGCATCTATCGCCCCGGCGAGGTGGTGCATGCAAGCGCGCTTGCCCGCAATGTCGATGCGACGGCGATCGAAAACCTGCCACTCACCTTCGTTTTCCTGCGCCCCGATGGTGTGGAAGATCGGCGGATGGTGAGAAACGGCAATATCGGCGGCTATACGCTCGATTTGGCTCTGCAGGACACCTCCATGCGCGGCACCTGGACGATGCAGGTGTTTACCGATCCCAAGGGCTCGGCGATCGGCGAGAAGACTTTCCTGGTCGATGATTTCGTACCGGATCGCATAGAATTCGACATGACGAGCGAGGCGAAGGAGATCGTTGTCGGTGAGCCGGCTAAGGTTTCCATCGACGGACGCTATCTCTACGGCGCGCCTGCGGCCGGTCTCGGCCTCGAAGGCGAGATCGCGCTGAAGCCTACCCGCGAAAACGCGGTCTTCCCCGGCTACCAGTTCGGCCTTGCCGACGAGGAGGAAACCGAAACCGTGCGCATCCCGCTCGACCCGCTGGAGGATACTGATGAGGACGGCAAGGCCACGTTCGACGCGGATGTGGCGGAACTGCCGTCGACGACAAAACTCATCAATGCCGATATCGTCGTGCGCATGCAGGAAACCGGCGGCCGCGCGATCGAGCGCAATCTGTCGCTGCCGGTCAAGGCTGACGGTCCGCGGATCGGCATCAAGCCGGAGTTTTCCGGTGATCTGCCGGAGGGTGCGGTCGGCAATTTCAACGTCATCCTCGTCAATGAGGCGGGCGCCAAGCAGGCGCTGAAAGGCTTACCGTGGAAGCTCGTCAAGGTCGAGCGGGATTACCAGTGGTATCGCGACGGCAATTCCTGGCGTTACGAGCCTATCACCCGTACGCGCCAGGTTTCCAACGGAACGGTCGATGTTACGACCGATGGCGGGCGCGTTTCCGTTCCCGTCGAATGGGGACGCTATCGCCTCGAGGTAGAAACCGCCGATATCGGCGGCCCGGCTTCCAGCGTCGAGTTCGATGCCGGCTGGTTTGTTACCGCGGCCTCGACCGAAACGCCGGATGCGCTGGAAATCGCACTCGACAAGCAAAGCTACAAGGTCGGTGATACGGCCAAGCTGAAAGTCTCGTCGCGTTATGCCGGCGAGCTGATGGTGATGGCTGGTTCGGAAGAGCTGATCTCTGTCGAGACCGCCAGCATTGCGGAAAATGGCGGCGAAGTCGAAATTCCGGTGACTGCGGATTGGGGTGCAGGTTCCTATGTCACCGCAACCCTTTATCGCCCCGGCGAAGTCCGCGAAAACCGCATGCCGATGCGGGCGATCGGGATTACCTGGCTGAAGGTCGATCCCGAGGCCCGTGATCTTTCGATTGCCATCGACGCTCCGGAAAAGACGCTGCCGCGCCAGCCGCTTGAACTCTCGCTGCAGGTAGCGGGAGCGGGTGCCAACGAGGACGCCTATGTCACGGTCGCGGCCGTCGATGTCGGCATCTTGAACCTCACCCGTTACGAGCCGCCGGCACCCGATGACTGGTATTTCGGCCAGCGTCGTCTCGGGCTGGAAATCCGTGACATTTATGGCCGATTGATCGACGGTTCGCTCGGGGCGACCGGGCGCTTAAGGACCGGCGGCGATGGTGGCAGCATGGCGCTGCAGGCCAGCCCGCCGAAGGAAAAGCTGGTTGCGTTCTTCTCCGGTCCGGTGAAGCTGGACAGTGAAGGCAGGGCAAAGGTCTCCTTCGATATTCCGCAGTTCAACGGAACGGCGCGGGTCATGGCTGTAGCCTGGTCGAAATCCGGTGTTGGTCATGGCGTCAGGGATGTCATCATCCGCGATCCGATCGTCATCACCTCCAGCCTGCCGCGCTTTCTGGCACCGGGCGATGACAGCAATCTGCGGCTCGATATTGCCAATACCGACGGGCCTGCCGGAACCTACGATCTGAAGGTCGAGACCAGCGATGCGGTGGCTGTTGGCCAGAGCGCGATCAAGCCGGTGGAACTCACCGCAGGAGGCAAGACCAGCGTCACGCTGCCGCTGGTCGGTATCGAGCCGGGCGAGGGTACGGTGTCGATCAAGCTTGCCAATAGCGCCGGTCTCTCCGTCGATCAGGTTCTCCATATTCCGGTCCGCCCGGCAGCGATGCCGGTGACGGAACGGCGGCTGGTCGATCTTCGGCCCGGCGCAAGCGTTACCGTCGACGGCAATCTGCTGGCCGATAGCGTGCTGCAGGGGGCATCGGTCAGCGTCAATGTCAGCCGTTCCAACGCCTTCGATATCCCGGCGCTGCTGATGAGCCTCGACCGCTATCCTTATGGCTGCGCCGAGCAGACGACGAGCCGGGCTTTGCCGCTGCTCTATCTCAGCGAAATGGCGGTGCAGAACGGGCTTGCCGACGATGCCGAGGTGAAGAAGCGTGTACAGGATGCGATCTATCGCGTGCTGTCCTTCCAGGCTTCTGCCGGCAGTTTCGGCCTCTGGGGGCCGGATGGCGCGGGCAATGATCTCTGGCTCGATGCCTATGTCAGCGATTTCCTCTCGCGCGCCCGCGAGCAGGGATATGACGTGCCGGAACAGCCGCTGGTGCAGGCGCTGGAAAACCTGCAGAACACGCTCGCCTACACGACCAATGTCCGCGACCAGGGCAACCAGATCGCCTATGCGCTTTATGTTCTGGCCCGTAACCGCAAGGCTGCGATCAGCGATCTCCGCTATTACGCCGATACGATGCTCAATGATTTTCCGACACCGCTTGCCAAGGCGCATATTGCGGCGGCGCTTTCGCTTTACGGCGATGGCCAGCGGTCGCGAAGTATCTTCAACGATGCGCTGCAGATGTCGGAAAATGCGCAGGTCCATAAGGTGAGCCTTGCCCGTTCCGATTACGGTTCGTCGCTGCGTGACGGTGCCGCGGTTCTGGCGCTTGCCGCCGAAAGCAGGCCGGTGCCGCCGATCGTGCCGGCGCTGGCGGATGTCGTTGCCAAGGAATGGGCTATTAAGAAATACACCAGCACTCAGGAACAGACCTGGATGCTGCTTGCCGCCCGTGCGCTGCAGAACGGTGATGACAGCCTTCGTCTCAACGTCAATGGCGCAGCCCATTCCGGCACGCTGATGTCGCAGATGGCGGGCGATGTTCTGCTCGATCATCCGCTGACCATCCGCAACGACAGCGGCGATGCCCTGTCTGCCGCGATCACCACGGTTGCCGCACCGGCCACGCCATTGCCGGCTGGCGGCGACGGGTTCCAGATCTCTCGGACCTATTACACGATGGCAGGCGAGGAGGCGAATGTCAGCGAGGCGAAGCAGAACGAGCGTTATGTCGTTGTCCTGAACGTCACCGAGACCAATGACTGGCCGTCCCGCATCGTCGTCACCGATCTTCTGCCGGCCGGTTTCGAGATCGACAATCCGTCTATCGTCAACAGCGCCAATCTTTCCAATTTCGACTGGATCGAGGAAGTGCAGGCGGCGCATACGGAATTCCGCAACGACCGCTTTGTGGCCGCCTTTGATCGTTCACAGGGTGACAATCGGCAGATCACGCTGGCTTACGTCGTGCGTGCCGTGACGCCGGGCGTCTATGATCACCCGGCAGCCCAGGTGGACGACATGTACCGCCCGCAGTTTTCGGGCCGGACGGCGATGGGCAAGATGGAGGTTTTGGCGGCTCAGTGAGGGTGGAGGCTGCTTGCCTTGGCCGGACAGGTAAATCGCCGCACTCTCCTAATTCTAGGTGGGCTGCCTTCGGTGTTTGAGGGGAGCTTGCCCCTCACCCTAACCCTCTCCCCGCAGGCGGGGAGAGGGGACGTGGCTCGCGCAACGTTGGAGGGGGACGGATAGGCTGCGGCACAGGTCCTTCGCCCCGTTTGCGGGGAGAAGGTGGCGGCAGCCGGATGAGGGGCGGACGCTTCCAGGATTTCGGCGCATGATTGAAAACGGACAACAGAAGAACCCGCATGAAACGCAGGTGGAAATTCTCGGTCGGCTTCGGCGCCTGCCTCTTGCTGGCGGGAGCGGCGACCCTCGGCCTTGACTCGGCCGATCGCGCCTATCCGCCGCCACTCGAGAATGCCACGGTCACCTCGCGCGAAGTGCTGGATGCCGATGGAGACTTGCTGCGGGCATTTGCCACGCCGCAAGGGCGCTGGCGGTTGAAGACGGATGTCGAGGATGTCGATCCACGTTTTCTCGCCATGCTGATCGGTTATGAGGACCGGCGGTTTTACGAGCATGGCGGTATCGATCCGCTGGCGATCGGCCGCGCTGCGCTCCAGCTTTTGACCAATGGCCGGATCGTTTCCGGCGCCTCGACGCTTTCCATGCAGGTGGCGCGGTTGATCGAGCCGCGCGAGACACGGTCGTTTTCCGCAAAGCTCCTGCAGCTTGCTCGCGCCATCCAGATCGAGCGCCGCCTCGACAAAAAAGCGATCCTCGAACTCTATCTCACCCATGCGCCCTATGGAGGCAATCTGGAGGGTGTGAGGGCCGCGAGCCTCGCGTATTTCGGTAAGGAGCCGAAGCGGCTGACGGTGGCCGAAGCGGCACTCCTCGTCGCCCTGCCGCAATCTCCGGAGATGCGCCGACCGGATCGCCATCCGCAGGAGGCGCATGCCGCGCGCGAACGGGTGCTGACCCGTCCCGCGGTGGCCGAGGTGACGGGAGAGGGTGAGGCGGAGCGGGCGTTGCTTGATGCGGTGCCGCGGCAAAGGCTGCAATTGCCGGCCTATGCCGCGCATCTTGCCGAAGCCGCTATCCGCAAGCAGCCCAAGGCAGAAGAATATCACACGACGCTGAAACGTGGC
This sequence comes from Aliirhizobium cellulosilyticum, assembly GCF_014198105.1. Taxonomy (NCBI): domain Bacteria; kingdom Pseudomonadati; phylum Pseudomonadota; class Alphaproteobacteria; order Hyphomicrobiales; family Rhizobiaceae; genus Aliirhizobium; species Aliirhizobium cellulosilyticum. The sequence goes on along the minus strand of NZ_JACIGW010000009.1, from coordinate 59,109 downwards.
ATTCAGAGACAACTTGAGGAGGTGGCGCGAGAGGCTTCCGCAAAGCTCGCCCCAAAGGTTTCGCTTGCCATGGTGATGGCGGATGCAACGACCGGCGAGATCGTCGGGGAAGTGGGGTCTGCGGATTATTTCGATGCGGGGCGTTCCGGCTGGATCGACATGACGCGCGTACTCAGGTCGCCGGGCTCGACGCTGAAGCCGTTCATCTACGGCCTTGCCTTCGAGCAGGGGCTAGTTTCCCAGGAAACCATGATCGAGGACCGGCCGGCGGATTTCTTCGGTTACCGGCCGAAGAATTTCGACATGACCTATCAGGGCGACGTGACAGTCAGGCAGGCGCTGCAGCTGTCGCTCAACGTGCCTGCGGTCAGGTTGCTTGATGCGGTCGGGCCGTCGCGGCTGATGATCCGCTTTCGTCGTGCCGATGTGCACCCGGTCCTGCCGCCGAGCGAGGCGCCGGGGCTGGCGATCGGGCTTGGCGGGGTCGGCATCACGCTCAAGGATCTGGTGCAGTCCTATGCAGCACTTGCCAATGGCGGGCAGCCGGTCCGGGTCGGTAATGGTATCGATGAACAGCCGACCGTGCTCGACAGCGAGATGCTGCTGGAGCGGCTGGCGATCTGGAATGTCACCGATATTCTCTCCGACGTTCTGCCGCCGACCGGCAGCCGAAAACTCGGCATCGCCTACAAGACCGGTACCAGCTACGGTTATCGTGATGCGTGGTCGGTTGGTTATGACGGACGTTATGTGCTCGGTGTCTGGGTCGGACGGCCGGATAACGGCGCGGTGCCGGGTATTGCCGGTTACCAGACGGCGGCGCCGATCCTGTTCGAAGCCTTTTCGCGCTCCGGCGTGCCGTTCACGCCACATCCTGCGGCCCCGGCCGGTGCCGTGCGCCTGGCGCAATCCGATCTTCCGATCGCCCAGCGGCGGTTTGCCGTCACCGCAAGCGGGCTTATCCGCTCGTCGTCTCGCGAGACCGCGCCGCAGATAGTCTATCCGCCCGAAGGGGCGAAGGTCGATCTTGGAGCGTCATCCGGCGATATCTCGCCGCTTGTGCTGAAATTGCAGGGTGGCCGCCCGCCATTCCGCTGGCTCGCGAACGGCAAGCCGCTTGCCGATCTCTCACGCCGTCGGACGAATGAATGGCAACCGGAAGGGGCGGGATTTTCGACGCTGACGGTGATTGACAGTGCGGGCAGGGCCGCGACCGTCAGGGTGTTTGTCGAATAAAAAAGACCGGAGAGATTTCTCCCTCCGGTCCAATGTCTGGCAATGGCAGCAAGGCTCAAGCCGCAGAAGCGGCCTTCTTCGCTGCGATACGCGCCCGGATCGATTCCACGTCGGCCTTCGGCGTCGCCTTGAACAGGGTCTGTGTATATTCGTGCTTCGGATTGGAAAACACCTCGTCGCGCCTGCCGTATTCGACTGCCTCGCCGAAATACATCACCATCACCTCGTCGGCGATGTAGCGAACGACCGAGAGGTCGTGGCTGATGAAGACGTAGGTGAGGTTGAACTCGTCCTGCAGGTCGGCAAGCAGGTTCAGCACCTGGGCCTGAACCGAAAGGTCGAGTGCGGAAACCGGTTCGTCGAGCACCAGCAGCTTCGGATTCATCATCAGCGCGCGGGCAATGGCGATACGCTGGCGCTGACCGCCGGAGAACATGTGCGGGTAGCGATTGTAATGTTCCGGGCCGAGGCCGACCTTGATCAGCATTTCGGTGGCGCGGTTGCGGCGCTCGGCAGCAGACAAATCGGTGTTGATCGCCAGCGGCTCACCGAGAACGTCGCCGATCTTCTGGCGCGGATTGAGCGAGCCATAGGGGTTCTGGAAGATGATCTGCACCTTCTGGCGCATTTCGGACGTCAGGTGGCCCGGACGCGTGTCCATCTTCTTGCCGTCGATGATCAGTTCACCGGAGGTCGGTTCGTCGATGAAGGTGATCATGCGCGCCAGCGTGGACTTGCCACAGCCAGATTCGCCGACGATCGCCAGCGTCTTGCCGCGTTCCAGGCTGAAGGAAACGCCCTTCACCGCATGAAGCGTCTTCTTCGGCTTCATGAAGCCGCCCGGCAGTTCGTAATCGCGCTTGATGTCGCGGACTTCGAGCATGGTGTCGGTGGTCTTTATGTCGCTCATGCCGATGCTCCTGCGGAAGGTGCCGGTTCCGGGTTGCCGTCGAAGAAGGCGGAAACCGTGGTCAGGCGGTCACCGGTGGCGTTTTCAGGCAGGGCTGCCAGAAGCGCCTTGGTGTAATTGCTCTTCGGGTTTTCGAACAGCGAAAGCACGTCGGCTTCCTCCATCTTGCGACCCTTGTATTGCACGACGACGCGGTCGGCGGTTTCTGCAACCACGCCCATGTCATGGGTGATCATGATCAGGCCCATGCCGGTGCGGGCCTGCAGATCCATGATCAGATCGAGAATCTGCTTCTGGATCGTCACGTCGAGCGCGGTGGTCGGCTCGTCGGCGATCAGAAGCTTGGGGCTGCAGGCGATTGCGATCGCGATCATCACGCGCTGGCACTGGCCGCCCGACATCTGATGCGGGAAGGCATGCATGCGCTCTTCCGGGTTCGGCAGGCCAACCTGCTTGAACAGTTCGATGGCGCGCGCTTGGCGCTCCTTCTTTCCGAGGCCGAGATGGATGCGCAGGACTTCTTCGATCTGGAAGCCGACCGTGAAACACGGGTTGAGGCTGGCGATCGGCTCCTGGAAGATCATGGCGATATCCTTGCCGATCAACTTGCGCCGCTCGGCGCCGCTGAGTGCCTGGATATCCTTGCCTTCGAAAAGCATGCGGTCGGCGGTGATCTTTGCCGTCCAGGGCAGAAGACCCATGACTGCCAGCATGGAGACCGACTTGCCGGAGCCGGATTCGCCGACGATGGCGAGCACTTCGGCCTTGTCGACCGAGATCGAGACGCCGTCCACGGCGCGGAACCAGCCGCTGGCGGTTTCGAATTCGACGGTGAGATTGTCGATTTGCAGAAGCGACATGATCAGGACCTCTTCAGCTTCGGATCAAGCGCATCGCGCAGGCCGTCGCCCATCAGGTTGATGGCAAGAACGGTGATGAGGATTGCGAGACCCGGGAAGGTGACGACCCACCAGGCGCGCAGAATGAATTCGCGGGCTTCGGCCAGCATCGTGCCCCATTCCGGTGTCGGCGGCTGAGCGCCCATGCCGAGGAAGCCGAGAGCGGCCGCATCGAGAATGGCGTTGGAGAAGGACAGGGTTGCCTGGACGATCAGCGGTGCGGTGCAGTTCGGCAGGATGGTGCGGAACATCAGGCGCAGCGGGCTTGCGCCGGCGATACGGGCGGCGGTGACATAGTCGCGGGTCTTTTCGGCCATCACGGCGGCGCGGGTGAGGCGCACGAAATGCGGCTGCAGCGTCACGGCAATCGCGATCATGGCGCTGTTCAGGCCCGGACCGAGAATGGTGACGAGCACCAGCGCCAGAAGCAGCGAGGGAACGGCGAGGATCATGTCCATCAGGCGCATGATGATCGTGTCCAGCCAGCCGCGGTAATAACCGGCCAGAAGACCGACGACGATGCCGGAAACCAGCGACAGTGTGGTGACGACCAGACCGACGAACAGCGAATACTGCGCGCCGTAGATCAGGCGCGAGAGGATATCGCGACCGACCGGATCGGTGCCGAGAATATAGGTGGCGGTGCCACCTTCAGCCCATACCGGCGGCTTCAAGACCGCATCACGATACTGTTCGAACGGCGAATGGGGCGCGATCACCGGTGCGAGGATCGCGACCAGCACCAAAGCCAGGAAAACGAACAGGCCGATCACGGCGCCGCGGTTTTCGGAAAAGTAGAACCAGAACTCCTTGAGCATCTGGCGTCGCATCTGGGCCGAGGATACGGGCTCCGCAGCCTTTGGTGTAAGAGTGGCGTCAGCCATGGGATTTTGCTCCTTCTTAGTGGCGGATACGCGGGTTGACGAGACCATAGAGCAGGTCGACGATCAGGTTGACCGTCATGATGATCGCGGCGATCAGCAGCAGTCCACCCTGGATGACGGCGTAGTCACGGCGGAAGACGCTATCGAGGATCCATTTGCCGATGCCCGGCCAGGAGAAGATCGTCTCGGTCAGGATCGCGCCGGCCAACATGACGCCGACCTGCAGGCCGACCGTCGTGATAACCGGGATCATGGCGTTGCGCAGCGCATGGATGCCGACGACGCGGAATGGCGACAGGCCTTTGGCGCGGGCGGTGCGCACATAGTCTTCGGACAGAACTTCCAGCATGGCCGAACGGGTCTGGCGGGCGATGACGGCGAGCGGAATGGTGGCGAGCACGATCGACGGCAGAACGAGGTGGCTGAGTGCCGAGGCAAACGCCCCCTTCTGGCCGGAAATCAGGCTGTCGATCAGCATGAAGCCGGTGACCTGCGGGAAATAGAACATCAGCGAGATGCGACCCGATACCGGGAACCACTGCAGGGTGCCCGAAAACAGGATGATCAGCAGCAGACCCCACCAGAAGATCGGCATGGAATAACCGACCAGTGCGATGCCCATCAGGCCCTGATCGAAGATCGAGCCTCGCTTGATTGCGGCAATGACACCGGCGGGAATGCCGAGCGCGATCGCTATGATGATGGCACAGAAAGACAGTTCGACCGTTGCCGGGAACAGTGTCAGGAACTGATCAAGAACCGGCTTCTTCGAGACGATCGAGGTGCCGAAGTCGCCGGTGAGTACGCCACCGAGATAATCGAAATACTGCACGATCATCGGCCGGTCCATGCCGAGCTGCGCGCTGATCTGCGCGTGACGCTCCGGAGACATGACGCGCTCACCCGAAAGGAGCGCAACCGGATCACCCGGCAAAAGCCGGATGAAGGAGAAGGCGATGATGGAGACCCCGATGAAAGTCGGGATCAGGACGGCGAGGCGCCGCAGAAGGAAGCCAAACATTTTAAGCCTTTGCGGAAAGGGGCTGGACCGACCTGGGCTTTTGTCAAGCCATGGATCGAGCCATATCGGCGTCACCGCCATATTTTTAGGCATCTCATAAGAAAATGCCGCGGGAAACGCAACGCGTCCCGCGGCAAAAAGTTGTGATAGGCCAGTTTTACTCGGCGATATCGACTGCTTCAAAAGTGAAGTCGCCGAGCGGGCTCTGGGTAAAGCCGGTCACACCCTTGCGCATCGGAACGACGGCGAGCGAGTGATCGATGGTTGCCCAGGGAGCGTCCTTTTTGAAGACGGCCTGTGCCTGCTCATAAAGCTTGGTGCGCTCAGCCTGGTCGGAGGTGACCTTGGCCTTCTTCACGAGAGCGTCGAATTCCTGGTTGCACCACTGTGCGCGGTTGTTGCCGCCAACTGCATCGCAGCCGAGCAGGGTGTCGAGGAAGTTGTCCGGGTCGCCGTTGTCGCCGGTCCAGCCGAGGATTGCGGCACCGTCACGGTCTTTTGCCTTCGAACGCGACAGGTATTCAGCCCATTCGTAGGAAACGATCTCGACCTTGACGCCGATCTTGGCGAAGTCGTCCTGCATGATTTCAGCAGCGCGACGTGCGTTGAGCATGTATGGACGCGAAACCGGCATTGCCCAGATCTTCATCGAGAGATCCTTGACGCCAACGTCTGCCAGCATCTTCTTGGCAGCGTCGAGGTCGTAGGTGTCGTCCTTGGTCTCGTTGTTGTAAGACCACATTGTCGGCGGGATCGGGTTGGTTGCAGGCGTTGCCATGCCCTGGAAGACGGCGTCAACGATGGCCTTCTTGTTGATCGCCTTGTTCAGAGCGATACGAACTTCCGGCTTGTCGAACGGAGCCTGGGTCGTGTTGTAGGCGAGGTAGGCGATGTTGAGGCCTTCCTGCTCCAGAACTTCCAGGTTCGGGTCGGACTTCATCGATTCAACGTCGGCGGCATTCGGGAACGGCATCAGGTGGCATTCGCCGGCCTTCAGCTTCTGGTAACGAACGGCAGCGTCGCTGGTGATCGCGAAGACGAGATCGTCGATCTTCGGAGCGGTGCCCCAGTAGTCGGCGTTCTTCTTGTAGCGGATGATGGCGTCCTGCTGGTAGGCGACGAAGGTGAACGGACCGGTACCGACCGGGTTCTGGTTCAACTGCTCCTTCTTGCCGTCCTTCTCGAGGCTGTCGGCATATTCCTTCGACAGGATCGAAGCGAACGGCATGGCAAGGTTGGCCAGGAACGGTGCTTCCGGACGGTTCAGCGTGACCTTGACCGTCAGGTCGTCGACTTTTTCGATCGACTTGATCAGCTTCGGGAAGCCCATGCCGTCGGCATATTCCCAGGTGCCGCCGGAAATGTACTTGTTCCAGGCGTTCTTTTCGTCAATCTGGCGACCGATCGAGAAGATGACGTCGTCTGCGTTCAATTCGCGGGTCGGGGTGAAGAAGTCCGTGGTCTGGAACTTGACGCCCTTGCGCAGCTTGAAGGTGTAGACGGTGCCGTCAGCGGAAATTTCCCAGCTCTCTGCGAGACCGGCTTCCGGCTGCGTCGTGCCCGGCTTGAATTCGAGCAGGCGGTTGAAGATCGGATGAGCCGAGGCGTCGAAGGTCGTGCCGGCGGTATAGAGGCCCGGATCGAAGCCTTCTGGCGAACCTTCGGAGCAATAAACGAAGGTCTTCGCGCTGGCGGCGCCGGCAAAGAATGTTGCGGACAGAAGCGCTGCCGCTGCGAGAGTAAGTACACGTTTCATTGATAGTCTCCCTACCTGTGCCGGCTTTGCCAGCACGGTTGATTTCCCTGATTTACGATGCGTTTTGCCGCATCTTTTGACCAAGTCCTGTGTTGTTCACCTCCTGACCGGCAAGCCCAACTCTATGCCGGTCGAAATATATTTCCCCATCTCGGGTGAAACTGCAGGATCATGCGGGTCGTCCTACATATCGGCTGCCTCAAGGAATAGATTTTCAATCGAGGCGACAAATGCAGAACGTCATGCTTGGTCTTTGCTCATTCACTCCATATTTGTTTTGCGGTGAAGCAATGCTCGCTCAGCGTGTCTGCTTCCCGTGGCGCGCGAGAATAGCGATTATCACTCGGTTGTCGAGACGGTAAGATTCGGGATTTGATCACAACTGCGGTGACGCTGCCTAATCGATGCGCATAGCCTTAATTCTTTGCATTATGCGTTGCGCTTGGCCCGGAAAGGGATAGGTATGCGGTTATTGCATTCCATACCCAAAACTCATCTTAGCTAGAAATCAAGGCGGCTGTTTCATGACCGATGGCAACTCGAACCTCCCTCTCGTCTGGGATCTCGTGGATCGTAAAACGGAGGTGTTCGCGGAACTGGCCAACCAAGTCTGGGAGACGCCCGAGACCTGCTACATGGAGACGGAGTCTGCTGCTGCCCATCGCGAGATGCTGGAGGCGCAGGGTTTTCGGATTACCGATGCGGTTGCCAATATCCCGACCGCTGTGATGGGCGAGGCCGGCAGCGGTGGCCCGGTCATTGCATTTCTCGGCGAATATGATGCGCTGGCCGGTCTCAGCCAGAAGGCGGACACCGTAGAGCACGATCCGCTGGTTGCCGGTGCAAACGGTCACGGCTGCGGGCACAACCTGCTCGGTTCCGCTTCCCTCCTGGCTGCGACCGCGCTCAAGGATTGGCTTGAAAAGACGGGCACGCCCGGCCGGGTCCGTTATTACGGCTGCCCGGCGGAAGAGGGTGGTGCCGCCAAGGCCTTCATGGTGCGTGACGGCGCCTTTTCCGATGTCGATATCGCCATCAGTTGGCATCCGAGCAACTTTGCCGGGGTGCAGCGTGAGACGTCGCTTGCCAATTGCCGCATCGATTTCACCTTTACCGGCCGTGCCGCCCATGCCGCCGCCGTGCCGGAACTGGGTCGTAGCGCGCTCGATGCCGTCGAACTGATGAGCGTCGGTGTCAATTATATGCGCGAGCACATGCCGTCCGAATGCCGTATTCATTATGCGGTGCTGGACACCGGCGGCATTTCTCCGAACGTCGTTCAGGCGCATGCCAAGGTTCGTTATGTCGTGCGCGCGCCGGATCTCGCCGGTCTCTTCGCGCTTATCGAGAGGGTAAAGAAGGTGGCCGAGGGCGCGGCGCTGATGACCGAGACGAAGATGGAATCCGTCACGCTTGCCGGCGTTTCCAACCTCGTGGTGAACACGCCGCTGATGGATACGATGCAGGATATCTGGGAGAGCATGGGGCCGCCGGCCTTCGATGCTGCGGATATCGAATTTGCGGAAAAGATCCGCGCCACACTGACACCCGAGGATGTTGCGGCCAGCTGGGCGCAGGAGCGCCTCGAACAGCGGGATATCCCGCTTGCCGACTTCGTTCTGCCGCCTCACAACGAAGTTCGCCAGATGGGCGGATCGACTGATGTGGGCGATGTCAGTTGGGTCGTGCCGACTGTTCAGGCCTATGGTGCGACGCTCGCCATAGGCACGCAGCTTCATACCTGGCAGGTGGTTGCGCAGGGCAAGAGCGCGCTCGCCCACAAGGGTATGGCTTCGGTCGCGAAAGTGATGGCGGCCACGGGTCTTGCGGCGATGACCAGCGAACAGCTGCGCGAGGCTGCCTGGGCAGATCTGAAGCGCCGGCACAAGGGGCAGGATTACAAGAGCCCGATCCCTGCTCAAGCAGAGCCGCCGATCGCGGCCATGTCTGTACGCTAGGATGTCGGTTCGCTGATCAGGCCTATGAAAATTGCTCATGAGCCCGTCAATTATTTTAAACGACGGGCTCTGCTAAATCGTGTTTGAGGGCTGGAAATCCGCTGGATTCCTCTTATGAATTTCCTATTCGCGTTCGTGCAAGAGGAGAACAGCCCGTGACGATCCATCCCAATTCCATCGAGGCCCGCGACAAGGCCTATCATCTGCATTCGTACACGAACGCACGGGCGCTGGAGCGCGATGGCGCGCTGGTGATCGAGCGCGGCGAAGGCATCCATGTCTACGACAATGCCGGCAAGCAGTATATCGAGGGCATGGCGGGGCTTTGGAGCGTCGGCGTCGGCTTCGGCGAAAGTCGGTTGGTGGAAGCCGCTGCCAAGCAGATGGCGAAGCTGCCTTATTACCACACATTCACCGCGCGCACCCACAGCCCCTCCGTCGAGCTTGCCGAAAAGCTCATCGAGATCGCGCCGGTGCCGATGTCAAAGGCTTATTTCACCAATTCGGGTTCGGAAGCCAATGATACGGCGATGAAGATCGTCTGGTACCGGTCGAACGCGCTCGGCAAGCCGGACAAGAAGAAGATCATTTCCCGCACCAAGGGCTATCACGGCGTCACCATCGCGTCCGCCAGCCTGACCGGCCTGCCCAACAATCACCGCTCATTCGACTTGCCGATTGCCCGCGTACTGCACACGAGCTGCCCGCATTACCGCGCCTTCAAGACCGAGGGCGAGACCGAGGCGCAGTTCGTCGAGCGCTGCGCAAAAGATCTGGAAGACCTGATCCTGAAGCAAGGTCCCGATACGGTTGCCGCCTTTATCGGCGAGCCGGTCATGGGTGCGGGCGGCGTCATCGTGCCGCCGGCCGGTTACTGGGAAGCGATCCAGAAGGTTCTGAAGAAATATGATGTGCTTTTCATCGCCGACGAAGTTATCTGCGGTTTCGGCCGCACGGGCGAGATGTTCGGCGCCACGACCTATGCGCTGCAGCCCGACATGATGACGCTGTCGAAGCAGATCTCGTCTTCCTATCAGCCGATCTCGGCGCTTCTGATCAACGAAAATGTCTACCAGCCACTGGCGGATGAATCGGCGAAGATCGGTACGTTCGGCCATGGCGTCACTGCTGCCGGCCATCCGGTCGCTGCTGCCGTCGCTCTGGAAAATATCAGGATCATCGAGGAGCGTGATCTTGTCGGCAATGTCAGGTCGCTCAGCCCGAAATTCCTGGCGCGGCTGAAGTCGATCGCTGATCATCCGCTGGTCATAGAATACCGCGGGGTGGGCTTGATCGGCGCCTTCGAACTTGTGCCGCGCGAAGGCTTTGCCGCCGGGCAGCTCGGGCCTAAGCTGTTCGGATATCTGATGGAGGAGGGCGTCATCAGCCGCGCGATCGGCGATTCGATTGCGTTTTGCCCGCCGATGATCATTACCGACGAGCAGGTCGATGACATGTTCGACAAGGTCGAGCGCGGGCTTGAAAAATTCGCCAAGGAGCTGACGGCGTAAACCGCTGATTTCTCCAATTGTCTAGCCGCATTGCCTAGTATCATGGCGTCCCTATATTGGACGCCATGATCTCGCTTATCGACGCCTATTGGCCGCACATCCTGTTCATTGTCTCGGTGGTGGCCGGCGCGTCTGCGGCCTTTCACGCGACAATGACGAAGGAAGAGGTCCGCTCCGCGGTCGGGTGGGTCGGCGTCATCCTTCTGTCGCCCATCGTCGGCGCGGCGTTTTATCTGATCGCCGGCGTCAATCGTATCCGCCGTAATGTCATCGGTGATCGGCGCTCGCTGCTGCAGGGAGCGGAGCGTTTCGATTTCGCCTCCTATGATGCGACCGATGATCAGGTGATCGAGGACTTCGGCCACCGGTTTCGGGGGATGAAGACGCTTGGCGACCGTGTCACCCGGCACCACCTGACGACCGGCAATACGATTTCCGCCTTCGACAATGGCGATGCAGCCTATGGCGCAATGCTCGAAGAGATCGCGCTCGCGAGCCGTTCCATTCTGCTCGAAACCTATATTTTCGACCGGGACCGGATTGGCGCGCGGTTTATCGAGGCGCTGAGTGCGGCGGCTCGGCGTGGTGTCGAGGTCCGGGTGCTGATCGATGCCGTCGGTGCACGTTATTCCGTGCCGAGTGTGCTCGGCATGCTGCGTGAGGGCGGCGTCACCGTCGATGTGTTCAACGGCAATGTCATCACCGGCCTGCGGCTGCCCTATGCGAACCTGCGGACCCACCGCAAGATCATGGTCATCGACGGCGAAATAGCCTTTACCGGCGGCATGAACATCCGTGAGGGATTTTCCTGCGAATTCAGCGGCGATAAATGTGCCGCTGACACGCATTTCCGCGTGACCGGACCGGTTGTGGCCGATCTTTTGGCGATCTCGGCTGCCGACTGGGAGTTTTCCACCGACGAAAAGCTGGAGGGTGAAGCCTGGAAGGTTCCGACACCTGGCATGCGGCCCGGTTCGCCCACCATAATGCGAGCCGTCTCTTCCGGTCCGGATCGCAGCGTCGAGACGAACCAGAAGATGCTGATGGGCGCTTTTTCCATCGCCCGGTCCTCGATCAAGATCGTCTCACCTTATTTCCTGCCCGACCGGGAGCTGATCACTGCGCTGATCACGGCGGCCCGGCGCGGCGTGGTGGTCGATATCGTCGTACCGAGCGCCAACAACCTGAAACTAGTCGATCTCGCCATGACGGCTCAGTTCGACCAGATGCTGAAAAACTATTGCCGCATCTGGCGGGCGGCAGGACCGTTCAACCACTCCAAGCTGATGGCTATCGACGGCTGCTGGGCCTATGTCGGTTCTTCGAATATCGACCCCCGCTCGCTGAGGTTGAATTTCGAGGTCGATCTTGAAGTTTTCGATCGTGGATTTGCGCAAGCGCTGGAACGAAGGGTCGACCTGGCTATTTCCTCTGCGGAAGAGGTGACGCTGCATGGTCTTCGTTCACGACCATTTGCAAAACGCCTGCTTGAACGGGTGCTCTGGTTGGGTTCACCCTATCTGTGATCTGTACCGGTCGGCGCGGCCCGCGTCGGTCATGCTTTGAAGAATGACGGTGATGCACGAGAAACGTACAACCTTGCCGGCCAGCATCATTGCGTCGATCCGCGCCCGAAAGGCGCGCGGGATTGGCATCCATTCACAGCATGATCCTTCAACCGGCCTGCTTGTCGCATCCTACAATGTGCACAAATGCGTCGGGGTCGATGGCAAATTCGATCCTGGCCGGATCGCCCAGGTAATCCGCGAAATCGGTGCCGATATCATCGCGCTGCAGGAGGCGGATACACGCTTCGGTGAGCGCCGTGGGCTTCTCGATCTCGCATGGATGGAGAGGGAAACGGGGCTTTACCCGGTTCCGGTCTCTGGCGTCGCGCGCGCGCATGGTTGGCATGGCAATGTCGTGTTTTTCCGCGAGGGGGTGGTGCGTGATGTGCACCAGGTGAAGCTGCCGGGACTGGAGCCGCGCGGGGCGCTGATGGCGGAACTCGACCTTGCAGGTGGAAATACATTTCGGGTGATTGCCGCGCATCTTGGCCTGCTCAATCGGTCCCGCCAACAGCAGGCGCGGATGATCCTCGATATCCTGCGCGCACGCGAAGAATATCCGACCGTTCTAATGGGGGACCTCAACGAATGGCGGCTGGGCGATCGTTCCTCGCTCAACACGCTGGCGACGGTTTTCGGCCTGCCATCGGCGGTGCCAAGTTTCCCGTCACGACTGCCGGTGCTGGCGCTCGACCGCATCATGGCGAACCGCCCCGAGTTGATCGATCGTGTCGAAACGCATGACACGCCGCTTTCTCGGCGGGCATCGGATCATTTGCCGATCAAGGCTGTGGTGAAGATCGGTGCCCGGCTTACTCGTTGAAACTGGCCGGCTGAATTGACTTGGTGACAATCTTCCCGGCTTGCGTCGCTTTACCTCGAGCCGGGGCGATAATAGGCTTTTGTCATTCACGCGCCGCTGCCTTTTCCGAGCAAGGATTTCCATGACCGATATTGCCATGATCGAAGCCGCCCGAGCCCGTCTCGACGGCCATGTCCGCCGCACGCCGCTGCTTTCCTCTCCCTTCCTCGACGAGATCGCCGGACGGCGGATTTTCGTCAAACCCGAATGCCTGCAGCATACGGGATCGTTCAAATTCCGCGGTGCATGGTCGGCGATTTCGGGGCTGGCGCCGGAGGTTCGTGCAAAAGGCGTGATCGCGTTTTCTTCCGGCAATCACGCGCAGGGCGTGGCGCTTGCCGCGAAGCTGCACGGCATTCCGGCAGTCATCATCATGCCGGCCGATGCGCCGCGCATCAAGATCGAGAACACCCGTGCCTATGGCGCCGAAGTCGTGCTCTACGATCGCGCGACGGAGGATCGCGATGCGATCGGTGCGCGGCTCTCGGCCGAGCGCAACCTCACGCTGGTCAAACCGTTCGATGAACCGCTGGTGATCGCCGGTCAGGGGACGGCGGGTCTCGAAATCGCCGAACAGGCAGAGGAACTGGGTATCGAAAAGGCCGGCGTTCTCGTCCCGACCGGTGGCGGCGGCTTCATTTCCGGCGTTTCGCTGGCGCTCGCCGCCAAGGCGCCGGGCTTCACTGTCCACCCTTGCGAGCCGGAAGGGTTCGATGATGTCACGCGTTCGCTGGCATCCGGCACGATCGAAAAAAACGCGAGGCAATCCGGTTCGCTCTGCGATGCGATCATCACGCCGCAGCCGGGAAACATCACCTTTCCGATCATGTCGAAGCTTTGCGGCGCCGGGCTCGTCGTCACCGAGGACGAGGCTTTGAAAGCCATGGCGCTTGCCTTCAGCCGGTTGAAGATCGTCGTCGAACCGGGCGGCGCTGTGGCGCTTGCGGCAGCGCTTTTCCACGGCGAGACGCTCGGCGACACCGTGATTGCGGTCTGCTCGGGCGGCAATGTCGATAGCGACATTTTCCGCATGGCGCTCGAACGAAATCCGGATTGAGGCGACAAAAAGGCGCTCGTCGGAACCGGAGGCATAATAAACCGTTAACGTCGCATTACAGGCATTAACGGAAAAGGATTTTCCAATCCGCCGCTTTTGCTTGGAACTTTATCTCTACCAAGTTGATAGGGATAAGGTAGCATCAGTCATCACCCGGAGAATGGTGGCTTTAAGAAAAGCTGGAGGAAGATCATGCGACACTCGACTGTTCAGACACGATCGCTTTCCCATCGCCACTCGCTGTTCGACAGCTGGCAATCTGCCACGCATCTGGCAATCGCCGTTGCGGCTTTTGTCTTCGTCGGTGCCGTGACGCTCGGTATTTTCTGAGCCTTAAATGCGGTAATGCCGCGTTCTGTCATGCTCGGGCTTGTCCCGAGCATCTGCTACGTTGAATTGGTGGAAACGTGATTAGATCCTCGCGACAAACCCGAGGATGACGAGCGGGAGAGATCGTCGATAACGTCTCCTCCCGTAAAGAAATCCTATTTCGACGCCAGATAAGTCTCGGCAAGCTCAACCCAGAGATTGACGCCGATCGGTAGTGCATCGTCGTTGAAGTTGAAGCGCGGATGATGCAGCGAAGGGTCGTTGTCGGTCTTCGCGGTGCCGAGGAAAAAGTAGCTGCCGGGACGCTCAGCCAGCATATAGGCAAAGTCCTCGGCGCCCATCATCGGGCGTTCGATCTCGGCGACATTCTCTGCTCCGACGACCTTTTTTGCCAGGTCGCGAACGAAATCGGTTTCCGCTGTGTGATTGATAGTCGCTTCGTACCCCCGCTCGTAATGGACCGTGGCGGTCATGCCATAGCTTGCGGCCTGGCCTTCGGCGATGGCGCGGATGCGCTCTTCCAGCTTGTTGCGCACACCCGGATCGAAGGAGCGGATGGTGATGACCATTTCCGAGCGTTCGGGAATGACATTGCTGGCGATGCCAGCGTTGAATGCGCCGACCGTGACGACAGCCGGATCGAGCGGATGGATGTTGCGCGAGACGATCGTCTGCAGCGCCATGATGATGCTGGCGCCAGCAACGATCGGATCGGATGCCGCCTGCGGTTCGGCGCCGTGACCGCCATGGCCGTTGACGATGATGCGGGCTTCATCGACCGCCGCCATCAGTGGGCCGTCCTTGACGAAGACCTTGCCGAAGGGCATGGCCGGATCATTGTGCATGCCGAAGACGGCGTCGCAGGGGAATTTATCGAACAGGCCTTCGTCAATCATGATCCTGGCGCCACCAAAGTTTTCCTCCGCCGGCTGGAAGATCAGATGGATCGTGCCGTCGAAATTCTTTCGCTCGGCAAGGATTTTTGCCGCTCCCAACAGCATGGCGGTGTGTCCGTCGTGGCCGCAGGCATGCATCACACCCTTGTTCTTGCTGGCATATTCGAGGCCGGTCTCTTCGGTGATCGGCAGGGCGTCGATATCGGCGCGAATGCCGACGGAACGCGAACTGTCGCCGTTTTTAAGCGTTGCGACGATGCCGGTCTTCGCCAGCCCGCGCGTGACCTCGTAGCCGTACTCCTCAAGCTTCCCGGCAATGAAATCCGAGGTCTTGAATTCTGAAAGGCCGATTTCCGGATTTTCATGCAGATGCCGGCGGATGGCGATCACGTCGGTCATGTCGTTTGAAAATCGCAGCGTCATCTGTCAGGCCTTTCTGGCTTTCGCAAAGAGAAGGCGCGGGTATAGACCATTGGCCGCTATGCGCCAATCGAGTGGCTCAAGCTTTAAAGTTTTCTTCCTGAATCAATCGTTTGAATCCGTTCAGCCTTTATTCAGGCTGCCAAGGTTAATTGGATAGATTGTGTCAATCCGAGCTGTGGCTGGCGATAATTGGTGTCTTTGATTTGCAATATTCAAGCCGGCCTCTATCTCCCTTCGCGCGGATTGCACCGGAACTTGGCGCCATTTCCCAGATGGCGACGTGATCTTCCGGCGTAGGCCCAAGAAATTTGGCCGATAAACCCCGATCTTTCATTCAGAAGCGTGTCCATGTCCCTTGATACTCCGAAGCCCGGCTCCTCGCGCGAAACAGACGTCAAGCAGATCGATCACAATGATTCGATCCGTGCGAGCTATCTGACGATAGACGACCTGAGAGACTGCGGCGTAAGGCTCGGCCGCGGCGAGGGGGAAGATCTTCCCGGCCTCATGTCCTTCGAGTTCTTCCAGCAGCATTCCGACAACGAGAAGGAAATCCTTCGCGTCTATCGCGCTGCGGCTCTCGACGTGGACGCCGGTGCCTCGATCACGCCGGCGGCCGAATGGCTGCTCGACAACTATTACATCGTCGAAGAGGCGATCCAGGAAGTCCGCCGCGATTTTCCTAAAAAGTTCTTCAAGCAACTGCCGACCCGCGTCGTCCAGGGACAGAAGATGCCGCGCGTTCTGGCGCTCGCATGGCTTTACGTGGCGCATACCCATTCGGGCGTGAACCGCGAGACGCTGGCCGCCATGGTCGAGGGTTTCCAGGAAAACGAACCGCTCGAAATCGGCGAACTTTGGGCGCTGCCGTCCTTCATCCGCTTCGTGCTGATCGAGAACCTGCGCCGTATCGCCACCCGCGTCGACCGTTCGCGCAACATGCGCAAGCGCGCCAATGACGTGGCCGACGAGATCATCCGCCTGAACGACGAGACCGAAAGCGCCAAGGTGCTGGCCGGTGTTGCGGATCTGGTGCGCGACAACACGTTTGCAGCTCAGTTCCTCTATAGAATGCGCAATGCCTCTCAGTCGACGACGTTCGCCACGCAGTGGATTGAACAGCGCCTTGCCGAGGTCGGCACGGATGTCGAGACCGTCACGCAGTCGGAGCAGAGCCGTCTGTCTTCCGGCAATGTGACGATGGGCAATATCATCAAGAGCCTGCGTCTCATCATCGATACGGAATGGAGCGTCTGGTTCGAGGACGTCTCGCAGATCGACAAGCTGTTTCGCGAGCATACCGATTACGAAGCGCTCGATTTCGGTTCGCGCAACGCCTATCGCAACCGCATCGAAAAGCTCGCGCGCCTTTCCAAGCGCAGCGAAGCCGAAGTCACCCAGGCCGCTATCAAGCTTTCGCAGGAAGCGGCCGAAAAAGACCCGGATGTACGCGAGACCAATGTAGGCGCATTCATCGTCGGCCGTCACCGCAAGGAACTGGAGGCAGCCGTCAATTATCACCCGCCGATCCTGCAGCGGGCCGTGCGCGCCTATCGCAAGCTGAACTGGCTCGCGATTGCCGCTCCGGTGATCCTGCTGACCGTGCTTGCCCTGGCGATCACAGGCCATTTCCTGGTTCAGGCCGCGATCCCGCTGATCGTCGTTTTCTTCCTGCTCCTGATGTTTGCGCTTCCTGCTTCGGAAGGCGCGACCGGCCTGTTCAACACGGTCGTCACCTATTTCGTTAAACCGGCGCGGCTTGTCGGTTACGAATTCAAGGAAGGCATTCCGGAAGAGGCAAAGACGCTCGTCGTCGTGCCGTGCCTGATTACCGACCGCGATACGGTCGATGAACTGGTGCGCAATCTCGAGGTTCATTATCTCGCCAACGCGCAGGGCGAGATCTATTTCTCGCTGCTGTCCGACTGGCGCGACAGCAAGGTTGAGCAGACCGAAGCCGATCTAGAAATCCTCGATTATGCCAAGCGCGAAATCGTGGCGCTCAACGCGCGTTACAAGGACGAGGTGGCAAGCGACCGGTTCTTCCTTCTCCATCGTCGTCGCCTGTTCAATCCGAACGAAGGCGTATGGATGGGCTGGGAGCGCAAGCGCGGAAAGCTGCATGAGCTGAACCTGCTTCTGCGCGGCGACCGCGATACGACCTATCTCCAGGGCGCCAACACGGTTCCGGCAAACATCCAGTATGTGATGACGCTCGATGCCGATACCCGCCTCATCCGCGATGCGGCGACCAAGCTCGTCGGCAAGATGCACCACCCCATCAACCGCCCGGTTCTCGATCCTGAAACCAACCAGGTGGTCAAGGGCTACGGCCTGATGCAGCCGCGCGTCACGCCGTCGCTGACGACCGGCACGGAAGCCTCGGTCTTCCAGCGCGTCTTCTCGGTCGGCCGCGGTCTCGACCCTTACGTCTTCGCCGTCTCCGACGTCTATCAGGACCTGACCGCTGAAGGTTCGTTCACCGGCAAGGGCCTCTATCACGTCGATGCCTTCGAGGCATCGCTGAAGGGCCGTATCGAAGAAAACGCGGTTCTCTCCCACGACCTTCTCGAAGGGTCTTTCGCGCGTTGCGCTCTTGTCACCGATGTCGAGCTGGTCGAGGATTTCCCGACCCGTTACGAAGTCGAAGTTTCGCGCCAGCATCGCTGGGCACGCGGCGACTGGCAGCTCATCCCTTACATCATCGACGCCAAGCGTGGTGTGACCGCGCTCGGTCGTTGGAAGATGCTCGATAACCTGCGCCGGTCGCTCACTCCGATCGCATGGTTCTTCGCCTCCGTGCTCGGCTGGTATTGCATGGACCCGCTTGGCGCGCTGATCTGGCAGATTTTGCTGATCTTCTCGCTGTTCGTCGCTCCGACGATCTCGCTTCTGACCAATCTTTTGCCGCGTTCGAGCGACAACGTCGCCAAGGCGCATTTCTATTCTGTCTGGTCCGACGTCCGCTCGACCAATGCTCAGGTGGCGCTCCGGATCGTCTTCATTGCCGATTCTGCCTGCATCATGACGGACGCGATCGGCCGTTCGCTCTATCGCCTGTTCGTTTCCCGCAAGCTGATGCTGGAATGGAAGACGGCTGCGTCTATCCAGTCGAATGCGCAGGGCAGCCCGACCGATTATTACCGGTCGATGTGGCATGCGCCGGCAATTGCCGTGCTCAGCATCATTCTTGCCGCCATCCCGGGCGACAATGCCTTCCTCGTCGGCATTCCGTTTGCAATCCTGTGGATCTTCTCGCCGCTCGTTGCCTGGTATGTCAGCCAGTCGGCCGAGACGGAAGACAAGCTGTTCGTGCCGGAAAACGTGTCGGTCGAGCTGCGCAAGATCGCGCGCCGCACCTGGCGTTATTTCGAAATGTTCGTGACGCCGGAACACAGCTATCTGCCGCCGGACAACTATCAGGAAAAGCCGAATCCGTCGGTCGCCAAGCGCACCTCGCCGACCAATATCGGCGTCTATCTCCTGTCGACCATTTCGGCGCGTCACTTCGGCTGGATCAGCTTTGCCGAGACGATCGAACGGCTTGAGCAGACGCTTGCGACCGTCGAAAAGGCCGACAAGTTCCGCGGCCACATGTATAACTGGTATCATATCGACACGATGAAGCCGCTGATGCCGCGCTACGTGTCGTCGGTCGACAGCGGTAACTTCGCCGGTCACCTGATTGCGATTTCGTCTGCCTGCCGCATCTGGGCAGAAGCGCCGTCGGCGCATCTGCAGGGCAATCTCGATGGTCTGGGTGATGTCGCCGGCATTCTCGGTGAAACGCTGAAGGCGCTTCCCGACGATCGCAAGACCGTGCGTCCGCTGCGTCGCCGTCTCGAAGAGCGGATCAACGGCTTTGCCAATGCGCTTGCCGCCGTCAAGCGCGAGCACGAGTTCGCCTCGATCCGCATCATCAACCTGTCGGTGCTGGCGCGCGAGATCCAGAAGCTTTCGCACAATCTCGACCACGAAGTTCGCTCCAGCCAGAGCGAGGAAGTGACCAAGTGGGCCGCCTCGCTGGTAACCGCCTGCGAAGCGCATATTGCCGACAGTACCTTCGATAACGCCAATGTCGAAGAGCTGCGCGATCGCCTCGCGTCGCTTAGTGTCCGTGCCCGCAAGATCGCCTTTGCGATGGACTTCAAGTTCCTGTTCCGCAAGGATCGTCGTCTTCTGTCGATCGGTTACCGGGTCGAGAGCAACGAAGTCGACGAAGCCTGCTATGACCTGCTCGCGTCCGAGGCTCGCCTCACCAGCCTGTTCGGCATCGCCAAGGGCGACCTGCCGAACGAGCACTGGTACAAGCTCGGCCGCCATGTCGTGCCGATCGGTGCGCGCGGTGCGCTGGTGTCCTGGTCGGGTTCGATGTTCGAATACCTGATGCCGCCGCTCGTCATGCAGGAGCGTCAGGGCGGTATCCTCAACCAGACCAACAACCTGATCGTCAAGGAACAGATGAACCATGGCCGCCGCCTCGGCACGCCGTGGGGCATTTCGGAAGCCGCGTTCAACGCGCTCGACCATCAGATGCACTACCAGTACACCAATTTCGGTGTGCCGACGCTGGGTCTGAAGCGTGGTCTCGGCCAGAACGCCGTCATCGCGCCTTACGCGTCGATCCTTGCCAGCCAGTACGACCCGACGGCAGCGGTCGAAAACCTTGCCGAACTGCGCGAACTCGGTGCGCTCGGCATTTACGGTTTCCACGATGCGGTCGACTTCACACCGACCCGTGTGCCGGAAGGCAAGCGCTGCGCTGTCGTCTACAACTACTATGCCCACCACCATGGCATGTCGATTGCTGCTGTTGCCAACGTCGTCATGAACGGCTTGCTGCGCGAGCTCTTCCACGCCGATCCGGTGATCGAGGCGGCCGAACTGCTGCTGCAGGAAAAGGCGCCGCGCGACATTCCGGTGATGAGCGCCAAGCACGAGGAAAAGCCGGGTACCGGCGGCGGCGAGTTGCTTCGTCCGGAAATTCGCACGATCACCAGCCCGGCCACCAAGGACCGCGAACTGGTGCTGCTCTCCAACGGTCATTACTCGCTAATGATGACGGCGACCGGTTCGGGTTACTCCCGCTGGAACGGCCTCTCCGTTTCGCGCTGGAGACCAGATCCGACGGAAGATCGCTGGGGTCAGTTCATCTTCCTACGCGATACGGCGACCAATGACTGGTGGTCGACCACGACCGAACCGCGTCGTGCGGAAGGCGAGCAGTCGAAGGCTGTGTTCGGCGACGAAAAGGCCGAGTTCCACAAGACGGTCGGCGACCTGACCAGCACGGTCGAGGTCATCGTCGGCACCGAGCACGATGCCGAAGGCCGTCGCGTGACGCTGCTCAATATGGGCACCGAAGACCGTTTCATCGAAGTCACCTCCTATATGGAGCCGGTGATTGCGGGTGATGACGGCGATAACGGCCACCCGGTCTTCTCGCGCATGTTTATCAATACCGAAATCGGCAAGCGCGGCGACGTGATCCGCGCATGGCGCAACAAGCGCGATCACAGCGAACCGGACATGCTGGTTGCGCATCTCGCCGCCGACCACGCCGGAACGGACCGCCCGACCGAATACGAAACCGACCGCCGCAAATTCCTCGGCCGTGGCCGCACGCTGTCGGAGGCTGCTGCCTTCGATCCGGGCGCGTCGCTGTCGAATACCGACGGCTTCACGCTCGATCCGATCCTATCGCTGCGCCGCAGCGTGCGGGTTCCGGCCGGCAAGAAGGTCAGCGTCGTCTTCTGGACGATCGCAGCACCGAAACGCGAAGATCTCGACAAGGCGATTGAACATTATCGCCACGCCGAAAGCTTCCAGAGCGAACTGACCCAGGCCTGGACGCGTACGCAGATGCAGATGCGCCATCTCGGCGTCACCTCGCAGGATGCGGCCGTCTTCCAGCATCTGGCCCGTTATCTCGTCTATCCCGACATGCAGCTTCGCGCCGACCAGCAGACGCTGCAGGCAGGCATGCAGAAGCAGTCGGGCCTCTGGCCGTCCTCGGTTTCGGGCGACCTTCCGATATTCACGCTGCGGATCAATGACGAGGCGGACATGCCGGTCGCCAAGGAAGCCATCCTGGCGCAGCAATATCTGCGTTCGCGCGGCGTAGTCTCCGATCTCGTGATCTTCAACGAGCGCGGGGCCGACGATGCACAGGACATGCAGCAGTCGATCGAGCAGATGGCGACCCGCATGGGCCAGGAAGGCGGACGCACGCATGTGTTCACGCTGCGCCGCGATCTTCTGGAAGGCGCGGGCGCTGATGGCCTGATCGCCGCTTCCCGCGTCGTCCTGCATGCCCGTAACGGCCAATTCGGGGATCAGCTCAACCGTACGAGCACGATCTTTGCGCCTTCGACGGAACAGCAGATCGATGCCGATCGTCGTCCGCTTCTGAACGGCGAGATCTTTGCCGCTCCCGAAGTCCTGCCGAAGGAGCCTACGGATCTCGAATTCTGGAACGGCATCGGCGGCTTCTCGGAAGAGGGCAACGAATATGTGGTCCGCCTCAACGGTGGCCAGTCGACGCCGCATCCGTGGATCAACGTCATCTCCAACGATACGTTCGGCTTCCACGTTTCGGCCGAAGGTGCAGGCTTCTCCTGGGCGGAAAACTCCCGTGACTACCAGCTGACGCCTTGGACCAATGATCTCGTTATCAACCGTCCGGGTGAAGGTTTCTACGTATCCGATACGGAAACGAACAAGGTTTATACGCCGTTCGCTGCGCTCTCGCGTCGCCCGGAAGTCCTGTTCGAAGCCCGCCACGGCCTCGGTTATTCGGTCTTCTCGTCCGAAGAGGACGGCCTGAAGCTGGAACTGACCCAGACCGTCGACCGGACGCGTCATGCCAAGTTCTCGCATATCAAGCTGAAGAACTCCGGCTCGGAAACGAAGAAGCTGAAGCTTTACGGTTATGTCGAATGGCTGCTCGGTGCGAACACGGCAAAGACTGTTCCCTTCATCCTGCCTTCGCGGGACGAGGCGACGGGCACGCTGTTTGCCAACAACGCGTTCAGCATCAATTTCAGCCGCTTTGCCTTCCTCGGCATGAGCGAGATGCCGACCGGCTTCACGGCAAGCCGTCGCGAATTCGTCGGCCGCTTCGGCTCGGTTCAGATGCCGGCTGCGGTGGCGGGTGTGTCCTCACTCAGCGGTTCGCTCGATCTCGATGGCGATCCGTGTGCGGCGCTCGCCTATGACGTGGAGCTTGCTCCGGGTCAGGAAACGGAAGTCACCTTCTTCCTCGGTGATGCCGCAACGAAGGAGGAGGCAGTTGCGCTTTCCGCCGAGCTCAAGACCGTCAGGTTCGACGGTGCGCTGGCAGAGAACCGTGGCTTCTGGAACGAGTTCACCGGTCGTCTGAAAATCTCGACGCCGGACAAGTCGCTCGACAACATGGTCAACCACTGGCTGCCCTATCAGGCGCTCGGTTGCCGCATCATGGCCCGTACCGCCTTCTATCAGGCATCGGGTGCATTCGGCTTCCGCGACCAGTTGCAGGATACGCTGGCCTTCCTCGTGCACGAGCCGTCGCTTGCCCGCCGGCAGATCATCAATGCGGCGTCGCGCCAGTTCAAGGAAGGCGACGTGATGCACTGGTGGCTGCCGCATAACGGCTCCGGCGTGCGCACGACGATCTCCGACGACGTGGTGTGGCTCGCCTATGCGATCAACCAGTATGTCTCGGTCACCGGCGACCAGACCATTCTGGAAGAGCAGTTGCCGTTCCTCTCCGGTCCGATCCTCGAAAAGACGAAGCACGATGCCTTCATCCAGCCCGAGGTGACGAACGAGATCGCCGACCTCTACGAACATGCGGCGCGTGCGCTCGATCTTGCTATCGACCGTACCGGCGACATGGGCCTGCCCTTGATGCTCGGCGGCGACTGGAACGACGGCATGAACCGTGTCGGCGTTGCAGGCCGCGGCATGAGTGTCTGGCTCGGCTGGTTCCTGGCGGCTGCCCTGCGTGACTTCATTCCTTACGCCGAAGCGCGCAAGGACAAGAAGCGCGTTGATCGCTGGAAGAAGCATATCGACACGCTGAAGGATGCGCTCGAAACCGACGGCTGGGACGGCGACTATTATCGTCGCGGCTATTTCGATGACGGCACGCCGCTCGGTTCTGCCAAGAGCGACGAATGCCGCATCGACAGCCTCGGCCAATCGTGGAGCGTACTTTCCGGCGAAGGCCGGGTGGACCGGCGTGACCAGGCGATGGATGCGGTGATGAAACAGCTGGTGGACGAAGAGGCGGGCATCATCCGCCTGTTCACCCCGCCGTTCGAAAAGACCCGGCAGGATCCCGGCTATATCAAGGCCTATCCGCCCGGTGTCCGCGAAAACGGCGGTCAGTACACGCATGCAGCCATCTGGGTCGTGCTGGCGCTGGCGCAGATGAAACGTGGTGACGATGCCTGGAAATGCTTCCAGATCCTCAACCCCATCAACCACGCGCTCAATCGCGATGCGGCCGAAACATATCGGGTCGAACCTTACGTCGTTGCCGCCGATGTCTATGGCGCCGGCGACTATCAGAGCCGAGGTGGCTGGACCTGGTATACGGGTTCCGCCGGCTGGCTCTATCGCGCGGCGATCGAGGGCATTCTCGGCATCAAGCGCAACGGCGATCGTCTGACCGTCGATCCGTCGCTGCCGACCGGCTGGGATGGTTTCGAGGCCGAACTGACGATTGAGGGCAAGGCCCACAAGATCAAGGTCGAAGGCGGCAATGTTACCGTCGACGGCAATTCTGCCGGCAAGGATGGCGGGTTTCTGCTGTCGTCCAAATAGGCCGCAAAGCCAGACAACTGCGTGACGTGACAATCGAATGAGATGGCATCGCCCCGGAAACCGGAATGGTTTTCGGGGCGATGCTTTTCTACGTCGGCATAAGGCAGTCTCCATCGAAAAGAAGCGCAGCACAGGTGACCGCAACGGGAGATTCCGTCACGGTCGGCTCATTGGGGAGGCGGGCAGTGCGATAATGGGTGGATATTGGTGTCAGGCATTCTGCCCGCCCGATCGTGAAGCGTTCCGGAAGGTTGACGGGTGAGGAGCATCCCGTTTTTCCGTTCCGGTGAAGGACTTTGCCCTGACGGCATGCCCTTCCGCTTAACGACCATCATCGTGCGCCGGATCTTTCGTCCGTAGGCGTCCGGTTCGCGACCCGGCCCCCTGCTTGATGACGTGATCAGGTTAAGCGGTTGGCCGGGTGTGGGGATGATCGTCGGCGATGATTTTCGCCAGGTGATTGATTGGCAATGATGTTTTTTGCGGGGAGGGCGGATTTCGTCCCCACCGCGGCAAGCCCGCGTAAGAACCGCTGCCTCTTTCGTCATGCTCAGGCGTGTCCCTAGGATGACGCCACGCAAAAGGCTTATCCCACAAACATAAAAGCCCGGCGTCTTATGGAGCGCCGGGCCGTATAGTAATCTATCCAAAAAACTGCATCACGCCGGGTTCGGCGTCGCCTCCGGTTTCTTGTCCTTCTTCGACGCGTCATCATCCTCGCTGTCGTCCAGCAAGCCGCTGGTTCGCAGGAGCGAGGCGAAGCGGCCGCCGAGGCGGCTCAGCTCGTCATAACTTCCCACTTCGGCGACACGACCGCCATCGAGGAAGATGACGGTGTTGGCGTCACGGACAGTCGACAGGCGGTGGGCGATGATGAAGGTGGTGCGGTCCTGCCGGAGCTTGTCGATCGCTACCTTCACCCGGGCTTCGGTTTCGACGTCGAGCGCACTGGTCGCCTCGTCGAGAACGAGGATCGGGGCATTTTTCAGGATTGCGCGAGCGATTGCGATACGCTGGCGTTCGCCACCGGACAGCTTGTTGCCGCGTTCGCCGACCGCAGTCTCATAACCATTGAGGCGGTCTTCGATGAATTCGGTCGCGGCCGCGGCTTCCGCAGCTTTGATGATATCGGCTTCCGTGGCACCCTCGCGGCCGAGGCGGATATTGTCGCTGATCGAGCGGTTCAGAAGGCCGGCATCCTGGAAGACGGTGGCGATCTGCTGGCGCAGCGATTTGCGGGTGACGGTCGAGATATCGATCCCGTCGATCAGGATCTTGCCCTGTTGTGGATCGTAAACTCGCTGGAGAAGGTTGATGAGGGTTGTCTTGCCGGCACCCGTCGGCCCGACGATCGCAACAGTCTGACCGGCCTTGGCGGTAAACGAGATGTTGTGAACGCCCTGTTTGGTGTTGGCGAAACCGAAGCTCACATCGCGGAATTCGACCTCGCCGCTGACATCGCGCAACTCGCCGGCATTGGCGGGCTCGGTGCGGTCATCGACGGAATCTTCGAGCGCGAAGAAATCTTCGAGCTTGGCGCGGGCCTCGAAAATCTGGGTGGCGAACTGGCGCAGCAGGTCGAGGCGGGCGATCAGAAGGTTGGCGAAACCGATAAATGCGACCACATCACCGACGCGGATCTCGCCGCGCTGGACGAGCGTGGTGCCGATGACGAGGATAACGCCCATGGAGACGGTCGAGGCCGTGCGGTTGAGGCCGCCTGCCAGCGCCCACCAGTCGAGAACCGGATACTGGGCTTTCAGCAGGTCCTTGGTATAGACCTTGAGGGCCTGGGTTTCAGCCTCGATACGGTTGTAGCTATGCAGGACCGAGACGTTGCTGATCGAATCGCTGACATGCGAGAACACCTGGTGATAGTGGCTTTCCACGGAGGCCTGGCCTTCCTTGGTTCGCTTCATCACCGCAACGCCGATCACCCAGTAGAAGACGGCGAGGCAGAGCAGTACGAGGCTGAGGCGCCAGTCCATGGAGATTGCGGTCGGGATCAGGAAGAGGATCGCCACAGCGGTTGCGAGATGCGTGCGCATGAATTCGAGCCAGAGACCGAAAAGGCTTTCGGCGGCGCGAAGCAGCGTGTGAAGGGCGTTGGAAGTGCCGCGCTGGTGATGCCAGGAGAGCGGCATCGAGATGATCCGCCCGAAGGCCTCTGTCAGCAGCGATGCACGCCGGCCGTGTGCAAGCCGGTCAGCCTCACGGGCCACGAGTACGTATGCTACCGTATTGAAGAAGCCGAAAGCTGCCCATAGGATCAGGACATTGGTCACTGCACCGCCGGAGGATATCGCATCGATGATCCAGCCGAACAGGATCGGCTCTGCGATGGTGATCACGGCCAGCACGATGTTGGCGATGACGATTGCCGTCACGCGCCACTTGTTCTTGCCCAGGTATCCAAGTGCCCGCCCATAAACCTGAAATAGTGTCAACCGTCTAACCTCTTCAGTCACTTTCACCCTAATGTGGGTCACAGAGCTTTATGGACAATACAAGGCGATTCCAAGCCATTATCGTAGGCGAGATTGTGTCGCTATGGTGTGTCGTGTAGAAAAATAGGAATGCACGTATTTGTGGTGTTTATCGATTCAGCGATGCTAGATTTGGCGGCCCGGTTTCAATCAATCCTAACCGTCTGTGTAAACTATCTCGGCAATTGTAGCTTATGTAATTCGGCATGCCCGGTTCGGGCTCGGGGGCGGTATTGAATATTACCATGATTGTCCAGTTCCTGGTGTTGCTTGGGGAAGCAAAGACGCCGGAACAGGTTACCGCCGAGCTGGAAAGCCTGGTCGGTAGCTATGGGTTTGATTTTTACAGTCTTCTCATCCAGCCCCTGCCGCAGCTCAATCTGCAGAGATCAATCCTTGCCGCCGAATGGCCGGCAAACTGGACGGAACTCTATACCCAACGGAAATATTCGCTGATCGATCCGACGCTTCGATGGCTGCGCCTGGCTCAACGGCCGTTCCGCTGGAAGGATGCGCTTTTGACGTTGAAGGCCGATCCGCATCGTCAACGAATGAAGAGGATGCTTCAGGAGGCCGCGCGGCACGGGCTGCACGACGGATATCTGTTTCCGGTTCATGGCCGCAACGGACTTGTCGGCAGTTTCGCGGTTGGGGGTAACCCGGTCGACCTCTCGCCGGCCGAAATCAGCCTGTTCGATGCGGCTGCCAAAGCGGTTTTCTGGAAGTTGCTTGAGCTTCGCCACAAGGCGGATATCTTCGAGAATGCGCCTTTGAGCGATGTACAATTGACGCGGCGTGAAATGGAAATCACACTTCTATTGGCCAACGGGCTTACCTCTAACGAGATAGCAAAGGAGCTGGATATTTCCAGCCATACAGTCGATTGGTACATCAACGGGCTGCACGAAAAGCTCGGTGCTAACAACCGGCAGCATTTGATTGCGCTGGCGTTTCGCCTGGCGCTGATCGCCTGAGGCAATCTGTGCAACTTGAGGTGCCATTTTCGGCCAACTTTATACTTGCGTAATTTCAGGGATATTGATCTCTTGCGGTGCAACAAACTCAAATTGCCGTGGGGAGAGCGCTTTGCAGATAAAGAAGATCCTTGTTGCCAACCGATCCGAGATCGCAATCCGCGTTTTCCGCGCTGCCAACGAGCTCGGGATTAAGACGGTCGCGATCTGGGCGGAGGAAGACAAACTTTCGCTGCACCGGTTCAAGGCGGACGAGAGCTATCAGGTCGGCCGCGGCCCGCATCTTGCCAAGGATCTCGGGCCGATCGAGAGCTATCTCTCGATCCCGGAAGTGATCCGGGTCGCTAAACTTTCCGGCGCCGACGCGATCCATCCCGGCTACGGGCTCCTGTCGGAAAGCCCGGAATTCGTCGATGCATGCGATGAGGCTGGCATCATCTTTATTGGTCCGCGGCCCGATACGATGCGGCAGCTCGGTAACAAGGTGGCGGCCCGCAATCTGGCCATTTCCGTCGGCGTGCCGGTCGTGCCGGCAACCGATCCACTGCCGGACGACGCTGCAGAAGTGGCGCGGATGGCCGAGGAAATCGGTTATCCCATAATGCTGAAGGCTTCCTGGGGCGGCGGCGGTCGTGGTATGCGCGCCATCCGCGACCCCAAGGACCTGGCCAAGGAAGTCGTCGAGGCCAAGCGCGAGGCGAAGGCGGCTTTCGGCAAGGACGAGGTCTATCTGGAGAAGCTGGTCGAACGTGCCCGTCACGTCGAAAGTCAGGTGCTGGGCGATACGCACGGCAATGTCGTGCACCTGTTCGAGCGCGATTGTTCCATCCAGCGACGTAACCAGAAGGTGGTGGAGCGCGCGCCGGCTCCTTATCTTTCCGAGGCGCAGCGTGCTGAGCTTGCCGGCTATTCGCTGAAGATCGCCAAGGCAACGAATTATGTCGGCGCCGGCACGGTCGAGTATCTGATGGATGCCGAGACCGGCAAGTTCTACTTCATCGAAGTGAACCCGCGCATTCAGGTCGAACATACGGTGACGGAAGTCGTGACCGGTATCGATATCGTCAAGGCGCAGATCCACATTCTGGAAGGCTTTGCAATCGGTACGCCGGAATCGGGCGTGCCTGCCCAGGAGAATATCCGGCTCAACGGCCACGCCCTTCAGTGCCGCATCACCACGGAAGATCCGGAACAGAACTTCATCCCGGACTACGGGCGTATCACCGCTTATCGTTCGGCTGCCGGCTTCGGTATCCGGCTGGATGGCGGTACGGCCTATACGGGTGCGATCATCACCCGTTATTACGATCCGCTGCTGGTCAAGGTGACGGCCTCGGGATCGACGCCGCAAGAAGCGATCAGCCGCATGGATCGCGCGTTGCGCGAATTCCGTATTCGTGGTGTGGCTACAAACCTGACCTTCCTCGAAGCGATCATCGGGCACCCGAAATTCCGCGACAACACCTATACGACGCGGTTTATCGATACGACGCCGGAACTGTTCGAACAGGTGAAGCGCGCCGACCGTGCGACGAAGCTTCTGACATATCTCGCCGACGTGACCGTCAACGGCCATCCGGAGACGAAGGGGCGGCCGACGCCATCGGACAAAATCTCGAAGCCCGTCCTGCCGTTCATCGAAGGGGCGATCCCGGCCGGTACCAAGCAGAAACTCGATGAGCTGGGGCCGAAGAAGTTTGCCGAATGGATTCGCGGCGAAGGCAGGGCGCTGATCACCGACACGACGATGCGTGATGGCCACCAGTCGCTGCTCGCGACCCGCATGCGTACCCACGACATTGCCAGCATTGCCGGTGTCTATGCACGGGCGTTGCCGAACCTCTTCTCGCTGGAGTGCTGGGGCGGTGCGACGTTCGACGTTTCGATGCGCTTCCTCACCGAAGATCCGTGGGAGCGGCTGGCGCTGATCCGCGAGGCGGCTCCGAACATCCTTCTGCAGATGCTTCTGCGCGGGGCAAACGGCGTCGGCTACAAGAATTATCCCGACAATGTCGTCAAATATTTCGTCCGTCAGGCGGCGAAGGGCAGTTCAGAAAACGGCGGCATCGATCTGTTCCGCGTGTTCGACTGCCTGAACTGGGTCGACAACATGCGAGTGTCGATGGATGCGGTGAACGAGGAAGGCAAGCTGTGCGAGGCTGCGATCTGCTATACCGGCGATCTCGGCAATTCGGCGCGGCCGAAATACGACCTCAAATATTATGTCGGGCTGGCGCAGGAACTGGAAAAGGCCGGTGCGCATATCATTGCCGTCAAGGACATGGCCGGGCTTCTGAAGCCGGCCGCGGCCAAGGTTCTGTTCAAGGCGCTGCGTGACGCGACATCGCTGCCGATCCATTTCCATACGCATGACACATCGGGCATTTCGGCAGCCACAGTGCTTGCGGCCGTCGACGCCGGCGTCGATGTGGTCGATGCGGCTATGGATGCGTTTTCCGGCAATACATCGCAGCCATGTCTCGGTTCGATCGTCGAGGCTCTTTCGGGCTCCGAGCGCGATCCGGGTCTCGATCCGGAATGGATCAGAAAAATCTCGTTCTACTGGGAAGCGGTGCGCAACCAGTATGCGGCCTTCGAAAGCGATCTCAAGGGGCCGGCATCGGAAGTCTATCTGCATGAGATGCCGGGTGGTCAGTTCACCAACCTGAAGGAACAGGCCCGTTCGCTGGGGCTGGATACCAAGTGGCACAAGGTCGCCCAGACCTATGCCGACGTGAACCAGATGTTCGGCGATATCGTCAAGGTGACGCCGTCTTCGAAGGTCGTCGGCGACATGGCGCTGATGATGGTGTCCCAGGACCTGACGGTGGCCGATGTCGAGAACCCGGACAAGGATATCGCCTTCCCGGAATCGGTCGTTTCGATGCTGAAGGGCGATCTGGGCCAGCCTCCGGGCGGATGGCCGGAAGGTATCCAGAAGAAGGCGCTGAAGGGCGAAAAGCCCTATACGGCGGTGCCCGGTTCGCTGCTGCCGCCGGCCGATCTTGCCAAGGAGCGCAAGGACATCGAGGAGAAGCTTGGCCGTAAGGTCGATGACTTCGAGTTCGCTTCTTATCTCATGTATCCGAAGGTGTTCACTGATTTCGCACTGGCGTCGGAAACCTATGGCCCGGTCTCCGTGCTGCCGACGCCCACCTATTTTTACGGTTTGGCAGACGGCGAGGAAATGTTTGCCGATATCGAGCGGGGCAAGACGCTGGTTATCGTCAACCAGGCAATCAGCGCTGCAGATGCGCAGGGCATGGTGACAGTGTTCTTCGAACTCAACGGCCAGCCGCGCCGCATCAAGGTGCCGGACCGCAATCGTGCCGCCTCCGGTACCGTCCGCCGCAAGGCGGAAGCCGGCAATGCAGCGCATCTGGGCGCACCGATGCCGGGTGTCGTCTCGACGGTTTTCGTCTCTTCCGGCCAGACGGTGCAGGCGGGCGATGTGCTGTTGTCGATCGAGGCAATGAAGATGGAGACCGCGCTGCATGCCGAAAAGGACGGCGTGATCACGGAAGTTCTCGTCAAGGCCGGCGATCAGATCGACGCCAAGGATCTGCTGGTGGTCTACGCCGCCTGAACAGGGTTTGCGCATGAATGATAGAAGGCGGCTCGCCATGCGGGCCGCCTTTTTGCGTTGTGACATATTTCGTGTTTTTGCACGATATTGCGTATTTATGCCGAATCGTGCATGGTTACGGCATGGATCAATTTGTCAGTGAAAGACAGGCGCGCATCCTTGCCGAACTTCGCACCAAGGGGCGTGTTGCGGCGCAGGATCTCGCGCAGGCGTTCGGTGTTTCAGAGGATACGGTTCGGCGCGACCTCAGGGAAATGGCGGGACGGGGCGAATGCGAACGGGTCTATGGCGGGGCGCTGCTGCCGGGCGGCACGACGGTTCCGCTGAAAACGCGCATCTCAGAGCAGCCGGATCGCAAGGTGATGCTGGGGCAAAAGGTGGTGGAACTGCTTGAAGAAGGCAGTGTCGTCTTCTTCGACGCGGGGTCGACCAATCTTGCTGTTGCCCGCAGCCTGCCTGAAAATTTTCGCCTGACCGCCGTCACCAATACGCCGGCAATTGCTGCAGAACTCTCCGGTCGACCCGGCGTCGAACTGATCATGATCGGCGGCAGGGTGGATCCGGCTGTCGGGGCTGCGCTCGATGCGACTGCCATCCGGCAGTTGGAAATGATCCGGCCGGATCTTTGCATTCTCGGCGCCTGCGGCCTGACGCTGGAAGACGGGCTGGCCGCGGATATTTTTGAAGACGCTGCCTTCAAGCGTATGGCCTGTGCTGCCAGCAGACGCAGCCTCGCCGCCATCACCTCGGACAAGCTGGGCTTGAAGGCCGCGTTTCATGTGCATGCGCTTCAGGCCCCCTTGTCGCTGGTGTTCGAGGCCGATGCCGACGAGGCGCTGGTGGAAAAGATAAGTCTTCAGGGTGTCGAGGCACATCGATGCGGTGCGGCCGCCTCAATCAACGAAAAAAATGCATCAAGAGGAAATACCCCATGAGCCAATCCGAGATCGAGAAGGCCGGCCGGCCGCTTGGATCCTATCTGACCAGGGAGCGGGCCGGTGTCGCGCTTCTTTTCCTGATGAACGGTTTCATGATCGGTTCCTGGGCGCCGAAAATTCCGGAATTCGCCTCGCGCCTTGGCCTCAGCGAAAAAGAGCTGGGACTGATGATCCTCGTCTTCGGCGTTGGTTCGATCGTGATGATGCCGATCGCCGGAAGCCAGATCGCCCGGTTCGGGTCGAGCACGGTTTCAAAATTCGCTGCGGTGCTTCTGACACCCATGCTGCTGCTTCTTTCTGTAACCGGGGAAGTCTGGAGCGGGGTGGTGGCAATCTTCCTGTTCGGCGGCCTGATCGGTGCGATGGACGTGGCGATGAATGCCAATGCGGTGGCGACCGAAAAGCATATGCGCCGGGCGATCATGTCGTCCTGCCACGCTTTCTGGAGCCTCGGCGGCCTGCTTGGCGCATCGAGCGGCGGTTTTCTGATCCAGAAGCTCGGGGTTTTCAGCCATTCTATTATCGTCACGCTGATTGCGGCGCTGATGGTCGTCCTCTGCTGGAGGATTGTGCTGCATGACGCGCCACATCCTGATGAAGTCAAGGACGAGACACGCAGCCGGTTGCCGCGTTCGCCGCTGCCCTGGCTGATCGGCGTGATCGCGCTGTTCTGCATGATCCCGGAAGGCGCCATCCTCGATTGGGGCGCGCTTTACATGCGCAACGAGCTTGGCGCGTCCGTCGCCCTTTCCGGTTTCGCCTTTGCCGGTTTCTCCTGCACCATGGCGATCATGCGGTTTGCCGGCGACCTTATCCGCGACCGTCTGGGTGCCGTCATGACGCTTCGGATCTGCGGCACGATCGCGATCTGCGGGCTGGCGATCATCGGGCTTGCGCCAAATACGACCGTTGCGATCGCCGGCTTTGCGCTGGCCGGCATAGGCATCTCCAACATGGTGCCGATCGTGTTTTCCGCTGCCGGCAACCTGCCGGGCATGGCTGCCGGTGTCGGATTGTCGGTCGTCACGACGATGGGTTATTCCGGCATTCTGCTTGCGCCGTCGGTGATCGGCTTTGTCGCCGAACATACCGGGCTGGCGTCGATCTTCCTTGCGTTGTCGGGTTTCCTCGTCGTCGTGCTGGCGGTCTCCCGGCTCGCCCGGCATGCGGATGGAGCGCATCATTGAGGCCGATGCCGCAAAACTGACACGGCTCGGTGGTTGACAAGCGGCAATGCATACGCCACCTGAATTGCAACTCTGCTTGTAGGCACCGAGACCCGACCATGACATCACCCATAGACTTCGATCCGAAACCGCGCCGTCAAACCGTTGCGGTCGATGTGGGCGGGGTGATCGTGGGTGGCGGTGCGCCGGTCGTCGTGCAGTCGATGACCAATACGGATACGGCCGATATCGATGCGACGGTGGCGCAGGTCGCAGCGCTCTACAAAGCCGGTTCGGAAATCGTGCGCATCACCGTTGATCGCGACGAAAGTGCTGCTGCCGTGCCCAAGGTGCGCGAGCGCCTTCTGCGGCTCGGCATGGATGTGCCGCTTGTCGGCGATTTCCACTATATCGGCCACAAGCTGCTCTCCGATCACCCGGCCTGTGCCGAAGCGCTGGCAAAGTATCGCATCAATCCGGGCAATGTCGGCTTCAAGGACAAGAAGGACAAGCAGTTCGGCGACATTATCGAAATGGCGATCCGCCATGACAAGCCGGTGCGTATCGGCGTCAACTGGGGTTCGCTCGATCAGGACCTCCTGACGACGCTGATGGACCGCAATGCGGAAGCCGGTTCGCCGCTTTCGGCCCGTCAGGTCATGCATGAGGCAATCGTGCAGTCGGCGCTTATCTCGGCCGAGCTTGCCGAATCGATCGGCCTGCCGCGCAACCGCATCATCTTGTCGGCCAAGGTCAGCCAAGTGCAGGACCTGATCGCCTGTTATTCCATGCTGGCCGAGCGCTCCAACCACGCGCTGCATCTTGGTCTCACTGAAGCGGGCATGGGCTCGAAGGGCATCGTCGCCTCTTCGGCGGCCATGGGCTATGTGCTGCAGCACGGGATCGGCGACACGATCCGCGTTTCGCTGACGCCGGAGCCGAATGGCGACCGGACGAAGGAAGTGCAGGTGGCCCAGGAAATCCTGCAGGTCATGGGCTTCCGCCAGTTCATTCCGGTCGTCGCCGCGTGTCCGGGTTGCGGTCGTACGACTTCGACCGTGTTCCAGGAACTGGCCCAGAACATTCAGGCGGATATCCGCAAGAACATGCCGATCTGGCGCGAGAAATATCCGGGTGTCGAAGCGCTCAACGTCGCCGTCATGGGCTGCATCGTCAATGGTCCGGGCGAGAGCAAGCATGCCGATATCGGCATCTCGCTGCCGGGTACGGGCGAAACGCCATCCGCGCCCGTCTTCATAGACGGCAAGAAGGCGATGACGCTGAAGGGCCCGAACATTGCCGGCGATTTCGAGAAGCTCGTCACCGACTATATCGAAAACCGTTTCGGCCAGAACCGCTCGGCTGCCGAATAGTCATTCCGCCTCGGCCAATGCTTTCGCAAGCATGGCCTGGGCAGACCAGCGCACGACCTTTTCCCCCCTGTCGATATCCATGGCGCAGACGTCGCGCAGCACGATGATCGCTTCGATGCCTGTCAGTAGCGACAGGCCGGCGAGCAGGGTCTCGTAAGCCGGTTTCGACAGCTTTTCCTCGATCGGCTGCAGCGCTTCCGACAGCCAGGGAAGGCGGCGGCCCGTGCGCGGGATCTGGTCGTCGGTGACCGACGCTGCCAGAAATGCGCGAAACACGCTTTCGTTTTCGGCGACCATCCGGAAAATCCGGCCGACCATCTCGTCCAGCCGCTGCTCGACCGTGCCGTTGTTCGAAACCTCGTCGGAAAGCTGAACCTGCTCCGCCACCGCATCCAGTGCGGCCTCGCGCAAAATGTCGTCCGGCTTGGAGAAGTATCGATAGGCCGTGGCGCGGGAAATACCGGATGCATCGGCCACATCCGCGACCGAAAACGACATTCCATCCTCGATCATTTTTCGTGCTGTCTTCAGCAATTCGGCGCGCGTTCTCTTCTTCTGGTTGATCCGTCCGGAGCCTGTTTCGCGCAATACTTGACCTGTCATCATATTTCCTTTATGAGAAACTTGTCTCATTAAGAGGCGATCGTATCACAAATACAAGAGAGGACAAGACGACATGACCGCCAAGGTCAATCCCAACGACACCGCACCGATGACGGTGCATTTTCTCGGCAATCTGCTGACCTTCCATATTCGAAGTGCCGTGACGAATGACAAATTCACCCTGATCGAGAACCGCACAGCGCCCGGACAAGGCGCGCCGATGCACCGGCAGGCGGATGACGAGGCCTTCTATGTTCTGGAGGGTGAATACGAGTTCCTGCTCGACGGTATCTGGCACAGGAAGGGAGCTGGCGAGGCGCTTCATATCGCGCCCGGCACCGTGCATGCTTTCAGAAACCCCGGAAAAACCGATGCGCGGATGCTGATCATCAACTTGCCCGGCAGCCTGCATGAGGCTTTCTTTGTCGATGTCGGCGACAGGGTCGAATTCGGACAGACGGTATTCCCGCCGATAACGCCGCCGGATATTCCGGCCATCGTTGCCAGCGGATTGCACAACCGTATCGAAATCCTTCCTCCTGCCGCATGATGGAATTTGCAGTCATGTGATCTCCCCGTCAGTGGCCAATGATGGGGAGAAAGCAGCCTTTTCCTCGTTTTGCCGCATTTCGTGGTAAGGAAGTGCGACCACCTAGGACGGGAAACGATTCGAATGCTCAAGAAATTTGCCATTGTCGCGCTGGCCGCGACCTTCCTTTCTGCCTGCACCACGACCGATCCGTATACGGGCGAGCAGAAGGTTTCCAACACTGCGGGCGGCGCCGCAATCGGTGCCGGTATCGGCGCACTCGGCGGTCTCGTCATCGGCGGCGGCAACAAGGGCCGCAATGCCTTGATCGGTGCCGCAATCGGCGGTCTCGCCGGTGGCGCGATCGGCAATTACATGGACCGCCAGGAAGCCGAACTGCGCCAGCAGTTGCAGGGTACCGGCGTCTCCGTGACGCGCCAGGGTGACCGCATCATCCTCAATATGCCGTCGAACATCACGTTCGCAACCGACCAGGACCAGGTCATCCCGCCGTTCTACGATACGCTGAATTCTGTTGCGATCGTGCTCAACAAGTTCGGCAAGACCTATATCGACGTCAACGGTCATACGGACTCGACCGGCAGCCTGCAGCATAACCAGGCGCTTTCCGAGCGCCGCGCGGCATCGGTCGCAAACTATCTCGGCGGTCGCGGTGTCGACCAGCGTCGTATCTCGACCATGGGCTTCGGTCAGTCGCAGCCGGTCGCTTCCAACGCAACGCCGGACGGCCGCGCGCAGAACCGCCGCGTCGAAGTGGCGATCGCTCCGATCCAGCAGTAAAAACAAACCCACCGTCGGCTTGTTCAGGCCGGCGGTGGGTTTATCTCTGTGAAGTCGGTTGTTTGCCGGCTTAGCTCTGGCGATTGGCGACGAAGCGCGCCGCCTGCTGCAGGACTTCTGCCTTTTCGCCATAGGGCGCGAGCAGATCGACAGCTTCCACCGTTAGCGCATTCAGCGTCTTTTCCGCCCAATCCATCCCGTGCAATCCGACCAGCGTGCCCTTGCCGCGTCCGGCATCCTTGCCGGCTGCCTTGCCGAGCGTTGCCGCATCGGAGGTGACGTCGAGCAGGTCGTCGGCGAGCTGGAAGGCAAGGCCGATCTTTTCGCCGAAGAGCCGGAGCCGCTTGCGGTCGTCATCGGATGCGCCGGCAATGACCGGCCCCGCCTCGCAGGCAAACCGCAGCAATGCGCCGGTCTTCATTGCCTGCAGGGTGCGGATGCCGGCTTCATCGGGGGCCTTCTTTTCCGCCGCCAGATCGAGCGCTTGTCCGCCTGCCATGCCGCCGACACCGGCAGCACGGGCAAGTGCAGAGATCAGCTGCACCTTGCGGTCAGCAGGAAGCCGGGTTTCCTGCGCCGAAATGATATCGAAAGCGTAGGTCAGCAGGCTGTCGCCGGCGAGGATCGCAACGGCCTCATCGAAGGCCTTGTGGACCGTCGGCTGGCCGCGGCGCAGGTCGTCATCGTCCATGGCCGGCAAATCGTCATGGATGAGCGAATAACAGTGCAGGCATTCGAGTGCCGCACCGATGCGCAGTGCCGTCTCGCGATCTCCGCCGAACAGGGCGGCACTTTCGAGAACGAGGAAGGGTCGCAACCGCTTGCCGCCGTTCAGCGTTCCGTGGCGCATGGCGGCGGTCAGGTTTTCCGGCCGGGCGATCTCGTCTTCCAGCGCCTGCGATGACAGAAGGCGCATCAGCAGTGTTTCCGTCTCGACGGCGCTCTGCTTCAGTCGGGTCTCGAAAAGGGGCTGATCGGCGGGCTTCGTGTTCATGGCCGCTGTGTTGCATGCCGCCACAGCGCTGGCAACGGGATTTACCACCCCACAGGAAGTTTAACGCGAAAGACTCGTCACATGCCGACATACTGGCTATGAAACATCGGGTTGCTTATCGGGGCTCTTGGGAACTTCGTTTGGATATCACGCCAGATCGACAGACTGAGGAAGAGGAACCCGCCATGCCGCGACGGCAAAAGGCGGGATCGTTTTCGCATATCGCGAAGCGGGCGGTTCTCGTCCTCGCCGCACTTCTCATCCTGCCCTACCTGCTCATTCCCGTTTACGCCGTGCCGTTTACGCGGCCAGTCTCGACGCTGATGCTGTCGGAACTTTTCCTCCTGCGCGGCTATGATCGGCGTTGGGTGGATCTCGACGAGATCTCGCCCAATCTCGTGCGCGCGGTGATGATGTCGGAAGACGGGCAGTTCTGCTTTCACGGCGGAGTCGACTGGAAACAGATGCGAGGTGTCGTCGAGGATACTCTCAGCGGCGAGGCGACCCGCGGCGCCAGCACGATCTCGATGCAGACGGCGAAAAACCTGTTTTTGTGGAACGGTCGTTTCTTCGTGCGCAAGGTGCTGGAAATGCCGCTGGCGATTGCTGCCGATACGATCTGGACGAAGCGGCGGATGCTGGAAATCTATCTCAACGTAGCGGAATGGGGGCCGGGCATCTATGGTGCGGAAGCCGCCGCCCAGCATTATTTCAAGACAAGTGCGGCAAAGCTCAGCACCGGCCAGGCAGCACTTCTGGCCGTGGCACTGCCCAATCCGTTTACCCGCGTTGCCAGCAAACCGGGCCGCGGAATGCGCCGTCTGGCTGCCGTCATCGATCGGCGGGCGAGGAATTCCGGCGAATATATCAAATGCATTTATGACTAGGTTCTAGGCTTTTCATTGGAGGCTTTTGGCGTGTGCCTGTAGCGTGAGGCAAAAGCTGGAGACTGTCATGGCTGAAGAACTCACTCTTTATATCGGCAACAAGAACTATTCATCCTGGTCATTCCGGCCATGGATTGCGCTGACCGCCGCGGGGGTTCCGTTCAGTGAAGTGCTGATCCCTTTCGATGATGAGGGCGGAAATCCGAAATTCAGGGAAATCTCGCCGACCGGCCGAGTGCCGTGCTTGCATCATGGTGCGTTTCGCGTCTGGGAATCGCTTGCGATCATCGAATATGCTGCCGAGCTTTTTCCGGAGAGAGCCATTTGGCCGAAAGCTCTTGCCGACAGGGCTTTGGCGCGCTCCGTTTCGATGGAGATGCTGTCCGGCTTCAGGGGTATACGCAATGCCTGCCCGATGAACCTGCGGCGGCCAAAACGCCGGCTCGACTTGGCGGTGGACGTGCAGGCGGGCGTGGATGCCGACGTCTCGCGGATTTCCGCGATCTGGACCGAGCTGACGGCACGCTCGGGCGGGCCTTATCTGTTCGGCGAGTTTTCGGCGGCAGATGCTATGTTCGCGCCGGTGGTCAACCGGTTCGAGGCGTATGACCTCGTGTCCGACAAGGCTGTGCTTGCCTATATGGCGGCGATGAAGGCGCATCCGGCGTGGAAGGCGTGGGAAACGGCAGCGCTTGCCGAGACCTGGATCGTGCCGGCGGACGAGGCATGAATGGCTGGATTCGACGAATCCGGCGCGGCCGCGAAAAAATGCCTGTGGGGACTGGTCAAAGCCCTGACGTGCATGTATAAGCCAGCCAAATTTCCGAGATCGAGACGTGACGGGTTCGGCCTCACAGGGGCCGAATAAGGCGTTTTGCACGAAGTGGAGTAACACAAATGGCAGTACCAAAGAGAAAAGTTAGCCGATCCAAGCGCGGTATGCGCCGCTCCGCAGACGCGCTGGCTACCCCGACGTTTGTCGAGGACAAGAATTCCGGCGAACTTCGCCGTCCGCACCATATCGACCTGAAGACCGGCATGTACCGCGGTCGCCAGGTTCTGACGCCGAAGGAAAGCGCATAAGCGCTTTTCTCAAGCAGAAACAAAAAAGCCCGGTCTGACCGGGCTTTTTTGTTGCGCGAATTCTATTTTCAGAATTGCAGTGTCAGGCGCCGAGGCTGTCCAGCCGACTCTGGAGGCTACGGAGCTGTTCCTTCAACTCGTCGATATCGCGTGCCTCGGCTTTTTTCGGTGCCGGGCTTGCCGGTGGGGCGGAATAGGGTGCGAACATCTGCATAGCCTGACGGAACATTTCCGTGTTGCGACGCACCTGATCTTCCATCATCTGCATCGGAGCGTGAAGGTTCTTGGCCAAAGGCGTCTCGCCGAAGGCGCGTGTCATCTGCTCTCGCATCTGTACTTGCTGTTCGGTGAAAGCGTGCATGGATTGTTCAAGGAATGTCGGCACGACCATCTGCATCTGATCGCCATAGAAAGAAATGAGCTGGCGCAGGAAGGAAACCGGCAGAAG
Organism: Aliirhizobium cellulosilyticum; assembly: GCF_014198105.1. Classification (NCBI taxonomy): domain Bacteria; kingdom Pseudomonadati; phylum Pseudomonadota; class Alphaproteobacteria; order Hyphomicrobiales; family Rhizobiaceae; genus Aliirhizobium; species Aliirhizobium cellulosilyticum. The sequence continues at coordinate 19,119 of NZ_JACIGW010000009.1, read as the reverse complement.
CGTGTTTCCCGTCTTGGATTCCTGCTCGAAGATAATCTGTGTCAGGACCGAATGGGTGATGTCCTCGCCGGTCTTTGCGTCCTGCACCGCAAAAACCTCACCCTTCTTCACCATCTTGGCGAGATCCTCCAGGGTGACATAGGTGCTGGTGCCGGTGTTATACAGCCGCCGGTTGGCGTATTTCTTGATAACCGTCTCGCCTTCGGCTTTCGCCATTGTTTTGCCTCCCACAGCACAAATCTTATTATTTCCAGGGCAAGCGCCCTTCTCCCAGCATGAAATGTAAGCTCAACCATGCGCCGAGACAATGTTTTTGTGCGGCGCGACGAAAATCGTGTTGCGCAGCAAATGACTTCAAAGCCGATGTCGCGTGCGTCCATTTGACACCTCGACCGAGCTTTGCCAGTGTCCGGCCAACAATAATGCCGGAGGAAACGCATGCCTCATCCTTCTATTGTCATCGCCGCTGCGGGTCGTACCGCTGTCGGCTCGTTCAACGGTGCCTTCGCAAGCGTGCTGGCGCATGAACTCGGAGCCGTTGCCATCAAGGGGGTATTGGCGCGCGCCGGGGTCGAGGCAGGCGAGGTGGATGAAGTCATCCTCGGCCAGGTCCTGCCGGCAGGCGAGGGGCAGAACCCCGCAAGGCAGGCGGCGATGAAGGCAGGCGTGCCGCAGGAAGCGACCGCCTGGGGCGTCAACCAGCTTTGCGGATCAGGTCTGCGTGCTGTCGCGCTTGGTATGCAGCAGGTGGCGCTTGGCGACGCGAAGATCATTGTTGCCGGTGGACAGGAATCGATGTCAATGGCGCCGCATTGCGCCCATCTTCGCGGCGGTGTGAAGATGGGTGACTTCAAGATGGTCGATACGATGCTGAAGGATGGCCTGACCGACGCATTTTACGGTTATCACATGGGAATTACGGCGGAAAATATCGCCCGCCAATGGCAGCTTTCCCGTGATGACCAGGATCAGTATGCGGTTTCCTCGCAAAACAAAGCCGAGACTGCACAGGCGGCAGGGCGGTTCCGGGACGAGATCCTGCCCTTCGTCGTCAAGGGAAGAAAGGGTGATGTCACCGTCGACCAGGACGAATATATCCGGGCCGGCGCGACGCTGGACCTGATGGCCAAACTTCGCCCTGCCTTCGACAAGGAAGGTACGGTAACGGCCGGAAATGCCTCGGGTCTCAATGATGGTGCTGCCGCCGTCGTACTGATGACGGAAGAAGAAGCCGTTCGCCGCGGTATCGAGCCGCTCGCACGCATTGCGTCCTGGGCAACGGCAGGCGTCGACCCGCAGATCATGGGGACGGGGCCGATCCCGGCGTCGCGCAAAGCCTTGGAAAAGGCGGGCTGGAAAGTTTCCGATCTTGATCTTATTGAGGCGAATGAGGCATTTGCGGCGCAGAGCTGCGCGGTGGTCCGTGATCTCGGTCTCGATCCGTCGATCGTCAACGTCAATGGCGGAGCAATCGCCATCGGTCATCCGATCGGCGCTTCCGGCGCTCGCATTCTCAACACTTTGTTGTTCGAGATGAAGCGGCGCGGATCGTCGAAAGGGCTGGCGACGCTATGCATCGGCGGCGGCATGGGGGTCGCCATGTGTCTGGAACGTCCATGAACGCCCTTGAACCGTGACGCGGTTTTAAAAGAGAAGGAAGAATGATGGGGCGAGTTGCTCTCGTTTCGGGTGGTACGCGCGGCATCGGTGCCGCGGTTTCGGTCGCCCTAAAGGCCGCAGGATACAGGGTTGCTGCGAGTTATCACGGCAATGACGAGCGTGCATCCCAGTTTCACGACGCAACCGGCATTCCGGTTTTCAAGTGGGACGTGTCGAATTACGATGCCTGCGTTGCCGGTGTCGAGGCTGTTGAGAAGCAGATGGGTCCGATTGAGGTTCTCGTCAACAATGCCGGCATTGCGCGGGACAACATGTTCCACCGCATGACGCCGCAGCAGTGGAACGAGGTGATCGGCACCAATCTCAGCGGACTGTTCAACATGACCCATCCTGTGTGGCCGGGGATGCGGGAACGCGGTTTTGGCCGGATCATCAGCATATCGTCGATCAACGGACAAAAAGGCCAGTTGGGTCAGGCGAATTATGCAGCCGCGAAAGCCGGCGATGTCGGTTTCACCAAGGCACTGGCGCTCGAAGGCGCGTCGCGCAACATCACGGTCAATGCGATCTGCCCGGGTTATACCGAGACGGACATGGTGAAAGCCATTCCGCAACATGTGCTGGAGGAAAAAATCCTTCCGCATATCCCGGTCGGGCGGCTTGGCAGGCCGGAAGAAATTGCCCGCTGCGTGGTGTTTCTGGCTTCCGACGATGCGGGTTTCATTACCGGGTCGACGCTTACCGCCAACGGCGGCCAGTATATGGCCGGCTGAACAGGCCGGGGCCTGTTGCTACTTGCAGGCAATATAGATCATCAAAAGATTAAGGCCGGAATCCTCTCCCGATTCCGGCCTTAACATATTCAGCTGAAAACGTGCCGCTTAGCGGCAACGAGCTTCGTAGGTACGGCCATAGCGGTCGCGATAGACGCAGTAGCCGCGGTGCTTCTGGGATTCGCCGATGGCTGCCCCGATCAGACCGCCGCCCACAGCGCCGACTGCCGCGCCGCCCCAGCTGTTCGTTACGGCGCCGCCGATAACCGCGCCGGATGCTGCGCCGATGGCCGTTCCCTTTTCGGTCGAGGTGCACGATGCGAGAGTGCCGACAAGCGCGGCGATCAGCATGATCTTCTTCATAACTCGGTTTCCTTCCCTTCCACGTTGATAGTTCAGATCCTGCCCATGAGAAGCAGGATGATGATGATAAGAACGACGAGACCCAAGCCGCCCGAAGGACCATAACCCCAGTTCCGGCTATGTCCCCAATTCGGCAGAGCGCCGATAAGGAGCAGAATGAGTATTACGAGTAGAACCGTTCCGAGCATGGGTTTATCTCCGCTTTCCTGAAGCCAGGATGAATTTGCGGTGAGAACGTGGCGCTGGAACTTTTGTTCCATTGGCGTGGAAGTCCTTGTTCTCACTCCTTGTTACGGGCTGTTAACGGACGTTGAGAGATGTCTCTAACTTCTGATGCGTCAAAAAATGCTGATTGGTCGGGTGATTGACTCTCGAAGCGATACGAGTCCTTGACCTGTTCTCGTCGGGAAAGTCGGCGGAATGTCCGTTGGTACAATATGATGTGTCTGTCTAGTTTCTGTGTCTATATATTGTGAGAACGGAGCGTGAATCCAGTGAGTCTTCGATTCGTCGCCGATTCGTTCACTTTTGTTCCGAAGATGTCGTCAGCCCGGTTTTCAGCCGCCTCAGCGTCTTTCTTCTTGCGTTTGTCGCGTTGCGTCGCCATGTGTTGCGAAACTTCGGGCGACAATGGAGCCCGTGGTTGATTAGACGTGGAACTTCGCTTTGAATTCTCAGCCAATGATTTTTAGCGGGCGTGGCGTAACCGCCGTGCTTGGCCCCACGAATACCGGCAAGACCCATTACGCGATCGAGCGCATGGTGGCGCACGGCTCAGGCGTGATCGGCCTGCCGCTCCGGTTGCTCGCGCGCGAAGTCTATACGAGGCTGGTGGAGAAGGTCGGGCATCACAATGTTGCACTGATCACCGGGGAAGAGAAGATCACGCCGCATATGGCGCGTTATTCGGTCTGCACCGTCGAGGCGATGCCACGCGAGACGAAGGCCTCTTTCGTCGCTATCGATGAAGTCCAGCTTGCCGGCGATCTTGAGCGCGGACATATCTTTACCGACCGCATCCTGCATCTGCGCGGCCGTGACGAGACGCTTCTTCTCGGCGCTGCAACCATGCGGCCGATCCTCGAGAATCTTCTGCCAGGCATTACGATCGTGGAGCGCCCGCGCCTGTCGCAGCTTTTTTATGCGGGCCAGAAGAAGATCACGCGCCTGCCGCAGCGGACCGCGATTGTCGCCTTTTCGGCCGATGAGGTTTATGCGATCGCCGAACTGATCCGCCGCCAGCGCGGCGGGGCTGCCGTCGTGCTTGGAGCGCTCAGCCCGCGCACCCGCAATGCGCAGGTCGGCCTTTATCAGGAAGGTGATGTCGAATATCTGGTGGCCACCGATGCGATCGGCATGGGCCTCAACCTCGATGTCGACCATGTCGCCTTCGCGCAGGACCGGAAATTCGACGGATACCAGTTCCGCAATCTCAATCCTGCCGAAATGGCGCAGATTGCCGGTCGTGCGGGACGGCACCTTCGCGATGGCACGTTCGGGGTGACGGGACAGGTCGCGCCGTTCGACGACGAGCTGGTGGAGCGGATCGAGGGGCATCATTTCGACAGTGTAAAGGTGCTGCAGTGGCGTTCGAAAAACCTCAGCTTTTCGTCGCTCAATGAGCTTCGGCGCAGTCTTGATGCAAATCCGACGATACAGGGGCTGACGCGTGCTTTGCCGGCTACCGACAGCCAGGCGCTTGACTATCTGTCGCGCTATCCGGAAGTGAAGGATATCGTTACCACGCCGGAGCGTGTGGAGAAATTATGGGACGCCTGCGCGCTTCCAGACTATAGAAGAATTGCGCCGGCGCAGCATGCTGACCTTATTTCGACGCTTTTCTTCGATCTTGTGCGTCGCGGCACGGTGAACGAGGACTTCATGGCGGAGCAGGTTCGCCGTGCCGACCGCACCGACGGCGAAATCGATACCCTGTCTGCCCGAATCGCGCAGATTCGAACCTGGACCTATGTGTCAAACCGACCCGGCTGGCTTGCCGATCCGACACACTGGCAAGAAAAGACACGGGAAATCGAGGATAGGTTGTCGGACGCGCTACATGAAAGGTTGACGAAACGCTTTGTTGATCGCAGGACATCTGTGCTCATGAGGCGCCTAAGAGAGAATGCGATGCTGGAAGCAGAAATCAGTGTGAATGGCGATGTGTTTGTCGAGGGACATCACGTCGGACAGTTGGCGGGATTCCGCTTTACTCCGGTCTCGGGGACCGAAGGACCGGATGCCAAGGCTGTTCAGGCCGCCTCACAAAAGGCGCTGGCGCTGGAGTTCGAGGCGCGTGCCGCCCGTCTCTATGCTTCCGGCAATAACGATCTTGCCGTCGGTTCCGATGGTTCTGTGCGTTGGCTCGGCGATCCGGTTGCCCGTCTTGCAGCAAGCGACCATGTCATGCGCCCACGGGTCATCCTGCTGTCGGATGAACAGCTGACCGGCAATGCCCGTGAACACGTGGCCGCCCGCATCGAACGTTTCGTCAATCATCATATCGCAACGGTGCTGAAGCCGCTCGACGACCTGTCTCGTGCGGAAGACCTGCAGGGTCTGGCAAAGGGCCTAGCGTTTCAGATCGTCGAAAATCTCGGTGTCTTGTTCCGTCGGGATGTTGCCGAGGACGTGAAGTCCCTCGATCAGGATGCTCGCGCCTCGATGCGCCGCTATGGCATCCGTTTCGGCGCCTATCACGTCTTCATGCCTGCGCTGTTGAAGCCGGCTCCGGCCGAGCTTATCACGCTGCTGTGGGCGCTGAAGAACGATGGTCTCGACAAGCCGGGTTATGGCGACCTTATTCCGGCTCTTGCCGCTGGCCGCACGTCGGTTGTTGCCGATCCGTCGTTTGAGCGGACCTTCTACAAGCTCGCCGGTTTCCGTTTCCTCGGGAAGCGTGCGGTTCGCGTCGATATTCTCGAACGTCTTGCAGACCTTATCCGTCCGCTCTTGCAGTGGAAGCCGGGTGCGACGCCGCGTCCGGAAGGTGCCTATGACGGTCGCCGGTTCACCACGACGACGGCCATGCTGTCGATCCTCGGTGCAACGCCGGACGATATGGAAGAAATTCTTAAGGGTCTCGGCTATCGGGCCGACAGCGTAACTGCGGAAGAGGCTCAGGCCTATCTCGCCAGCCAGACGCCGGCCGCCGCTGCATCCGCAGCATCGGACGAGATTTCCGCTGTGGAGATTTCGGCTGAAGCATCTGCTGTTGAAGAAACGGCAGACGCAGACACTGCGGAAGCCCCGTCTGAAACAGTAACCGAAACTGCGGCTGAACCGGTTGTCGAGGCTGCAGCCGTAGAGCTGTCTGCCGAAGTCGAAGGTGCGAAGCCTGCGGAAGCTGAAGAGCCGAAGCCGGTTCTGTTGTGGCGCCCGGGCGGCGGTCGTGAAAACAACCAGCGTGGTGGCCGTCCGCAGGGCGATCGCCGCGGTCATGGCGGTGACCGGGGTGGTGATCGTGGCGGCCAACGCAATGCCGGCGGCGAAAATGCTCCGCAGGGCCGCCGTGATGGTGATCGTCGTGACAACCGCCGCGGCGGTGAGCAGGACAAGCGCGAAGGCCAGGGTCGCGACCGTAACAACGACCGCAGGGGTGACAAGCGTCCGCAGGGCGATCGTCCCTTCCGTGGCGAGCGCAACGAGGGTGGTCCGCGTCCGGAACGCGGCGGGCAGAAGAACAACCAGCCTGCACGTTTCGAGGCAAAGCCGCCTCGCAAGGAAAAGCCGATCGATCCAGATTCTCCTTTCGCAAAACTCGCTGCTCTTAAGGAGCAGATGAAGAAGTAAAGGGTCATGAGCGAAAAGCCATCCGGGGATTTGCGGCAACGCATAGACAAATGGCTTTTCTTCACCCGCATGGTGAAGTCCCGATCACTCGCGCAAGGCCTGCTCAATTCCGGCCATGTGAAGGTGAACGGGGCTTCGATCCGCCAGCCGAGCTTCCAGGTGAAGGTGGGCGATCGGGTGGAAATCGCGCTCGATCGGCGCGATCTCATCCTGGTCGTCAAGTCCGGTGGCGATCGGCGAGGGCCTTACGAAGAGGCCAAGGAACTCTACGAAGATCTCACCCCACCGCGCGAGAAAACCGAGCGCCTGACAATGCTGGAACAGGCGCAGCGCATCAAGGGATCCGGCCGTCCGACTAAAAAGGAACGCCGCGAGACAGACCGTCTTTTTCCCAATGCTGGTGATGCCGACTTGGGTGCCGGGATCAATTGGGACGATGATTAGAAAATGCGCCCTGTTTCCGCGTTTTTTCGAAATGGTTTATCCTTGCTAAGCTTGGATAAAGGCTTTACGTGACGTTCGAAAATGCCGGATAGCCCGCCTCTGTCGTTCCAGCGGTTGCGTTGCCCCCGTCCGGCCCTCGGGGCCCGACCGTTCCCAATCGTGTCCTGATCAACGCGTTGATGTGGAGTGCTTCATGACTTATGTCGTGACCGATAACTGTGTCCGCTGCAAATATACCGACTGCGTCGAAGTCTGCCCGGTGGATTGCTTCTATGAAGGCGAGAATTTTCTCGTCATCCATCCCGACGAATGCATCGATTGCGGCGTATGCGAACCTGAATGTCCTGCCGAGGCTATCAAGCCCGATACCGAGCCGGGGCTGGACAAATGGCTGAAGATCAATGCGGAGTTCGCCCAGATCTGGCCAAACATCACGATCAAGAAAGATCCGATGGACGGCGCCAAGGAGCTTGACGGCGAGGTGGGCAAGTACGAGAAGTATTTCTCTCCGGAACCGGGCAAGGGCGACTGAGTCTAGGTTGTCCAGCCGGGATGCGCCTGCCTTGCTGTCGCAGGCGCCATTGAAGCGTTGCTGCTTTCATAGGCAGGACGCTATAATGTTGCTTTGCGGACTCTGTGAAGCAAATTATTGATTTCCGCACTTTTTTGTGGTAGACAAGAGATACTGTTCCACAAGGCGGCACTCGCGTGCCCAAAAAACATCACGAAAGCACAGATCAATCACACGCGCTCCCCGAGACATAAACTCGTTTCATGTTGTCGGTCGCAGCTCAGCGATGGGATTTGTTTTTTCGCGCGCGTTTTGTCGGACCAGTATGGAGTGACCCGACGGTTTCCCCCGTCTCATCCGGGCCTGACAGACCCGGCTTTCCCCTGACCCAGATGTGGGTGAGTAGAAGGGAGTTTTTGAAACGAATGACGACTCAGCAGAAGAAGAATTCCCCGGCTCGCCAGGGTTTCAAGACCGGCGAATCGATCGTGTATCCCGCTCATGGCGTTGGTACGATCAGTGCGATTGAAGAGCAAGAAGTTGCTGGCATGAAGCTCGAGCTTTTTGTAATCGACTTCGAAAAGGATAAGATGCGCCTGAAGGTTCCGGTCGCCAAAGCCGTTGCTATCGGCATGCGCAAGCTTTCGGAAACGGATTTCGTCGAACGCGCGCTCAAGGTCGTGCAGGGCAAGGCTCGTGTGAAGCGCACCATGTGGTCGCGCCGCGCCCAGGAATATGATGCAAAGATCAATTCCGGTGACCTGATTTCTATCGCTGAAGTGGTCCGCGATCTCTATCGCGCTGAAAACCAGCCGGAACAGTCTTATTCCGAGCGTCAGCTTTATGAGGCTGCTCTCGATCGAATGGCCCGTGAAATCGCGGCCGTCAACAAGATGTCGGATACCGAAGCTGTTCGTCTTGTCGAGGTCAATCTTGCCAAGGGACCCAAGCGCGGCAAGAGCCTTGATGAGGATGAAGCGCAGGAAGAAGCTGCCTGATTTTTCTGAGATACAGCAATAAAAAAACCCGGCCTCGAGCCGGGTTTTTTTATTGGAACTTTTGCGCTGTCGCCGCGTTAACCCGCCGGAACGGCGAATTGATTGCTGCGTAACGCTGCCCTCGGTTCCCTTCTGAAACTGTTGCGACCAGGATGTTCCGGGTCGCTGATGAGGGGGCGAGATCAGCAGTCCGAACTAACGTTGGCATCCTTCGCGGATGTGCGTTTGCAAGGTTTCCCGCTGTTCATCGTCATATCAGAACCGTTGACGGAGAAGACGATGACAGCCATGTCCGCAGACCGCACAATGATCAAGATAGCGATGTCAGCTCCCTATCTCGCCCGGGAAGAGGAGCGTGATCTTGCCATCCGATGGAAAGACGGCCAGGATCAGAATGCACGAAACCAGATTGCACTTGCGCATATGCGTCTCGTCATAGCCATGGCTTCGAAGTTTCGCGGCTTCGGTCTGCCGATGAGTGATCTCGTTCAAGAAGGTTATGTAGGGCTGCTTGAGGCGGCGGCAAGGTTTGAGCCGGCGCGGGACGTTCGTTTTTCAACCTATGCTAGCTGGTGGATCCGCGCTTCGATGCAGGACTATATCTTGCGCAACTGGTCGATCGTGCGCGGCGGGACCAGCTCTGCGCAGAAGGCGCTTTTCTTCAATCTACGCCGGTTGCGTGCAAAGCTCGCCCGCGGTGACAGCAATCTTACTGCCCGTGCCATCCATGAAGAGATCGCGGTGGCGCTCGGTGTCAGCGTAAACGACGTGCAGACAATGGATGCACGTCTTTCCGCCAACGATGCCTCGCTGCAGGCGCCGACGATTGCTGGTGACGCCGATAGCGGCGAACGGCTGGACATGCTGGAGAGCAACGAGCCACTTCCCGACGAGCAGGTCTCGGGGATGATCGACGGCGAACGACGGCTGAAATGGCTGCAGGGCGCGCTCACCAAACTTAACGACCGCGAGAAGAAGATCATTCGTGCTCGCCGGCTTACCGACGACGGAGCAACGCTCGAAGCGCTAGGTACCGAACTTGGCATTTCCAAGGAACGCGTGCGTCAGATCGAAAGCCGCGCCATCGAGAAGCTTAAGTCTGCGCTCGTTTCCGCCAATCCGCAGATGGCTGCTGCCGCCTGCTGAGTGTGAAGGGGTGTTCCTTCACCCCGCTATTCGGAAATGATCTTCATCTTCTGGCCGGGCGACACCGTCGCGCCGGCCGGTAGCGCGTTGATGAGCTTGAAAAGATCGAGCTTTCGATCCGTTCCCATCATCCGTCCCGAGAGCGATGCAAGAGTGTCACTTGGGCCAACCGTGACGATCCGCACGCGAAGCGGCTTCAGGGAGGCTATTTCTTCTGGCGTCATACGACGAAAGCTGTTGCGTAGCGTATCTGCCGTAGATTGTAGGGTCGTGTTACCCTTTGGTACCGCTGTCAAAAAGCGGAAAATTTGCTCATTGAGGCGCACGACGGTCACGTCGAAATCCCAGCGCTCGGCGGAGGCGCGGGCGGTTGCGGCCGGCAGGCCGTTGACGGTGGACTCGCGCACGGTTTCCGGCTGCAATCCTGCAACCCAGCCGCTCGTCAGGTAATTCGTCAGGTTGTTATTGTCGCCGGCGGCAACGCCATCGAAACGGATGGCGCTTTCGCCGGGGCCGGTTGCGAGCACCGCCTCGACCTTGTTGTCGATCCGGAAATCCGGCGGAACATCGAAACGGATGCCGAGGCTGCCGTGTAGGAACGTCTGGCCTCGAACATAACCTTCCTGCGGGCTGTCGCCGTAAAGGAGACCGTCGATGCCGGCGAGATAATAATCGCGGCCACGGTCGCCGACGCCTTCCTGGCCGAAGGCGCGGGCATGGCGGCGCGCGAGATCGACACGCTGGGCCGAATTCGGGTGGCTTGAAAGGAAGTCGAGGCTCTGGTCGTTATCTGGATCGACGGCGGAATAGCGGGCGTAGGCTGCCATGGAATCAAGGAAGCGAGCGGCTGCATAAGGATCATATCCGGCTTCGCCGAGCATGCGCACGCCGATAACATCCGCCTGCAATTCCTGCTGGCGGGAGAAGGCGGCGAGACGCAGCTTGCCACGTGCGAGCGCCTGCTTGCCGGCGAGATCGCTCGACAGGACCTCGGCGACGACTCGGCTGGCAATGACTTCCGCCTCTTCCCGCTTCTGACGCTCGATGCCGTGATTGGCGGTGACGTGGCCCATTTCGTGCGATAGGACGGCCGCCACTTCCGACGCATCGTTGGCGAGCGCCAGCAGACCGCGTGTGACATAGAGATAACCGCCTGGCAGCGCGAAGGCGTTGATTGCCGGCGAATTCAGAATGGTGATGCGGAAGGACTGGGTTGGATTTTCCGAAACGGCCGTCAATGCACCGGTGATACGCGCGACCAGACGCTCGGTCTTCGCATCGCGATATTCGCCGCCGTAACTTGCGACAATGCGCGGATGCTCGCGGGCGCCCATTGCGGCACGCGGGTCATTCTTCTGAACCTGGTCGACAGTCTGCGGGTTTTCCGACGGCGATACATTGGGTGTATAGGCCTGGTCGAAGATCGACTGGCAGCCGTAAAGCATCGAGGTGACGGCAAAGAGTGTGGCTGCGGAACGGAATGCGCGGCTACGCTGCCAAAATCTCGGCCACCTGGCACGATCCGTCTTTACAGTCTTCGCCTGCACTACCATCTCCGGAATTACACTTCGGCATCCTGCCGTCGCGTCTGGCTTCGTCTTCCGCCCGTTGTCGCTTACCGTCTTTCGCGCCAACTGCACAGATATTCCTAAATGAATATGTATTGCCTACTGGGTATGAAAAGAAAATAAACTTGAACGCCGATGCCATTGGGCCACGTCCAAATTGTGGCGGTGCCCATGCACGCTTGATGACTTTCGTTCACACAGTGCCGGATAGGGCCGAAACGGGTGCGGCAAATCGCGAAAGGTAATCCGCCTTTGCTTCGTCGGTAGCGATCTGCCCCTTTTCGACATGCAGGATGCGATCTGCAATGCGGGCAATTTCCTCGCGGTCATGGGTTATCATGACCACGGTATTTGCATTTTCCTTATGCAGGTCAAGAAGAAGGGCGGACATTTGCAGACGCAGATCGGTGTCTAGCGCTGCGAAGGGTTCGTCCAGCAGGAGCACCGGCTTGTTGCGCAGCAAAGCCCGGGCAAATGCTGCCCGCTGTTTTTCTCCTCCCGATAGCGAGCCCGGCATGCGCTTGCCGAATCCGGCAAGACCAACACGCACCAAGGCGTTTTCGGCGCGGTCCCTGTCTTGCGGGGAAAGCCGCAAAGACGGGTTGAGGCCAAGCGCGACGTTGGTGAAGATGTCGAGATGGGCGAAGAGGTTGTGATCCTGGAAGACTACCGAGACCGGTCTTTCCGACGGGTGGCTCAAGGTCTGGTCGATTCCGGCGATAAGGATGTGGCCTGATTGCGGACGTTCGAAACCGGCAATCAGATTGAGCAGCGTCGATTTTCCTGCGCCCGACGGGCCGGCGATCGCGGTGACTGCGCCCGGTTCGATGCGGCAATCGAAAGCGAAACTCGTCTTGCCGAGCGTCAGCGCGACCTTGTCGAGGACGATGCCGTCATGCATTCGCGTTTTCCTTTTTGCCCGCGGTGCCGAGTATGGTCAAGGCAAGGCAGATCACGCCGAGGATCAGCGCCAGCCCATCGGCATCGTTCGTTCTGTAACTCGATAGCGTGCTGTAGACCAGCCAAGGCAGGGTGACGAGCTCGCTGGAGCCGAACAGGGCAACCGCACCGAGATCGCCGAGGGAAAGTGCCATAGCGAAGGAGAGGGCGGTGAGTATCGGGCGTGTCAGGACGGGGAGATCGATTAGCCGCCACTTGGCAGGGCCGCTGATGCCGAGTGAGGTGGCCAGCCGGGCGGTCTGATGGTGGTGGTCATCCAGTGCCGGTTCGAGCACCCGCACGGCGAAGGGCAATGCCATCAGAGCATTGATGAAGGCGACGAGACAGGGTGCAAACGAGGCGACATTGCCGAATTGCCGAAGCACCAAAAACCAGCCGGTGCCGAGAATGATCGGCGGTACGACGAGAACGAGCGAGGATGTGCCGGCGAGCGAGGTCGATAGAAGCCGTGCAGCAATATTGGGATCACGCCGGTCCCTGATCGTCTGCCGCGCCATGATGATGGCGAGCGATGCGGAGACGGCGATCACTGCGGCAGTTACGGCGATCACGAGGCTTGTCGTGGCTGCCTGAATGAAGCGTGGTCCGTTGACGAGTTTCCAGAGATCCGCACGAAGGCCAGCGACGAAAACCGAGAAGAGCGGCGAGGCGACGAAGATGACGGCGACAGCAATGATGAGGCCATCCCACAGGCGGGATGCGGATGAGCGCCCGTCGAGGCGCAAGACCTTTCGGCCTGCGGTCCTGACCGTATCGGTTGCCGCCGGCAGAAACGCGATGAGGCCGATCACGGCCGCTGTGAGGGCGATCTGCAGAAAGGCGAGTGCGACCGCGCGCGGCGGGTCAAAATCAAAGCGTAGGGCCTGGTAGATCGCCACTTCCAGCGTGGTTGCGGCCGGGCCGCCGCCAAGTACTAAGACCAGCGTGAAGCTGGTGGCGCAGAGCATGAAAATCAGCCCCGCAACGCCGGGAACGACACGCGCGAGCGCCGGCCATTCGACAAAACGGAAGATCGAGGCCGGCTTCATGCCGAGGCTGGCCGACAGAAGCCAGTATTCCGCCGGCAGTCGCTCGAGCACGGAGAGCAGCAGGCGCACGGCGAGCGGAATGTTGAAGAATGTATGAGCGAGCAGGATGCCGGAAAGGCCGTAGACGCTGACCGGGTGTTCCAGTCCGGCGGCAGTAAGCCAGCCGTTCAAAACCCCTTGCCTGCCCCAGACGCCGAGGAGGCCGAGCGCGCCGACGAGTGCCGGCAGGCCCATGGGCAAGGCCATGAGGCGGAGGATCCAGGCTCTGCCTGCAAACCGGGGGCGGCGAGCCAGGGCCAGCGCGACCGGAATGGAGAAGGCAACCGACAGCAAGGTCGACAGGGCCGCCTGCCAAAGCGTGAAGCGCAGAATGCTCCAGGTATAGGAGGTGAAAAGCCGGGATGCCGATTGATCGCCATCCCAGGCCAGCAGCGTCGCGATCGCAGTGCCGACAAAGACGATGATGGCGGCAAGCACGGCAAGGCCAGCACCGATGCCGCGTCGTCTTTCAGCAGTCGTCAGCAAATGCGATATTCCGTCCGTTTCGACATGTCACTTCTTGCTCATGGCGGTCAGCCATTCGTCGATCCAGGCCTGACGGTTCTTCGCCACTTCGTCGGAGCCGATCAGCAGCGTCTTTTCCGGCTTTACAAGCTTGTCGAAAGCCTCAGGCAGCGGGGCGGCGGTGGCGGCGGCCGGCATCATCCAGTTGGTGGTCGGAATGATATCCTGTGCGGCCGGCGATATCAGAAACGTCAGGAAGCTTTTCGCCAGATCCTTATCCCGGGCGTGTTTCAGCATGCCGGCGACTTCGATCTGGATGTAATGGCCGTCCGAAAAACTTGCGGCCTGATAGCGGTCGGTTTTTTCCTCGACCATGTGATAGGCCGGCGAGGTCGTATAGGAGAGCACCATCGGCACTTCGCCCTTGGTGAACAGGCCATAGGCTTCCGACCAGCCGGGGGTGACGGTCAGAACCCGGTCCCTGAGTTTCGCCCAGGCTTCCGGCGCCTTGTCGGCATAGACGGACTTTACCCAGAGCAGAAGGCCGAGACCGGGGGTCGAGGTGCGCGGGTCCTGAATGGCGATCTTCTGCGAAGCGTCCCCTTCGATCAGATCCTTGAGGCTCTTCGGCGGGTTCTTGATCGTTTGCGTATCGTAGATGACGGCGAAGTGGCCGTAGTCATAGGGAATGAACGTGTCGTCTGCATAATTGCCGGGAACCTTGACGGCGCCTGCATCGACGCCGTTCGCCTCGAAAAGGCCTGTCGCCTTGGCTTCGGAGATCAGGCTGGTATCCAGGCCGAGCGCGATATCGGCTTCCGATCCCGTACCTTCCAGCTTTAGACGGGTGAGAAGCGCCACGCCATCGGCAACGCCGACGAAATTGACGGTGCAGGCGCAGGTCTTTTCAAACTCGGCCTTGATTTTCGGGCCGGGGCCCCAGTCGGAGGTGAAGCTCTCATAGGTATAGACGGTGAGCGTCTTGTCCTGAGCTTCAGCAGCAAAAGGGGTGAAAAACATGGCCGTGGCGGCCAGAAGAAAAGTCGAAATCCCGCGCATCAGCGCCTCCTCAAAATGTCGATGTGGGGAATAGGCGCTGGTTGCGAGCCGTCTAATCCCTCCGCCGGTGTTAGCCGGATCAGGTTCCGCGGGTTGGCGTTTCGCCTCTCAGCCCAGCAGACGCAGGGCACCCCGTTAGAGCGTGCAAAGATTTACCGGTCTCGCTTCATGCTGGCAAGAGGGGCAACACAATCGTTCTCTCCATGGAAATTCCCCTCTGGCCTGCCGGCCATCTCCGCCAAAAAGGGGGACAAAAAACCGCCGCCCCCGCTTGTTTCCAATCGGGCATAAGCGACGCGTCCAGGTTAGCCCTCCCCCTTGTGGGGAGGGTTGGGAGGGGGCTTTTATCGGTGAGCCGCAATTGCCAGTGGATCACCCACCAGACATGTCCATATACATGACTTCCCAGACATGGCCGTCGAGGTCCTGGAAGCTGCAGCCGTACATCGGGCCCATTTCCATATTGGGCTTCCACTCCGCGCCGCCGGCGGCAAGCGCCTTTGCCTTGAAGCCGTCAACCTCGTCGCGGCTCGATGCGGAAAGGCAGTTCAGCACCTCTTTCGTCTTCCTGGCGTCGGAGATATCGCCATTGATGAACATGCGGAACTTGTCGTGGGTGAGAAGCATCACGTAGATCTGCTCGCTGACGACCATGCAGCTTGCGGTGTCATCGGAAAAATCGGGGTTCTTGGTGAAACCGAGCGCCGTGTAAAACGCCGTGGAAGCCTGAAGATCCGCCACCGGCAGGTTCACGAAAATCATCCGCATGTCGATATTCCTCCTTGATTATGGACGCCATCAGCTGGCGCCCTTCCTCCAAGGACGAAAGATGCGGCACGGATTCGACAAGTCCATGCAGGAATTTTGACTCAGTTTGCGTTTCCGCGAAAAACCTTGAGTTCGCGGGGAACGATGGCCATGCCGCCGAGGCGGTTGGCGATCGCATAACCGATCGTCTGTTCTACCACTTCAGGCCTGACGGGTTTGGTCAGAACGCCGAGCGTTCCTTCTACGCCATCCGCGATATCTTCCGGATTGCCGGTCATGAATACGACCGTGAGGCCATATTGTTCGGCAAGTTCGCGGCCGATTTCCGGTCCCGTCCGGCCATCGGCGAGATTGACATCGACGAGCGCGATATCCGCATGGGCTGCGAGCGAAAGCGCGTGCTTGCGGGCATTCGCCAGCCCCACGACCTTCAGGCCCATGTTCTCGATCGTGTCGGCCACGTCGAGCGCAATCAGAAACTCATCCTCGATAATCAATACGCGCTGATTCATCGCCTCATTTGCCAGCCGACGACGCGATACACTTGTCAGCATTGGACATCTCCAGAGTTCATCTCGGTTTTGCCGGTTGCATGTTTTAGCAACCTGACACGCACCAAACGCGATGAATGTCGGGATTGTTCCGGGGCGAGACACTGATTTTCTTGATTAAATATTTGTTAAGGCTAACAAATATTTAATTTTCGAATGCCTGGCGCATCGTGCTCAGCCCTCGATTTCCTCGCGCAACATTTCCAGCTCCAGCCATTCCTCCTCCATTTGGGTCAGCTTTTCGCGCAGCTTTTCCATTTCGGCAGCCAACTTGTTGAAGCTTGCCGGGTCCTTGGTGAAGAGGTTGGGATCGGCCATTTTCTTTTCTCGCAGAGCGATCTCGGCTTCGGCCTTTTCCATTTCCTTGGGAATATTCTCCAGCGCGAACTTCTGCTTGTAGGAGAGCTTTCCCTTGGCTTTGGGCGCGTCGGAGGAAGAGGCTGCGTTTTCGGCCTTTGGCTTTTCGGCTGCTTTCTCCGCCTTTTTCCGCTCTTCCTGCGCGCCCTTGCGCTGCGCCAGCATGTCCGTGTAGCCGCCGGCATATTCGATCCAGCGGCCATCGGGCGCATCCGGGGCGGCGGGTGCGATGGTCGAGGTCACTGTGCGATCGAGAAAATCGCGGTCGTGGCTGACGAGGATGACGGTGCCGTTATAGCCAGCGACGATTTCCTGCAGCAGGTCCAGCGTCTCGATGTCGAGATCGTTGGTCGGTTCGTCGAGGATCAAGAGGTTCGAAGGCCTTGCCAGCATGCGGGCCAGCATCAGACGGGCGCGCTCGCCACCCGACAGGTTCTTGATCGGCGTGCGGATCTGTTCAGGCTGGAACAGGAAATCCTTCATGTAACCGGCAACATGGCGCTGTTCGCCGTTGACCAGCAGGGTCTCGCCGCGGCCGTCAGTCAGATAATGGGACAGGGTATCCTCGGGATCGAGGTCCTCGCGCTTCTGGTCGAGGGTGGCGATTTCCAGGTTGGTGCCGAGCTTGATCCAGCCGCTGTCAGGCTCCAGCTGGCCGGTCAACATCTTCAGAAGTGTCGTCTTGCCGGCGCCGTTCGGGCCGACGAGACCGATACGGTCGCCGCGATGGACGCGGATCGAGAAGGGCGCCACGATCGTGCGCTCCTCGTAAGCCTTGGTGATGTTTTCGGCTTCGACAACCAGCTTGCCGGACTCGCGACCCTCGGCAACCGAGGCCTGAACGCTGCCCTGCGGTCCGTTATGGCCGCGATAGCTCGCGCGCATGGCCTGCAATTCGCCAACACGGCGCATGTTGCGCTTGCGTCGTGCGGTGACGCCGTAGCGCATCCAGTGCTCTTCGCGCTCGATCGCCTTGCCGAGCTTGTGCTGTTCGATCTCTTCCTCTTCGAGAACCTGATCGCGCCAGGCTTCGAAATGGCCGAAACCTCGGGAAAGCCGGCGGGCGGTGCCGCGATCGATCCAGACCGTTGCATTCGAGACTTTTTCAAGAAAACGACGGTCGTGGCTGATGACCACCAGCGCGCTGCGCGTCTTGCGCAACTCGTCTTCCAGCCATTCGATGGTGGGCAGGTCGAGATGGTTGGTCGGTTCGTCAAGCAGCAGGATGTCGGGTTCCGGTGCCATGACACGGGCAAGTGCTGCACGGCGCGCTTCGCCGCCGGACAAACGGTTCGGATCTTCTTCGCCGGTCAGGCCCAGATGTTCGAGCAGATAGGTGACACGATAGGGATCGTCGCCCGGACCGAGGCCCGCTTCGGCATAGGCCTGCACGGTCGAATACCCGGCGAAATCGGGAGCCTGTTCGAGATAACGGATCGTTGCGGATGGATGACGGAAAACTTCGCCCGACTGCGCCTCGACCATGCCGGCCGCGATCTTCATAAGTGTCGACTTGCCCGAGCCGTTGCGGCCGACGAGGCAGATGCGGTCGCCCGGTTCCACCTGCAGGCCTGCGCCGTTCAGCAGCGGCGCGCCGCCGAAGCTCAGGAGGATATCGTCAAGCTTGAGAATGGGAGGTGCCATGAGGACCGTTTATGCTCCGGAAAAATCGTGGGGACGGGCAAGGATCATCGCCTTGCCGCTCTTTAGATGGAATTCGACCGGCCCTTCCGCAACATTCGAAACCGTGCGGGATGAACCGAAAGGCAGCGAGAAATCCTTCAAGGGATATCTTGCGCCCAAAATGTCGAGGCCCGACAGGGCGGAAAAGCCGAGGACGGAAAACAGCGCGTCCTTGGGGAGGTCGATCGCTTTTTTGCCCGGCAGAAAGGGAATGGCCTCTTCATCACCCGAGGCGAGAAGTATGTCGAAGCCGCGTTCGGCAAGGCTCATGGCAAGCAGAAAATGCTGCAGCGCGTGGTCGGAACGCTCGCCGCCAAGTGCGCCGATCAGGATCAGACGCTTTGCGCCGCGTTCGATCGCCTCGGCCGTGGCAATTTCGCCATCGGTCTCGTTCTTGGCCAGTGGATAAGTCTTTCGCTCCACCTCGGGAAAACGGGCGATCAGGTCTTCGTCGGAAGAGTCGAAGTCGCCGACCCAGAGTTCCGGTATCACGCCAAGCCCGGCCGCGTGGCGCATGCCACTATCCGCGGCAATCACACGGCTTCCCGCGATCGCGTGTCTGACGCGATCGGTGACGACAAGATTGCCGCCGAGCAGGATTGTGAAGGTCGAATTAGCCATGGGCATTGCCCATAGCGCAAAGGGTGGGGGAAGGGGAAGTATGAGTGCCACCCTAACAGCGCGGAGAATGGCAGCGAATTTGTAGCGATTTATGAATACCTTGTGCTTTGTGCAATTCGTAGGTTATTTCTTTTCTAAGGTTTTCATAGGTGCACATTGCCCGAGTTTGTTCGATTTTTGTCGTCAATGAGAGAACACATGAACGCGGAGCTAACGCGTTCGGATGTCCTGAGGCCACTGATTTGGCCTAATGCCGGATTAATGTTCTTATTGGCAGCTGGAGTTGCCCCTTAAAAACCGGACAGGATCAGCTTTCGGTTTGACGGTTTAAGAACTCACGAGGCGAGCAATACCCCAATGCCTTATGCGGGTG
>NZ_JACIGW010000008.1:0-175807 GCF_014198105.1 Aliirhizobium cellulosilyticum | reverse complement strand
GCTATTTGTCGCCAGCAGAATTTGAAACCCAACTCGCCCAGCAGGCGGCTTAGTTTGCGTTGTTTCGATGGTCCAGCCCGAGGGGTTCACTCCAATACCGGGTCAGTTCTCAGTGGCAATCAACACTCTTCGGACGAACTCGGTGCAGAACCGACCCCACCTCCGCGGTCAGCGGACCAGGTCTGTGGCAGGGTCGCGTTTTTGCGCGCTTCGCTGCCGTCCGCCAATGGCGCTCATGCTCTCCCTCGGGCCGTCCCTCTGCTCCCCAGCGTGTGTAAGCGTCTTCGCGAATGCTCTTCGTCTGACATCTGAGGTCCTCTTGAGACCGCTTACAGGAAACGGCGGTTGACTTCGTTGCTGATCATCGGGATCGCGACGGCGGTTGCAGTCGACAGCTTGAGCGCCGTCATACAGCTTGCACTCGAAGCTCGCGTTGCATTCCTCGATCCCTACCGCTGCTACACCGGAGCTTATCGTCTTCGTTAGCCCGAGTTCGCTGAATTTATCGACGCTGTCTCCGTCGCAATTGCCAGTCATCGAGACAGTGTCCAACATGTAGGCAGTGGGGAGGTTGACGATGCACTCCCCGCTTTCGCGTATCATCCGAGAAGGGAGAATTACAATGCGCTGTAACGTGCTTATTGTCAAAGGCCAGCCACTCATTGCTCTCAATCTGCAGGATACGGTCGATGAACTGGGACCCACGCGGTCGGCATCGGCAGCAAGATGTTGCTCTACGACGGTCGTGATTAGCCGGCATCATCAGGCTCGTTCTTGGCCGCCTTGAAGTTTGTCATGATTCTCAGCGTAGCGAACGTCACTACGGAAAGGACGATCGCGGTATCGTAGGCTCCCAGCCCGACCGCTGTCCCGATCGCACCGGTCGCCCATATACTGGCGGCGGTCGCCGTTCCTCTGGTCCCCAGCTTTCCGACAAGAATAGCTCCGCCGCCAATAAACCCGACCCCGTTGATAATCCCCTCAACAATACGGGCTGTCGCCTCAGCATTCCCAACGGTCACAGTTTCTGCAGCCTGGATGAAGCCGCAGGCAGCGATCGCCACGAGCGGGAATGTCCGCAAACCCGCACTTCGTTCGTTTTTCTCACGATCCCAAGCGATCGGCAGTGCCAGAAGATAGGCGACAAGCAATGCAATCAAATGCGGGACGATATTGAGTTCTACGCCCATCGAAGCCAGCCACTCGCTCACTTGCTCTCCTTTTTGGAGGTCACAACTCGGTAGATGTAGTAGCCGACCAATATGATGAGGACCATGGTGGAGACCGGATCCACATAGTCCTGGATGGTGCTGTATGCCTGCCCCAGCAGATAGCCAGCCAACGCCAGTGCAGCCGTCCATAGAAGCGTACCGATCGACGAAAAAAGAAGAAAGCGCCCCAATGGCATGTTGGCGACACCGGCGGGGACGGAAATGAGCGTCCGCACAGTAGGGATCAGCCTCCCGAGCATGACTGACGAATTTCCATGCCGCTTGAAGCGGTCAGAGGCAGCATCGACATCTGACGGCGACATCGTGAGCCAACGTCCGTGGTTTTCGGCAAGACGGCGCACTCCGTGATGCCCGAGCCGCCGCCCCAGATAATACCAAGGCAATGTGCCGAGAAGAGAGCCGATAGTTCCTGCGCCAATCACGACGAGGATATTCATGTCGCCACGCGTCGCGAGGTAGCCGGCAAGCGGCATTATCAGCTCGGAGGGGATAGGCGGGAAGACGTTTTCAAGGAACATCAGGAGCCCGATCCCGAACGGGCCAAGGCGCTGCATTATCACCTGGACGAACGCTTCCATGAAACCTACGTCGCAAAGGCGTATGGACCGCCCTTTTCCAACGCCACAATATAAGCAGGCCGAGCATGGATACGGTCCAGCCAGGCCGTCGTCGCTGATCGAGCGCTGCCGAGCCTGCCTCGTGCGCGAGCCGCTTCGAGCGGAAAACTCATCATGATGTCAGCCGCGGTGAACCGGTCGCCTGCGAACCACTGCCGCGAAGCAAGCTGGGCTTCGATGAAGTCAAGATGCGTGTCCAACATCGGCTGAACGCGTTTAATCGCCACCGGGCCCAAGATCGGGATCTTTGATGCAACCAGCATGGCCAGCAGGACTGGCATTACCGAACCTTCGGCATAGTGGAGAAATTGACGATACAGGATCGTATCAGTCGCATCGCCCGGTCCGAGCCGGCCGTTTGCTCGCTCGACAAGATAGTCGCAGATTGCTCCCGTTTCCACGACAACCGTCCGGTGTCCATCCGCGCCTACATCCTCTAAAATCGGTGACTTGCCCAGCGGATGAATGGCCATCAACTCTTTGGGCGCTGACATGTCGGAGTTCCGGCGATACCGCCGGATCTCGTGGTCGAGGCCAAGTTCTTCGAGCATCCAAAGAATGCGCTGAGATCGGCTGTTATTGAGATGATGGACAATCAGCATCCGCTTGGTCGGCCCTACATCTCGACCTTGGCCGTTTCGCCCATGTCCGGCCGAGAATTGCTGACTGCAGCCGCCGCCATTTTGATATAGCTTATGATGGTTCCCGGGCTATCCCAGTATTCGGCGAACGAGGGCGTTACCTTGAGGATCCTGATCGACGGGTCATCGGCATTATCCCACCATGCCTTGGCAGGCGTCGCCCACAGATCGCGGATTTTCTCGCGATCGTTCTGGATCTCCGCGGTGCCGGACACCGAGACATATTTCTGCCCCTTGGAGTCAGCGAATGCCAGGCAGACATTCGGATACCGCGCGATCTCTTCGTCCTTGTGGCTAGCCACATCAGTCAGGAAGTAGAAGGCGTTGTCGATCCGCTCCGAATATGCCGACATGGGACGAGCGCGAAGATCAGAACCGCTCTGAGTGGTTAGCATGCAAAAGCCGATTTTCTCAGCCAGGTCCCAAACCTTTGCCGCGTCGTCTTCTTCGTGTGCCATGATGTTCTCCTTGGTGACGCCAGAAAACGAAAGCTACCGACGAATGTTCCATCCATTGAGCTACATTGGTGGTCTCCTAGTGTTTCTCAGCAGGACCGAGGAGACAGCTTTAATCACAGGCTGATACTCGGGAAAAACCAACCCACTGACGAACAAGCAGGCCCAAGGCTCACTTCCTTACGATATAGGACATTCCAACGGACCGTGGCGCGGTCTGTTTAAACCCGAACTGCTCGTACAATCTGTTGGCGGGTACATCCGCGATCAGGCTCACGTACGCGGATGTTGGCAGCGCGCTCTCAACATACTCCATAATTGATGCCATGATCATTTTGCCAAGGCCCCGACCTTGATGATCGGGATGGACAGCGATATCGGTCACCTGGAAGAAACACCCACCATCGCCGACCAATCGTCCCATGCCGACCGCATTTCCGTTGTAAGAAACGACGCTGGCGAAAACGGTACCCTTCAAGCCGATCTCTGCGGCATCTCTTTCGAACGGCGTAAGGCCGGATATCTTGCGAAGACGCATGTAGTCTTCGATTTCAGGCGGCTGTTTCACCAGCGTGTAAGTGCTCTTGTCGTCGTCAACGGCCATCATTTCCTCGCGGGTGGAATATCGATAGAGCACGAGACATAACCGTTCATCCAGCTTTAAAGATAGCGCAAATCATCAGGTCGCCCAAACCGCAGATCGCAAGAATAGTGATTTCGATGATCTCAAAGGAGCGTTCCAGGTCCACGACGCTGACCTGCGTCCTCCAAAGCTGAGAAATTTTGAAGCACCGCCAGCAATCTCGTATTTTCTTCGAGACCTCGTGGGGACGAGTGTGGCCGGAGCGCCAAATGTGCTGCTCTGGCCGCTTCTCACGGAACGAATTCGCAAATGCGGTGTTCTACCCGCGTCGCGAGAGTAGCCCCCGTCCCCCGCACGAGTTTAAGTCCCCTATCAAACTCACTCTCGCGACACCCATCCCCTTGGATCGTTTTTTTCCTTCCATGTTGACTCAACACCAAAACAGAACATAATAAGAACATACGGAGCCGCTTGGCGGCAGTCGCTCCCTTGCCCGCGTTTACGCAAAGGAGAAGAAATGTTCACAATAGGCGAGGTGTTTCCTCTCGAAGAGGAGCCTGATCCAGACCTGCTTGTGCTGATTGGCTGGAAGGCCGACCTTTACGATTTCGAATTCCTTGAAGCCGATATCTTGACCGATGGAGGCTCGACCGCCTCGTGGGTAGAGATCGCATTCAGTCGCCAATTGGGAGGTGCTTTCGTTCTGTGGCGCAGCGGCGTGTCCGCGCTGGCAGCTGCGAGGAGCGCCAGTTATGGCTGGATTGAAGGCAATGACGTTATCTCAATCCCTCAAGGTATAGAGGCAAAAGCCAAAGCTTACGGCCCTCCCCTGGATGGCTACTATTTCGACACGCTGGAGTTCTATCGAGCTTTTCCTGGCGAGTTTGGCAGTGGGAATAGCATCCAGCCGTCAGCGGATTGCCCGGCAACATGAGCCTGCCTCGCCTCAAGGACTACCACGCTGAGAAGATAGGCATGTCCTGCAGTCGCTGCGACAGACATGGTATCTACGACCGTAAGGCACTGGTGAAGAAGTTCGGCGCAGCCATAGAGTTCGTCGAGCTGCGGCGCATTCTGGCGATTGGCTGTGATCGACGCGGGACCGACGGTTGTGAAGCCTGCTTTCCGTGCTTGCTGACAGCAAACATTCTGATTGAGGAACGCCATGAGCGATGAAGAAAGGACCGCTCGCTCAAACGAGCATCAGATCGTTGAGCATTACTGCGAATTCGACGGATGCAACGAATGGGGATGCTATGGCTTTGAGGAAAGCCGTACCGCTATGCGCTGGTTCTGCTCCGAGCACCAGCCCCGCCTCTATCGCGGGCTGCCCCGGCATGGTGAGGCAAGACTCGCTGCGGCCGAGATCGCCGATATTCTAACGTGACTCCACAAGGAGAAAGTTTGCGGGGGGCTAACTTACTGGTGGTGAACCAAAGTAGCTCGTTGCCGTTCATCGAGGTCACGCCATCTACGTGAAGAATAGGGACATCAAATCACTGCTGGAATTTGCCGGTCGGTGCAGTGGGTGCCAGCAAGCTCTAGAGGCAGCCTCCATGAGGTTATCGACCATGACGCTAGTGCGGGCCACACCGTGCAGGAAGCCACCGCCCCCTTACTGATCTGGCCGAGAACCATATGCTCGCAACTCCGTCCCTCGCAAAATGACTACGCAATTTTAGCGATCCTGCGCCGGATGATGTAACATCCTTGCCGTGAACCAAACTGCTCATGCAGAATTTTTACCTGCGTTTCAAGGAACTGAGGATCGCGGACACTGTTAAAGGCGCATGAGACATTTACGCTATCACCCCATTCTCGCCACCCTTCTTGTCAGTTCGATAATCATCGCGTCGGTCGCAGGCCTCCAATGGTGGATGACCGACCGATCAGGTAACGTCGACCAGAAGTCCAGTATTGCGGCACCTCCCGCATAGGTTGATTAAGCCGAGCAGTGTTGGATTTGGGCCGCGTCACTCGCAGCCTCCCTTCCAGTGAACGAGGTGACAACCCTAGCAATCTCCCATCTGTGGCACGGTTATTGCTCAGTAAATGTTTGATGAACCGCACGAGGAGGTTGTGTTTTGGAACGGGACAATTTGCACATTTTCAGTCCGGTCATAATCTCTCTCGGGGACGCAAATCCGGACCGAACGATCAGTTCGGTTGAGGAAGCTGCCGAAGAACTTTTGACAGAATGGCCAATCGATGATGGCGACCGCTATTATGAAGCGGTGAAGGCATGCCTTGACTGTATCACGTCTAACGCAGATCCAGATTTTGCCCGTACGGCGTTCGTTCAAGCTGCCGAGGAGGCCGGAATGTCTATCAAAGGGGACATTTTCAGGCACTTGTAGCTTTCAAGCTATGTGACGACATGGCGGGTGGGTCTCGAAGCAAATCGCGGCACCTGGAGTGGAGAGGGAAGGTTCAGCCTCCCAACCGAACCCTCCCGCACACGACCAGCCTGACATGGCGGTCTCCGCACTCAATCGCCTTTGGCAAGAGCGCTGATCGAATATGAGCGTGAGATCGATTGGAGAGCAAGCTGATACCGCTGTCCGCTACCGTACTGACCTGTGGATATTCGACGGGTGGACAAACCAGAAGGCGGTAAGGCCTATGCGGTCACATCGGCGTCGCAGATCTGCAGCAGGAGGTCCAGTCATATCCCGCGGCTTCGGCTTCCGTCTTGAGGACACCATCGAGCATCGCGAAATCGTGCTTCTCACCAGCGGGCAAAGCCCCGAAGATACGCTCTCAAGCCGGTCTTTATCCAGTCGTCGATAGTCAGCATGGCGCAATCTCCAGTTCGGGAACGCTATAATCAGCGATGGCGGATTTCGTTCCCCGGCAAAACAAAAAGGCCGGTACGAGTTTACGCACCGACCTTCTTCTCGAATGCAGCCCAGCGCCATTACATCCGTGGTCGCCGGGCAGTGCTAGACCTTTTACTTCTTCATCTTGTCGTAATCGAACTTCGGAGCCTTCGAGAGGTCATCCTTGTTGGTATCGACGTAAGCCTTCCAGGTACCGTTGTCGTCAGCAAGTGCCATCGAAGCTGGATCGATCACGACGTAGCTTGCGCCCATGCCAAGGAATCCGCCGACGCTCGCAATCACGCCGATGACAGACTTTCCATCACCGATAACGACGTCGGAAATCTCACCGACTTCTTCGTTTTCTTTGTTGTAGATGTTCAGACCGACGAGCTTCGAGGTGACGAGGTCGGTGCCCTTGATCTCAACTGTCTTTAGCGGCATCGTTGCTGCCGTGCCCATAGCGATTCCTGGACCGACCATCGTCGCGTCGGCGCCGGATGCAGCAGTTGCTGCAGGCGCGGTCGCTGCGCGAGTAGCCGGTTGCTGAGCGAAAGCAGCGGTGCTCATCGTGCCAAGAGCAAGGGCGGCGGCGATAATCGTCTTCATGAATATTTCCTCGTATGCAATTGATCCCACGAATTTTTCGTGGCGGTTAGAAACGACCCTGCCGTTCTTTGGTTCCCGCAGGAGAAGAAAATTGTGACAAAATAAAAACCCCGCCGAGGAGACCGCAGGCCCCATCCGCGGCTGGTGCAACGGTTGAGGCAAGTGTATCTCAACAGCACGCTATCGCGTCATCTGTCCGATCTGCTGCAGAATTCGAGCTGGATCGAAGGGCTTGGCGATAAAGCTGGTTTTCAGCGGGAGTTCCTCCGGTCCCAGGCTCGCCGTCCCCGATGTGACGATCAGAACTGTCGGAGGATACCTGTCTCGGACGTAATGAGCGAGCTTCAAGCCATCCATCGTGCCGGGGAGCTGGATATCGGTCAGTACGACACGGATTGACATTTACCGTTCCAGTATCGCGATTGCCTCATCGGCATCGCTGGCCTCAAAAACCCCGTAGCCAGCATCCGAAAATCAACGCCGTCGACGGCGATGGTAACAGCGCGACGATTATCGAGGTGACGACGGTGTCGGGTATTGACAAGACACACCAGGGTACCGAGCGCCCTTTGGGGCGGCGCTTCAGCGTGGAAGCTGGAGAAAGCCTAGATCCGCAAGACGACGGCTCGTTCGTTGGAACCGAAACGAGAAAGGTTTACACTAGGTCGTAATCGGCCGCCCTGCGATCCAGAGGCATCGACTGGTTATGATGGCCCACAACTCTGAAATAAAGTTAAGCTCTCGAACGGAACCGAACCATCCGACATCGGCGATATCTGGTTGGACTGCCGCTAATTTGCTCCGGTGATCAAATTCTGACTATCGTTCGTAACAAACGATGGGCGCGCGCGTTCTCCAGTCGTACTGGAGAACAAACTATGCAATCCGCAAGGTCTGCCAATCACTTCAAAACTGCGTCGACAACGGAAGTCGAGCTCGAACGGGTATTCTCGCCGAAAACTCTGATCACACCACCAGTTGCCCCTACAGCGCTGTGGACCATCGAACGTGGCATGTCGCCTATTATCGCGACCGCGATCCATGAGGGACACTCTACACGACTGGAGCTACAGCCCTTGTTCGGTTTGGATGATCGAGAGCGGTTACGGGAGGAGGATCCCTACACCGAGTTCACCATTCGCGATGTTCCCAATCGCATCGTCTTTCATCGCTCGCGCTTCGAGGTGGACATTAACCGCAATCGCGAGGGCGCCATATATCTGACGCCGGAGCAGGCATGGGGTTTGAATGTGTGGGCAGGAGCGCTTCCGGACGACCAGATAGAAGCCTCCCTACGAACCCATGACGCCTATTACGATATGCTGCTGGCTTTCCTGAGTGAAATCGAGCGCCAGTTCGGCCGATTTGTCGTTCTCGACATCCACAGCTACAATCATCGCCGTAACGGGCCAACCGCTCGACCTACATCGCCGGAGCTGGCACCGGACATCAATATAGGCACATCCTCGATGGACCGCGGGCGCTGGGCGCCGGTAGTCGATGCACTCATCGCCCATTTCCGATCGCATACGATCAACGGCAGCCCGCTGGACGTACGCGAAAACGTAGCATTCCAGGGCAAGGGAGAACAGACCCGGTTCATCCACGAGCATTTTCCCAAAACGGGCTGCGCAATCGCGGTCGAATTTAAAAAGTTTTTCATGGATGAATGGACGGGTGAACTAAATACTGGTGTCCTCGACCAGCTTCGCCAGGTCGTTGCAACAGCCGTCCCGATACTCGAGAAGACGCTCGCGAGCCAGCCATGACCAACGCCTCGTCGCAAACTCGCAGCAGTGACGACAACTGGCTCGACGAGATCGTATTCTGCCTTGCCCACGGCAAGTCGATCCGGCGCGACCTGCCCGGGGGAGGACGGCTGCATATCGACCGGCCGCTCCCCTTCCTGTGCGTCCATATCGCCGAGGACGGAGCAGAGCCGGCCGCCCGCGACATTGCACAAGCAAACGCGTCCTATCTCATAACTCCGCATGCGGCATCCGCGATCATGGTGATCGAGGCCATAGAGGCTCCGCTGCGCAAACAGTTCGGCGCATTCATCCTGTTCGACATCGGCGAGTTGAAGCAGGATCGGTTCCTGACCGAAGATGCGCCTTTCCTGCCTCCATTCGAGATTGCTATATGGGCGAGCGCGGACATGGCGGAGGCGGCTGAAACATTCTCCGCCGCGATAAGCGACAGCGAGACAAGGTTTCGAACGCCGCGAGTCGAACGCGCGGAAGCGCCTCCGGCGCGCGAAGATAAGGCGTTGGGGCGTGACCTCGGCTGTTCGACACTTGCCGTCAGATTTGCCCCCGTCTACCGGCAACCCGGCAGCGACCAGATTTATCCGGAACTTCACGACCAATTGGTTTCGGTCCTGTTCGACGCGGGTCTGCGAGCCATCGCGCGTGTCATCGAAGCCGGAAAAATCCTCCAGCCGAAGACGCATCGGGCACTCGGACGCAGGGCCTTCGTGGATGCGGTCTCGCGTGTCGACCGAAGCATTGACGAGGTGGCCTCGACATTCGATTTCCTGCTGGCGGTCACGCCGATCAATGCCGAGTCGGCTTTCGAAGCGTTCAAGCAAGAGGGCCATCAACCCGTCTTTCTGTACCGTCCTCTTGCCCTGCAGGTCGAGGCGGCAAAACGGAAGCTCTTTTCGATTTCCTTCGACCATCTCGAAGACCCGGTCCTGCACCAGCTTTATCGCGAAAAACAACAGGAACTCGATCTTCAGCTCTCGCTCCTTTCCTCCCGCCAGAAACCGCAGTTCGTCGAATTCGGTCGCGCGCTATACGGTCCGGTGGAACCCTTGCTGCTGCGCGAGGCGCAGATCATTCTGTCGCAGCTTACCAATATGGAACCGAGCGGTGACGACGACGGGGCGGCACAGGGCCGGATGGCCGACTGCTTTCAGGTGGAACGACATGCCCGCGCGATGATTGCAGCCTATAACCGTCGGCTGAAGGAGTTTGATGTCTCAGTCGAGCTTCGCGACGACCTTCCGTCCGGCCTCATGGTATCTGGCCATCGGCTATTGATCGCCAGCAGCACGGTGATGGACGAGAGCCGGATCGAGCCGCTCCTGTCGCATGAGATCGGTGTCCACTTGCTAACCTACTTCAACGGATCGGCACAGGGCCTGCGACTGTTTCGCTCCGGTCTTGCAGGATATGAGGGCATGCAGGAAGGTCTGGCCGTTTTTGCCGAATACCTGTCGGGCGGCATGACACCGGCGCGCTTGAAGCTGATTGCCGGACGGGTGGTCGGATGTGCGTCCATGCTGGGCGGAGCAAGCTTTTCTGAAACCTATTCTCTTCTTGTCGAGAAGCATAATTTTACGCCTCCGGCTGCGTTCAATCTCGTTCTGCGGCTCTATCGCGGCGGCGGCCTTGCAAAAGATGCGATCTATCTGCGCGGTCTGCTCGCCCTGCTAGATCACCTGCGCACCGGTGGCGCACTCGAACCCTTCTGGATGGGCAAGATAGCCGCCTCGCATTTCGGTGTGATGCAGGAGTTGGCAGAGCGCGGCCTGCTGCGCCTACCGGCGGTTCGTCCCATCTTTCTCGAAACCGAAGACGGCAGCACCCGACTGGCACGCGCCAGAGACGGCATGCGTCCTCTCGACATGATTCAACGACAGGAGACGTGATGCGGATTGCATTTTTTGTGAACTCGATTGCCGATGAGGCCGCATTCTACACGACGACCGCGCTTGCGCTTGCCGCAATCGCCCGCGGCCACGAGGTTTGCTACCTGACACCCGGCGATTTCGTGCTGCGTCCAGATGATAGCCTAATGGTGCGGGCGACCACTGTCAAAAAGGGCAAGACCAGGAAGCCTGATGCATTCATAGCAGCACTGCAGGGCGAGCAGGCTGAGGTCCAGACGATCCCAATCGAGGACGTTGACGTCCTATTCCTGCGGAATGACCCCTCGCAGGACGCTGAAGAGCGGCCTTGGGCAGCCCATGCCGGCATCATTTTCGGTCGTCTGGCGGCCGAACGCGGCGTGCTTACGCTCAATGACCCTGACGGCCTGGCCCGCGCGCAGAATAAGCTCTATTTCCAGGGCTTCCCTGAGGCCGTTCGCCCAGCGACCCTAATCTCGAAAAGCATCGAGGAGATCCGCGCCTTTATTGACGAGCAGAAGCAGGGCGCCATCCTCAAGCCCCTGCAAGGTTCCGGCGGAAAAAACGTTTTCAAGATCGCTTCCAGCAAGGAAGCCAATCTCAACCAGATATTCGAGGCCGTCAGCGGCGAAGGTTACCTGATCGCGCAAGGCTATCTCCCCGACGCGACCGCCGGCGACATCCGTCTTTTCCTTATGAACGGTCGCCCGTTGCAGCGGGACGGTGCCTACGCGGCGCTGCGTCGTGTTCCGGCGAAGGGTGAGGTGCGCTCTAACATGCATGCCGCTGGCACTGCGGCAACCGCCGAGATCACACCCGAAATTCTTGCTGTGGCGGAAATGGTTCGCCCTAAACTGATCGAAGATGGCATGTTTCTCGTCGGGCTAGACATCGTTGGTGACAAGATCCTCGAGATCAACGTCTTCACTCCGGGTGGCCTTCCGGACATTGCCGGGCTTCACAGAGTGGACCTTTCGGTCGATGTCATCGCCGCGCTGGAACAGAAGGTCGAAATCCGGAAAAATTATGCAGGTCTGATCAATAACCGCGCTCTCGCCACGCTGTAAGGTGCCTGATATCCTTCGTAGATCGGGCACTGCGGTCTTGAGCGGACCTGAACCTTCGACCCGTACCTCTTTTATCCCTAAGCAATTAAGAAACCGCTCGTTCCACGAAAACGGCCGATCGATCTATGATCGCGGCCGCAAGTTCGCTTTGCACTCATAGTTGAAATGGCGGTATGAGCGCGTCATCAGTTGAGGCGGGTACCACCATATTCGGAAAACAGGTGAATGGAGCCGACCTCCGGCGAGACGTGCATAACTTCGCCAGGCGCACCATTGATCCGCTCACGGAAGACGCCGGTTACCTGGGTTTCTCCCAACCTCATCGTCACTTGCGTCTCAGGTCCCATCGGCTCGATGAGCACGATTTCGGCAGCAACACTCGTGTGGCCGGGATGGTCAGAAAATCGAAAGTGTTCGGGACGAATACCGTAGACGGCAGCCTGCCCAATGACTGTGTTTATCGATTTAGGCAGGGGTAAAATCACGCCCGACGCTTGGAAGCCCGACTCCGCTATCCTGCCCTCAAGAAAATTCATCGACGGCGATCCGATGAAACCCGCAACGAACTGGTTGGCCGGGCGGTCGTAGAGATCGAGCGGCGCACCGATCTGCTCTACCCTGCCGCCGTTCAGCACGACGATCCTGTCGGCCATGGTCATCGCCTCCACCTGGTCGTGGGTGACGTAGATAGTGGTCGTCTTCAGCTTCTGATGCAGCGCCTTGATCTCGCCGCGCATCACGACACGCAGCTTCGCGTCGAGGTTCGAAAGTGGTTCGTCGAACAGGAAAACCTGCGGATTGCGAACGATCGCGCGGCCCATGGCGACGCGCTGTCGCTGGCCGCCGGAGAGCTGGCGCGGATAGCGATCGAGAAGATCGGTCAGGCCCAGAATGCCGGCCGCCCAATTCACCCGCTCGGCGATCTCGATCTTTGCCGCGCCGCGATGCTCCAGCGAAAACCCCATATTGGTCGCAACCGTCATATGCGGATAAAGCGCATAGGACTGGAACACCATGGCGATGTCGCGGTCCTTCGGGTCGAGGTTATTGACAACCCTGCCGCCGATCTTCAGCGTACCGCCGGTGATCGTTTCCAGACCGGCGATCATTCTCAGAAGTGTGGACTTACCGCAGCCTGACGGCCCGACCAGCACGACGAACTCGCCATCTTTGATGTCGAGATCGACGCCGTGAATCGTCTTTACTGCGCCATAGCTCTTGCGGATATCGGAAAGGGTGACGTCTGCCATGATGTGATCCGGTTGTTCAGCCCTTGAGGCCTGTATGGGCGAGGCCTTCGACGAATTGCTTCTGGGCAATGATGAAGACGATGAGGACGGGCAGCGCCGTCAGGGTGGCGGCCGCGAGCTGGATATTCCACATTGGCCCGCCATAGGCGTCGGTATACTGGGTAAGCGCCTGCGGCAGCGTGAACATCTCGGCGCTGGAAAGAAACACGATAGGCTCGAGGAACAGGTTCCAGGAATGCAGGAAGGTGAAGATGGCCACCGATGCCAGTGCAGGCTTTGCCAGCGGCAGGGCGATGCTGGTGAAGATCTTGAACCGTCCGAGACCATCGACGCGAGCGGCCTCTTCCAGTTCGGCCGGAAGCGTCACGAAGAACTGTCGCATGACGAAGGTGGCGAATACGCTGGGCGCGCCGAAGATCGGTACCAGGATCAGCGGCCAGTGAGTGTTGACCATGCCGGCCTTCAAAAACATTTGGAATAGCGGCACGATCGTCACTTCGGACGGGATCAGCAGGCCGAGCAGCACGATCATGAAGACCCCATTCGCATAGGGAAATCTGATCCGCGCGAAGGCGTACGCCGCCATGGACGAGATGATCATCGTGCCGACGGTCACCACCGCTGCGATATAGGCGGAATTCCAGTATTGCCGAACGAAGGGCTGCAGTTCGAAAACCTTCGAATAGGTCGTCCAGTCGTAGTTTTGCGGCACGAGCTGCGGCGGGAAGGCGAAGATATCGCTGATCGGCTTGATCGACGACGTCACCATCCACCATGTCGGGAAAACAAAGGGGATGAGCAATACGCACATCACTCCGTAGAGCGCCACTTTTGCGCGCGGGGAAATATCAGTTCTCATAGAAGACGATCCTCTTGCGCATCTGCCATTGGGCGAATGTCAGGATGGCGACGATGGCAAACAGCAGGATGGACAGCGTCGAGCCGTAGCCGAAAAAGTGAAACTGGAACGCCTGCTGGTAGAGATAGTAGACCAGCACGGTGGTCGAGAGGCCCGGCCCGCCCTGGGTCAGCACCGCGATCTGGGCAAAGACCTGCAGTGAACCGACGATGGTGATGATCGAGGTCAGCAGGATCGTCGGGCTGATCAGCGGCAGCGTGATGCGACGGAACTGCTTGAAGGCCGGCGCGCCATCGATGCGCGCCGCTTCGTAAAGTTCCTTCGGTACGCCCTGCAAGGCGGCCAGGAACAGAATCATGTTCAGGCCGACATTCTTGAATACCTGCACGACGATGACCGAGATCATCGCGGTCGTTTCTTCCCTGAGCCAGTTTGGCCCTTCGATGCCGAACGTCAGGAGCATGCCATTGATGCCGCCGTTTTTCTGCAGGAGAAAACCCCAGACGATCGTCCAGGCAACCAACGAAACCACGACTGGCGAAAAAAACAGGGTGCGGAAGATTGCGATGCCGGCGAGCTTCTGGTTCAGCAGCACGGCCAGCAGTAAGGCCAGCGACAGGTTGAAGATCACCAGCCCGGCGGAAAAGATCGCCGTCGCGCCTAGCACTTCGAGAAGGCTCTCGTCCTCCATCAGCATCCGATAATTCTTCGCACCGGTATAGGTGAAGGTGTTCGCGAGCACGTTCCACTCATGCAGCGAATACCAGAAAACCAGCCCAAGCGGGACCAGCACGAAGACAACGATCCCGATCAACTGCGGTGCGATGAAGAGGAAGCCTGCGAGGCTGTCGCGCCGCGCGATCGTCCAGAACGGCGATGAGGAACGGTCTGGCGGATGGGCGTTTTCCTGCGCGACAGCCATGAGCAACGTCCTTCAGCGATTCAGCAACGGGCCGATCTGGCCGCAGATTTTCTGGAGAATAGCCGGCACGTCTGCCTCCGGCCGCCACACGGCGTCGAGATTGGAGCGAACCATCTGCTGGATCTGAGCAAAGCCGGTATGACCGGGCATAACCTTGCCGGTGGCGATTCCTGAAATTACGACCTTTTCGATCTGCTCCTGACTGAGCAACGGATTGGTCTTTTTCAGTATATCGGCATTCAGGAGCGACTTTCGCGCAGATGGGAAGAACTGGCTGAGCTTGGCCGAATTTTCCGGATTGGTCATGTAAGCGACGAACTCGGCGGCCGTTTCGGCATTCTTGCCGGACTGCATGACGCCGATACCCGCCTGGCCGATCAACGCATATTCCCCCGCCGATCCCCTCGGCAGCGGCACGAGATCCCAGCTGAACGGCTTTTCTTTCGGCAGAAGCGAGGCACGGCTGATCTGGGTGATCGTCATTGCAGCATTGCCGGCGAAGAAATCGACTGTCTCGCCCGGACCGGGTATCGCCTTCTTGGTGAACACGGCGTCGTGGATGAAGCTCAGCGCATCCGCCATCGGCTTGTCGGCCATGGTGCAGGTCCTGCCATCTTCACTCCAGGGCGATGCGCCCCAGCCGTTCCATACAGAGGTAAGGTATTGCCATGCCTGATAGTTGAAGTCGCGCACGACCAATCCGCCCTTGCCGGATTTGGCAACGGCGGCGGCCGTTCCGATCGCGTTGTCCCAAGTCCAATCGCCTGCAGCGATCATCTGGGCCGGTGTTTTGACGCCCGCAGCCTTAATCAGTTCGTTATTGACGAAGACCGCAAAGGGCGACGTCGAGAACGGATAGGCGTAGAGCTTGCCGTCTTCCGTCCAGCGTTCGGTGGCGCCGGCGCTGACCTCGTCGAGATTGTAGCCTTCTGCCGCCTTCAATATGTCGGTCAGCGGATAAAGCGCACCCGACTTAATGAAATCATAGGCCGAGGTTTCGAAGATCCACGCCATGTCGGGCGCGTTTCCACCGGCGATCTGGGTCGTCAGCGCTGTCGTATAGGTTTCGAACGGCAGCGACTCGTAGGTTACGCTGACATTCGGATGATTCTGCTTGAAGCCCGCCGCGATCTCGTTGAACAGTTTTAGATGCGCCTCGTTGGCGCTCCAGATCGTCATGCGCAGGTTGATCGCGTCCTGTGCCAGGGCAGTTCCACCGAGCGCGAACGTTCCAAGGATTGCCAGTGCCCAGGCGGTTGTTTTCAAGGTCCTTTGATAAAGCATTCCCAGTCCTCCTCCAAAGATGGGTTCGATCAACAATCAGTAGGCGGCGATCTCCGGCCAGCGGATTTCGATGCCTTCGCGGGTCAAGGCCGCCTGAAATTCTGCCAGATGGCTGTCAGCCTCCTGCACCTGATGCGGCGTCAGCCCCTTCTCCAGGCACCAGGCCGCCAGCATGCCGGCCACCTCGCCGATATTCCATTCGACCGGGTGCAGGCGGTAACAACCGTTGGTGATATGCGTCGTGCCGATATTCTTGCCTGCAGGAATAAGGTTCTTCATCCGTTGCGGCAGCAACGCACCGAGCGGAATCTCAAACGGGCAGGACGGCACATCGACATAGTTGTCGCCGCCGGTCGAAGGATGCAGGTCGATGCGGTACATGCCGATGCCGATGCTGTCGCGATACCGCAGCGCGCCCTTTTCACCGCGCACGGTAAAAGACAGATACTGTTCGACGATCCGCGTCACCGGCTTGATCCGCCGGCCCTCGCGGATATAGGGCGCCATGGCAAGGCCATGTTCGGTGCCAGTGATATCACCACGCAGACGCAGGCCGCTGTAACCCTGGCCGCCGTCGAGACGCGGCGCCTCCGTCTGCAGCCAGTAGAAAACCGAATAGGAAAGGTCGGCCGCCGATTTCAGGTGCCGCGCCTTTTCCTCGTCCGGGACGTCAATGATTGTGCCGTCCATATAGTCGATCATCGGCCAGTTCACGAGGCAGATATCGGACTGATAGAAACCCGGCGCAAAGTTCTTTCGTGCGGCAATGCGGCGGAAGATCCAAAGGTTTTCATCACCGCCTCCCTTGCGCTGGTCGGCATCGACGAGAAGCGGATCGTCGTCCGGGTTCGGCGTGAACAACCGGGTCGTGTGTTCCAGCGTGCGCGGATGCGGCGCCGTCAGGCCGAGCAGCGGACCGCCCCAGAAATGCGGCTGGTAATTGCGCCAATAGTCGTAGTTTTCCGGCTCGTCGATCGTCTGGTCGCCATCGACATGATCGATCGCAAAGCAGATCGAGACCGCCTGAACATTATCGGGCTGGGCTTCTGCCGGCGCACTCGGTTCGCCTGTGTCGGACTGCGCTTCGAATCCTTTCGCGTATTCCGTACCCGTCATCGGCAGAAGATCGCCGAGTTCGGTCGCGTCAAGAACGTAGTCGGCGGAAATGACGATCTCGGCATCTGTGTCGCGGTGGCGGACCGTGATCGAGCGAACCGTGTCACCTTCGACATCCGCGGCAACCGGCCGGTAGGGTTTCAGCACCGTCAGACGGCCGGCACCGATATAAGGCATCAGCATGCTTTCCATCACCGCCAGGCTGACGCGTGGTTCGGCGCAGATGCGGCTCACCCAGCCGCCGCCGGGATTGAGGTCACCCCAGGCGCGGGCGCCTTCGGTCAACGGATAGTGGTCGCGGTAATATTGCCGGACACCACTGCGCAGTTTGCGATAGGACCGCGTGATGCCGAACTGCTCGACCCAGCTATGCTCGTCGGAGGGAACCGCCTGACTGGTCAGCTGCCCGCCGATCCAGTCGAAATCCTCCGTCATGATGACCCGGCTGCCGGCGCGTGCTGCGCCCAATGCTGCTGCCACGCCACCAAGCCCGCCGCCCACGATAAGAATATCTGCTTGCAACTCTTTCACGTCATCACATCCGTTTCGTTGATTGGCGTTTTTCCGCGGAATCCAAAGGGCATGGCCCCAGTGTTTCGCCCGCGACGGGCTCACATGTGAGAAGAATCTGGCTGCCAAGACTGCCGGTCTCGATGCGGTTGACCAGCATCGCCGTTGCCTGTCGTCCCATCTCCTCGCGGGGAATTTCGTAGGACGTGAAGCGCACCAGGCTGCGTCCCGCGCGGATATGGCTGCCAAGCACGATCATCGAGAAGTCCCGGGGTACCGAGAGCCCGCGTTCGCGTGCGAGTGCTTCGACGCGAACGGCATCAGCCAGCTCGATGAAGAAGGCGACAGTCGCACCGCTTGAAAGTATCCCTTCGAGAATCTCGTCCGCCGGCCTGTTGACGGCATCAACATGCAGGGCAAGCCCCGCCCCCTCACCTAGCGCAGAAGCGAAACCCCGCCAGCGATCGGCAATGGATTCCGCCGGCCCCTCCGGACCGACATAGGCTAGCTTCGAATGGCCGAGCGAAACGGCCTTTTCGACGAGTTGCCGGGTGCCGGCCGCATAGTCGCCACCGACATAGGGAACCGGCCCGCCAGCATCATCGCGACGGCCGATCGCCACGAACGGGTAATCCTCCGCCACCAGCCGGGCGAGTTCCTTGCGGTCGAATTCGCGGCCGAGCACGAGGCAGCCGTCGGCGATGCGGAGCCGGTTGTTCTCGGAGAATATCTTGCGGTTATTGCCGACACCGGCGCTCGTCAGGAGCAGGAGATCGTAGTTCTGCTGCTGCGCCTCCTCCTCGATGCCGAGCAGGAAGGGTGTGAAGAAGTCGGCCTGAGCGCTCGGAAAAGCCGGCTCGTAGGTGAAGACGCCGAGGATGCGGTTCAGCCCCTTCGCCATCCGCCTCGCGATCGGGTCGGCAACATAACCGGTCGTGCGGATGACGGCTTGGACCCGGTCGCGGGTCTCGGCAGGGATACGCGCCAACGCGGTAGGCGCCCCGTTGAGCACAAGCGACACCGTAGCCTGGCTGACGCCGGCAAGCTTGGCAATATCGTTTTGGGTCAGTCGCTTGTGGCGGGTCACGCGATGCCCTCCAAAGCATCAAAGTATATGCTAATGCGCATTAGCGCTTATACGTATTAGCACGACAGCCTAGCGATATGTCAAGAGGTGATTGTGGGAGACTTAACTACTATCTGACATCGACAAAGACGCGAGGATCGAGGTCTTAAACCAGAACAGCGACGTTCCCGGAACG
The DNA here is from genome assembly GCF_014198105.1 of Aliirhizobium cellulosilyticum. Taxonomy (NCBI): domain Bacteria; kingdom Pseudomonadati; phylum Pseudomonadota; class Alphaproteobacteria; order Hyphomicrobiales; family Rhizobiaceae; genus Aliirhizobium; species Aliirhizobium cellulosilyticum. The sequence continues at coordinate 156,947 of NZ_JACIGW010000008.1, read as the reverse complement.
ATTCAGCGCCTATCCTGTTAATGGGCGAAGCTGTATAGGAGATATCTGGACATGGCATCGCCACGCGCCAACTGGAAGGGCCACATCAGGTTCGGCGAGGTCACTTGTCCTGTGGCCTTGTTCACAGCCACCTCATCCTCCGAGCGGATCAGCTTCAACATACTCAACCGCAAGACCGGCAATCGGGTGCGCCGCGAGTTTGTGGATAGCGAGACCGGCGATGTCGTTGAACATCACGCACAGGTGAAGGGTTACGAGACCGGCAATGGCCGCTATGTCGTGCTGGAGCCAGACGAGATCGCTTCAGCGGTTCCCGACAGCGACAAGACCCTTTCAATTACGGCGTTCATCCCATGCGACGAGATCGATGACGTCTATTTCGACAAGCCTTACTATCTGGCGCCACAGGAGACCGGCGAAGAAGCGTTTGCTCTGCTGCGTGACGGAATGAAAGAGGCCCAGGTCGCCGCCATTGCCAGCACCGTGCTGTTCCGTCGGCTTCGAACGGTGCTGATCCGCCCCCATGGCGACGGCCTGATCGGAACCACCTTGAATTTCGATTACGAGGTGCGATCGGCAGACGAGGCCTTCGAGGACACGGCTGACATCAAGATCGACAAGGAAATGCTCGAATTGGCCTCCCATATCATCGGTACGAAGAAGGGCTCGTACGACCCTTCGAAGTCCGATGATCGTTACGAGGAAGCTCTAGCCGAGCTGGTGAAGGCGAAGATCGAGGGTAAACCGTTCAAAAAGATTACACCACCTAAGGCATCGAAGCCGGGCGATCTCCTTCAGGCATTGCGCGACAGCGCCGGGGCGCTTCAGAAGAAGACGACCAAACGGAAGTCCGTCAACTCCAACACCACCCGGAAGGCAGCGGCTAGGAGCGGCAAGTCCAACTCCGCCGCAGCGTCTCGTCGCAAAGCTGGCTAGAGGGCCAAACCACGATGCCACTGCGTCCCTATTGGAAAGGTTATCTCAAGCTATCGCTCGTTACCTGTTCGGTCGAAATGACCCCGGCTACCTCCGATAGCGAGAAGATCAAGTTTCATACGCTGAACCGCGAGACGAACAATCGGGTTTTGAGCCAATACGTGGACTCGGTCACGGGCAAAACTGTTCGCGAGCAGGACGAGGTGAAGGGCTATCAGCGGGCGGAAGACGATTACGTCATGCTGGAAGACGACGATCTCGAGCATATCGCACTGGAGAGCACGAAGACGATCGACATCTCGACCTTTGCGCCTCGCGATGAGATCGACTGGATCTGGCTTGATAAACCTTATTATCTGACGCCAAACGACAAGGTCGGTGAAGAGGCGTTTGCCGTCATCCGTGCTGCCATGGAAAGTCAGAAAATGGTCGGAATTTCCCGGCTCGTCCTCGGCCGCCGAGAGCGTGCCGTGATGCTTGAGCCCCGAGGCAAAGGCATCGTCCTATGGACGCTCCGCTACGGCGATGAGGTGCGTGAGGCGAAAGACTACTTCGATGACCTGACTAAGGCAAAGCCGGACAAGGACGCGCTGCCGCTCATTCGCAAGCTTATCAAGAACCAGACCCGCCACTGGGATGCCGAGATGGTCTCGGACCCCGTTCAGGAAAACCTTCTCGACATCATTAAGTCGAAGAAAAAGCACCGAAGGCCAACAGCCGCAAAAACGCCCGAGCCTGAAAAGGCTGAAAAACCGAGCAACGTCATCGACATCATGGATGCGCTTCGAAGGTCGGTCGAAGCCGACAATCGCCAGTCCAAGAAGAAGTAACTGCGAGGTCAGGTTTTCCCGTCGAACCGGTTGATCGCTTGTGAAAGCGAGCGCTTGGATTGATCATAATCCTTCCAAGCGTCGCTTTTGCCCAGGAGGCTTGGCACGCTGCGGATAGTGAACCGCTTGGGATCAAGGCCTGACTTCACTTGGGCCCAGGTCAACGGCATGGATACAGTTGCCCCCGGTCTGGCTCGTGGTGACAGGGGCGCGACAGCCGTCGCCATTCGATCGTTGCGAAGATAGTCGAGAAAGATCCGTCCTGCCCTCAACTTCCTCGCCATCTTCGTAAGATAGCGATCCGGCTGATCCTCAGCCATTTGCTGGCAGACGCGATAGGCGAAATCCTTTGCGCCCTCCCAACTGATAGATTTGCTTCCGCCTGCGTCAAGCGGGGTGACGATATGGAGCCCCTTACCGCCGGTCGTCTTGCAAAAGCTGACGAGACCGAGAGCATCCAACCGATCACGCAATTCAAGGGCGGTGTCGACGACCGCGGAGAAAGCCACATCCGGGCCCGGATCAAGATCGAACACCAGACGACCGGGCACATCCGGCTTGGCGGGCTGACAGTTCCATGGATGGAGTTCGACGGCTGCCACCTGCGCCAGCGCTACAAGGCCTTCTATGCGATCGACTTGCAGGTAAGGCTTCTTGTCGCCGGGAACTTTGACGAGTTCCAGCAGGTTGGATGTGCCGGGCATGGCGTGGCGCTGGAAAAACTGCTCTTTGTCGATCCCGTCAGGTGCCCGGACTACGGAACAGGGCCGGCCGCGCAGATGGTCGATCATCCATGCGCCGACGGCCTCATAAAAGAGCGCCAAGTCCTGTTTGGTGACTGGAGGGTCTTCTTCCGGCCACAGCGGCTTGTCAGGGTTCGAGATTAGTACGCCCATTACCTCCGCCTTAGCGCCTTTCCGGCCCGACATCTTCGTAGTGGCTTCGTGATTGGGCTCGACCTTCGGCGCGGCCCGCTCTTTAGGTGAAGGCTCTTCGGCCGCTACCTCGCTCGCCGGCTTGTCTTCACGGAGCCCCTTGAAGGCGGCCTGCCTCACCTGCCCGTTGGCTGTCCATCCGGCAAACTCGATTTCAGCAACCTGGTCCGGCGTCACCCAATGGACACCTTCGTCTTTCTTGGGCGCACCGATACCGGTGAACGGGGAGCGTCCGGTTTTCAGCGGCTTTAAGGTTTCGAGCAACATCCTCGCCCGGCCATTGCCGAAGCCGGTCCCAACCCGCCCGACATAGACGAAGTGCTTGCCGCGATAGATGCCCGCCAGCAGGGAGCGGAACTGGCTGCCATTCGTGGTGTAACCACCGATCACCACTTCATGCCCTGCCCGGCATTTAGATTTGACCCAACTATCGCTCCTGCCCGATCGATAAGGCGCGTCGAGCTGCTTCGACACGATGCCTTCGAGTGAAAGCCGGCAAGCCGAACGGAGCACAGCATCTCCTCCCGTCTCGAAATGCTCAACGAAGCGGATACGTGGCCCGGGCTTGGCGTCAGCCAGCAGTGCTTCCAGCCGGGACTTGCGCTCGTCCAGCCGTATGTCGCGTAGATCTTCATCAGCGTGGAAAAGCAGATCGAATGCGAAATAGGCCAGATCTTCGGTCCGGCCTTCCGATAGCGCGGCTTGAAGTGCCGCAAAATCCGGCGCGCCACTTTCGTCCAGCGCGCAGATCTCGCCATCGAGGATGGTATCCGGCAAGACCTCTGCATCCGCCGCAATCGGCTTGAAGCTTTTCGTCCAGTCCAGCCCCTTGCGCGTCATGAGCTTAACCTTGCCTGCCTCGATGCGCATCTGGATCCGGTAGCCGTCGAACTTGATCTCGTGCAGCCAGCCGGAGCCAGATGGAGGCCGATCCTGGGATTTGCAGAGCTGCGGCGGGATGAAGGCAGGCAGTGGGGACGCGCTGAAGCGCCTACCTTGCTTCGATGCAGAGTGTTTCCCGCCGCGTCTTTCTTCGGCGGCCAAACCAACACTGCTATCCCAGACGGCATCTGCATCCACAGCGGCCTCGCTCAGCATGAATGGTTTGGGTTTGCGCCCCTTGCCCGACGCGATGCCTGCCATGTCGCGGCCGGAGGCGACCGATGTTTTCTCCCGGTTGAGTATCGCTGCACCATTCCTGCTAGCGGCATGATCGTCGCGATGCTTGATCAGCAGCCAGTTGGTACGCTTGTCGTCATCGCGGCCCTTCTTCATGCGGACCAGCACGAAGCTGCCTTTTAGGCGGTCGCCGTGGAGAACAAACTTCAGATCGCCTTTCTTAAGGGCGGCATCGGGCGACATATCTCCTTCCGGCTCCCAGTAACCGCGGTCCCACAGCATAACGGTACCGCCGCCATATTCGCCCTTCGGGATCGTGCCTTCAAAGTCGCCGTAGTCGAGGGGGTGGTCTTCCACCTCGACGGCCAGCCGCTTGTCGGCCGGGTTTTGAGATGGGCCTCGGGTTACCGCCCAGGATTTGAAGACACCATCAAGTTCGAGGCGAAGATCGTAATGGAGCCGTGTCGCATCATGCTTCTGAATGACAAACCGGAGGCGGTTGGACGGCCTAACCTCAACATCGCCGGACGGTTCTCTAGTTTTCTTGAAATCGCGCTTGGCTTGATAGGCAGGAACCTTGCTGGGCATCACGCGTCACCGGCCAGTGCCGTTGTCGTCGACGGACTGCATATCCGATTTCATAACAAACCGATCGACGAGCGCCCTTACTGTCTCTTCCTGTCCCAAGTCATCGATTACGGGGATAGGATCGGATGCAATTGCTTCCAGCACCTCAGGCCCGGACCCCGCTTGAGACGCATCGAGAAGAGCTTCACGCGTCTCCCTCTCGGATTTCAGCTTGAGATAAAGCGCGTGAATTATCTGCTCTCGGACCTGGAGATCAGTTTTGCTGTGCTCGGGCTTTTTCGATGGTGCTCTCATATCTCCAACAAGACGCTGGCCGATGGCGGGTTCCATTCAATCAGTAAAATCCAGCAAACACACCTCCAGTCGCGTGAGAGCAGAACTCGATCGCCGCTCAAACGGACGTAACAGGTACAAAAACTCCGAAATCAGTTTCGTAGCGACGCCGAGCCTCTGTGTGAGGGTTGGAATGAGCACTTCAGGGACTAATTGGGTTGGTAACCCCGCCGTGAACCCATTTTTGAAGGAGTATCGAAATGAAGTCCAAAGTCGCCGACGTAATGACCGAGATCCTGCATTCCGCTGGCGTAAAACGGATCTATGGAGTTGTCGGCGACAGCTTGAACGGGCTGACGGAATCCTTGCGCAAACGAGGCGATATCGAGTGGGTTCATACTCGCCACGAAGAGACTGCAGCCTTTGCCGCTGGCGCGGAAGCTCATATCACCGGCGAACTCGCCGTCTGCGCAGGGAGTTGCGGTCCCGGTAACCTGCATCTGATCAATGGGTTGTTTGACTGCCACCGGTCGGGTGTCCCGGTTCTGGCAATTGCAGCACAGATACCGTCGGAAGAAATCGGCAGAGGCTATTTCCAGGAAACGCATCCGGATCAACTCTTTCGGGAGTGTAGCCATTATTGCGAGCTCGTCAGCCAACCCGAGCAACTGCCTGGGGTGATGGAGGCCGCCATTCGGGCAGCAGTCGGCAAACGCGGCGTTGCAGTTATCGTCATCCCCGGCGATATCGCCCTTGCCGATTTTTCCGCAAAAATCTCGTCTCCGGCAGCCCTGAAATTGGCTTTGCCGAGTGTGGTCCCGGCTGATGATCAAGTCGATGCCCTGATAGAAATGCTGAGTGAAAGTTCAAAAATCACTCTCCTGTGTGGTCGTGGCTGCCAGGGCGCGCACGACGAGGTCGTAGCAATAGCCTCGCGCCTCAAGGCACCGATCGTGCATGCACTCGGTGGCAAGGAGCATATCGAATGGGAGAACCCGTTTGACGTGGGAATGACCGGCCTGATCGGGTTTTCGTCCGGTTATAAGGCGATGCTCGAATGTGACACGCTGATCATGCTCGGGACCGACTTCCCTTACAGACAGTTTTATCCGGCCGATGCGAAGGTCGTGCAAATCGACGTCCGGCCCGAAAACCTTGGCCGACGAACACCGCTCGATCTGGCGATCGTCGGTGATGTCAAGTCGACGCTCGGCGCAATACTTCCCAAGCTTCGAGAACAGACCGACACCAAACACCTCGATCGTTGCCTGGCAGCCTACGAGAAGGCCCGTGAAGGTCTGGACGACCTCGCGACCGGTAAAGCTGGAGGGACAATTCACCCGCAACATGTCGCGAGACTGCTCAGCGAACAGGCATCGGACGACGCGATCTTCACCTTTGACGTCGGAACGCCCACGGTATGGGCTGCACGATATCTCAAAATGAACGGAAAGCGACGCCTGATTGGATCGCTTGTTCATGGCTCTATGGCCAACGCGCTGCCTCAGGCGATTGGAGCGCAGGCTGCCGATAAGGATCGGCAGGTTATCAGCATGTCCGGCGACGGTGGCTTCACCATGCTTATGGGCGATTTTCTGACGCTGAAACAGGAAAATCTTCCCGTAAAGGTCATCGTCTTCAACAATTCGTCTCTGGGTTTCGTCGCCATGGAGATGAAGGCGGCCGGCTACATCGAAACGGGAACAGATCTCGAGAACCCCGACTTTGCAGCGGTCGCGCGTGCCGCCGGCATTCATGCTTTCCGTGTCGAGGATCCGGCTGAGCTGGAACGCGGCATTGAAGCTGTTTTACGCCATCCAGGCCCGGCACTTCTGGATGTTGTCACAAATCCGCAAGAGCTATCCATTCCTCCGAAGATCAAGGCCGCGCAGGTGATGGGCATGAGCCTTTGGGCCGCCAAGGCCGTGATGAGTGGCCGCGGCGACGAGCTGATCGATGTTGCAAGGTCCAACTTCTTCTCTCGCTAAAGATGGGCGGAACGCATCACACCTCGCGACGTTTGCTGTTTGTACAGAAGGAGGCTTCAATGCATAAAATTATCATTCCGCTGTTGGCGGCATTGGCGTTAACCGCATGCTCTTCGACAGAGCGGGGCGCCGGCATCGGTGCTGCGAGTGGCGCCGTCATCGGTGGTGTTGCCACCGGCAATGTCAGAGGTGCAGCCGTTGGCGCGGCTGTCGGCGGTGTATCCGGCGCGTTGATCGGCAATGTCGCAGATCAGCCGGGCCGCTGCTACTATCGCGATCGAAACGGCAACAGATATGTGGATCGCTGCTGATCTTTTGTTGAGAGGTAGGACAGGCTCCTACCTCTCAACCACCGTTATCCATCTCCAATTTGGCGACATGCCTCTTGCGTTATCTGGCGCTGAAGTAGGCTGCTACAGCTGAAATATCATCGGCCGTTAGTTCCTTGGCAGCCCCGGTCATCAGATGGTGGTATTGAGAGCCACCGCGCCCACCGGATCGAAATAAGGCCAACTGATTTTGCAGATAGGCTGAGTTTTGACCGGACAATTTTGGGTAGGCCGGATTCGCATCTGCTTTATCATGGCAACTCAGGCACGCCGGGATCTTGTCGGCATAACGTCCCTGCTCCGCGAGTATCCTACCCTTCTCGATCAAAATTGGATCATGAACAGCACCTGCACGAGCCGCCGGAGTCTGCTTGGTATAATAGGCAGCCAGTTCTGGCAGGCTCTCAACGGACAATGTACCGACCGCCACCTGCATAATGCCACTTGGGCGCGTCTTTCCGGCATAGGCTTTGAGCGCGTTCAAAAGATAGGCTTCCGACTGGCCGGCCAACCGCGGAACGAAGCTGCCGTCATTGAGCTTGCTTTCCGCGTGGCAGCTCTCGCAAGTGATCGGCAAAGGCGAGACCTCGCCTGCATGACCTAAACCATGCAGGCCTGATGCCTGGAGATAGGCCTCCGCGTCTATATCCGGCAGTTTGCGAAGAAACGCCACCATCGACCAGACTTCGTCGTCTCGCGACTGGACGGGCCATGCCGGCATGCCGGTGAAACGGACACCGTGCTTGACGATCTCGAACAGTTCGGCATCCGTCCATTCAGGTACCACGACCTTCAGGTTCGGCGGTGGGGGCAACATGGCGAGCACTGAATCCGGCCGCGGTTGAGCCGGCGAACCGTGACAGACGGCACAGCCGGTCTCGAAATGGCCGGCCGCACCCGGGATGAGCCCAGGATCGTCGAGCGGGGGCACGTCGCCGACCGCCACAGCACGGGCCGACACGGAATTGCGCATGACCCAATGCAGGAACCAGTCGGTAACTGCCCAATGGCCAGTTGAGGCGCGCACGCTCATCAGGCCGGACCAGCCGACCGCGAGCCCAAGGAGAGGCGCGATGATGGCGAGGACGATCAGGTGTTTCCAGCGAATGGTCATCAGCCTCTCCTGCGCGATGCTTGCGGAATGCCGGAGTTGAGCGTCATGGCCAGAAGCGAGACGCCACCGGCGAGATAGACCGCCGCTCCGACCAGCAACATGATGACCCCTCCTGCCTGCTGATCAACGATCGGGGCGAGCGGGATCCCGAAGCAGCTCACCTCACTCCCGCCGTAAAGTGCCCGCGGCGAAAGCGCCAACAACGCGCCGAGCAGCGTCATGTGCATGGAGGTGAGCAACAACCCGACGGCTCCGGCCATGCGTCGCCCGTCCCTGCCCGCTTCAAGCCCGCCAAGACAGGAGAGCCAGAGCGCCAGCCCTGCAACAAGGAAGGTAAGCTGTTCCAGGACGGCAATGAGCGGAGAGCTTTCAGAAAATGCCCTAAGGGCGGGGATGTGCCAGATCCAGACGGCGACAAGTTCCACGATCGAGGCAACGATCGGCGAGAACCATGGCCAGCGCGCCGGTAAATCCAAACGCGTTCCAGAAAGACCGATGGCGATGAGCGGTGCTGCACCGGCAACGACACCCATATGGGCGATCATGTGGATTGTGAAGGAGGCCCGGTCGGCGAAGGGAAGCAACAGCCCCCAAAGCGCTGCGAGCAGGATCAAACCGGAATAAAGCGAAGCGCGTTTCATCGCTGGCACTCCGCGATGAAGATCAGAGGAATGGCGGCATAGATGACGGCGACAAAGCTGAGGCCCGAAAGAAGCAGCGTCGCATAGCCCTGAAACAGGGTACGCCCCTTCCTCGTCGGCTCATCATGCGGCGGGTCATGCACGCCAAAACCCCATTGTCGCCAGGCGAGCCAGGCGGAGAGGACGATGACGGCCAATGCGATGACGGTAAAGCCTGCCAGAAGAAGCCTTACCGCGTCAAAGCCGAAATCGAGCGATGCGGCTTTGGCGCAATAGACGGCAACGGTCACATAACAGCCGACGAAATGCACCGCCCACACGGTCGGAGCGGTAAACAGGGTCCAGAGGCTTTCAACCTCGCGCGGAATGACGCTCTTCATGCGCTCACCATCGGAAAGAGGCCGAGCACCGCGAATGTGACGACGGCAGTAAAGGCCATGAAGTGCCAGTAGAGCGTCACGTTGCGGATATCCTGATCATAGGAAGCAGTCACCCGCCCTGTAAGGCTGCCGACGAGGCAATAGGCCTGCATGATCACCCCGACCGCACCATGGACGACTGTCCAGATGGCGATGATCCAGACGGTGGCGGGATAGACGTTGGAGGTCGGGTCCATGGCGTGGACATAGGGACCGGCAAGTCCTGCAAGGCAGGCGGCGATGGTGACGAGGATGCCGGAAACGAGCGCAATGCGGCAGCCGGCAGGTCCCTTCTCGTTCAGTTCCCGTGCCGTGATGGTGAGGAGCCATGCGACGACAAAAAGGGCAAGCGCCAGCATCGGCCACAGCATGCCGGGACCTACAGCACCGGCGGTGAAATCGTCATGCACCGTCCAATAGAAGAAATAGCCGAAGACCAGGCTGGCAAAGGCTGTGCCGTCGCCGACCATGGTGATGAACATCGCCCACCAGCCGACAGAGGCCGGGCCGGACACATAGACAGGCAGCTTCTGCCCGAGGCCGACATCCACCTCGTCCGCTTCCGGAATCTGTGCCGTCCCCGTCCAGAGCCAGACCATGATCGCGATGAAGGTTATGCTGGCGCAGATAAGGGTCAGGATCCACCAATGGAAGGTCAGCGCGATGAACACACCGCCAAGCGCCAGGGCGGCAACCATCGGCACCAGGGAGACACCACCAACGCGCAGGCACTGGATCGGCTCGGCATCGAGCACGGAGGTCACAAGCGTCTCGCGCTTGCCCGACTTCGCATCGGGGAGATAGTAGCGCCCCGCCTCAATATCGGCCTGCAGGTTCGGCTGCTCCCAGAGCGGATAGCGACTGGCGATGATTGGCACCGAACGCATGCCCCAGCTTTCGTCAGGATCGTTGGTCCATTCCAGTGTACCCGCATTCCAGGGGTTGAGATTTCGTTCCACGGGCTTGGCTTTCGGTCGGAAGATATCGATCACGAAGGTCATGACCCCGGCGGCGAAGATAAATGCGCCGATCGTCGAGATCATGTTGAACAGGTCCCAGCCGAATTCTTCCGGATAGGTGAAAACACGCCTCGGCATGCCGCGTAGGCCGGAGAAATGCATCGGGAAGAATCCGACATTGAAACCGACGAACATCAGCCAGAAAGCAATCTTGCCCCAGGCATCGGAGAGTTTCTTGCCGGTGACGAAGGGGAAGTAATAGTAGATGCCGGCGACGATCGGGAAGAACATGCCGCCGATGATCACGTAATGCAGGTGCGCAACAATGAAATAGGTGTCATGCGCCTGCCAGTCGAAGGGTACGAGCGCCACCATCACCCCGGTCAACCCGCCGATGGTGAAGATCGCCAGCCCCCCTGCCCCGAACAGCATCGGCACGGAAAAGATCACGCGGCCCGCCAGCATGGTGGCGATGAAGACGAAGATCTGCACCCCGGTCGGGATCGCCACCGCCTCCGATGCAGCGGAAAAGAATGCGAGCGAGATCTGCGGCAGGCCGGTGGTGAACATGTGATGCACCCACAGGCCGAAACTCAAGAAGCCTGTGCCGACCGCCGCGAGTACGATCCACGAATAGCCGACAATCGGCCGCTGCGAGAACGTCGGCACGATCATCGCCATCAACGCGATGGCCGGCAGAAAGATAATGTAGACCTCCGGGTGACCGAAGATCCAGAACAGGTGCTGCCACAGAAGCGGATCGCCGCCACGCGAGACATCAAAGAACGGCCAGTCGAACATCCGCTCCATTTCAAACAGGATGTCACCGGCAATCAGCGGCGGGAAGGCAAAGAGGATCATGCCGGCGACGATCAGGAGATACCAGGCGAACATCGGCATCATGTTGATGCGCATGCCCGGAGCACGGCATTTCATGATGCCGACGATGATCTCGACGGCGGCAGCAATCGAGGCCACCTCGATGAAGGACAGGCCGAGCAGCCAGATGTCGGCGCCGATGCCGGCATATTCCTTGTCGGTAGCGAGCGGCGGATACATGAACCAGCCGGCATTGGGTGCCGCATTGAAGAAGATCGATCCGCAGACGAAAATGCCGCCGAGCAGAAAGCTCCAGTAACCGAAGGCGGAAAGACGCGGGAACGGCAGCTCGCGGGCGCCCAGCATGGAGGGCAGAAGGAAGATTGCGATCGCTTCGAAGATCGGCACCGCGAAGAGGAACATCATCACCGTGCCGTGCAGGGTAAAGGCCTGGTTGAACAGCTCGGCCGAGATCAGATCATTGTTCGGCACCGCGAGTTGGGCGCGCATCAGCAGACCCAGCAATCCGGCAAACAGCATGAAGGCGAAGGCGGTGATGCCGTACCAGAGGCCGATCTCGCTATTGTTCACCGAGGTCCAGTAACGCCAGCCGCCCGGTGTCTTCCACACCTTGCGCAACCGCTCTTCCTGCGCCGCCCGCTCCTCGGGCGAAAAATTGCCGAGCTCCACCATCACTTGAGCTCCTTCAGGAAGGCTGCGATTGTCTTGATGTCGTCTTCAGGAAGCATGCCGAAATGCGGCATCTTCACACCCGGCTTGATCTCGCCCGGATAGGCGATGAAGCTGGCGATGTCCTCGGCGGTGTGGGGCAGCGTCCCGGCCGCAAGCGTCGATCGTTCTCCGAATGCGGTTAGATCCGGACCGATACGACCATTCGCGGCCGTGCCGGAAACCGCGTGACAGGCGCCGCAGCCATTGTTGAGGAATACCGCAAGCCCTTCTGCATTATGTGGGGTGGAGGCTATTCGCTTGGCAAGCCAGGCGTCATGCTCATCTGGCGCCACCGCGCGCACGGTAAAGGCCATCAATGCGTGGGATTCGCCGCAGAATTCTGCACAGACACCTCGATAGGTGCCTTCGCGGTCAGCCGTCAGCGTCAGCGGATTGGTGCGACCGGGGATCATGTCCATCTTGCCGCCGAGCGACGGCACCCAGAAGGAATGGATGACGTCCGCGGCCTTGAGCGAAAAATGTGCCGGTTGGCCAACGGGGATACGCACCTCGTTGGCCGTCTCGAACATCACTTCACCGGTTTCATTCAAATAGCGCACCCGCCACCAGAACTGTTCACCGGTCACTTCGATGCGGCGTACCTGCTGATCGTCTGGCACCCAAGGCCGGATCGCCGGCATGAGCCACATTCCGTAGGAGAGGAGCGCGCAGAGGATGATCGTCGGGATCACCGCGCCGCCCCAGAGAATGACACGTCCGGCGCTCTCCTCGCTGTGCTCTCGCTTCTTCCGGGCGGCGTAGATAAGGGCAGCGACAAGCCCGAGCCAGATGACTACGCCGCCGGCCAGCATGACGAAAAAAAGCTGCGCGACGTTTACAGCCTCCGGGCCGGCGGGGTCGAGTGCGGAGTGATTACCGGAGCAGGATGTGAGCAGAAAGACGAGCAGTGCGATGAGGCTGGGACAGAGCCGCGACAATTGCCTTTGCGACCGTCTCGGTTGGTTTAGGCCTGTCGCCCAGCCATCTGTCATTCAGAATCGCCCCTCTGCATCTGAACATTCGTGGCAAAACGGTGGCGGAACGTCGTTGTTCCAAGCGACTCTCATTTTCATGCCGCCCTGTTCAGAGCGGCCTGTGCTTTGGAGCCCATGTAGTTCAGACGCGACGGCTGGCGGGAACAATTCCCGCCGCGATGCGGTTGACTGACACAACCGCACCTGTGCCACGGAGTGACAGATGGCCGTCCTTTCCTCGCCAAACCGCGATTCCGCCGCATACCCTTTGCAGTCGCTCTTCGTGCCTTTCCCCGTCGTCTGCTTCACGCTCACGCTGGCAGCAGACATCGCTTACTGGCAAAGCAGCGGCAACCTCATCTGGTTGACCTTCGCCTCATGGCTTCTGTTTGCGGGACTTCTGTTCGGGGCCATTGGCCTGCTGGCGGGCCTGTTTGATATTCTTCGACGGCGCACACGGCCTCTTCGCCCCGGCTTCATGGCCATTCTGCTCTACATCGCGATCCTGATGCTCGCCTTCGCCAACAGCTTCGTTCACGCCCGTGACGGCTGGACGGCAGTCATTCCGTTCGGCCTGGCGATTTCGACGGCAACATTCGTGCTCATCGTTTTCGCTGCCGTCACGTCGGCAAGAAAATACGCAAGACTGGCCTGGAGGGTCTGAGATGAAATCGTTCTTTCCTGGCGTGTCCGCCCTTGCTTTGACAGCCTGCCTCACAGGCACCGCAATGGCACAGACTCCAGCATTCGATACGTCCCAGCAGATCGGGCCCGACCCAGTCCTGCCGGAACCGCAGCAGGAATTGCTACCGGACCTCAAGGTGGCTAAGGTAGTCGGCTGGAAGGATGGCGAAACGCCGTCCGTACCGGAAGGCCTCAAGGTGACAGCCTATGCCAAAGACCTCGCCAACCCACGCACGGTTCACACGCTGCCGAATGGCGATGTACTGGTTGTGCAGTCGAAGGCGCCGGAGGGAAAGCCGCTCAGTCGTCCGAAGGACTTCATCCGCGGCTGGATCATGGCGATGGCTTCAGGCGGTGGCGGCGAGCAGAAGGAAACTAACCTCATCACTCTGCTTCGCGATACCAATCGCGATGGAGAGGTAGATGAACGTCATGATCTTCTGACCGGCCTCGATTCTCCCTTTGGCCTCGCTTGGGCCGACAACACGCTCTATGTAGCGTCTGCCAGTGCCATTCTCGCCTATCCTTACGAACTCGGCCAAAACCAGATTAGCGAGGCGCCGAGGCCCCTTACGCCGCTTCCCGGTGGTCCGCTGAACCATCACTGGACGAAGGATATGGCGCTCAGTCCGGACGGCCGCATGCTCTATGTTTCCGTCGGTTCGAATTCGAACGTTGCGGAAAACGGGCTTGAGGCAGAAAAAGGCCGGGCCGCAATCTGGCAGGTCGACCGACAGACGGGTGCCGCACGTGTCTTCGCCTCCGGCCTGCGTAATCCGAACGGGCTGACATTCCATCCGCAAACCGGCGAACTCTGGACAGTTGTGAACGAGCGCGACGAGCTCGGCCCCAACCTTGTGCCGGACTATATGACTTCGGTTAAGGATGGCGGCTTTTATGGCTGGCCATGGAGCTACTATGGCGATCACGTCGATCCGCGTGTTTACCCCCCGCGTCCGGACATGGTCGAAAAGGCAATCAAGCCGGACTATGCGCTGTCGAGCCATGTCGCGGCGCTGGGCATGGCCTTCGCCGAAGGCTCGGCCATGCCGCAAGCCTATGCCAATGGAGCATTTGTCGGCAACCGTGGCAGCTGGAACCGCGACAGCTTCAACGGCTACAAGGTCGTCTACATTCCGTTTGAGAACGGTAAGCCATCGGGCAAAACACAAGACGTCGTCACAGATTTCATCAATGGTGAGCAGGCTCGCGGGCGACCTGTAGGACTCGGCATTGATGGCACCGGCGCGCTACTGGTGGCCGATGATGCAGGCAATACGGTCTGGCGTGTCGCGTCTTCGGACGGAACCGTCACTCCCCAGACGAGAGGGACTGACGGTGTCTCTACAAGCGCTCAAGGCTCCACAAGTTTGAGGACCGGTCGCATTGCGGATACGGCTTCCGCGATCGTAACTGATACAGGCACGCCACAGACATCGCGGGAGCGGTTGACGGGACAGGAGGCGATGTCCGGTGCACCTGAAAAACTGCGCCCCGCCCAGATGCAAATCGCGCCTGCAACAGGGCTATAGCAACCGGTCGGATGTGGGGCTTATCGCCGCTTATACTTCAGAGCTCACTGGTCGCAAACGCGGATTTTCGTTCTGGCGGCGGGTCGGTAATGTCGAATCGTTGAAGCTCCATTGTAGGCCATGATCGGAGCCAGGCGGGAGGCACTCCATCTACGCCGCCTGCAGACGAGAGCGGAACATTTGCCAATCCACTCGGTTACTCTTCCTCAAAGGAGGAAAGAAAATGACTGATCGGAAGGTCGTTGAAAATGCGACGGATGCCCGTCAGGGAATGACTGGAAAGCCTGTGCTGATCGTGCTGTGTGCTGGCCTTTGCCTCGCAGCGGTCGCTTGGGTCGGTGCCGAGTTTTGGGGTGAGGCGACCGATGCTCCCGCCCAACAGACTGCTACACCGCCCGCCGGTCACAACACTCCAAAATCCGGAGCAAGCCCGAGCGAGACCACGACGCCCCCCAACTCGGTCGATCGAACGCCGCATGCCCAAAGCGGCACTGTCGGATCGTCGCAAAGCAATGCACCCTCCGGAGATACCACAAAGCCATGAGGGGGAAATGAGCATTGACGCCTGCAATAATCCAATACGAGAGAAAGTTAGACAGACTAACTATAGCATGTTTGCGAGGCGGGCATAGGCGCTATGTTCCTGCAGACTTTTGAAGGGCTTATCGCCTGTTCCAAATACGTTCATTGAATCCAATGGCGCATGACATAAAGAAGTTCTTTGAAACGAGGTTCGGCGACTGAACTCGCAATTATTCATTCGGTTTTCAATGAATGGACAGAACGTGCAAACGTGAAAAAGATAGTCCGGAGGCAGAGCTAGCCACCGCCATTATCTTTAATCTTTTTCGTGAAGGAAACGACACCGTGCTCGCTTTGCGGGAAGCCGTGTCTTGGCACCGTGGACTGGACGAATTGCGGCACGACCTGATTTGATTCAACAGGATTTTTTGTAATCGACCATCGCGAAAGCTCAGGAACAAACCAGCGAATTCGTGGTTCTTTCCCCGCAAATAAACGCACGGAGGAAACGACATGGACCACACCAATCACGTTCGCCTGGACCCCGCGGAACTGACACCGGCAGTTCTCGAAGGTGCAACCATCTATGGCGCTGACGACCACAAGGTCGGGAAGGTCGACCATATCCATGGGACAGGTCCGGGCAGTTCTGCAGTCATTGATGTCGGCGGGTTCCTTGGGATCGGCGCAAAACCTGTCGCTGTTCCGCTGTCTGATCTTCAGTTCATGCGCGATGAAGATGGTGACGTTCATGCCGTGACTGCATGGACGAAGGATCAGCTAAAAGAAATGCCTGAGCATCATCACTGACTGACACCCACATGCAAGCCCGGCTCCAAAGCCGGGCTTTTTCACGCTCTTTGTGAAGTGCAGTATTCAGCTGTGATCCGTCCTGCCGCCTTCGTTTTCGGCGGATTTGAAATTAGCCATAACTCGTAATGTGGCAAATGTCGCGACGGATAGAACAATGGCAGTATCGAAGGCACCAAGCCCGACAGCGGCACCAATTGCGCCGGTAGCCCATAAACTCGTAGCAGTCGCCGTCCCTCGGGTACTCGCTTTTCCAACCAGGATCGCGCCACCGCCGATAAACCCGACACCATTGATAAGTCCCTCGACCACGCGCGCGGTTGCCTCAGCGTTGCCGGCCGTCACCGTTTCAGCCGCTTGAATAAATCCGCAGGCCGCGATCGCCACCAGGGGAAATGTTCGCAAACCTGCACTTCTTTCGTTGCGCTCTCGATCCCAACCGATCGGCAGAGCGAGCAGATAAGCAAAAACGAGTGCTGCCAGATGAGGCAAAAAGTCGAGTTCTAGTCTGAGGCCCTGCACCAAATCGATCATTGCAATCCATCCCCATAACAGAGCGACCGACTTTACGGGTCGCCAATGTTGCAAACGTCCGATCAATCAGAAAGTTACACAAAATTGGTTCGACTATAGTGAGGAGCCTTCGCATGGCTATCGAGAAGTTTGGGTCGGAGGATTGAAGGACAGCAATGGGCATGTATCGACAGAAAGCGAAGCTATTCAGAAAGGATAACGCATTGAAGAAGCACCAATATGGTTGATCTTCACGCAGTTTCCTTGAATTTGGTTTTTTGGTATGCGTATAATTTACCTGTGCGGTTGAAGGACAATGCTCTAACCACCGCGCACCGACCCGCGCCAGACCAGTTCCGGGGAAATCTGGGAAGCAATGCTATCCGTTTTGGCTGGATGCGTAAGCCACGAGACCGCCTCTTTCGCTATTTGGTCGACTGGTTGTGCGAATGTCGTCAGATCATAAGAAGACCATGAGCACTGTTCGATGTAATCGAAACCGATTACACAAATGTCGTCAGGCACAGTGAGTTTGAACTGGTGACGGGCGGTATCCATAACACCGCAGGCAAGAAGATCGTTGGCGCAGAAGATCGCATCCGGGCGCGCCTCTCGCGTGAGAAGGCGTTGCGCCAGAATGACGCCGCTCTGATAACGGGTCGGACCGAAACGCTCTACGATGACCTCAACACCGGCTTCGATCGCGGCAGCAACAAACCCTTCCTCACGAGCCTTTAGACTTGGTGTTCCGACATCAGAATTTGCGAAGGCAAGACGGCGACACCCGGCGCGCTGAAACGCGATAAATGCTCGGTGTGCGGCCTCGCGGTCATTTAGATTGATCATCAGCGCCCCTTCGCGCTCCTCGTCGCGATTGATAAGCACAAGCCGCTGACCGCTTTTCACGCAAAGATCGGTGATCGATTTGTCCGGCATTCCGGAGAGAATGATGGACGCATCGGCGCGATAGCTGATCGCAAGCCTGAGCGCATCATCGACGCTTTTATCGGAACGATCCGTGTTGATCAGCATGGCGATCTTGGAGACGGCTTGCAATTGATGGGAAATCGCCCGTATGAGGCTTGACCGATAAGGCGTGTCCATCTCAGAGACGATGAGACAGACAAGGCCGCTTTCGTTGCGCATCAGCCCTCGGGCGAGATGATTGACGTGATAGCCCAAGGCCTCCGCAGCCTCCATCACACGTCGCCGCGTTTCCTCCGAAACACTCGCTCCAGGAGTGAACGTGCGCGAGACAGCCGAACGCGACACGCCGGCACGATCCGCCACTTCCTTGGCGCTGACGAAGATCTTCTGGTTCACGTCTGCTTTCTCCCGCAAAGTTTCCTGCCTCTTTTTGCAATCGAGTGCAACAACTTCGTGACACATGACGTATTCTGAAGCGCATTTTATGCAGTATTGCTTATTGACAATCCGCAGGTATGCGTGGAACCATTGCACACGCTTGCAAGAGCGGGATGATGTGGAGGCGTCATCCAAAAATCTGGGAGGATTATCATGCGTCTTGCTTTGATGGCATCGGTCGCGGCTGCCGGCCTTTTGACGAATGCACCGGCATCGAAGGCTGCCGGAGACCTCAATCTCATATGTTCCGCCGATGTGGTGATCTGCGAAATGATGCAGCAGATGTTCGAAAAGGACACCGGCATCAAGGTCAACATGGTGCGCCTGTCGTCTGGCGAAACCTATGCGAAGGTCCGCGCCGAGGCCCGCAACCCGAAAACCGATATCTGGTGGGCCGGCACCGGCGACCCGCATCTTCAGGCCGCGTCGGAAGGACTGACGCAGGAATACAAGTCGCCGCATCTCGATGAACTGCAGGACTGGGCAAAGAAGCAGGCGGAAAGCTCCGGCTATAAGACCGTCGGCGTTTATGCCGGTGCGCTCGGCTGGGGTTACAACACCGATCTCTTCAAGCAGAAGAACTACAAGGAGCCGAAATGCTGGGCCGACCTTCTCCACCCTTCGCTTAAGGGCGAGATACAGATGGCCAACCCGAATTCCTCCGGCACGGCCTACACGGCGCTCGCATCGCTCGTGCAGATCATGGGCGAGGACAAGGCGTTCGATTACCTGAAACAGCTCAATGCCAATGTCTCGCAATACACGAAATCCGGCTCTGCACCGGTGAAGGCCGCAGCCCGCGGAGAAACCGGTCTCGGCATCGTATTCATGCATGATGCAGTGGCCCAGACGGTCGAGGGCTTTCCGGTCAAGTCGATCGCGCCCTGCGAGGGCACCGGCTACGAGATCGGTTCCATGTCGATCATCAAGGGTGCACGCAATCTGGACAATGCCAAAAAGTGGTATGACTGGGCGCTGACGGCGCAGGTGCAATCTCACATGAAGGACGCAAAATCCTTCCAGCTTCCGTCCAACAAGACGGCCGAGGTCCCGAAGGAATCGCCGCGCTTCGAAGACATCAAGCTGATCGATTACGACTTCAAGACCTATGGCGACCCGACCGAGCGCAAAAAGCTGCTCGAACGCTGGGACAAGGAAATCGGCGCCAACGCCAACTGATCCCATCCGTCTCTGCCGCGCTTCGGCTGAAAGGGGCGCGGCATGATCGACTTGTCCTGTGATGAGGTCGCATCGAACCATGAACAATCGCAGACTGGATATTGTGCTGGCGCTCGGCGCTGCCGCGATGCTGCTCCTTCCCTGGTATCGCATCGAACAGGGGTTTTATTCATTTACCTGGCTTTCCGATTTCCCCGGAGAGCCTGCGGCAGCACCCGGTTTTCTGCAGATTTTTCTGAAAGGCCGTCTCTGGCTGATCGCGGTCCTTCTCGCTTACGGATTGGCGCTTGCCGCGCGGTTCATTGTCGATCCAATGCGACGTGGCAAAATGCTTGCCCTTGCCGGTGGTTTCGGCGTCGCCTTGCTTACCCTGCAGGGTCTGGCGATCGGGGCCACCGGTTTTACCTGGACAATCAGCGAAACGGTCTTTGGTCCGCTTGCCGACGGCCAGCCGTCGATGGGGGCGGGTGCGGTTCTTTCCACCATCTGCTTCGTGCTGATGTTCGCCTTCGGTCTTGCCGAACGCGGCGTCATGCATGGTGATGCCTTCGTGGTCGCCACCATTTCTATGCTGGTCTTTCTCGTCGCCGTCTTCGTCTTCTATCCGATCGGCTCGATGTTTATCGGCGCCTTTCAGGATTTCGATGGCTCGGTGAGTTTTGGCGGCTTTTCCCGCAATTTCGTCGATCCATCGATCTGGAGCCTTGATTGTGTGATTGGTGGCGCACGCTGCGGCGTGGCATGGCGCACGCTGTTTCTGGCCATCATGACGGCGGCGGGTTCGACAGCACTTGGCCTTGCCTTCGCGCTTGTCGCCACCCGCACGCGCTTTCCCTTCAAGAAGGGCCTGCGGCTTCTGACCATTCTGCCGATCATCACGCCGCCCTTCGTCATCGGCCTTGCCCTCACCCTCCTCTTCGGCCGTGCCGGCATCGTCACGCAAGGCCTCTCCACGACGTTCGGCATCGAACCGAGCCGCTGGCTTTATGGCCTGACCGGCATCTGGATCGCACAGGTTCTGTCATTTACGCCGATTTCGTTTCTGGTGCTGATCGGCGTTGTCGAGGGCGTCAGCCCGTCGATGGAGGAGGCCTCGCAAACATTGCGGGCCGATCGCTGGCGCACCTTCTGGCGAGTGTCTTTGCCGCTGATGAAGCCCGGTCTCGCCAATGCATTTCCGATCGGCTTCATCGAAAGCATGGCCGATTTCGGCAATCCGCTCGTGCTTGGCGGCAGCCACGGCGTGCTGTCGACGGAGATTTTCTTTGCGGTCGTCGGTTCGCAGAACGATCCGGCCCGTGCCGCCGTGCTCGCCATGATCCTGCTCGGTTTCACGCTGTCGGCCTTCCTCGCCCAACGCATCTGGCTGTCGGGCAAGAATTTTGCCACCGTAACCGGCAAGGGCGATAGCGGCGCCCATATCGCCCTGCCCCGGCCCCTGTCGATCGGCGTGCATGCCGTGGTTATTCCGTGGATGATCTTCACGCTCGTCGTTTACGGCATGATCCTGTTCGGCGGTTTTGTCAAAACCTGGGGTCTCGACAACAGCCTGACGCTCGCGCATTACGCCAAGGCCTTTTCCATCACCTTCCGCGATGGTTCGCTTGTGTGGACCGGCGTTGCCTGGAACTCGTTCTGGACGACGATGGAGATCGCCCTGATAGCCGCACCATTGACGGCGGCCGTGGGGCTTGCCACGGCTTACGTAATTGTGCGGCAAAAATTCGCTGGGCGCGAACTCTTCGAATTCGCGCTAATGATGAGTTTTGCCATTCCCGGCACGGTCATCGGGATCAGCTACATCATGGCCTTCAACCTGCCGCCGCTCGAAATGACCGGTACGGCGCTGATCCTGATCGCCTGTTTCGTGTTCCGCAATATGCCGGTCGGCGTGCGCGGCGGCATCGCGGCGATGAGCCAGCTCGACAAGAGCCTGGACGAAGCCTCGATGACATTGCGCGCCACCACGTTCCGCACCGCCCGCAAGGTCATCCTGCCGCTGCTGCGCCCGGCGATCACGGCCGCACTAGTCTATTCCTTCGTGCGCGCCATCACCTCGATCAGCGCCGTCGTGTTCCTCGTCAGCGCCCAGTACAACATGGCGACATCCTATATCGTCGGGCTTGTGGAAAACGGCGAATACGGCGTCGCCATCGCCTATTCCTCCATGCTGATCGTGGTGATGATAACCGTCATCACAGGGTTCCAGCTTCTGGTCGGCGAGCGGCGATTGCGACGGGAGAACCGCATTTCGGCGTCCCGCGTCCGCCTTCCGACTGCTCAGGCAAAGGAGAAAACCGCATGAGCAAAAATGCCGGTTCGGTCACGTTCCAGAATGTGCGCAAATCGTTCGGTGCCTTCACGGCCATCCATGACCTGTCGCTGACCGTTGAACCAGGCACGCTGGTGACGCTGCTCGGCCCTTCCGGCTGCGGCAAAACGACGACGCTGCGCATGCTGGCCGGTCTCGAACACCCGACATCGGGCCGCATCCTGATCGGCGGCAAGGATGTGACCATGCTGCCGGCCAACGAGCGCGATGTCTCGATGGTGTTCCAGTCATATGCACTGTTTCCGCATATGAACTCGCTCGACAATGTCGCGTATGGTCTGGAATCCTCCGGTCTTTCGATAAAGGAAGCCCGACAGAAGGCGGAACACGGGCTCGAACTCGTCGGCCTTGCCGGCATGGGCGGCCGGCTTCCGGCAGAATTGTCAGGCGGCCAGCAGCAGCGCGTGGCCGTGGCCCGCGCGCTGGTTCTCGAGCCGCAGGTCCTGCTGCTTGACGAGCCACTTTCCAATCTCGACGCCCGCCTGCGTCGCCGGGTTCGCACGGAAATCCGTGAATTGCAGCAGCGCCTGCAGTTCACCGCCGTTTACGTCACGCACGATCAGGACGAGGCGCTGGCCGTCTCCGACCGGATCATCGTCATGAAGGATGGCGAGATCGCCCAGCAGGGCTCGCCGCGCGAGCTTTACGAAGCCCCCGCCTCGCCCTTCATTGCCGATTTTATCGGTGAGGCGAATGTCGTGCCCTGCGAGATCATCGATATCAGCGGTAATGAGGCGACGATCAGCATCGAGGGGCTGCAACATGTCGTGCCGGCGCGCGGTGCAAGGCCCGGCAGAAGCCAGTTGGCCGTGCGCCCCAGCGCCATCACGCTGGAACCGGCTGAAACGGCGGCCTTTCCGGGCCGGATCAGCCATGCCGCCTATCTCGGCGATCATATCGAATACGAGGCGGAAACGAGCGGCGGGACCCTGTTTATCGTGGCCCCGTCGGTCGACCGCCCTCTTGCCCCCGGTACCCGCGTGGCGATCGGCCTGAAAAACCGTGGCATCGCCATTATCGCGCAGTGAGGAACGCCCCATGACATCGGAACAGGACGAGATCGTCAAACGCCACAAGCTGGCGGAAACCATCGCCGTCGAAGCCGGCAAGCTGGCGCTCGGTTATTATCAGCGGCGCGATACGCTGGTCATAGAGATCAAGGGCGACCCGCAGGATGTGGTGTCGATCGCTGATCGCAACGTCGAGAACCTGATCCGGGAAAGAACGGGGGAAACCTTTCCCGCCGATGGTTTTCTCGGCGAGGAATACGGGCTGACCGTTGGCGATAGCGGTTATACCTGGGTGGTCGATCCAATCGACGGCACCAGTCCTTTCGTACACGGGATGCCCAACTGGTGCGTCTCGATCGCCGTTCTCTATAAGGGCGAGCCCGTGATCGGCGTCATCCATGTCCCCTGCCATGACGAGCTTTATTCGGGCGCTTCCGGCATGGGCGCGACGTTGAACGGTAGGCAGCTGGAGCTCGAGAGCACCAAAACGATCCGTAACGCCGTGACCGGCATCGGCGCCAACCATCATGTGACGCCGGCATCGGTCGGGAAGATCGTCGAGGATCTGCTGGCAGGCGGCGGCAATTTCGTGCGGCTCGGCTCGGGCGCGTTAATGATTGCGTATGTCGCGGCCGGTCGTCTCGTGGGCTACTACGAGCCTTATATGCATGCTTGGGATTGTCTCGGCGGCTACTGCCTCGTGCGCGAAGCCGGCGGCTGGTTCCTGCCATTTCCAAGCGAAGGCGAAAGGTTGACGAAAGGCGCGCCGGTTCTGGCAGCCGGTCCAGGCGCGATTGAGGACCTATGTCGGATCGCCGGCATCGGCTCGGATGGCGTTGCCGCCGCCTGATCGCGCACCATGTGAATATACGCTGCAAATGACGGGACCGGGGAGGGTTCCGGAAATACCGCCGGACGTCGGCAGGCCAATTCATGGAAAGGGAGGAAATCGACCATGAAAACCGCTTTCGTATCAGTTCTTTCAACCGCAGCCTTGGCTCTGATGGCATCGAGTGCGCTCGCCGCCACCGAGATCTCGTGGTGGCATGCCATGACCGGCACCAATAACGAAGTCGTCGACCAGTTGGCCAAGGAGTTCAATGAAAGCCAGTCCGACTACAAGATCTTGCCGGTCTTCAAGGGCACCTATCCGGAAACGCTGAATGCCGGCATCGCCGCCTTCCGTGCCAAACAGCCACCGGCCATTATCCAGGTCTTCGATGTGGGAACCGGCGTGATGATGGGCGCGCAGGGCGCCGTAGTCCCGGTGGCGGAAGTGCTGGAAAAGGGCGGCTTCAAGTTCGACAAGGCCCAATACCTGCCCGGTATCGTCTCCTATTATTCGAAACCGGACGGCACGATGCTGTCCTTCCCATACAACTCATCCTCGCCGATCCTCTATTACAACAAGGATGTGTTCGAGAAGGCAGGGCTGAATGCCGATACGCCACCAAAGACATGGCCGGAAGTCTTTGAGGCGGCAAAGAAGATCAAGTCGAGCGGCGCCGCCAATTGCGGCTTCACCTCGACATGGCTGACCTGGATCCAGACCGAGAACTTTGCGGCATGGAACAATCTCTCCTATGCGAGTGACGAGAACGGTCTCGGTGGCACCAACGTGAAACTCGCCTTCAACTCCGAGCCCTTCGTTAAGCATTTCCAGTCAATCGCAGATCTCGCTAAGGACGGCACCTTCCGCTATGGCGGTCGCACGTCGGAAGCCAAGCAGCTGTTCACTTCCGGTGAATGCGGCATCCTGACGGAATCCTCCGGTGGTCTTGGCGACATCATCAAGTCCAGTATGAAATACGGTATCGGCCAGCTGCCCTATTACGAGGGCGAAGGACGGCCGCAGAACACCATTCCGGGCGGCGCAAGCCTGTGGGTATTCGGTGGCAAGAGCGATGCGGAATACAAGGGTGTCGCCACCTTCTTCAATTTCCTGTCGCAGACAAAGATACAGGCCCGTCTGCATCAGGTCTCCGGCTATATGCCGGTCACGATGGCGGCTTATGAAGAGACCAAGAAATCCGGTTTCTACGACAAGAATCCGGGCCGCGAGACCCCGCTTCTGCAGATGATGGGCAAGGCGCCGACCGAAAACTCCAAGGGCGTTCGCCTCGTCAACCTGCCGCAGGTGCGCGACATCATGAACGAGGAGTTTGAGGCGATGCTCGCTGGCAAGCAGGACGCCAAGGCCGCTCTCGACAAGTCCGTCGAACGCGGTAATGCGGCGATCCAGCAGGCGCTTGGGAACTGACATCGGTCTTTGCCGTCCGCATGAGACAAACATGCGGGCGGCTTTCCTGATCCTCAAGGAGCCTGCCCGTGCAAAGCACCGTCTTTCCGAACAAGATCCTTCCCTATTTTCTGGTCGCCCCGCAGATCGTGCTGACCATCGTCTTCTTCTTCTGGCCGGCCAGCCAGGCGCTTTACCAGTCGGCTATGCGGGAAGACCCGTTTGGGCTGCAAAGCACGTTTGTAGGCCTTGCCAATTTCACGACGATCCTGTCGGACGCCAATTATCTCCATGCGCTGCGCGTCACCGTCGTCTTCAGTATCGCCACGGCCGTGCTTTCCATGGGCATCGCGCTGCTGCTCGCGACCGCCGCAGATCTCGTCGTGCGCGGCAAAGGCTTTTACCGCACGATGATGATCATCCCCTATGCGGTGGCGCCCGCGGTCGCCGGCATGTTGTGGCTGTTCATGTTCAACCCGGCCATGGGCACATTCGCCTATATCCTGCGCCGCAACGGCATTGCCTGGGATCCGCTCCTGAATGGCGATCAGGCCATGGCGCTGGTCGTGGTGGCCGCTGCGTGGAAACAGATCAGCTACAATTTTCTGTTCTTCGTCGCCGGCCTGCAGGCGATCCCGAAATCGCTGCTGGAAGCGGCGTCCATAGACGGAGCGCGCGGATCTCGTCGGTTCTGGACCATCGTCTTTCCGCTTCTGGCGCCCACCACCTTCTTCCTGCTGGTGGTCAACACCGTCTACGCCTTTTTCGACACCTTTGGTATCATTCATTCTGTCACCGGCGGAGGTCCGGCCAGAGCTACGGAAACGCTGGTCTACAAGGTCTATAACGACGGTTTCGTGAACCTCAATCTCGGCTCGTCGGCCGCCCAGTCTGTCATCCTGATGGTCATCGTCATTGCGCTGACCGCCTTCCAGTTCCGCTTCGTCGAGCGGCGCGTGCATTATGCGTGAGGTGAAAAGATGATCGAAAACAGACCGATTGCGAGCCTGATGGCGCATCTGATGCTGATCCTTGGCATCATCATCGTCGCCTTCCCGATCTATTACACCTTCATCGCCTCGACGGCGCCCTCCGGCGCCATCATCCGCCCGCCGCTCTCCCTTCTGCCCGGCGGGCATATGATGGAAAACTATTCGGAATCCATTTCTGGCGGCGTCGAACGTGTCGTTGGCGTCAGTCTCGAAAGGCTGCTGTTCAACAGTTTTGTTGTCGCTGTCGCCATTGCCATCGGCAAAATCGTCATTTCCTTCCTGTCGGCCTTTGCAATCGTGTTTTTCCGCTTTCCCTTCCGCATGGGCTTCTTCTGGATGATCTTCATCACGCTGATGCTGCCGGTGGAAGTGCGCATCCTGCCGACCTACAAGGTGATCGTCGATCTCGGGCTCTTGAACACCTATGCGGGCCT
Source organism: Aliirhizobium cellulosilyticum (assembly GCF_014198105.1). Lineage (NCBI taxonomy): Bacteria > Pseudomonadati > Pseudomonadota > Alphaproteobacteria > Hyphomicrobiales > Rhizobiaceae > Aliirhizobium > Aliirhizobium cellulosilyticum. Next base: position 130,679 of record NZ_JACIGW010000008.1, on the reverse strand, counting down.
CACCCTGCCGTTGATGGCATCCGCGACGGCGACCTTCCTGTTCCGGCAGTTCTTCCTGACCATTCCGGGCGAGATGCTGGAGGCCGCGCGCATCGACAATGCCGGACCATTCCGCTTCATGAAGGATATCCTGCTGCCGCTGTCGATGACCAATATCGCGGCGCTGTTCGTAATCCTGTTCATCTACGGATGGACGCAATATCTCTGGCCGCTGCTTGTTACTGACAGGGCAGACATGAACACGATCATCATCGGCCTGCGCCGCATGGTGGATTTCGCAGATGCTTCGACACCGTGGAACTACGTGATGGTGACGGCGATCCTGGCAATCATTCCTCCCGTCATCGTCGTTGTGCTGATGCAGCGATGGTTCGTCAAGGGGTTGGTGGAGACCGAAAAGTAATGGCAACGATTGAACTGAACGACGTCCGCAAGACCTATGGCATCAATATCGAGGCGATCAAGGGCGTATCGCTCGATATCAAGGATGGCGAGATGATCGTTCTGGTTGGCCCATCCGGCTGCGGAAAATCGACGCTTCTGCGCATGGTCGCAGGGCTGGAAAGCATCACCTCAGGCGACGTGACGATAGCCGGTCGGCGGGTTAACAATCTCGAACCATCCGAGCGCGATATCGCCATGGTTTTCCAGAATTATGCGCTTTACCCGCATATGACCGTTCGCCAGAATCTCGCCTATGGACTGAAGAACCGCAACACGCCGAAGGACGAGATCGACCGGCGTATCACGGAAGCCGCCCGCGCCCTGGAAATCGAACAGTTTCTCGAACGGAAACCCCGCCAGCTTTCCGGCGGCCAGCGCCAGCGCGTCGCCATGGGCCGCGCCATTGTGCGCAAACCATCGGCCTTTCTGTTCGACGAGCCGCTCTCAAACCTCGACGCCAAACTGCGCGTGCAGATGCGGGTGGAGATCCGCCGTCTGCAACGGTCGCTCGCCACCACCTCAATCTATGTCACCCACGACCAGATGGAGGCCATGACGCTGGCCGACCGGCTGGTGGTGCTGAATGCCGGACGGATCGAGCAGGTCGGCACACCGATCGAGCTTTACGAAAAGCCGGCCACCACCTTTGTCGCAACCTTCATAGGTTCTCCGTCGATGAACCTGATGAAGCTTGGCAATGGCTCAGCATGGACAGGAGGAGATCGTTCCGGGCTGCCCAGTAACGCTGCCACTATCGGGATACGGCCCGAAGACCTCGTTATTGCCAATGGATCCTCGCCTACCGGATTCAGCACCAGGGTGGAGGTCGTCGCAGTAGAACTCGTCGGAGCAGAAAGCTACGTCCATGGCGTGGCTGAGGACGGCAGCGCGATCGTCTTTCGCGTGTCAGGCAGGTCGATAATCGCAATCGGAGAAACGCTAGATCTGATCGCCGACCGCGAGCGGTTTCACTTGTTCGACCAGCAGGGCAAGCGGATTTAGCAACGACATCCGTATCAGGCAGCATTCATGCTGTGTTCAAAGTGAAAGCTGTCCGAAATGCCCCAAGCGCTTTTTCGGCATCGCCTTTGGCATAGGCTTCCAGACCGACGGGCCCGCGATATCCCATGTCGTGAAATTTCTGCACGATCATGGAATAATTGATCTCTCCCGTCCCCGGCTCGCACCGCCCCGGCTCGCACCGCCCCGGCACGTCCGCCACCTGCACCTCGCCGATCCACGGCAGGCAGGCGCGGCAGGTCTCGATCAAATTCCCCTCGTCGATCTGCACATGGTAGAGATCGAGATTGAGTTGCAGGTGCTGATGATCGACGCTCGATACCAGCGCCAGCGTGTCCTCGGCCCGGCCGAAGGGCGTGCCGGGGTGATCAACGGGCGGCGGCGCCTCAACGGATTCTGCTGATGGAGTTGCTATTTGGTGGGCATGATGCAAGAGCCTCACTATCATCGCCATCGCTTCCCCGCCGAAATCATCGTGCATGCGGTGTGGCTATATTCCCGGTCTCCGCTCAGCCTTCGCGATGTTGAAGATTTGTTGGCCGAACGCGGCACAGACGTCTCGTTCCAGACCGTCTGTGAATGGGCTGCGAAGTTCGGTCTCAAATTCGCTCATCAGCTCCAGCGACGCTCGCAAGGTCAGTTCTGCGACAAATGGTATCTTGATGGGATCAGAACCAGTGGCCCACGATTGTGATTATGTGGCTCGCAAGCCGAGCCCAACCATCCTTTCTGCAGGCGACTTGCAGACACCGTCGTATCTGGCTATATTACTGGAAATATCCGGAGGATCCGATGGCCAGCTCTCAGACACGTGCAATTCAGAACTACAGAAGCCGCTTGGGGGACCGCGGCCTCGCCCGTTTCGAGGTACTTGGGCGCGATAGTGATCGCGGTTTAATTAGATCACTCGCGCGTAGATTGGCAGAAGATGGCCCGGAAGCAGCCAATCTGCGTGCCGTTGTCAGCGAAACGCTTGCCGGAGAGCCGCCTAAAAAGGGTGGTATTCTCGCGGCTCTCCGCCGATCGCCGATGGTCGGAGCCGATCTCGACACAGCCCGTTCACGCGAGGTAGGTCGCGCGATAGATCTATGATGCGCTACTTGCTCGACACAAACATCCTTAGCAATATCACCAAACCAGAGCCTTCGACGTCATTGATGACATGGATGGCCGAGCAGGCCGACGATGATTTGTGCATCGCTTCGCTTACTATCGCCGAGATACACCGAGGAATACTTGAAAAGCCGGCGGGAAAGAAGCGAGCTGCTCTCGAAGCTTGGTTTGTTGGCAATGAAGGGCCGCAATCGCTCTTTGCTGGTCGCATCCTTCCGTTCGACGAAAAGGCAGCTCTGATCTGGGGCGAGCTAATGGCACACGGCAAGGCGACGGGCCGCCCACGGAGTGCCTTGGACACAATCGTGGCTGCTATTGCGCAATCCAATAGCTGCATCGTTGTCACCGATAATGAGGGAGATTTTCAGGGGATCGACATTATCAATCCACTCCGTGCGACCGTAATCTAAGTTACTCGCCAAAGTTTTTAGCTCTTGAGCGGCATCGAACTCCCGACCCCGTTGTTAGGCAAGAAAATGACGGAAAGCGATCACCCTTAGATGAACTCGGCCTAGCTACTCGCTGTGAATAGCCCCTAGATTTGTAGACGCCTTCTTTCCTAATTTTGAGGCAAGAAGAGCATCAAGAGCAAATCGAATTTCAGCGAAGATTTTAAGCGCGACGCCGTGCGTCAGATCACGGAGCGAGGCTATCCGGTTGCGGAGGTTTCGCAGCGCCTCGGCGTCAGCCAGCATTCGCTTTACGAATGGAAGAAGAGGTTTGCCGCGTCGAACGCCAAGGGCAACGACGAGGCCGAGGAGATCAGGCGGCTGAAGAAGGAATTGGCCCGCGTCACCGAGGAGCGAGACATCTTAAAAAAAGCGGCCGCGTATTTCGCCAGGGATGCAAAGTGAAGTACGCGTTCATCGCCCTGCATCGCTTGCAGTTTTCCGTGCGGACGATGTGCCGTCTTCTGCGGGTTCATCCCAGCGGATTTTACACCTGGCTGAAGAACCCGCTGAGCATGCGAGCCAGCGAGGACAAGCGACAGACCGATCTGCTCCTGAAGGCATGGGAAGAAAGCGGCAAGGTCTACGGTTATCGCAAGCTGCACGATGATCTTCTCGATCAGGGAGAGGTGTGCTGCCCGAACCGGGTCGCGCGTCTGACGCGTCTCGCCGGGATCAAGGCGCAGATCGGCTACAAACGCCGTCCCGGCATCTATGGCGGCAGGCCTGCCGTCGCTATCGAGAACACGCTCGACCGGCAATTTGACGTAGCGGCTCCCGACAAGGCCTGGGTGACGGATATCACCTACATCCGAACCTGCGAGGGCTTCGCTTACCTTGCGGTTGTCATCGACCTCTATTCCCGCCGGGTCATCGGTTGGGCGATGCAGAGCCGACAGACCACGGACGTCGTATTACAGGCTCTGCTCATGGCGGTGTGGAGGCGAAAGCCGAAGGACAAGGTGCTGGTTCATTCGGATCAGGGTTCGCAGTTCACCAGCATGGACTGGGCATCGTTCCTCAGGCACCACAATCTTGTTCACTCGATGAGCCGACGTGGCAACTGCCATGACAATGCGGTGGCCGAGAGCTTCTTCAATCTTCTGAAGCGAGAGCGGATACGTCGCAAGGTCTACCGCTCACGCGATGAAGCTCGTCAGGATGTGTTCGACTACATCGAGATGTTCTACAACCCGAAACGCAAGCACGTCAGATACGGAATGCTGTCGCCCATCGAGTTCGAGAAGCAGCAGAAAATCTAACCCGAGGGTGTCTACGAAACTCGGGGCTATTCATGTGGTTATCATCATGCAGGAAGAACCAGTCATCAAAGTTGAACTTCGTCTTTGAACTTCGCTGCGGGCATCTCACTCAAATACTTCGAACGGAATCCATCGCCTGCCTGCTCGCCATCGGCTTCCCGTACGGCTATTGCACGAGCGTTTTGGTGTGCATTTGACGAATCCCCGGTTGAGGGCTATCTCGCGTCGTGATTCCCCGAGGTCCTATATCCCCGGTACCAGCGAGCCGGGAGACTTTAGAACTGGGCAACGGTAGTGTCCGCAGCACTCCTGATCGAGTTATTTGCCGACTCCGATATCGGCCTGGAGCACACCTTCCTGCCACCCGAAAAAGGCTGGTACGTATTGTCCTCTATCCGATATGAGGTGTATCGCTCCATGCACCACCGCTCGTTGACGTCTGGCTCGCTCGCACCGCCGTCGGCAACCTGCTGAACGGGGACGGAGGCCGCTTCGATCGGAGCGGCACAGGCGCGCCGCGGCCCGCCCCCATATGGCTGGTACGTGTTGTCGGCAGCATTATATGAGCGGTACCGAGCGCCACACCACTCCTGCGCCTTGGCAGATAGCGTTTCGGACAGGAAAGCAACCTGGGCCCCGGTCACATCGGGTTTGTTCGTGGGGATTAGCGGCACATTCACGCGCTGCTCGGACTTCGCTTCGGCCACGAGTGTATTCTCGGGCAACACAGCGGGAAGCCTCTCGTAAGCCTGCAAGCTGGAATCAACCCTCCGAACCTCGGGCGACCACAGTGGCTCGCCATAAATATCAGCAAATCGATGCGGCGCAAAAGGTGCCGCCAAGTAGGATGACACCCGCATCCCAGCCGCTGCAATCGGCAGGAGACAAGAAGCTAGAACGAGACCTGTTAGTAGTTCGCGCATAGGACATCAACCTTCGGAATTCGCTATCCAAAATGTCGAGAGAGACTGGTTTGTTCCTAGGCCAAAAGTCCGATATCGGCTGGCCCTGCATCAGTGCTTCATCATGTTTCTGGCATGGTCGCTCAAGGTCTCAGCAGCCCAACTTCTTTCGCCGCACTCAGAAAAGCTTGGGCCGCGACCACAGAGCTGACGTTGCCCTTAAGCGCACCGAGGCAAGCTTTTTTTGCGACCTTGAAATTCTTTCCGGCGGGTCGGGGCCAGCAGGTCATCAAGACTTCCAAAGCTTCACGGCTATTGCCAACGCGTTTGAAGTGGTCGCCACAATCGAGGCTGATCTCATAAGTGACTTCCCATAGGTCGTTCTGCATGACGTTCCTCCTGGTCCCAACTTCCTTTCCCTCGAACGTGAAGTGCTCTCGGCTCGTTCCAGACTAGGACTTCAGTCCCACCGTCACGCTGCTATGCTACAGGAGCGATCTACGAGGTACCGGTAGGAAGGCGAAGGATAGGTTTCGACAAGCTCGGTCGCTATGTCGAAAAGTCTAGCTTTTCTCCCATTTTGCCGAAAAAGGCCGCTTCGGAATTGCTTCGATTCATCCGCGGGACATTTGCAACTCCGTGCCGCCCGTTAGGTTGAGCTTTCGGGCCAAAGGTCCAGCGGGAATGGTCTTTGAGCGGTGCCGCAACATATTTCCAAGGGCATCGGCACTGCCTCCCAATCGAGGATTGGAACAGGCGTGGTGGATTCAACAGGGAGGATATCCATGAAACGCATCGTAATCATCAGCCTTATGACGGCATCTCTCGCCGCCTGCACGGCAACCGAACAAGGGGCGGGGGTTGGAGCGGCAACCGGTGCTGTCATCGGCGGCGTCGCCACCGGCAACGTCCGCGGCGCAGCCGTCGGCGCCGCAATTGGCGGTGTCTCGGGCGCATTGATCGGCAGGGTCGCAGAGCAGCCTGGCCGGTGCTACTACCGCGACCAATACGGACGCCGATATGTCGACCGCTGCTAACCAGTACGCAATCTAGGGCATGTGAAGCGGATGTTTCACATGCCTGTATCTCCGCCAAGATACAAACCTCGCCGGCGAACAATTACCAAGTGTGTGGATCGCTGACTGCAGAGTACCGATATCAGCATCCCACGAACCTCCGCGAACTTGCGATGCGAGTGCAAACTGAGATCGGGTTCGTTGACGACCTCGCGGTGGCTTCTCCCATCCGTCATATTTTCCTGGGGGAACAAGTGGCTAAAGCTCCGAATATAGTCCGTCACTCGTCTCCCGTCTTCCGGGCTCAAATCTCGCTTTAGCACTAGCATCCAGCCGATCGCTCTCGCTTAATCAAATACCCAAATCTCTAGGATCAGGCCAATCATAGGCCGACGACTTTCAAAGGACAGCGAATCCTCGTCTCCTAAACCCTCTAAAATACCTAAGCTGACCAACCACCCGATAAAAGAGGCATCCAGATAGTCTCCGTCGCGCTGACACAGTTGCAAAGCTTCCTGGGCGTCCAGAGGACTAGTGGTGCCGGAATCTTCCAGTGGCAAAATTCGTTGATTGGATGCTTGCGATTACGGCACCGGCGAGCTCCCAATTGCTTCCATTTTCAGGAGCATGATCTCGTTCGGACATTGATCAGTACAGCTGGGCCTAAGGTCTCACCTTCAGTCCGACTGACGGCCCAAAGTAGGAACAACAGTGTCTATCTCCTGTTTCTCAACCAGCTTCGAGAACGCAATGTGCGTCAGAAGCTGGAGGAAAACCAAGGAGATGAGCATGAATATCGCAGTACGTGCGGCGTTAGCCGCAGCACTTCTCACAGGTACAGCCCTGTCGGCTTATGCCCAAACCAGCAGCACGGTCGGTACCGGGGGCACATCAGCGGGTGGCGGAACATCCAGCAGCTCCGTTGGCACCGGTGGCAGCTCTGCCGGCGGTACGAATTGTGCGACTGGCACCGATTGCGGCTCCGGATCCGCATCGACGCTTGGTACCGGTGGCACCTCTGCCGGCGGCGGCACGTCCAGCAGTTCCGTGGGCACCGGCGGTTCGGCCGCAGGCTCCGGCAGCGGTTCGGGCTCCGCCTCGACGCTTGGTACCGGTGGCACGTCCGCCGGTGACGGGCAGTCCAGCAGTTCTGTCGGAACCGGTGGTTCGGCTGCGGGATCAGGTAGTGGTTCTGGTTCGGCGTCCACACTCGGAACAGGAGGCGCCTCGGCTGGCGGCGGCCAGTCCTCAAGCTCGGTCGGTACCGGCGGGAGTTCGGCGGGGGCATCCGGCGACGATCATGGCAAAGGCAAAAAAGGTTGCCCTCCTGGCCAAGCCAAGAAGGACGGCAGTTCCTGCTAATCGTCAATGGGCGGAAGCCATAGCGCTTCCGTCCTTTCTTCAGGAGGACCCGGTATGACCTCGGCATCATTCTTACATAAGAGCGCTTTCGCCCTGCCGCTGATTTTCGCGATCCTGATAGCCGGTGCGGCTTTGGCCAACGAAACCATCAAGCTCACCGACGGTACTACGTGTAGCGTTACTGACAGCGGCAGCTCGGCGAGAAATGGGTCATCGACGTCAGTTACCGCTAGCGGCGGTGGCGTGTCGTCTTCGACGACGATCGGCGGCACTACGACAACAGTACAGTCAGGCAATGGCTCAACATCCTCAAGCGCGGGTTCGTCGATTACGACCGGCCCGGCTGGTACGCAGTCTTTTTCGACAGCGAGCGTCACCCGTCCTGACGGGACCATCATCACCCGCCGCTCCGACGGGACCTGCGACGTCACGAAACCTACGAAATAGAGGAGAAATCATTATGCCTAAAATGATCACAATGGGAGTTATCGCTCTGCTCGCCTCGGTGTTCTCCACGCCGGTACTCGCACAAGATTGTAGTGCCGCGGGCACTGTGGGTTCTGCTGGCAGCGCCGCCGCAGGCGGAACCTCAGCCAGCACAGTTGGCACAGCGGGTGCTTGCCAGACAGACGGGGGTACGACAGCCTCGATCGGTTCAGGCTCTAGTGCTGCCGCCGTGGACGGCAAGTCGAAAAGCCAGACGAAGGTGAACGAAAACCCGAAACAGTTGCGCGCGCAATCCAGAGCGCAAGCGATGGATAAGGGCACCTTTAGTAAGTCGCAGACAAAGACTCGTGTGAAGGGTGATGAACTTCAGAGCAGGACACGCAGCATGTCCCATGTGCCAGGCGAAAAGCCGGTAAAGAGCACCACAGACAGTAACGTTGTGCTACCGCAACCGTGAGAAGCCACAAGTCTGGCGTATGGGCGCAGACCGGTAACGTGAGGCGCACCGTGAAAGGCACCTGGCTGCTTCGCGGCCGCGGCTTCTCCCACAGCTTCGGCCTTAAGTCCGACGCTGGAACGATCGTACCATCAAGGGATTTTAACGCTGCGGATCTCATCGACGAAGATCCGAGCTAGGAGGAAACCATGCGTAGACTTATTCTGACCGCCGCCTTTGTCTCCGTTTCAGCTTTGTCAGCATTCTCGCAGACCGCGCCTGCAGCCAATAGCGAGGGGAACACACCTGCTGTCGCTACGCCCGACACCAAGAACCCGACAGCCCCTGTAGAAGGCGCCAACAGCTTTACAGAAAATCAAGCCAAGGAACGGATCGAAGAGGCCGGCTACACCGGCGTCAAGGATCTTAAAAAGGATGACAAGGGCATCTGGAATGCCGCTGGCATGAAAGACGGCAAGAGCGTTTCAATCGCACTCGACTATCAGGGCAATGTCGTCGCCAAGTAGCGAAGGGAGACTATCGATGAGAACTGTTACTGGACTTTTTGACGATTATGCCGATGCCAGCGCCGCGGTTGGCGAGCTGGAAACCGCGGGCGTGCGGTCCAGCGATATCAGCATTGTTTCAAACAACGCGGATCGGCGGCACGGCGACTCCAGCGCCGCAGAAGGAGCAGGAACCGGCGCCGGGATCGGCGCGGTCGTTGGTGGCACGGGTGGCCTGCTCACCGGTCTCGGCCTGATGGCAATCCCAGGCGTTGGCCCGGTTGTCGCAGCAGGGTGGCTTGCCGCAACGGCGGCCGGTGCTGCAGTCGGCGCAGTTGCTGGTGGGGCCGCCGGCGGTATTATCGGTGGGCTGACGAGCTCCGGCGTCTCGGAACGCGATGCGCATTTCTATGCAGAAGGCGTCCGTCGCGGTGGCACACTTGTGACTGCCAAGGTGGAGGACGCTCTGGCGCCGGAAGCTGAAGCTATCCTTAAACGCTCCAACTGGGTCGATCCTGCAGAACGTCGCGTTTCGTATGAACAGCAAGGCTGGACAAGGTTCGACGAAACGCTCGATCCCTATGATGCTGAACAGGTCGAACAGGAAAGGCTTCGCTACCGCCGAGGCGGCATCTGAACTCAGCAGAGGGGCGCCTCAAGGCGCCCCTTTCGCCGCCCGACAGGTGGTCTCATTTCGTATAACGTCGATAGTGCAACATATTCGAAGACCAATTATCTATGTGGGCGGTATGGGCACATCAGCTACCCTAGCTCAGACGTTGGTCGGTTATCGAACACCGATACCTTTGCTAAGATGCAGATGGTCTACAGGGGAAAAACGGAAGTGCAGCTGGAAAATGCAAAGCGGACTGCCCTTACCTGTCTCTCTTATCAGCAAAGACAGTTACTTTTCGCGGGGCTCAAAAATGAGGTTAATCGCAGCTTCTGCATGCTCGATCCTCAAGCACAGAGACGATGGGCTACCTCAGCCCAGAAGCTCACCGAAATCTTAGAATTCTTCGAGCGTGTGCCTCACGACGCCGAGGGCTGCTCGATGGTTAAGGCCGTGGAACTTGCCTGCGAGTTCACCATTCAAGCGATCCCATCAGAGTATGAGGACGCGACGGTGACCATACACTGATCCTCAAGGCACTGCTCTGTCGAGGCACGGGAGCAACAGCCTATGGGAGCGCTGACAACTTCCCTCTAACAGGGACCAGAGCCACGCCAACAGTTTTAAAAAGGGCGCGCGAAGTAGTCTGAGATGGAGTGACCGATGATTTCACGCAGATCGCTCATAGCTGCATTGGCTTTTTTTGCGCGACCAGCTAGCCTCATCGCGCTGGAGACTGTTGCGACCGCTAGCCCGGTACTTGCAAGGGGTGGCGGTGGAAACGGCGGTGGAAACGGCGGTGGAAACGGCGGTGGAAACGGCGGTGGAAACGGCGGTGGAAACGGCGGTGGAAACGGCGGTGGAAACGGCGACCAAGGCTTCGGAAGAAGCAATCCCGCAGGAGATAATAATAGCAAGGGCAGTTTTAATAATTCTGCGGGTGTCACCGAAGCCAATCAGCTGCCGGGGGGCTACTCAGTTTCTGTCAGAGGCGGGATCGTTGAAATTCGCTATGCGAACGGGATCCTGGAACGCCTTACCAATCGGCGCTTCTCGATGACTGATCGGCGGGGGCGCACAATCGTAGACCGCCCTGCAACATCTGACGACCGGGCACGGATTCAATCTCTGCTCAAATGAGAAAAGGGATCTACCTACGCCAGCGCAGGGCGGCCTCGGTTCGATTTGAGACGCTTAGCTTTGCGAAGATGCGAGTTGCGTGGTGCTTGACCGTTTTCTCGTGAAGGCCAAGCTTTCTCGCAACCAACTTGTTACTCATACCCACCGCGATCAGATCCATGACCTCACGCTCGCGCGCACTAAGCCCATCATGCTCTTGCATAGCTGCTGGATGCGGCTTGCGTTCTGAAATCAGTCTTGCGCTCAGGTTGGGGGGGACGTAACTTCCGCCAAGTACAACTGTCCGAACCACGCTTGCCAGATCGCGAGACCCGATACCTTTAAGAACATAGCCACAAGCTCCCGACTGCATCGCGGCACGCACGTCGTCCCCGTCTTCTGATGCAGTCAATACTATCACTTTCGTAGCAGGAGCGTTGGCAAGGATAGTTTGAACCGCGGAGAGCCCATTTCCCGGCATCGATATATCGAGCAAAACAGCCTCAGGACAGTGCGTCGTGGCTAATGACACGGCATCGCTCGCCGAGCCTCCCTCTCCGACGATTTCGAAGCCTAGATCTCCCAAACTCTTGTAGACCCCCGCGCGAAACATCGGGTGATCGTCGACAAGCACAAGGCGGATTTTCTCGGTCATGACACCATCGGATCCTGGATATTGAGGAACATAGTTAGAGTAGTTCCGGCAAAAGACGAATTTATCTCGAATTTCCCGCCAAGGCTTTCAACGCGTTCACGCAACCCTGACAGGCCTAGACCGAGAAATGACGCGTTTTCTGCTTTAAAACCTTGGCCGGCATCTTGCACGACGACTGTAATCTCGTCGCCAGGAAGCCTTAATTCAACCCGTTGCCCCTTGCCCTCGGCATGCCGCCAGCCGTTGTTGAGTCCCTCCTGAATGAACCTGTAGACACAGATTTTCACCGCCGCTGGTATCTCCTCATTCAACGGCTCGATCGCAGTATCGACCGATGCGCCTGTACGTGATTGGTAGTGCTCGACTGCTCGGCGGGCCGCTTCGCTGACTGACAAGGTCTCGATGTGGGGTAAGATCAAGCCACGGCAGATGACGCGGATATCGCGTATAGCCTCGTCCAGGCTAGCTTTGATTGTCGCAACCTCTTCCTCGCGGGTGGCTCTATTGCTGTCGTCGCTGAGGATCTGTTCGCTATCCATGCGCAGAGCAGCGTAGGCCATTAGCTGTGCTGGCCCATCGTGCAGGTCCGCGCCCACCCTCCTGAGAAATTTTTCATTGAGGGCGACCGCTCGCTGAGAACCTTTCTTGACACGGAGGGTAAGATCGAGGTTTTCATGAAGCTGACGTTCTATGGTTCGGCTTCCGCGCAGGACGATTGCCGAGAGGATCAGGAAAAAACCGGCCGTCACAGTGATGGTCACGACCCAGCTTCTAAAACGCGCCCGTGTCAGGCTGCGCTCGAGCTCTCCCGCCCTTTCGTAAAACTCTGTGACGGCAACAACCTGGCCCGACCAGGGCTGTAGGATCGGATTGTAAATCTCAAGCAGAGGCTCACCAACCGCTCGTTCTGCATCACTTTCAGGATCATCGACCTCGTCAAATTTCGCCACAAGTTCGCCATTGAAGGCCCGCTTTCGATTTTCGCCAGGAGGTACGACACGGCCCATAAGCTTCTTGTTATTCGAATACAGGATCAGGCCGTCCTTGCGCCATAGGCGAAACGAGACCAGCCGCTTTCCGAGAGCGCCCTGGCCCAGGGTTTCGTCGAGCGTCCGCTCTATGGACTCATCGAGCTTCGTCTCGCGGGTCAGGTCCGGCAGAACTGGCGCGATAATGCTGTCAACATATAAGGCTGTGGTAGCGGCAGCATTCCGCGTAACCGTCTGTGCGATTTGCTCTGTAACATGAAGTCCGATGATGATCGTGGCAATTGCGGTAACTATACCACCTGCCAGAAAAAACTGCTTGGCGAGACTGAGTGAGTTCACGAAATCTAGAGCTGACTTCACCGGCCCGTTCCAAGTTCCAAGATCCGCGTATTGGGAGACTTATATAGAATATCAGCGGATTAATTCGGAAGACAGGCTCGATCCGCTCACGGGAGCCTCGGGGATGAAGCCGACGCGTGGCTGGTTAACGGGATCGTTAAGACCTATGAGCACCAACACCATTCCACCCATAATGACAAGGATGCCTGCAACAAGCGACTTCATCTTCCACCTCCCATAAGAAAATTGGTGTGGCAGATACTATCCACCACACCATCTTGGCCAAACCGACCGGTTAGTTAATCACCTGGATCACCTTGCGGCTTGAAGGCTCGACGATGACGCGCTGCTTGTTCACGATGGCGTAGGAATAGTTGGGATTGTCCGGAACCTGCTGGACGACGACGGTCGACGGAAGCGGTTCACCGACGACCACCTTTTCCTGCACGACGACGGTATCGGTGGGCATGGGAGCCTCACGAACATAAGTCACAACACGTTCCGGCGGTGGGTCAATAGCGGTTCCCGCGATTGCACCGACAACCCCGCCAACAGCTGCACCAACCGGACCGCCGACAATTGCTCCCGTCACCGCGCCGCCTGCAGCCCCGTTCACCGTGGACTGCTGCGCCAATGCACCACCTGCCACGAACATTGCGGTGGCAAAAACTACGGCTCGCTTCTTGTTCATCTGCTTTCTCCTTTTTGACCGAGGTGTTCGTCGCCCAACCAATGGAGAAGCTATCCAACAAGTTCCAGAGTGGGACTTTGTGCCCAATCCCTTGCCGATCATTACGCCTTTAGGCCTAATGTGCCGGATCCATGACAAACCGACGGCCCTCATCCAAAAGAATGAAGCCGACGGTGTGAGCAAAAGCATTTTCCAAGCCGCATTCGATCAGTTTCACTGAAAGTATCGATAGGTCGTCAGACAGCGGCAGACCGCAACAGCTGACCTGGAGATCCGCCCAATCCTCCGCGTGATGAATTGATCATGTTTCGCCAGAAGCCCGCTCCCGGCTGAAAGTTGCGTAGTTGCCGTCTCCGAACCATGCACCCTGGTCCGATGTACAAGCCGACAGCGCAACTGGAAAAGGGGCGGTATCCGACCGGCGTCAGATGAGATGCTGGCGCGGTCAGCGGGGGTGTATCCGCGCCAGCTTCCCGTCGTTGGGAAGGGCTCCCGCGGACGCCATGTAGTACGTCGAGAGCGAACGCGCGGATCTCTTCGGGCTGAGGGACCATTTGCGCGTTCCGCACACCCCTCGGTACTGCGCCATTGCCGGCCAAAAAATGTCAGAAAACAGCTGCTGCAAGAGACCTGCTGACTTACCTCTCAGTGGCCGGCGGGTGGAGCTGACGGTCGTGACGCGTCGGTTCTGGTGCGATGCCGTACTATGCGGCCGGCGTATCTTCTGCGAACAATTCGGTAACAACGTGCTGGCTCGCTATGGTCGACGCACCCAGAGGCTGGAGACGATTGTTCACCATCTCGGCCTGGCGCTTGGCGGTAGACCTGCCGCAGCATTTGCCAATCGCTTGATGGTGCCAGTGAGCAACGACACGTTATTGCGGGTGGTTCGCGGCCGTATTGGTGATCGGAACGAAGACCTCAACGTTATAGGCATCGACGACTTTGCCTTTAGGCGTGGGCAAACCTACGGCACGATTGTTTGTGACCTTGAACGGCGCAGACCCGTTACCCTGTTGCCGGATCGTGCGCTGGATACATCTCGAACATGGCTTGCCGAGCATCCGTCGATATCGATAGTCGCCCGTGATCGCGGCGGTGGCTATGGTGAGGCCATCGCAAAGGCCTTGCCCGATGCTGCGCAGGTCGCCGATCGGTGGCACCTGATGGAGAATTCCAGTCGGGCCTTCCTGGACGCTGTCGGCAAATCGATGCGGCAGATCAGGCAGGCGGTCGGCAGCAATGTCGTTGATCCCAAGCTTCTGACATACGCTGAGAAGCTGCAGTCTGAGGGATACCTACGCCGCCAGGAAACGAACGAGGCGGTCCGGGGGCTGTCGAAGAAGGGAACATCCATTCGACAGATCGTGCAGCAAACCGGCCATAGCCGTAAGCTCGTTCGCGACGTTTTAAGGGGGCAGCGTCTCGACGTATTCCGAACTCGACCCAGCTCTCTGGATAGCTGGCTGCCCTGGCTCAACAGCCGCTGGGAGGAAGGGGCACGGAATGCTTCGGCACTCTGGCGTGAGATGAAGACGAAGGGTTTTTCGGGGCAGAGTGGCGTCGTCTCGCAATGGGCATAACGCCGACGTCTTGCGGAAAAGGCCAATCAGAGCGGGCTCGCCAGGACGCCATCGGCACGGGTAATCGCCCGGCTGATGACCACTGCGCGTGATGACCTTGCAAAGGCAGAAGCCATCTTGGTAGCTGCAATTGAAGTGAACGTCCCGGAGCTTGTGGTCGCCCGTACGGCCATCGGTGACTTCCAGTCCATGATCCGCTCGAAGACAGCGCGGAAGCTCGACGAGTGGTTGGAAGCCGCTAAGAACAGCTTGGTCGGATCGTTTGCGGGCGGCGTCGAAAAAGACCTCGACGCTGTCAGGAATGCAATCATATCACCGTGGTCAAATGGGCAAACGGAAGGTCAGATCACACGCTTAAAGCTCATCAAGCGCCAGATGTACGGAAGAGCAAAGCTCGATTTGCTGCAAGCAAGACTGATCGGCGCATCGTAGGAGCGGAACGTCAGCAAATGTGCGTCAGAGCCAGTTCTCAGTGGCAATCAACAAACTAAGCATCTGAATTGCGTACGAGTAACTGCCGACTATGATGTGAATTGCGCCGAGCAACCGGGCCTCCTTCTCATTCGCGGTTTCGAGGGCGATCAATTACCACGACCCAGCCTTGTAATCGAATTTATTAGCACGACTTATAGTGCAGCGACGGCTTGTCTTCAGGGCGCTGTCGCCAAGGGCGCAGATCCTTGCCCCAACTAAAGGAGGACAGCAAGTCTTCCAATCCACCAGCAGCAGCGCAGATCGACAACGACGGCTTCAAGCTGATCCGGGACGTCTTGAGGACCGCCGGTCTTCGTGGCGTCGAAACCGATGCGAGTTCCGATATGAAGCGCGACGCACTGATCTTTCTCACCTCCGAATTTCGCAGTGGGGTCAGGACCAAAGCCAACCTATTGGACGCGCTCACTCGGCGCAGCCGGTCTTCAACGGTCGGCGCCCGGTTCGGCCGTTTTTCGAAAGAAGATGCCCTTGACCGGTGGCGGGATGAAGGTGGGCGTTGATGGGTATCAGGTTTCCGAATGAAGCTCGAAGTTTCAATGACAAGAACCGCTGTGTTCGATTTAGCGGGTACGACGGGATGTTCGAGGTCAAATTCTATCTCGCGACCGACGTACTCGCCTGTGGGAAAGCGCACAGGCACGCCAGCGAGAGCGACTACCTGACCTCGTTCGATGCGTTACGACCGAGAATTCTAAAAGTGGCCACAAGTGGCTTACTTGAAAGCGCAATCGAGTTCCATCTCCTTAAGCTTACAGGATTTCGGTTGAGCAGACTGTCTTCTTAAAGGATATGATCATGCGCCAGCCAACCATTCCAGGAACCAGCTCACCCGGCACAGCGAAAATGGTTCTGGTCAGCGACTTCGCAAGACGGTTTCGACTTGATCGGGTCGAGGAGAACAGATTACGGAAGCTTCTCGGACCAATCGCCAGAGAGACAGATCTTCTCAGAAACGCGGGCCGATAGGCGCGGATTGTGAAGGATTGGTTCGCCCTTACAGGACGGATCGCATTTTCACTTTGACAGCGGCGACTGCGATGACCTTGCAGGACTTCGTGATGTCACAGCGCATCGGGCTGGAAATAGCTCCAAAAACCGAGCGCCTTGCAAACCATGAAGGCGCGATGCGGATCACGGCTTCACTAGACAGTTCCATCTCAAGAAACGGATCTCAACCATGACGACCACTATAAAAACGGTTACCATCGATCGACCGTTTCAACTGCCTCGGATGGCCGCACCACATCCGCCAGGGACGTTCGAGCTCCAAATCGACGAGGAACCTCTCGATGTGGTGTGGGAAGCCTATCACCGAACGATGACGCTGTTCCTGACCTCGGATGGCCTGACCGAGGCATGGCCGGTGTCTGAAGAAGAACTGGACAAGGCGATGGCGTCGCATTGATTCTGACCCTCTGTTTTGGCCGCCTCACACGAGACCTTCCGGTCGGCAGACCGAACTCGGCAAGCTGCGCGTCTGGGGTCGAGAACCGTATCTGAAACTCTGGAAGGCATCCACGCCGATCAGGTGAATTAAAGGGGCGAGGCTTTGAATCTGCGCCCGATGCACTTTATGTCGGGCATTCCGACAGCGCTCTGACGGGGGCACTCCAGGGCTGCAGTCATTTTCTTAAACTCGTCGCGAATGAGTTAAGCGCAACAGATAATCATCTGCCGTGCGAGTTTATTATCGTTGGGCGGGCACAACATTAAGCCGCAATGAGAGCTTAGTCCCTTCAGCTCATGACGCCGCGCCGATGCGGCTATGTCATTGGCGCGTTCGCCGACATTCGTGGCACTCAATCATTCTCAGAAATAATTCCGTTTAAGAGGCAAGCCTTGTGAGGCTTGAAGTGTTCTTTTGAATTCATCACGCCAAAATTGCCGCCCATCGACCATCAGGCCTGCAAAGGCTCGCCTGACCGCAACCGAAACTCCTAACTGGCAGAGCCTGACCAAGCGATATGAGCAATACCTCGCTCTGGCGCGGGAAACTGCCCAGGCGGGAGACAGAATCGAGGCGGAGAATCTTTATCAGCACGCAGAACACTTCTATCGGACGGCAGCCCTCCAGAAAGCGCGTAAGCAACAATTAACATGAAGCAGCTGAAACCGGCCCGCAGGACTTTCAGGAAAAGCTTGGCTACAGATCGTCACGAGATTATCGCAATCCGTATGCTGGCAACGGCATACACGAGGTAACTGGCACAGCTGCCCCTTTCGTCAGCCTCTGGACGCTGCCTTAGCTGACGGTTGATTTCGTCTTCTGGGGGGCATGACTTTGATCATTCCGGCGGCAGCGTTTCTGCTTCGGCTACTCATGATCCAACTGCGACCACTGCGCCTTCTTCGACCGCCGGCGCGTCAATGATTGAACAGGCTAAGTTCTCGGTATCTTCACTCTCACGCCTTATGACTACGGATTGAGAGTAAAGGATGTTTACGGTGGCCAGAAACGCGAAAATTAGGCTGCAATGGCAGGTAATGCAGCGCAAAAGCCTAGTCAAACCCGCTTGTCGCTCCATATACTGCTTACGCTGTTCTTGTGCATTAGCAACGCCCTCGTGAGCGGATGCTGGCGGTCCTACGAAATATCTTGCTGGACTGGTGCTTAGCACAACAGAGAACAATCCAATGCGTATAGCGCAAGTCGCACCACTGGCGGAATCAGTTCCGCCCAAACTCTATGGCGGCACCGAGCGCGTCGTCTCCTGGCTCACGGAAGAACTTGTCGAGCAAGGTCACGATGTTACCTTGTTTGCCACCGCAGACTCAGAAACCTCTGCTGAACTCGTACGGGCCGTGCCCCAGGGCTTGCGCCTGGCGGGCATACGTGATCACACCGCAAGTCTCCTCGTGATGCTGGAAGAGGTTCGCCGCCGGGCTTCGTCATTCGACGTCATCCACTTCCATGTTGACCTACTTCAGTTTCCTAGCTTTCGAGATTCTTCGACACGGTGTTTGACGACGTTACACGGGAGGCTTGATCTGCCGGATTTTCATCCGGTCTACCGTGCTTTTCCGGAGATGCCGCTGGTCTCCATCTCGAATGATCAGCGTTTGCCGCTGCCAAACGCGAACTGGCTGGCCACCATTCAGCATGGACTTCCACAAGGACCTGCGCCAAAAAATAAACAAAAGCGCGATTATCTCGCCTTTCTAGGCCGAGTAGCGCCTGAGAAACGGCCGGACCGCGCAATCGACATTGCAAAGCGAACCGGAATTCCGCTGAAGATTGCTGCAAAGGTCGATCCAACAGACCAAGACTACTTCGATCACGTCATTCGTCCGCAGCTCGACCACCCGCTGATCGAGTTCATCGGCGAGATCGGCGATCATGAGAAACGTGATTTCCTCGGAAACGCCATTGCCCTTCTTTTCCCAATTGATTGGCCTGAGCCATTCGGCTTGGTCATGATCGAGGCAATGAGAGAAGGCACGCCGACCATCGCTTGGCGGCGAGGATCAGTTCCAGAGGTTATGGATGAGGGTGTGACTGGGTTTATCGTCGAAACGATTGAAGAAGCTGTCACAGCAGTTCATATGTCCATAACTCTTGACCGCACGGCGGTGCGGCAGCGGTTTGAACAGCGGTTCACATCTACCAAGATGGCATCGAACTACGTCGCCGAATACGAACGCCTGTCGAAACCGTCGCCCAGAATGTTTCCAAATCACCGTCCACCGGAATATGGTCTTTCGACACCCGTAGGGCCACTGACTGCCGCGACAAATCCTTCCGCTGGGGCTAGCTTGGCTTCTATTTACCGGTCCGTCTCATGACGATGGATAGTGAAGCATCGAAGAATGTAGCGGAGGAGCCCGACACCGCTCGGTACGATCTCGTAGTGGAAACCTCTCTGGTCGGTGAGTCGCTTCAAAACCTGAAGGATGGGGATAGCTTTGCCGTCTTGAATAGCCACGGAGATATTGGCAGCACAAATACCGCAGAAGGCCTATTCTGTAGGGATACGAGATTCCTCTCGAAATTAGAGCTTCGCTTTCAGGGGCGTAAGCTTTTGCTGCTCAATTCGTCCAGTCATGATGACAAGGCGGCGCTCTCCGTTGATCTTACAAACCCCGAGATCCAAGATGATTTGGGGACGCTTCCCCGAGAAACGATATTCCTGCAACGCACAAAATTCCTGTTCAAAGGCGTGTTTTACGAGCGGCTCAGCATACGGAACTTCACGACCTTCGATCGCAAGTTGACGATTGATTATCGATTCGGTGCTGACTTCCGCGACTTGTTCGAAGTCCGCGGCATAAACCGGGAGAAGCGGGGACGCGAGACGTCCCGCATAAGTGCGCCTGACAGAGTTGAGTTTCTGTATATGGGCCTTGATGACGTGGAACGGCAAACCTCGATTGCCTTCGCACCGGTTCCGAAATTCCTTGAGTCAAACCGGGCAACTTTTGAGCTCGCACTAGGACCGGGCGAGAAGACTTCAATATTTTTGACGGTTGCCTGCAATGAAGGGGAACAGGCGCTTGTGCTGGATTTCTTCCGAGCCTACCGTGCAAGCCGTCGCGCCAGGCGCACCCAAACACGAGATATTGCGACCGTGGACAGTTCAAGCGAGCTCTTCAACGAGGTCGCATGTCGTGCAATCTCTGACGTCTATATGCTAATCACCTCAACCCCATTCGGCTCCTATCCATATGCGGGGGTTCAATGGTTCAGCACGATTTTTGGACGCGACGGAATTCTCACCGCAATGTTCATGCTGTGGATGGACCCCTCAATTGCGCGGGGCGTCCTGCGCACCCTAGCTTCGATGCAGGCCAGTGAAGTCGACCCCTCATCGGATGCGCAGCCGGGCAAGATCCTTCACGAGATGCGCCGTGGCGAGATGGCCAATCTTGGCGAGGTTCCATTCGGCCGCTACTACGGAAGTGTCGATTCAACGCCTCTTTTTGTAATGCTGGCGGGGATGTATCTGGATGCCACGGGCGATTTGGAGACCGTAATCGAGTTGTGGCCCAACGTCTGCGCTGCGTTGCGTTGGATGGACGACTATGGCGACGGTGACGGCGACGGTTATGTTGAATATCAAGCCGAAAGCAACGGTAGCCTCAAGAATCAAGGCTGGAAGGACTCCCACGACTCAATCTTCCACGAAGATGGTACCGACGCAGTTGGATCAATCGCTTTGTGCGAGGTTCAGGGCTATGTATTCGCAGCCAAGCGGTTTGCAGCTCAGATGGCTGCACGGCTCGGGCACCACGGTATGGCAACCGAACTAAAAGAAGCAGCTGAAAAACTGCGTCTCCGTTTTGAAGCTGACTTCTGGGACGAGGATCTTGGGACTTACGTTATGGCACTTGACGGGATGAAGCGGCCCTGTCGCGTGCGAAGCTCTAACGCCGGACATGCACTGTTTTCCGGGATCGCTTCGCTCGATCATGCCAAGCGAGTGGCGGCAACACTTTTGAGCAGGGATGGATTTAGCGGTTGGGGGATCCGGACGCTTGCTCAGGGTGAAGCTCGATATAATCCTATGTCATACCATAACGGGTCTATATGGCCGCATGACAATGCCGCGATCGCAATCGGCTTTGCGCAATACGACCTTAAGGAGGAGGCAGCGCGCGTGTTCGAAGGTCTTTTTGACGCTGCCAAAGGGCAGGAGATGCGGCGTCTGCCTGAGTTATTTTGTGGCTTTATCCGGAAACCAGGTCGAGGTCCGACGCTATATCCGGTTGCCTGCTCTCCGCAGGCATGGGCCGCTTCAGCCACCTTCGGAATTCTGGGGGCGTGTCTTGGTCTCGAGCAGGCCCACAGTGAGAATGAAATCCGCTTCCGTAAAGCGACCATGCCACGATTCTTGGATGAGATTGTCCTGCGGAATGTTCAGATCGGCTCATCTTCAGCCGATTTTCGAATGCATCGGTACGGAAACGACGTGGCAACGAATGTTCTGGATCGAAGGGGAGATGCTAAGATCCACATCGTTAAGTAGCGCGTTGGTGGTGGCATGCTCTGGATCGTATTCTCCCGGTCAGTGTGGTGCTGCCATCAAATCTAGCGGCAAGCCTGCAATCCTGATCGTGGTAGAGCGATAAGAGCTGACCCCCTCCGTGAGGCGGGCGGGCAGCCCTTAGCGCAGACGATGCTGCAGGCTCTAGTCCCGACGGCAATCACAATTTCCGGCTTATTTCGGAACGAAACTGCTCGGCAGAGGTTAGATGCTAACGGGTCTGTGAATACAGGTCCGATACGAGAGGAAGCTTCAGTGAAAAACATAATTCTTGCCGCGGCGCTCATAAGCGCGTCCGCTCTATCAGCGCATGCCCAGACGACACCGGCCGCTAACTCGAGCGGTGACACCCCGGCCGTAACAACGCCCGAGTCCAGGAATGCGACCGCACCCGTCGAGGGCGCCAATAGCTTCACTCAGGATCAGGCAAAATCCCGCATTGAGAAGGCAGGCTTCTCCGACGTCAAGAACCTGAGGAAGGACGACAAGGGCATCTGGATGGCTGCCGGCATGAAGGACGGAAAATCCGTCAATGTCGCGCTCGACTACCAGGGCAACGTCGTTGCCAAATAATTCAACACATTCAATAGGAAATTTTGATCATGAAAACTGTAACAGGACTTTTCGATGACTATTCCGACGCTAGTGCCGCTGTCAGCGCGCTGGAATCCGCCGGCGTGCCATCCAAGGATATCAGCATTGTTTCCAACAATGTCGACAACCGCCATGCGGACACGTCGAACGCGGCAGAAAGTGCCGGCACGGGCGCTGGTATCGGCGCAGCCGTCGGCGGTGCGGGCGGTCTGCTGACAGGTCTCGGCCTGATGGCCATTCCCGGTGTAGGCCCCGTTGTGGCGGCCGGTTGGCTGGCGGCAACCGCCGCGGGCGCTGTCGCGGGTGCGGTTGCCGGAGGTGCGACGGGCGGTATCATCGGCGCCATGACAAACTCGGGCGTGTCTGAAGAGGATGCGCATGTCTACGCCGAAGGTGTTCGCCGCGGCGGTTCGCTGGTAACCGCAAAGGTGGACGAAGCACTCGCTCCCGAAGCCGAGGTAATCCTGGAGCGCTCGAACTGGGTTGATCCGGCTGAGCGCCGCGCGTCCTATAAAGAGCACGGCTGGACCAGGTTTGACGATACGCTCGATCCTTACAAAGCTAACGAAGTCGAAGAGGAACGCGGCCGTTACCGCAACGCTGCACTCTGATCCAGATCGCGTCCCTTACGGCCGCAACATCTAGCATTCGCATAGATTTTCAACCTAAGGATACTCAAATGGCTACCGAAAAGACATTGAACGACCTCTTTCTTGACACCCTCAAGGATATCTATTTTGCGGAAAAACAGATCCTGAAGGCTCTGCCAAAGATGGCGCGTGCCGCTCAGTCGGAAGAAGGCAAAGCCGGCTTCCTGCAGCACCGTGACGAGACCCAAGGCCAGATCGAACGTCTCGAACAGATCTTCGAACTCCTCGGCAAGCCGGCCCGCGGCAAGACCTGCGAAGCCATCCAGGGCATCCTCGCTGAAGGCGAAGAGATCATGGAAGAATACAAGGGCACAGCGGCGCTCGATGCCGGCCTCATCTCTTCGGCTCAGGCCGTCGAGCACTACGAGATCGCTCGCTACGGCACATTGAAATCCTGGGCCAAGCAGCTCGGCATGAAGGAAGCCGTCACCTTGCTCGATGCCACCCTGCAGGAAGAGATCGCCACTGACCAGAAGCTGACGGCCCTCGGTGAAGGGACAGCCAATGCCAAGGGCACGGGCGACGCCTCAGCCAGCGCCAAACCTGCGCTGAAAAAGGCCAGCTAAACTCCCTCAGCAAATGATCAGGCCGCCTTTCAAGGCGGCCTTTTTGCTTTCAAGTCGCCCATTTTCACACCCCTGTCCAGGAGCTTGACCCATGGCCAAAATACCAGCGACTGCGTCCGCAGATCCGAAGTTTGTCACCGCGACTATCCACGATCAGAAACTGACGCGTGGTGCGGGTGGGGAGCTTCACCAGCCCGCCGATGGCGACACGCCGGTGATGACCACTGCCCAAGGCGGCCCGGTGGCCGACGATCAGAACTCGCTTCGTGTCGGTCCACGTGGTCCGCTTGTCGTCGATGACTTTCATTTCCGGGAAAAAATGTTCCACTTCGACCACGAGCGAATTCCCGAACGCGTTGTGCATGCCCGCGGCTATGGAGCTCACGGTTATTTCGAGACATACGAGTCCTGCGCCAAATACACCCGCGCCGACTTTCTCCAGCGCCCCGGCGAGAAGACACCTGCGTTCGTGCGATTCTCGACGGTCGCCGGCAACAAGGGTTCTGCCGATCTGGCGCGCGACGTGCGCGGTTTCGCGGTGAAGATCTACACGAAGGAGGGCAACTGGGATCTCGTTGGCAACAACATCCCTGTCTTCTTCATTCAGGATGCCATCAAATTCCCCGATCTCATCCATGCCGCAAAGCAGGAACCGGATCGGGCCTTTCCGCAGGCGCAGACCGCGCACGACAATTTCTGGGATTTCATCAGCCTGACGCCGGAAAGCATGAACATGATCATGTGGATCATGTCGGACCGTACGATACCGCGCTCGCTCCGTTTCATGGAGGGCTTTGGCGTCCATACGTTCCGATTTATCAACGACAAGGACGAATCCACCTTCGTCAAGTTCCACTGGAAACCGAAGCTCGGTTTGCAGTCAGTTGCATGGAACGAGGCGGTCAAGATCAATGGCGCCGATCCGGATTTCCATCGCCGCGATCTTTGGAACGCTATCCAGTCAGGGAATTTCCCCGAGTGGGAACTGCAGGTCCAGCTCTTCGACGAGGTATTTGCCGACAGCTTCGACTTCGATGTCCTCGACCCCACAAAGATCATTCCGGAAGAAATCTTGAAGCCGGTGCCAATCGGGCGGCTGGTGCTTGACCGGATGCCCGACAACTTCTTTGCGGAGACCGAGCAGGTCGCGTTTATGACCCAGAACGTGCCGCCAGGGATCGACTTTTCCAACGATCCGCTGCTGCAAGGCCGTAACTTCTCCTATCTCGACACGCAGCTGAAACGGCTGGGCGGACCGAATTTCACCCATCTGCCGATCAACGCACCGAAGTGTCCCATGCATAATTTCCAGCAGGATGGTCATATGGCGATGCGCAATCCGGTTGGACGCACCAACTACCAGCCAAACTCGCACGGCGAGGGACCACGGGAATCGCCAACGCGCGGTTACCGACATTTCGCGTCTGAGGAACAGGGGACAAAGGCACGGTTACGGCCAGAAAGCTTTGCCGACCACTATAGCCAGGCGCGCCAGTTCTACATCAGCCAGACAGGTCCCGAGCAGCGCCATATCGCGTCCGCCCTTACCTTCGAACTTAGTAAGGTCGAAGCGCTTGTCATCCGCGA
The DNA here is from genome assembly GCF_014198105.1 of Aliirhizobium cellulosilyticum. Lineage (NCBI taxonomy): Bacteria > Pseudomonadati > Pseudomonadota > Alphaproteobacteria > Hyphomicrobiales > Rhizobiaceae > Aliirhizobium > Aliirhizobium cellulosilyticum. The sequence goes on along the minus strand of NZ_JACIGW010000008.1, from coordinate 105,860 downwards.
ACGTATGGTCGCGCATTTGCTCAACATCGATGAAACGTTGGCGACAACGGTTGCCCAGAAGCTCGGCTTCAAGACCATTCCTAAGCCTGCTGATGCGGCCATGCCGACCCGTCAGGACCTCGACCCCTCGCCTGCACTTAGCATTGTTGAGCGCGGACCCGAGCGCTTCGAAGGCCGCAAACTTGGAATCCTGGTTACCGACGGTGTTGACGCAAAGCTTCTGGAGGGTCTGACCGATGCCATCACCGCGGAAAAAGGTGTCGTCGAGCTGATCGCGTCGAAGGTCGGTGGCGTGACAGCGTCCGATGGTATGCTGGTCGAAGCACAACATATGATCGACGGCGGCCCATCAGTGCTGTTTGATGCGGTTGCTTTGTTAACATCCGCAGCCGCAATCGAAGATATCGTCAACGAGGCTGCAGCACGCGACTTCGTCGCCGACGCCTTCCAGCATTGCAAGTTCATCGGCTACGACCCATCGGCATTGCCGCTTCTGGCCAAAGCCGGTGTTGCGGATGCCTTGGACGAAGGTATCCTTGCACTGCCCGGGCAAGAAGGACCATCCGCGTTCGTGGCAGAACTCGGCAAGCTGCGTGTCTGGAGCCGCGAGCCGTCTGTGAAGCTCGGCAAAGCGTCGCCTTCAGCAACGTGAGACGAAACAGGTGCGGCGTCCGTCGCAACCATCAACTTGAATCGCTGAGCGGTCGACGAGCATTGGCCACTCAGTCCATCATCTAACTTTTCCAGGATACGAGCACTTCTTTCACTCGCAGAGAAGAGTGCTGGCTGACGCCGAGACGCAGCGAAACCTCCGCGACCTGATAGCCGCGCTCCGCGATCTGAGGCACAGCGTCTCGCTTAAATTCTTGGCAGAAATTCGATGTGCTCATAATGCTCTTCCTGCCTCAAAATGAAAGAAGGCGCCCACAAATCTAGGGGCTGTTTAGCTCGGATTTAAGGAAGCCTTGTGATTGTCTCAGGGTGGCAACGTGCGCGCGCCCCGTGCTATATGCCTGGTTTGCTTCAGGTCGTTCCGTTTCTGGGTGCCCTGCTGTTCGAGGGGATGATGACGATGGTACGGAAGGCGTCTGGGTCGACTGCAGCTAGGCAGGCAATGATGGAACCGCGTGAGCGGATTATTGCATCGGCACGCGATGTCTTCATCGAGCAGGGGCTCGATCTTGCGACTGTGCGAGAAATCACCTTGCGCGCCGAGGTAAATGTTGCGGCGATAAGTTACTATTTTGGGTCCAAAGACGAACTGATCAGCGAAGTTCTGAACATCATGATGGAACCTTACACGAGTGCTCGTATCGTAGCCCTCGACGCTTGTGAGGCTTCAGCGGCTCCGGCATACCCGTCGCTTGCCAAGGTTGCCGAAGCGCTGGTGCGCCCCATGGTCGAGTTCAGCCGTGATGCCGATGGTGCGCGTCCGTTGACCCGGTTGATCCTGCAGATCCGGTCTCGTCCTCGAGAAATGACGACGCGTTTCTTCGTTCGGCGTGTAGATCCAGCCGTGTTCCGCTTCATCGATGCCTTTAGCCGAGCGGTACCCTCGCTGACGAGAGCCGACATCTTCTGGCGCTACAATTTTTCCATCGGTGCCATCATGCAGGTTCTGATCGACTCGGACCACGCATCATTCAGATTGAAGCAGCTTTCCGGCGGGCTTTGCGACACGGATGACGATGAGCAGATTATCTCTCAGCTGACTGCATATATCTGTGCTGGCTTTCAGGCGCCGCCGGTCGTTTAGCCGTCGACGCATGGTCGTTTTAGGCCGGCATGGGCTGGAAGGCATATTCTTCCACCAATGCCCGAATTGTGGGCAAACTTTGCCTCTCAATCCAGCAAAGTGATTATTCAAAGTCGTTGACGTCGCCCCAATTGAAACTATGTTTGAAACATTGTTTATATTCTAACGGAGCAGTCAAAATGTCCGCAGCAGCCAGGAAGATTACCGGTTCTTTCGTCGCTCTCATCACGCCGTTCGACCGCTCCGGCGGCGTGGATATCGGCGCTTTCCGCGAGCTTCTGCAGTTTCACGAAGCGAATGGCACCGCAGCAGTCCTGATCATGGGCTCGACCGGCGAAGTGTCGATGCTGTCGCAGGACGAAAAGCGTAAGATCATTGTCGAAACCGCCAAAATGAAGTCGGAAAAGATGCCGATTTTCTTCGGCTGCACCGGCAACAACACCGATGTGACCATCGACAACGTGAAGTTTGCCAAGGACAACGGTGCCGATGGTGCGATCCTCGCAGCTCCGGCATATATCTGCGCGCCTGAAGCCGATATCGAGCGTTACTTCCTTGAAATTGCGGATGCCACCGATCTGCCGCTCGGCCTCTATAACAACCCGCCGCGCGTCAAGAGCGACCTGCATTGGGATCACCTGCTGCGCATCTTCAAGCATCCGAACTACGTGATTCACAAGGAATCCACCGCGCGCGTTGGCCAGGTGGCACAGGTGCTGGCTGCGCGTCCGGACGTATCCGTCATGTGCTGCGATAGCCCGAACCTCGGCCTCGTTGTCCCGACGATGAGTCTCGGTGGTCATGGCACGGCAAACATGAGCGGCAATATTGCGCCTGCTGAAGTCGCCGTCATGTCGCGTCCCTGGACGAGCTATGCCGAAGCCGAAGGTTTCAAGGATGCCTATCTGCGTCTCCTGCCGCTCCTCCACTTCAACTACTCGGCCATCAATCCGGTTGCCGTGAAGTCGCTGATGAAGGCTGTCGGCCTGCCGGCCGGCGAGCTGCGTCGTCCCCTGACCGGTCTCGAAGGCGAAGCGCTTGCCCGTGGGGTTCGCATTGTGCAGGAACTCGGGCTCGACAAGGTCTATGGCTGGAAGATCAATCCGGCAGCACTCGCAGCCTGAGGAGCTTGAGAGATGGATCTCGGGATTACCGGAAAAAGGGCTCTGGTCACTGGTGCCAGCCGCGGCATGGGCAGGGCAGCAGCGCTTGCCCTTGCGCATGAAAATGTCGAGCTGACCATTCTCGCCCGCACGCCGGAGACTCTCGAGAAAACGGCAGCCGAAATCCGCGCGCTGACCGGCGCCAAGGTGACGGCGGTTGCCGGCGATATCACGACATCGGAAGGTCGGCAGGCAGCTCTGGCTGCTTGCCCCGAGCCTGATATCCTCGTCAACAATGCCGATGGCGAACTGCCGGGTGATTTTCGCAACTGGGGCCGCGAGGACTGGCTGCGCGGCATCGACCGCATGATGCTGACGCCGATCGAGATGATGCGGCTGACCGTGGATGGCATGATGGATCGCGGTTTTGGACGCGTGGTCAATATCGTCTCGCGCAGCGTCAAGATCGCTCAGGTGGAACTCGGCATGTCGAATGCGGCACGCTCGGGACTGGTCGGCTTCGTGGCCGGCCTGGCACGCCAGACGATCAGCCGTAACGTTACCATCAATAACGTGCTGCCGGGGATCATCGCTTCTGACGGCCAGCGTGATCATGTCGCCGTGCTGGCGAAGCAGAGCGGTCGCCCGTTTGAAGACATCTGGCGCGAACGTGCAGCCCAAAATCCGGCCGGACGTTATGGCGAGCCGGATGAAATCGGCGCCTATATCGCCTTTCTATGTTCGTCAAAGGCGGGTTTTGTCACTGCGCAGAACCTGTTGATCGATGGCGGCCAATACCCCGGAACCTTTTAAAGGATCCGGCATATCTTGAATGAGGGGCGCTTTTGGGCGCCATGCATAAATCGCCGATGCACAGACGTGCAGCGAACGTGTAGCTATGTCCTGGAACAGAAGGAACCATGCAGCCATGAAAAGTGCCGGATCAATCTTGCTCGCCGCATCGATCGCGGCTCTTTCTGGCGGGCTTGCCGCCGCCGCGGACTTTCCGTCGCGTGCGGTCAGCATCGTCGTGCCGTATCCGCCGGGTGGCACCGTGGATGGCGTGGCGCGCCTGCTTGCCGCGGAGCTTTCCGAAACCACCGGCAAGACATTCGTGGTGGATAACCGCGCCGGCGGCGCCGGCGGCATCGTTGGTTCCTCTGATGTCGTGAAGGCTGATCCCGATGGCTACACGCTGTTGCTCAACGCCTCCATCCATGTCGTCACGCCGCTGATCAACAAGAACGTGCCGTTCGACGTCATGAACGACTTCACGCATATTGCCGGGATCGCTGCCGGCCCGCTTTTGGTGCTGACCAATCCGGCGATCAAGGCCAATAATCTCAAGGACTTCTTCGCTGAAGTGAAGGCTGATCCTGAAGGTTTCAACTTTGCTACCTCCGGCTACGGCTCTGCCGGTCACCTTGCCGTCGAAGCGCTGAAAGCTGAGGCTGGTGTCGATATCGACGTCGTTACCTATAAGGGTGCAGGTCCGGCATTGACCGATCTCATCGGCGGCCAGATCCAGTTGATGGCCGATCCGATGTTGTCTTCGCTCCCGCACGTCAAGGCCGGCCGCCTCAAGGCGCTTGCGGTGACCAGCCTGAAACGTTCGCCGCTTGCACCGGACGTTCCGACGGTCGAGGAAAGCGGAATGAAGCCGCTCGAAATGCTGTCCTGGTACGGTGTCTGGGCTCCCAAGGGTCTCGATCCTGCTGCAGCGTCCTATCTGGACGGCGCTATCTCCAAGGTCGTCACCTCGGACAAGTTCAAGGAAAAGCTGACCGTTTTCGGCTTCGAACCGATGTACAAGACCGGCCCCGAGCTGAAGACCTTCATGACCGACGAGACCGCCCGTTACAAGACGATCGTCGATTCGGCCGGCATCAAGGTTGAGTGACATGGACAAGGCTCCGACTGACATCAGACATAATCTGGATGGCGCGGAGCCTTTTTCTCAGCCCAGGCTTGTCGGCACTCATTGGGGTTTTTATGAGCACGGCGACAGGCCCGATCGGCTTGAGCCTTTTCGGTCGGATCCGGATCCCGTCGCATTTGGATCCGAGTTCATTGCAGATCGGCTTGCGCCCGCACGCATTCTGAAGCCTGCTGTCCGAAGGTCTTTTCTGGAGAATGGCCCCGGTTCCGGCCGGCGCGGTGCAGAACCGTTCGTCGAAGTGTCCTGGGACGAAGCGCTTGATCTCGTCGCTTCGGAAATCACCCGTGTGAAAACGACCCATGGCAGCGGGGCTATTTTCTCTGGCTCCTACGGCTGGTCGAGTGCCGGTCGTTTTCATCATGCGCAAAGCCAGCTGAAGCGTTTCTTCAACATGGCCGGCGGATCCGTGCGTTCCGTCCAGACCTATAGCTATGCCGCAGGCGAAGTCATTCTTCCGCATGTGATCGGCACGACCAGCGGCATGATTACAGGTCACACGCCCTGGAGCCAGATTGCCGGCCATGCCGAACTGATCGTGATGTTCGGGGGAACGCCCCTGCGCAACGCACAGGTCAATGCCGGTGGCGCATCGCGCCATACGGCACGAGATGCACTCAAGGCCTGCCACCAGTCCAGCGCTCGGATCATCAATATCTCGCCGGTGCGCGATGACGTGGAGGGCGATATTGGCGCCGAGTGGCTGCCGCTGCGGCCCTGCACCGATACCGCGCTGATCCTTGCTTTGTCCCATACGCTGATTGCCGATGGATTGTACGACGAGGCTTTCATTGCCGGTTACACGGCGGGTTTCGAGACATTCCGGGCCTATGTCATGGGCGAGGCGGACGGCATTGCCAAAACCGCCATTTGGGCCTCCGCGATCACCGGTATCGACGCGCAGGTTATTACGGATCTGGCGCGGCAGATGGCCTCGCACAAGACATTCATCATGATGGCATGGTCGCTGCAGCGCGCCGATCATGGCGAGCAGCCCTATTGGGCGGCTATCGCGCTCGCCGCACTGCTCGGCGGCATTGGTCTGCCCGGTCGCGGATTTGGCTTCGGTTATGCGTCTGTTGCCAGCATCGGTCAGCCAACCGTGCCTGTGCGCTGGCCGTCTCTGCCCCAGGGACGTAACCCCATCGCCGATTATATACCGGTTGCCCGCATCGCGGACATGCTTCTGCAGCCGGGTGCGGAATACGACCACAACGGTCAAAAACGCATCTATCCGGATATCAAGCTTGTCTATTGGGCCGGCGGCAACCCGTTCCACCATCACCAGGATCTCAACCGTCTTGTCGAAGCCTGGCAGAAGCCCGACACCATCATAGCCCATGAGCATTGGTGGAACGCCCATGCCCGGCACGCCGATATCGTGCTTCCCGCCGCGACCTTCTTCGAGCGCGATGATGTGGTTGCGAGCGGCCGTGACGCGTTCATTGCCTATTCGGCCGGTATTGCCGAAGCGCCGATCGGTGTATCAACCGACCACGAAATCCTGCGGCGTATTGCAGGCCGTCTGGGGATAGAGGCCGATTTCACGGAAGGACTTACCGAGACGCAATGGCTGGAGCGGCTTTACGAGGATGCGCGCCGGGACGCCGCCGAACGCAATATCGAACTGCCCGGAATGGATGAGTTTCGCCAATGCGGCCTTGTCGAAGTGGCACCGGCGCAAAAGGACGAGCCGTTCCTGGCCGCGTTCCGTGCAGATCCCGTGCTGAAACCCTTGAATACACCATCCGGCCGTATTGAACTCGCTTCCGAGGTCATTGCCGGCTTTGGTTACGACGATTGCCCCGGCCATCCCACATGGCTTGCTCCGTGTGAATGGCTTGGCGCATCTGTTGCTCAATCCTATCCCCTTCACCTTCTTTCCTGCCAGCCTCATGACAAGCTTCATAGCCAGTGGGATCATGCTGCACCGTCGCGCCGCACGAAATCGCGTGGCCGCCAGCCTGTGCGTCTGAACCCGGATGATGCCGCGAAGAGAGGGCTTGCCGAAGGTGACCTGGTCGAAGTCGCAAGCAAGCGTGGCTCGTGCCTTGCGATTGCGACGATAACCGATGCGTTGATGCCCGGCGTGGTTCAGCTTGCAACCGGTGCCTGGTTCGATCCGTCCGATCCCGAAGTGCAAGGGTCTCTGGAACTCAATGGCAATCCGAACGTGTTGACGCCCGATCATGGCACGTCACGACTTGCACAAGGCCCCAGCCCGAATGCCTGTCTCGTGGAAATCAGAAAATTCGAGGGCAATGCGAAGCAGGTCCGGATCTATCAATCGGCCTCTCTGGTAGACGACCCGCGCATGCCCGATCCAGAAACACCAGCCGAAACTTTGGGGTGAACGATGTCTCAACGCCTTAATCCGGAGGTGCTCGCAGGAGCTCTCTTTACCGCCATAGGACTGGCATTCCTGATCGGTAGTTTCGAGCTGTCATTCGGGACATTGCGCAAGATAGGCCCAGCCGGCTTTCCGGCTTTGGTGGCGGTGGGTCTTATCGCCATGGGCGTGCTTGTCCTGATCCAGGGAATTCGTTCGACGGCACGCCACGAAGCCGTACGATTTTTTCCTGGCAAGCTCGCCGTTATCATCCTCTCGATCGTCGTCTTCGGTCTCACGGTACGCGGTGCCGGATTGCTGGTTGCGGTTGCGCTCTGCAGCCTGACCGCAGCCTTTGCGTCGCGGCCGTATCGTCCGATAAGAATGGCGATTTACGGGATCTTGCTCGGTGGCCTCTGCAGTTTGGCATTCGTGACCGGACTTGGCATGCCTGTCGCCATCATCGGCCCCTGGTTCGGCTTCTGAGGATTGATCATGGATACAATCAATGCCCTGCTTCTCGGCCTGGATCAGGCCATCCTCCCCACCAACCTGTTCTGGTGCCTGATCGGTACGCTTCTCGGCACACTTGTCGGTGTTCTGCCTGGTCTTGGACCGGCAGCAACAATGTCCATTCTCCTGCCGTTCACGATCGGTCTGGAGCCGGTCACCGCGCTGATCATGCTTGCCGGCATATATTACGGTGCGCAATATGGTGGCTCCACCACCGCGATCCTGCTCAATCTGCCCGGTGAAGCCTCATCCGTTGTTACAGCGATTGACGGATACAAGATGGCCCGTAAGGGCCGTGCCGGTATAGCACTCGCGACCGCCGCGATCGGATCTTTTTTTGCCGGCACGGTGGCAACGCTGCTGCTTGCGCTGTTTGCTCCCACGCTTGCCGAGTTCGGCCTTCTGTTCGGGCCTGCGGAATATTTCTCACTGATGATCCTCGGCCTGATCGCTTCGATCGTGTTGGCACGGGGATCGTTGCCCAAGGCGCTTGCCATGGTCTTTCTCGGTATCCTGATCGGACTGATCGGCCAGGATGTTCAAACCGCGGCACCGCGCTTCATGCTCGGTTATGATGAACTGTCGAGTGGCGTCAACTTCGTGATCGTCGCCATGGGCCTGTTCGGCCTGGGAGAGCTCGTTCGCGATCTTGAACACACCGGCAGCCGCACGGCGATCAAGGCGCCCTTCTTCTCGATGTTGCCGAGCCGCGAGGATTGGCGCCGCATGTGCGCCCCGATCTTGCGAGGCACCGGCATCGGTTCGGTTCTCGGCCTGCTTCCCGGAAGCGGCGCGTTGCTGGCGGCATTTGCGGCCTACGCCATCGAAAAGCGGGTGGCAAAACCGCCGGAAGGTTTCGGTGAGGGCGCAATCGAAGGTGTGGCTGCGCCGGAGAGCGCGAACAATGCTGGCGCACAGACTTCGTTCGTGCCGCTGCTTACCCTTGGCCTTCCTGCCAACGCGGTCATGGCGCTCATGTTCGGTGCGCTGATCATGCAGGGGATCGCGCCGGGTCCGACCTTGATCAATGACCACCCGCAAATCTTCTGGGGTGTGATCGTGTCGATGTGGGTGGGCAATCTCATGCTTCTCGTCCTGAACTTGCCGCTGATCGGCATCTGGACCAAGCTGCTGACCTTGCCGTTCAACTATCTCTATCCGGCGATCATCGTTTTTTGCACCATAGGCGTATTCTCGCTCGGCAACTCGGTATTCGACCTCTGGCTGCTCGGTATCTTCGGCGTACTGGGCTACGTGTTCACCAAGCTGGACTGTGATGCCGCACCTCTGGTGATGGGCCTGATCCTCGGGCCGATGCTGGAAGAGAATTTTCGCCGAGCGATGTTTCTCTCGCGCGGCAGCTTCACGATCTTCGTCGACCGGCCGATCTCTGCTATTCTGCTGGTGGCCGCCGCTGTCGTGCTCATCCTGATGATCCTGCCGAAGTTCACGGCGGTCCGACAGGAGGCATTTCAGGAATGAGCAGCCATGTCGTGGTCATCGGCGCCGGCATCGTCGGTGCCTCAACCGCAATCGAACTTCTCAAGGATGGGCATAACGTCACCATTGTCGAACCAGGCGAACCGGGTGGACGGCAGGCCGCGAGCTACGGAAACAGCGGCTGGTTGAGCCCCGCATCGATCATCCCGATGTCGATGCCGGGATTGTGGAAGAAGGTGCCCGGCATGATCGCGGACCCGGCCGGGCCGCTGGCTATCCGGTGGCGGCACATCTTGCGCCTGATGCCCTGGCTCTTGCGTTTCGTAAGCGCCGGCGCTTCCGTCAAAAAGGTCGAGCGGACTGCATCGATCTTGTCCTCCCTGCTGCACGATGCGCCCGACAGACACATGGCCCTCGCCGCTGAAATCGGTCGCCCCGACCTGATCGTGCGCAAGGGACTTATTTATGCCTATCCTGACCGTGGTGCCTTTGAGGCCGAGGCACTTGCCTGGCGGCTGCGTCGCGAAAACGGTGTCGTCTATCGGGAGCTTTCCGCGGCCGAGCTGCATGAATTGGAACCCGGTATCGCTGAGCGCTATTCATTCGCTGTTCTGGTGCAAGACGGCGGCCATTGCGTCGACCCGGGGGGATATGTTGGAGCCATCGTCGCTCATGCGGTAAAGCTCGGTGCCAAGCGTCAGACTGTGAAGGCGACGGGCTTCAAAATTGAGAGCGGTCGTCTAACTGGTGTCCTGACCGAGACCGGTTTCATTGCCTGTGACAGCGTCTTGATCTCCGCCGGTATCCATTCCAAGGTGCTTGCGGCAGAGGCCGGAGATGACGTGCCACTCGAAAGCGAACGCGGCTACCATGTCGTGATACCCCACGATATCGCAATCGGTGCAATGCCGATCATGCCGGGGGACGGCAAGATGGGGAACAATCCCACGCTTGCAGGTTTGCGTGTCGCCGGACAGGTCGAGCTCGCAAGCACGAGCGAAGAGCCGGATTGGGCACGCGCGGACATATTGCTTCGACATGCCAAGCGAACCTATCCCGCGCTGTCTGCACCGTTTGACGAGAGCCAGATCGATCGCTGGATGGGGAATCGCCCGTCAACCCCGGATGGCTTGCCTGTCATCGGGCATTCGAGCCGTTCGCAGGATATTTTCTATGCATTCGGTCACGGTCACATCGGCTTGGCAACCGGCCCGATAAGCGGTCGCATCGTTGCAGACCTCATTGCGGGGCGTACGCCTTCCACCGATGTTGCGAACTTCTCTGTGTCTCGCTTTTGAGGCAACCCGTCTTGGCGTGAGCGCTCAATCCAGGCTGCGCCACAGAATGTAGAGGCCAACGGTGAGGATCACCCAGCGAAAAATCTGAACGAGCGCCGTTCTGCTTTTCGATAACCGTGTGGCGAGAAGCGTGCCGATAACTCCACCGCCGATGCCGCCGGCAATGAAATTGCCCGCGACATGCCAATCGACCAGGCCCGACAGAGCGTAATTGACCGCGGTAGTCAGCCCAAATGTGCCGACGGCGAGCAAGGATGATCCGACAGCATTGATCAGCGGCATGCGTGTCGCAAAATAAAGACCCGGCACGATCAGAAAGCCGCCGCCTATTCCGAAAAAACCGGAGCAAAGGCCGGTGAGAAGTGCGACGACCGTCGTCTTGCGGTAATCCGCAGATGTCAACGATCGCGGTGTCGTATCGGCCTGCGCATTCGATGGCCGCATCACGAAACTGACGAACATCATCAGCAGGCCGAACGTAAACAGAAGGCTGCGTCCATCCGCCAGTTTGCCGAGGCTGGAGCCGAAATAAGCGCCAAGCGTACCGGCAATCGTGAAGATGAGGGCGCAACGCCACCAGACATGGCCGCGAGCGGCGTGGCTGACGAGGTTGAGATAGGCGTTCACGGAGACTGCAATCGCACCAGTCCCGATCGCCGTGTGGACATCCTTTATTCCGACGACATAGAGAAGAAGCGGCGTTGCGAGTATGGATCCGCCGCCGCCGATAAGCCCAAGCACGAAACCGATCAGCGAACCGGAACCTATGGCGAGAACCGCTTGCGGGACGAGATTACTCACGCCGGGTTACCAGATCGAGCCTGGTAGCGCATCAAGCGGGATCTTGAGATAGCGCCTGCCGTTCGTCTCCTCCTTCGGCAGGTGTCCCCCGCAGATATTTATCTGTAGCGCGTGCAGAATTAATCTCGGCATCGGCAAGGTCCGGTCGCGGCTTTCGCGCAGGTTGATGAAAGCCTCAACGGACCTGCCGCTGACGTGTGGATTCGTGTTTTTCTGTTCGGCGACGCTGGACTCCCAGCATGCCGCCCGGCCGTTCGCTCGATAGTCGTGGCCTGTAAACAGTCTCGTATCGTCCGGAAGAGCAAGGATCGCCTGAATGGAATTCCAGAGAGCGTTTGCACTGCCTCCCGGGAAATCGGCACGCGCGGAGCCACTGTCGGGCATGAACAATGTGTCGTGAATGAAGGCCGCGTCACCAATCACATAGGTGATGGAGGCAAGCGTATGGCCCGGAGAATGCATCACGCGGGCTTCGAGTTCTCCGATCCGGAATATCTCTCCGTCTGCGAAAAGGCGATCCCACTGGCTGCCGTCACAGGCAAGATCAGGCCAGTTATAGAGATCTTTCCAGATTGCCTGGACGCCTCTGACCTTCTCGCCGATCGCAGTCGGTGCGCCGGTACGCGATTTCAGATATTGTGCAGCCGAGAAGTGATCGGCGTGGGGATGCGTATCGAGAATCCATTCGACCGCCAGCCCGTTGTCGGCAATGTGGGCGAGAATTGCGTCGGCATTCGTCGTCGCGGTTGATCCGGACTTCTCGTCGAAATCCAGAACGGGATCGATGATGGCGCATTTCTTCGTTTTCGGATCGGATACGACATATTGTACCGAGCCGGTGCGGGCGTCATAAAATGCCGAGACTTCGGGCCGCTGCATTGGTCAGGCGACCTTTTTGGCGGAACAGGGAAAGAAGATCGCCCGGGTCGAATCAAAATCGTAGTCATTCTCAAACTTGCTCGCATCGCTCGCCAGTTGGGCGACGGACGAAAGGATGAATTCGACCTTTGCGTCCGAGAGAAGGACACTGAAATTCAGGCGGGTGAAACCGGGCTTCCTGATTTCGTTACCAGCGAGAATGGCCTGCCGCATTTCTTCCGACTGTCCATCATCGATACCAAGCAGACGGTGGACATAAGGCCCGGCGCAGGCGCAGCCGCCGCGTGCCTGGATGCCGAAATGGTCGCTGAGCATGCGTGTCACAAGCTGCTGGTGGATGTATCCACCCTTGCCATCCTTCACCCGAAACGAGAATATCGGCAATCGTTGCGGCTCCGAAAGGCCAAGGAGCTCCAGATTGGGAACATCCTTCCAGGCGGCAAAAGCGCGCTTGGTAAGCAACGTGTTCCGCCTTTCCATCTCCGCTCCGCCGATCGCATCCTTGGCGATAAAGGCAAGCGCGGCACGGATGTCGCCGACTACATTCGGCGTACCGGCCTCTTCGCGTGCCTCGATACTGCTGCTGTAGTCATGGGTTGTGGGCGAGACGAACCTGACCGTGCCACCGCCTGGCCAGGAGGGCTTTTCCGTTGCCAGCGCATCGCGGCGGAGAACCAGTATCCCGGATGCACTCGGCCCACCGATGAACTTGTGAGGGGAGGTTACGATCGCATCGATCTCGACCCCGGGCTCGGGCTGCATGGAGATCGGCAAATATGGTCCTGCGCCGGCATAGTCCCAAATCATCTTTGCGCCTGCGTTGTTCACACGCTCGGTAATCTTTGCGACGTCGCTGACGATGCCGGTAATATTCGAAGCGGCCGAAAGACTGCAGATCGTCAGCGCTGGAGCACCTTCGCGCAAGGCCTGTTCAAGCTTCTCCAGGTCAGGTCCACCTGTCGGGCCTTCCGGTATCTCGATGATTTCCGCCTGGCTTTCGCGCCAGGGCAGGATGTTCGAATGGTGTTCGTACGGACCGAGGATGACGCGCACGGGTTGGCCTGACGCGATTGCGTCGGTGACGCCAAACAGTTTGACCAGGCGGTTGATGCCGGAAGTGGCGCCGGATCCGGTGAAGATCACGGCATGGGCCTCGTTTGCCCCGCAAAAGCCCGCGATCAGTGCCCTTGCTTCACGCCGCAAACGGGTCATGAAGCCACCGCAATAGGAGGCCTCGGTGTGGCTGTTGGCGTAATAGGGCAGGACCTCTTCCAGAATGAAGCGCTCTATTGAAAACAAGGCCCGGCCGGAAGCGACATAATCTGCATAGACGAGATCTTTTATGCCGTATTGCCCGTCGATCTTGGTGGACGCGCCGACCAGATCACCGCGCATGTGGGCGAGCAGGTCATTATGCTGCAGAAGATCGTGACGGAAGCGGGAAAGCGGGCTTGTCTCTATCGGCGATACAAGTGGGGCGGCAAGTTTCACGGTCTTTCTCCGAATGCAGATATTGACGACGAATCTAATCTGGTAGAACGTCGAAAACCTCACTTGTTTTTTATCAATTTCGAGGTTTTTGTGGTTGTATGATCGGTAAAGCAGAAAAAATCGATGATTTTGATCTTAGAATCCTGACGCAGCTGCAAAGCAATGCACATATCCCGCAGCGTGAACTCGCCGAGAAGATTGGGCTTTCGCAGAATGCCTGCTGGCGACGGCTGCAGCGGCTCACGTCCATCGGTATGATTGGCAGCGCTCATACCACCATCGATCTCTCTGCTCTCGGCATCGACTTGACAGTGTTCGTGATGATCCGAACGCGACACCATTCAAAGGAATGGATGGAAGACTTCCGCGGCCATGTGGAGCGTCTGCCTGAAGTGGTGGATTTTTATCGTATTGGTGGTGACTGGGACTATCTGATCAAGGTCGTAACCAAAGGGATGTCCGGTTACGATGCCTTTTATCAGAAGCTTGTGACAAACTTCGACCTCATGACTGTCACAGGATTTTTCTCGATGGAAGCCATCATCAACAACCGCGCCGTCGACTTTGCAAAGCTAAACCGCGGGTTTGCAAAAGCCACCGAGCGGTAGCTCACCTGTTGCAGACAAAAAATGCCGAAAATAGTCTGATTACGGCTCCGCCATAGCTGACACTGTCCGTCGACGAAGTTTAAGTCGCTTCCACCTTTCGTTAGCATGTCGACGCCTCGCGTCAAATCGTTAGGGGTGTAGCACAAGCGTGGATAGGCTAGCTGTTTGTGCTGATCTACATGAGAATGGTGTGAACCCCTCCCGATGGACCACGGAACGCGAAAAAAACTGATTTTCTTTACGAGCCGTTCTCGTAAGCTCAAGCGCCTTTTCTCGGGTTCAACGTCCACCCACAATTGAGCGAAAGTATCGAATTTATCGCACGCAACCTAACAATAGCACGCGATCATGCGAGCCTCGTTGCGTGCATGTTCAAAGCGACGATACTACCGCTCAATCCTCATTGGGTACGGAGAGGTCGATCTAATGCGACTAAGCCTGAAATCGAGACGGCAATTGAGCTCTTGAAGGGATGCGAACCTTCGCCCTTGAGACAGATCAGCTAAGCGCCTGAAAACATGGGAATTCGCGCTGCGCGCTGAGCGCCGCCCTCACTGTGGCAGTCCGGCGGGTCGCGACGATGAAAAGTATTGCGCTTTATCTCGCGGTCGCGAGTTGACCTACGACAGCCAAGCGGAAACGCCATCTCGTTGACGGCAACATTGCGTCCCCGGGCGATGCGGGCGGTAATCTGTAATTGCATCGACACGCCAAAACTGTTCGGTCGCGTCTTTTCCCAAAGTCTAACCAGCCGCTATCGGATCATCAATATCTTGGCTCTGGAAATGGTCGATCAGAAAGCGGGCGGCCGGTCCTGGAGGTGTGTCCGTTCGGTAAACAGCCTGAAGGCGGTAAGGACCGCCCTTGCAGTCAGGAAGATCAAGGTGCACCAAGCGCCCTGTCTCTATATCATCTCTCACCATTGGTTCAGGCATGTTGCCCCAGCCAATGCCTTCCTTGAGCAGCATATGCTTGGCGCCAAGGTCCGCGAGGCGCCAGGTATGGTTCCCGACAACAGCGAACTCGTGGCCCTGAGTGAGAGGCGATCTGTCGGTCAGGACCAATTGGATATGTCCTCGCGCCGCGCCCGGAGGGTGAGATCCGCCAGCTAACGGATGATCCGGTGAAGCGACCGGGATGAGTTTGACAAAACCTACACCGATGCGCTCGAGGCCCGCGATCTCGACATCGAGCGGGCCACTGATGCCGATCGCTGCTGTACGGTTGAGAACAATCTGCGTGACCGCACCCAAAGCTTCGACATAAAGACGAAGTGATACGCTCGGAAACTCTTTTCGAAAGGCTTTCAAGGCGTCCATGACTCGGGCGGCAGGTAGCATGACGTCCAGTGCGAGGTGCACCTCCGGCTCTACGCCGCGAAGCATACTCTTCACCTTGGCTCGAAGATTATCGATGCCGTGGGCAACGCTCTTAGCTTCGGCGAGGACCGTCCGCCCCTCCAGTGTCAGCTGCGGCTTCTTCGTTGAGAGCCGGTCGAAGAGCGTGACACCCAATTGCGTTTCGAGATTGGCAATCGTGTAGCTGATCACAGACGTGGCGCGGTTGAGCTTCCTGGAAGCTGCGGCGAAGCTGCCCGTCTCTACAACGGTAATGAAGACTTTAAGCTGATCCAGCGTTGGTTGGCCGGGGTCTGACATTTCTAATTCCTCGAACGTTTTCGCCGAAATTATCTGAGTTTTCCGAAACGTCTAGGGGGCCTACCTTCAATCCATCGAATTCAACCGCCGGAGCTGACAATGTCCTATTTGTCTAACGCTGACATCGAGCAGGTTATCCTGCCATCGACCCGTGACCTCGGAGGCTTCTCCGTTCGCCGGGCGCTGCCTGCGGCCATGCGCCAGATGGTCGGGCCCTTCATATTCCTCGACAGTTTCGGGCCGGTGCGGTTCGGCGCTGGCGAGGGGATTGATACCCGCCCGCACCCACATATCGGTCTTTCAACACTGACCTACCTTCTCGACGGTGAGTTGCTGCATCGTGACAGCGAGAGCTATGTGCAGTCGATCAGCCCCGGCGAAGTCAATCTGATGGTCGCCGGTTCCGGCATTGTTCACTCCGAGCGGACCCCGGAACATATCCGCAAGGATGGGGGCAAACTCACGGGCCTGCAGAGCTGGATCGCTCTTCCCAAGCAATCGGAAGAGACTGCACCGCTTTTTCAGCACATCGGCGCACATGAACTACCAACAACCCATGGTGAGGGCATCAATATGAAGCTTCTCGCCGGCACGTTGCACGGACGTCGATCACCTGCCAGTACCTTCTCTGACCTCTTCTCTGCAGAGATTCAGCTTGAGGCTGGATCGCGCTACAGGATCGACGGGGAGCATATCGAGCGAGCGATCTTCGTCGTCAGCGGTGCGATCGAGATCATCGGGCAAGACGGTACCTACGGGCCGGATCGTCTTATCGTGTTCAAGCCGGGCGCGGAGATCGTTGCAAAGGCAAACCAGCCAGCCCGGTTTCTTGCCTTCGGAGGCGAGCCGCTTCCTGAAAAGCGGTTCATCCGCTGGAATTTCGTGGCCACGGACCATGAGCGCATTCGCCATGCGGCCAATCTGTGGCGCGAACGACAATTCCCCGGCGTACCGGGCGACGACGAATTTATTCCCCTACCCGACAACTTCAACTGAAACCCCATCTAATCAAGGAGAAATACAATGACTACCTATGCAATCATCGGTTCTGGTGCGATCGGCTCTGCACTTGCTGAACGCTTCCATGCTGCAGGCGTTGACGCCGTTATCGCCAACACACGCGGTCCAGGCTCGCGTCAGCCTGTCACCGACAAGTTCGGCAGCACGGTGAAGGCCGTCGAACTAGATCAGGCTCTTCAATCCGACGTTCTAATTCTGGCCGTGCCTTATGATGCGGTACCGGAAGTTGCTGGCAAAAAAGCAGTCTGGGATGGCCACACCATCGTGGACGCGACGAACGCTATCGACTTTCCTGCTTTCAAACCACGTGAACTTGGTGGCCGGCTGTCTTCGGAAATCGTCTCCGATCTCTTCCCTGGCGCTCAGCTCGTGAAAGCGTTCAACACCCTCCCGGCCGCTGTCCTGGCTGCCGATCCGGTGAAAGCGAGCGGAAAGCGCGTTCTCTTTCTGTCGGGAAACTTTCCAGAGGCCAGTAAGAAGGTAGCAGATCTGATCGCTCGTTTGGGCTTTGCGCCGTCCGACCTTGGCAGTTTCAAAGCCTCCGGTTCACTTCAACATTTCGGGCAGGCGCTGGTCGCGCTCAACTTGCTGAAAGACTGAACGCTCGACAGGGAAGGCAAACTTGATTTTCGACAACGGAATCGCTCGATAAAATCGAATGTAATGGACAAAATTATGCAGCTTTTATCGAATGATGAAAAATCAGATGTTGCCTCCATCGAATTCACCCACTCCAACGGAGCAAAGCAAAATGACCAAGGTTCTCGTTCTATACTACTCGTCATACGGCCACATTGAGACAATGGCAGGCTCAATCGCAGAAGGCGCAAGAAGCGCCGGCGCCGACGTTACGATCAAACGTGTCCCGGAAACTGTCCCACTCGAAATTGCCGAAAAGGCTCATTTCAAGATCAGCCAGAACGCCCCGATTGCGACAGTCGCGGAACTGGCGGATTATGACGCGATCATCGTCGGTACCGGCACACGTTTCGGGCGGATGTCGTCGCAGATGGCGGCCTTCCTCGACCAGGCCGGTGGCCTGTGGGCACGGGGTGCTCTCAACGGCAAGGTGGGCGCTGCGTTCGCATCGACCGGCACCCAGCACGGCGGCCAGGAAACCACCCTTTTCTCGATCATCACCAACCTCATGCACTTTGGCATGATCATCGTCGGCCTGCCCTATAGCCATCAGGGCCAGATGAGCAGTGAAGAAATTGTGGGTGGCGCTCCTTATGGCGCAACGACAGTTGCCGGTGGCGACGGGTCGCGCCAGCCTTCGCAGATCGATCTCGCCGGTGCCTTCCATCAGGGTGAGATCGTCGCCCGCACTGCGGCTGCTCTTGTCGCTGCCCGCAACTAAACCAGCCTAACTCACTCTTAAAATTCAGCTCCAACCAGACCAGCCGATTGCGATCGGCTGGCAAGGAGAAGTCATGCCCTCGCTTTTCTCAAACAAGGTCGTCGCGGTCACCGGTGCAGGCTCTGGGATCGGTCGGGCGATAGCACTTGGGCTCGCTCGCGACGGCGCGACAGTGCATCTGGCTGATCGCGATGCCGAGGGTCTCACCCAAACGGCAGAGCTCATCCGCGCCGACGATGGCCGGGCGTTCACAACCGAGCTCGATGTCGCGAGCGAGCTTCAGGTCGTCGGATGGATCGAACAGATCGATGCCGCATCCGGTCGGCTCGACGCGGCCTTCAACAATGCCGGGATAACCGGCCCTGCAAAACGGATTGAAGATTATCCATTGGAAGACTTTCAGCGGGTCATCGCCGTCAATCTGCAGAGTGTCTTTCTCGGGATGAAGTACCAGATCCCGCTGATCAAGCGCAGTGGTGGTGGCTCTATCGTGAACACGGCTTCCGTCGCCGCTTTGACGGGACCGGGAGGCATGAATGCCTACGCTGCTTCAAAGCACGGCGTGCATGGGCTGACCCGGGTTGTCGCAATGGAGAACGCAGCGCACGGCATCCGCGTCAACGCGATTGCGCCCGGCTGGACTGAAACGCCGATGGTTGTGGCAAACAGCCAACAGAACCCCGCCTTTGCCGCACTCGCTCAAAACGCCATTCCCGCCAAACGCGGAGGCAGGCCGGAGGAAATCGCGGCCGCGGCAATATGGCTTGCCTCCGACGCCGCCTCCTATGTCACCGGACACATGCTGACCGTCGACGGCGGCATGACGATCGGTGGGTTTGAACTCTGACACCGAACCTTGAAAGGAAAATCCCATGTCAGACCAAGCTGAAGCATTGAAAGCAGTCGTCCGCCGCAACACACTCGAAGTGCAGTCTGGCGGCAACTTCGAACTTTTTGACGAGCTTTTCGCCGACGACTTTTTGGACCACACACCGCAGCCAGGGGGGACGCCAGATAAGGAAGGAGCGCGTCGTCTTTACCACGCGCTGCGCGAAGCCTTCCCGGACTTCCGCGCGGAAATTCACTGGCAAGCGGTCGACGGCGACATCGTGACGACTTTCAAGACCTATCACGGCACGCACCGGGGCGTCGTCCTTGGGATCGCGCCAACGGGCCGCCAGATCAAGTTCGAAACTGTCGATGCCATGCGCATTCGCAACAGCCAGATCGTAGAACACTGGGGTGTCGCGAACCTCTATTATCTTCTGCAGCAACTCGACGCCCTGCCCTCCTCGGCCCCCAAAGTGCCGGAACATTAAGGATCACCACAATGAGCAACAATAACATTCTCGACGGCAAGGTCGTGATCGTAACCGGCGCATCGAGCGGCATTGGACGTGCGATCGCCATTCGGGCTGCCGAACATGGCGCCAAAGCAGTTATCGTCTCGGACGTGGTGGAAGCACCGCGCGAAGGCGGTGAGCCGACTGCCTCCGAGATCAGAAAACTGGGGGCTAAATCCGTCTTCGTGAAAGCAGACGTCAGCCGCAAGGCTGACAACGACGCCCTCGTTGCGGCGGCAGAAGAATTCGGCGGCGTCGATGTCATGGTCGCGAATGCAGGCATTACGTTGAAGACAGACGGGGCGGAGGTTCCGGAAGACGATTACCGCCGCCTGATGTCTGTCAATCTCGATGGCCCGCTGTTTGGCGCGCAGGCAGCTGCGCGTCAGATGAAAGCACTCAACAAGCAGGGCAGCATTGTCCTCATGGCAAGCATGGGCGGGATCTCTGGCGCCGGCATCACTGTTGCTTATTCGACGAGCAAGGGCGGCGTTGTGCTGATGGCCAAATCATTGGCCGACGCTCTTGGCCCCGACGGTATCCGCGTCAATGCAGTCGCACCCGGCACCATTGACACCGAGCTTCTTCGCACGAGCCCCGGTATCTCCCAGGCCTCCGAGGGCTTTCGCCAGAGGACGCCGCTCCGCCGGCTTGGCAAACCGGCGGAAGTCGGAGATGCTGTGGCCTTCCTTGGCTCGGACCTGTCGAGCTATGTGTCGGGCACCGCGCTACTGGTGGATGGAGAGCTGCTCTCCGTTATCTGATTTCTCGACCCTCCAGTCGGACCCGCGCCCTCGAAAGCGCGGTTTTTTCTTTGCCTCAATCGTTCGATTTTTTCGACGATAATCTGCGATATTATCCAGCTTTTTCGTTCGCTCGGATGATGGCAATTTCTCCTCACGACGCAGCCACGGTGGCTACGCCCCAAACTTAAGGAGAACGTCCATGTCTTATTCCGATGCAATCGCCCAGCGCGTTGAAACTCTCTCCCATTCGGCCCTCATCAACGGCGTGACGCCGCTTGCCGGCCGTGTCCTTCTGGCGGCAATCTTCCTTTTGTCCGGTATCAGCAAGATTTCTGATCCAGCTGGGACGATCGGCTATATCAATATGGTTGGCCTGCCCTTCCCGCCGCTGTCCTACGGTGCAGCGGTCGTGACTGAGCTCCTGGGCAGCATCGCCTTGATCCTCGGCTTCCAGACCCGCATCGTCGCCCTGATCCTTGCCCTGTTCAGCGTTGCCACGGCGCTCACGTTCCACAACAACCTCAGCGACCTCAACCAGTTCATCCACTTCTTCAAGAACATCGCAATGGCCGGCGGCCTGCTGCAGGTCGTCGCGTTCGGCGCGGGCCGTTACAGCCTCGACGCCCGCCGCTGAATGAAGCAGCCGATCAAAGGAAAAAGCCCGGACCATCGTCCGGGCTTCTCGCGTTTTTACTTACCCCATTCCGGGCCGCCATCCGTGCAGGTCTGCCCCCCATCGACCGGCAAGACGATCCCAGTAATCCAGGCAGCTTCATCACTGGCAAGAAAAGCGACTGCCGAGGCAATCTCTTCAGGTTGGCCTGCTCGTCTCAACGGGATCCGGTCCCAGGCTTTCTCCAGAAGCGCGTCATCGTCCATGATGGCATCCAACATTCCCGTGACAATAAGTCCCGGTGCCACTGTGTTTGCTCTGACACCGAACTTGCCGAGGTCGCAGGCTGCTGAGCGCGTCAGGTTCGCCACGCCACCCTTAGCAGCATTGTAGGCCGCATGGCTCCAGCCGCTACCAAGGGATGACACGGAGCCGATGTTGACGATCGAACCCCAGGTTTCCTTCAGATGAACGAGACAAGTCCTCCCAGGCAACAACGTTTGCCTTCAGGTCTTCCGCCTTCTTCAGGGCTGCGTCCACGGCATCATTGCCGAGCGGAAGGTGGTGCGGAGGCTGTTCAGCCAGCACGGCTTCCCGGATAGCCTTCGCCGCACGTGCCGGGTCGCGGCCTGCTTTCCGACCGATGCGTGGTAAGCACGACGTGCCTCGCCCGCTGTCGCCTCGTAATCCTCAATGGAGGCGGATACCTCGTTCGACGAGCCTGCCCACTCCGTCCTGAAGGCAGTTGGCTCGACTGTCATGACGTTGATCCCGAGTGGGGCGACTTCTTTTCGAAGCGTATCCGAAAGCCCTTCCACGGCAAATTTGGTGGCGCAGTAGTAGCCCACGCCTGTGTAGCCGACCAGGCCGCCGATTGATGTCAGATTGACGTACCACTGCGGCGGGCTCGCATATGCGGAAGCACCGAATGGATCGTGTTGGCGACACCAAAGAAGTTGACATCAAACAGGCGACGGGCGTCGGCTTCGGGGGTTTCTTCAATAGCACCGAAGAAACCGATCCCGGCGTTGTTGATCAGAACGTCGATGCGTCCGAATTGTGCTTCTGCGGCATCGACAACCTTCTGGCACTGATCCCGGTCGATGACATCGAGCGGGAGGATCAGGGCATCACCCTTCTGTTCAAGATCCGCGATCTTGTCGGACTTGCGGGCGGTGACGACAACCTGTTCACCCGCCTCCAATAGGTGTTCCGCGATGTACCGACCGAAGCCTGTAGAGCATCCGGTCACGAGCCAGACTTTGGTTTTTTGCGTGCTCATTTCATGTACAGGCCTGCGGAGACCGTTGGTGGTAGCCGCAGATTTCCACGTCTTCGACGCACAGGTCCGGGACCTTCGCCATGAAGGCCTGGACGTAGTTCGTGCTCATATGCAGTTTGAAATCTGAGGCATGCCGCCAGTCTTCGAGTACCATCCAGACGTCGGGAACGTCATTGGACTGGTGGATTTCGTAGCGCAGGCAGCCTTCCTCATTGCGCGAGGGGGTGACGAGCTGAAGCAGCTCGGCACCTAGATTCTGAGAACGGCCTGACTTTGCGGTGAAGTAGGCCACGTTGGTCAGTTCAGCCATTTCGGGTCTCCTTGTTCAGTAAAGCCGATGCGGTTTTTCAGACGCCGTTGATCGCAATGATACGCGATGCGGCCGCAGCCTGCCGCTGAGCGGCCAAGGGCGCGTATTCGGGGGATGCGAAGAGCTGGCGTATCGCATCCTTGTCCGGAAATTCGATGATAAGCATGTTGGTGGCGGTCCAGCCTTCAAGTTCCAGAGGGGCCTCATCGATGGCGATCAGCTTGCCACCAGCTTTTGCAACGAGCGGCAATGCCTTCGATCGGTAGTCTTCGATCGACTTCACATCGTGGATGTCGAGATCAACGACGAGATAAGCAGACATGGTTTTCTTCCTTTCGTAATGGGTTGCTGGTGCATTTTGGGCCTGGCGCCTCTCAGGGGAGATGGCGCCATTTGACCATCCGATCTCGAAGGTCGAGTGTGCCGCCATCGACGGTGAACGTACCGTCACCCCGGTGATGCAGCATTCGACGCTCCTTACGGTTCTCGTTTATCCAGATCCTCGTCGCCTCAAGGATGACGAGGTTGTAAGGATCCGAGAGCCTGGTATCGACGACCCGGCATTCAATGTTGGCCAGGCAGTCTGAGAGAAGCGGTGCTGATACGTCCTTGGCAGGTCGCGTTTTGAGACCATACCTCTGGAATTTATCTACCCGATCGCCTGAGCAGTTCCCGACGTCGACAACGGTCTCGGCGAGATCAAGACCGGGAACAGCGATGACACATTCTCCGGTTTTCCGGAGAGCCTGATAGCTGTGATCCCAGGGCCCGATGACGCAACCGATCAGCGGCGGGTCATGCTGGATCATCATATGGAAGCCCATTGTCATCACATTGGGCTTGCCGTTATCGCTCGTTGAGACCATGACGATCGGGCCAGGTTCCAGAACGCGATATGCTTGAGATGCGGGTAATTCCTTCATGACAATCTCCCTTGAGAGGTCCCTGCATCTAGGCAGGGACCCTTCAGGGCCGGTCTGTTACCAACCCTGTTCTACTGGCAGAACGAACAGCTCGGCGACGTCCACATGAGCCGGGGCTTGGGCGGCGAAGACGATGGTGTCGCCGATATCCTCGCCCTGGAGGAAGGTCATCTGGCCGGCCAGCTCATCCATCTGCTTGCGGTAGCCCGGGTCTGTGATGTGGTCGTAGAGCTCGGTGGCAACCGCGCCCGGCTGGATGCAGGTCACGCGAATGCCATGCTTCTGACCGACTTCCATACGCAGGCCATCAGAGAAAGCCGTGACCGCATGTTTTGTCGCGCAGTAGACCGACAGGCCCTTGAAGACTTTGCGACCGGCGATCGAGGACATGTTGAACACGTGGCCGGAATGCTGCTTGATCATCTGGGGCAAAACGGCGGCCGTCGTGTTGAGCAGGCCCTTCACGTTCACGTCCACCATCCGCTGCCACTCATCGACCTTGAACTGATCGATATCGGAAAGCGGCATAAGACCGGCATTGTTGACGAGGATGTCGATCGAACCATAGGCATCGATCAGCTTCTTCACGCCCGCATCGACCGAGGTCGTGTCAACCACGTCCATCTCGATCACAAGAGCTTCTCCGCCCTTGGCTTCGATCTGTTTCTTGAGATCTTCGAGCTTGTCGGTGCGCCGTGCAGCGATACCAACTTTTGCACCGGCTTCAGCAAGCTTTGCAGCGGTCGCAGCGCCAATGCCACTCGATGCGCCGGTGACCAGTGCGATCTTTCCGTTGAGGTTGGTCATTGTCTTCACTCCTTGTCTCAAAGCCCACCACCGCGGTGGGCGTTTCGTTTCGACAAGGAGGAAGTTAAGCCGATCGTCGGCGCCCTTCTCTTGGGGCCTTGCTCGACCTGTCGCGATCTTGCTCGAAATCGCGACAGGTCGAAAATTTAGCCTCGCCGATAGTGGCTCGGCGGCAGGCCGGTCTCGCGACGGAAGACCTGGGCGAAGTGGCTTGGGCTCGAATAGCCGACGGACATGCCAATCTCGATGACGCTGGTATCCGTCTCCTGCAGGAGAAGCTGTGCCCGGTTAACGCGCTGGCGAATGAAGTAGCGCGAGGGCGAGAGCCCGGTCGCCTTCTTGAACAAGCGACTGAAATGAAATTCGCTCATGCCGACCGTCTCAGCCAACTTGGCGAGATTGAACGGCTCGGCTAGATGTTCCTCCAGGTGGGTCACGGCCCGACGGAGTTTAAAGCCGGGGAGCGCGTTCTGCCGATCGGCGGTAGCTTCACTCGCCGCGTAATTCCGGATCAGGTGCACGGCAAGGGACTGGGCGAGGCCCTGAATGAACAGCTGGCTCCCTTTCCCTTCAGACGTCAACTCCTGATGGATCAACGCGAGAATGTGTGACAGCTGCGTGTCCTTGCCCCCGGAAATGTCGCGAAGTGCAGGAGGGGCGGCGCAGCCCAGCACGTCGTAGGCGACGCGCTCGAACAGCGGAACGGAGAGATAAAGGTGCATAACCTGGAAAGGCGCGTCGCCGATAGCGCGCCAGCGCATCTCATATGGGGTGGGAGAGCGGGTCAGAAAAAAATCCCCGACCGTGACCGTGTTTGCGACCCAGTCGCCGTCAAGGTCACGTTCCTCAACGACTGCTTCGCCCGACATCACCCAAACGATTAGTGGCTCTGCAACAGCGGGAACGAGAAAGGGTTCCTGCTTATTGAGACGTGAATAGACCTGCACGAACATGTCATTCCACGCCGGACTATCGCCACTAACAAGCGTGCGACCGGCTATATACTGTTCAAGCCCGAGCGGGGACGTCCGCTCGGGCCTTGCAATGACCTCTTCCAGTTCAGGCACGAGTACCGCTGGATAAATGGGCTTCCCGGTAACGGCCGGGATCGGCGGCAAATCGATTTGACGGGATGGTTCGATGGTTTCCAATGCGGACCCTCTCTTAAACGAGCAGCTGCGAAGGTTGCCTACGGGCTCAATGGAACCTGTCCCGCTTCACATCTCCGCCCACAACCACCATTAATGATGCGATGCAGCATTTGGTTTCGTCCGATAGGAAGATAAAACCGGTCTCATCCGACTCTTTGAGGCAGATGAAATCCACATCGACGTCGCAAGTGAGTATCTCGGGTTTCGTGGCACTATTCGGAAAGCCTCCGAGAGCATCTTTTTCAAGGAGCGAACGCAAGGCTGCTCCCTCTCCCGGCAGCGCTCGAATGAATGTAACTGCTGCTTTATCGCCACACATGGTCTACTCCATTGAAAAAAGATCGAGCACGCCGGCAGGGTCTGCCGGCGATATCATGAACTGACTAACGCCTGCGATAGAGAACCATGCCGGCGTGGTAGAGGACGCCATCAACAAAGTCGCCGTTGGCAGTAAAGCCGGTATCGTCCCAGTACTCGATGTGGTCTCCCGACACCTCGTATCGTCCCTGATAGGCACTTTCGCGTCGGCCACGCGCCTCGTCGTAGCGGCCGTTCGAGAGCAATTGGTGCCGTACGCGGCCGTCTGCGGTCTCCCACATGCCGACATAAGGGTGTGAAAGCGTTGCGGCGGTCATTGGGCCACCTCCGTCTTGCCCAGGAAAGACTGAATGGTCTCGGGCTCGACGACCCAAGCGTAGTTCAGTTCATGGCGGATTTTCCATTTGCCAGCGGTACATTCCCAGCCCAACTGCGAGCGGCCATCGAAAGCGACCACCTTGCCGTCAAGGCGATCGATGCGGCCAACGAAGCCAAGTGTCGTCGAAGCGACTGTCTCGCCGACGATCGCGTCATGACCTCCGGTCAACCCGTGGCGGACAGATCGGGCGGCGTTCTGCAACGCCTCCCAGTTGGCGCCGTAGCGAGCCGAGTTGTCAAAGAGCTGTGTGCTGCCGGGCGCAAAATTGTCGTAGAAAACACCCTTGGTGTTTTCCAGGTCGTAATATTTGTTCAGCTTTTCCGCGAATACGAATTTACCATCGCCTTCATGACGCTCCCAGCCCTTCATGATCCAGTCGGCATGGAGCGCGAGAGGAGCCTCGGCGCCTTCCCGGGGGCACGTGCTATCCTGTGCAGCGACAGGTCCGGCGCAGATCCCCAGAACCAATGCTGCTGCGAGCGTGATCTTGATGTTCGTCATTGGAATATCTCCTTCGATGATCGTTGTTTGTTGCCTGCCGTGCTGTGCGAGATGCGTTTGTCGGCCACGGGTAGAAGGTAGACAAATTCGATTGTCGCTTGTATTCCCTTTCCGCTAACGTGATTGGTTAGCAGGATGCGACAATGACAATTGACCTAAACTTGGTGCCAGTGTTTCTGGCGGTCGCCGAAGAGGGGAACTTCAGGGCCGCGGCCGACCGGCTGGGGGTTACACGCTCGGCCGTAAGCCAGGGCATCCGCCGGCTCGAGGATATCTGCGGCATCGCGCTCGTCAGCCGCACGACCCGTAGTGTGCGGCTCACCGAAGCGGGCAACCGCTTCCGCGAAACACTGTCCCAACCAATGGCAGAGGTCAGATCTGCGTTCGAGAATGTAGCGGGCGACGCAAGGCCGAGCGGCTTGCTGCGGATCGCGGTGACATCGATTGCCGAACAGTTTTTGTCCGGCCCACTGATCGCGTCCTTCGCTGAAGCCCATCCCGGCATCACGATCGACGTCACGGTGACTGACGACGTCTTTGACATCGTAGCTGCCGGCTTCGATGCGGGCGTCCGGCTGGGTGATGTGATCGAGCAGGATATGGTCGCGGTTCCACTGACCAAAGAAGAGAGAGAAGTGGTCGTCGCGACACCGCGATATTTCGAAGTCCACGGAACGCCCCGGCATCCTCGGGAACTGGTGCGTCATCGCTGTGTCGGTTGGCGTCCGTCTCCCAGTGCTGCGCCGTACCGATGGGAGTTCGAGGAGGATGGAATTTCTATCGACGTTGCCGTTGAGCCGCAAATCACCACAAACGATCTGTACCTGATGATCCGGACTGCGCTCGCTGGTGGCGGCATTACATTTGCGTTGGAGGAGACGTTTCGCTCCTACATCGATCGCGGCGAGTTGATCACGGTGTTGGACGACTATCTGCCGCCCTTTCCAGGGTTTTTCCTATACTTCCCCAATCGCCGAAATATGGCGCCCAAGCTGCGCGCGCTCATCGAGCATGTTCGTACCTACCGAGCGGCCCAACTATAACCGTCAGCGGCTGGAGTTGGATCAGTTTCGCCGTTTTCCAATCGGCACGTCCCGCAATTCGAGAAACTCAGCCTCACGTTTGAATTCGATATCGACCGAAAGCCGTATAGCACGTCCGTGCGGGCAATGCTGACGAACAACATGAGAAGCAGCGCGGGTATCCGGCGGTAACGCCTCGCTCTTCAGCCGATGGGAACCACTGACCCGTCATTTGGGTGGCTAATTTCGAAAAGGTTTTTCATTCGACCAAACGTTTACTCATACTGGCAACTATTGACCTGAAGAAAACTGTGTGCTCCCGAAAGACATGATCTGAAACGAACAAACCTGCCGTGGGAAGAGTTGAGGCAGGCCGGCGCCAGGCTAAAGCCGAAGCTCCGCGAAAGTACATTTCGTCCAGGGATCGACCATTGCAATTCGCGCGTACATGCGTTTATCGATTTTCCCGAGCCGATTTCACCACACAGGAGCCACCGTGCTTATCCTCGTCCGAGACAATAACGTCGACCAAGCCCTCCGCGTCCTCAAGAAGAAGCTGCAGCAGGAGGGCATCGTCCGGGAAATGCGTTTGCGCGAGCACTTCGAGAAGCCCTCGGAGAAGCGGGCCCGAGAAAAGGCAGAAGGCATTCGCCGCGCCCGCAAACTCGCTCAGAAAAAGCTGAACAGGGAGTTAGGTATCGGCCCCGCGAAGAAGTCGAAACCGTCAAGATCTAAGTAATAGTCGCGTGAATTCGCAAAGCCGGTCACCCGGCCAACCAAAGCATCGCTATATACGTCCAGTGATAGACAATGAACCCACATCAGCCCCTATCCGAACGATCCGAACTTTCTGGCCGCTACACCGACAACGGCATCACCGTCGTTGTGGAAATCTTCCGCCTTTCAGGCGCAGATGATTGGCGGATGGAAGTGACAAGCCTAGAAGACCAGCTCACCGACTGGGATGAACGGTTCGCATCCGCCCATGAGGCATGGGAAGAGTTCATCTACGTCGTCAATACGGAGGGGATCGCGGTTTTTCTTTAGCGCCTCCCGACCTTATGGAGGAACTGAGATTGGCGATCGACAGCGAAAGACGGCGAATGATTTTCGATCAGGTTCGCAGCAAGGCGATGTCGCGCGGCACGCCTGTCGACGATGACCCAGAGTTTTTGGCTTGGGTCGAGCTGTGGATCAGCGGTGAGTACGACATGTCCGACCTCAGGTCTCGATACAATGACCTCGCGACACGTCGCACCCAGCGATCCAA
Source organism: Aliirhizobium cellulosilyticum (assembly GCF_014198105.1). Lineage (NCBI taxonomy): Bacteria > Pseudomonadati > Pseudomonadota > Alphaproteobacteria > Hyphomicrobiales > Rhizobiaceae > Aliirhizobium > Aliirhizobium cellulosilyticum. The sequence continues at coordinate 77,003 of NZ_JACIGW010000008.1, read as the reverse complement.
GTCTGCCGCTGGTGCATTGGAGTCCACCTCCTCCGAAGCCACTACCCCGGATACCGACTGAACCTGACGGCGTCCTTTCCGGCAGCCTTCGCATCATACAGAAGCGCGTCGGCCTCCTTCAGGAGATCGGATACATCACGCTTTTCGCCCGTCCAGACGCCGCCAATGCTGGTGCGAACGTCGGCGATCTCATTGGAAATTGGGATAGGCTCCCTCATCCGTGCGAGTATCCGCTCAGCAGCCGCTTCGCCTGTGGACTGGTCGCCCGCGACGACTAACACGAATTCATCCCCGCCCGTGCGTGCCACAAGATCGCTTTCTCTGACGGCTGAGGTCAGGCGCGCGGCTGTGGTTTGCAGCACGACGTCTCCCATCGCGTGGCCATGAGCATCGTTGACCTCCTTGAAGCCATCGAGGTCGAGTGCAAGGATGGCAAAACCGTCAGCAGACCTTAATGCCGCGAATTCCATCGACAGCCCACGCCGGTTCAGCAATCCAGTCAACACGTCGGTACGCGCCGTCTCCTCCAGCATCTCGATCCGGCGTCGTTCCTCGGTAAAATCGATTGCCATCCCGACAATCTTGATCGGATGGCCGTCGCTGTCACGCAAAAGCCGCCGATCACAGCGCATCCAGCGTTCGCCGTGAACGGTGTCGAGACGATATTCGGCAACATTCTGATCGAGCTCACCAGCGATCAGCGGTGTGAGATCGGCCTGGGCGCCGTCGTTTACGTTGACCCTGTTGACGTAGCGCTCGAGATCAAGCCTCGCCGCCGTGGGGCCTCCGATGAACTGAGCCAGTCGATCCGAGGTCTCAAACTTGCCTGTCAGGATGTCCATCTGCCAGAAGCCACCACGGACGGCTTCAAGCGCTAACTCGAGCTGCGCTGCTCGCTCGGCGAGCTGACGCTCATGCTCCTTGTGGCGGGTGATATCCTCGATCTGCGATATGAAGCGCACGACCTTGCCCGCAGCATCGCGCATCGCGGCAACATGGATCAGGACGTGAACGATCTCGCCAAATGGGCGTAGGTAACGCTTCTCGATCGTATAGCCGTCCCGCCTTCCCTGCAGAACCTGCTGAAACAGGATGAGGTCCGCCTCGATATCCTCTGGATGGGTAAAGTCCCTGAAATGCGTTCCCAGCACCTTTTCGAGGGGAAGCGACAGCAGCTTGGCAAAGGCAGCATTGCCACGAATGATGTGTCCCTCAAGATCGACCAGAGCGATCCCGATCGGAGCATTCTCGAAGGCAAAGTCGAACAACGCCAGGCGGGTTTCGGGATCATCGGCCGTATACGGTTCCGCTACCATCTTTCCTCCAAAGACAAGAGCTTCACGGCGATAGGTGTGTTTTAGGGTATGATAATCAAGGTGCCGGCCAGCATTGTCGCCCACGGCAGCCTACATCTGCGCCGGCTCGTTGATGTCAGACACCTCCGAAATTATCGTGGGCCTTATCGGAATAACCGAAGGCCCCAATAAGGGTCGACCTTCGAGACCGGTAAGATCAGGGAGGAAGACATGGATAACAAGAGCCGGGGTCTTTCCACGAGCGACATGCGCATATTGAGGACGCTGCTGGGCCGCTATGCGGCACGCTATCATCTCGCTGGCCCCGAGAAAGACGACTTGATCGAGCGAACGTTTCAGGCGTTGGCGAGCAATCCGGAGATTTTCTTCGAGATTCCAGTTGAACAGGCCGCCGCAGAGACAATGCACCGGATCTACGCCGGCCGCTAGCTTTGAAACTGTCGCAGCGTTTCTAGCTGTTACGCCCCGCCGATCTTCGCGCTCGTATCACGCCGTAGATGAGGCGGGACGTCTTCCAGCTCGGCAAGCTTGCCGTCCTGCTTCAGAAACACTCGAAAGTTCTCGCGGACCGCGTCGATCGGCCAATGACCGTTCGCCGCCTCACGACAATATCGAACAAGGGTCTCATAAGCGAGATTGCGCTTCTCCTTGGGCCACTCGTCAAGAAAATCGAATACGTCATCCAGTCCGGTGATCTCTTGCACGAAATACCGGCGCTGTGCGTAGACGGGCTTGTCAAATTGAGCGAGCAACATGGCAACCTCCTTCGTTTGCTCGATATCGACTGATAACTGAAGCCGGCCCTGGATCGGACCGGCTGATAGCAATCGCTAATTCTTCTTAGGTGTTCGGGTCAAGCGACCTTGCGGTCAGCTTCAAGCCGGAGCGGCTCTCCGGCGGATGAAGCGACACCGATTTCGATCTTGCGCGGCTTCATGGCTTCGGGCACCTCGCGCTTCAAGGCAATCGTCAGCAGGCCATTCTTTAGATCGGCCCCTTCCACCCTCACGTGATCCGCAAGCTCAAACTTACGCTCGAAGGAACGACCGGCGATGCCGCGGTGGAGATATTCGCCCTGCAGCTCTTCAGCCTTCCCGCCTTTGATCACCAGGACATTGCGCTCCTGCGTGATATCGAGATCGCCTTCGCCAAAGCCTGCCACCGCCATCGTGATGCGGTAGTCGTCTTCACCAGTCTTGACGATGTCGTAGGCCGGCCAGGTCTCGATTGCGTTGAGACGCTGCGTATTGCTGAGCAGATTGAACACGCGGTCGAAGCCGATGCTCGAACGATAGAGCGGGGCAAAATCAAGTTCAGTTCTCATAACCATATCCTCCGTAAAGCAACATGGAAGAAAGCGGGGGAATCCGCCTCCTCGGTCAGCCGACCCCCTCGTTGGGCCGTCGGCGTTGACCGATTTGGTTTTTGATATTTTGTCGTTCAAGACCCCGCTCGAAAATTTTTTCAGCTCTCCGAAATCATCTTGTTCGCCGGAGATCCGATCCTATCTCGAGTCGCGATCTTCGCTTTGGGAGCATCGGGATGGATGATGGAATGACCGAGATGTTTTCGGACGCCGATATTGAGATTTTGCCTCCGCAGCACGCCACTCAACACGAGATGGGTATTTGCCTTTGTTGCTGTCGCCAGCGTCCCAACTCCGCCATGGATGAAGACGGCTGCGGTATTTGTGAAGAATGCCTGGCACCTTGACCCCTCGAGAGGAAACCGATGCTGCACGTCTGGCGGCAAACTGAAGCTGAAAGGGAAATGAAAAATGGTTGGTATCACGGATTGGCTGGACGATCGCGTGCAGGAAATAATTCGCGACCCGGGCCTGCATGAGAACAAGGCAGACTTTCGCGATCAGGCGAAAACCTTGGTGGAGTCTGCAGAAGCAGAAGGGTTCACGGTGGCCGAGATCAAGGAGGCTTGTGGTGGAGACGTGGAGCGATACCTCCTCGATCAGCAGAACGCGATGACCGATGTCAACCGACAGCAGCGATTGGCGGATAACACGTAGCTTAGCGGGCGAGTTGGGAATGTCGCAGGACGTTCCCCCCTATCAAGGAGCACACTGAATGCCCGGAACCTTTATATCAATCTATGTCCTTGCATTCGATCTCGACGACCGCGGCCAACCAGTGCCAGCATTCGATCCTCGCCCTGCCGCGACCGAGGATGCCGCCATTGAGGAAGCTAAGGATCTTGCCACCCGGCACGCGGGCGTCGCTGTATGGAAACGCCGAGGCGATCCAGTTGTGGGCGAAGAGGGAGAACCCGAGGTCGTCTTCCGAGCAGGCCGAATCGGGGACTTTGCTTAGGCCGACCCGCACGACAGAGCGGTTCGTTCGTTCAGTTTGATGTCGGTCATTGCGTTCAATGACAGAGACCTTGTGGACGGCAGGCCAGGAAACCGTGAGAGAAGCGCCTCGTTGTCGCCCATCTTTATTGAAAGCCTCTTGCTGGGAAGAACGGAACAGTTAGGGTCTTGAGCGAATTCAAACCGTCGACCAAAGGCTCAGATCTGCCATACATCTGAGGAAGCATGTCTTTGCAAGGTGAAACCCCGGTAGAAACACAATGCTACATAATGGAAGATGTCGAATATCAAAGGCCATTAGATGGTGTATTTGTTTAAGCAGCGGCAGTTCGATTTTTCGGTTACCTCAGTCGCTGATTTTTCGGCGCTGAGGTAACCGTAACTTCTCGGCTCTTTATGGATAAGCCGTTGAGCCATCCGGCTTGCGGGTGACCTTGCGCTCCCAGTGGACGTAGTCGTCCTTCTCGAGCACCTTCTCGTCGATTTCGATGCCCCAGCCGGGGCGATCGGGCCGCAGTTCCATGTACCCGTCGACCGGCATATATGGATCGCGCGCCCATGGCGCGTGGCCATGGGGCTTGAATTCCAGAACATGAAAATTCGGCTGTGCCGCGCAGAAATGCACGTTGACGGCAGTCGCCAATGGTCCCATCGGGTTATGCGGCGCGACGGAAACGTAATGGGCTTCGGCGATCGTCGCGATACGGCGCATTTCCGACACGCCGCCGACCACGCAGATATCGGGCTGTATGATATCGGCGCCCTGCTGGGTCAGCAGATTGAGGAATTCGAAGCGGTTGTAAAGCGACTCGCCGGTAGCAAGCGGCACGCTCACCTTCGACTTCAGTTCCTTCCACGCCGGAATGTGTTCCGGGCGGATCGGCTCCTCGTAGAACATCGGATCGTTCGGCGCTATGGCCGCGGCAAGCTGAACGGCCTTGTAGGGCTCAAAAACCTTGGCATGCGCATCGAAGGCGAATTCGAAATGCGATGGCGTTATCTCACGGATGCGGCCGAACCAGTCGCCGGTCTCCTTCACCAGTTCGCCCCAGCGGCCGGAATGCAGATCGCGGCGGTAAGGGCTGAGCTTGAAGGCAGTATAGCCATAATCCGCGTTGAGTTTCAGAGTCTGGTCGAGTACCTGTTCGGGATCCGGTGCGGTATAGACGCCGCAATAGACCCGCACCCGATCACGCACGCTGCCGCCGAGCAGCCTGTAGACCGGCAGACCCGCAGCCTTGCCGGCAATATCCCACAATGCATGGTCGATTGCCGAAATCGCGGCAAGACCGAGGGCGCCGGGAGGAAAGCGGCATTGCTGATTGAGTTTCAACACGAGGAATTCGACCCGGCGCGGGTCTTCCCCTTCGATCTGGTGAAAGAGGTAGTCGAGAAGCGGCGGCAACGCCAAGTCGGGGCCGTGATTGTAGCATTCGCCCCAACCGGAAATGCCTTCGCTCGTCTCGATTTTCAGAAGAAGGCGCGGACGCTCATCCACTCGCTGCATGTAGGTCTTGATACCGGTAATATACACGTATTTTCTCCGCTCAGGCAGCCAGCGCTTCGGCTTTGACACGATCGACGACGCCGCGAAGAATGCTTCGCTCCTCGTCGTTGAGCGCGACCACGCCCGGCACACGCACCGGCCCGACATCGGTGCCGAGCATGCCGAGCGCTTCCTTGACGACCGTGACATTGGCGCCATTATTGTATTTGGTGCGCAACATCTCGAAACCGGCAATGCCGTCGATCAGGGCACGTGCACGGGCATAATCACCCGCTTCCAGCGCCTGGTGGACGGCATGTGAGCGTTCCGGAAAGACATTGACCAGGCCCGATGTAAAGCCGCGCGCGCCCATGGCGTAGAAAGCCGGCGCCCAGCCTTCGGCAAGACCGCAGACCCAGATGGCAGGCGCATCCTGCGTGGAGCGAATGACCTCCGACAAAAGCATGAGGTTCGGCGATGCGAACTTTATGCCGGCAATATTGGGGTGAAGGGCGAGTTTTCGGAAATCGGCGACCGAAAAACCGTCGCTGCGAACATAGGCAATGACCGGAACCGTCGAAAAATCGGCTAGTTCCAGGAAATAGGCGGCCTGATAGGACGGACCGGCAAAGGGATCCATCGGGTGATGCCCCATGATCGCATCGGCACCGGCTGCGATCGCATCCTTCGCAAGCGCCTTGGCTTCCGTCAAAGAGCGGCCGACAGCGGCGCTGACCAGCGCCTTGCCATCCGCCGCCTCGATCGTCGCGGAATGAACCTCCCGCACCTCATCCATGGTCAGCGTAAAAAATTCACCCGTATTGCCGGCGGCCATCAGGTTGTGCACCCGCGCCTTCGCCATTGCCTTGATCAGCGTCTTCAGCTTGGCGACTTCGATCGCGCCATCGCCCTTGTAAGGTGTCACCGGAACACCGGAAATCCCGGTTAGCGCCTTCCTGACGGTTTTCATTTTATCACTCACGTCAGACCTCTCCCTTTTTCTTGAAAACGATGCTCAGATACGTGTCGCCTGATCGCACGACGTGGTCGCGCATGGTCCGCTCGGCCTTCTCGGCGTCGCCTGCGGCAATCGCTTCGGCAATGGCGACATGCTCGTCCAGTGCCTTTTGCCGTTCGGTTGGATCGAGATGGATGACCCGGCGAATGCTTGCGTCATAGAACTGCTGCCGCTCGATCAGCTTGGCGAGATAGCCACATTGCGAACTTCTGTGGACGTGATCGTGAAAGGTCTCGTTGAGCGCAATCAGGCTGTCCGCATCACCGGAGGCTGTCGCGTCCTTCATGCGATTGGCGATCACCGAGAGCGCGGCCTTGCCTTTTTCATCGATACGTTTTGCCGCCAGATGCGCGATCATCGATTCCAGCGCGGCGCGGGCAAGAATCATTTCCTCTGCCCAGGACATGCTGAAACGAATGACCACGCCGCGTCGCGGCAGCGCCTCCACCAGACCCTCCGTCTCCAGCTGGCGTAAGGCTTCCTTGATCGGGGTCGTGCTGACCCCGAACTGCTCGGCAAGGTTCCGTTCGTTGATCTTCTGGCCCGGCTGGAAACGCCCCGAAATGATGGCACTGCGCATGGCGCGATGGACATGATCTCGCACCGTCATCTGAAAGCTGGCGTCGATTTTTTCGAATTCGGCCTGGCTTGCGGTGGATAGGCTGGCAGCAGTCATTTTCTGAAAATCCGTTGACGAGGATCAATTTGTGTGAAATTTGATATATCAGATTTCAAATCCATGTCGATACTGAAATTTTGATATGGCGAGGTTGAGGAGCCTTGGGAGGCAGATATGAAGATGTTGAAACGTGCGCTGCTTGCGTGTGCCATGACCGTAACGGCTCTCGGTACCGCGGCCATAGCAGCGACACCGAAGGACGAGCTTGTGATCGCGATCATGATGACGACGATGCGCGGCTTGGACCCGCATGAGATCAATCAACTGGAGGCTGCAGAGGTTGTTGCAAACCTCTACGACCGCCTGATAGCCCTGCCGCCCGATAACATCACCGATCCCCAGCCATCGCTTGCGGAAAGCTGGACTATCTCCGAGGACGGCAAGACCTTCACTTTCAAGATCCGGCAGGGCGTGACCTTCCACTCGGGCAACCCGGTGACGGCACGTGACGTCGAATGGTCGCTGCATCGGCTGGTCAAACTGGGCTTGGCGCCCTCAACGGATCTTCGCCAATGGGGCTTTTCAGCAAAGAACGTGGATCAGTTGATCCGGGCAGAGGACGATCACACACTGGTGCTGCGGACACCGGAAGTCTGGAATCCCAATCTCATCCTCTATTCCCTCGCCAGCTACTCGACCTCCATCGTAGACAGCGCGTTTCTCGCTACCAAGGAGAAGGACGGCGACTGGGCACGCAACTACCTGCAGACGGCGGACGCGGGCTCCGGCCCCTACTCTCTCGTCACCTGGCGTTCCAATCAGTTGCTGATCGCCGATGCCTTCAAGGATTACTGGAAAGGCATGCCGGCAATGCGGCGCGTCTATATGGGGCATGTGCCTGAATCGTCGGCGCAACGCCTGCAGATCGACGCCGGCGATGTCGACGTTGCCACCCGCCTGTCATCGACGGACCTTTCCGGTCTTGAAAGAGACGGTAAGGTGACTGTCCAGAAGGTGCCGGGCTTCGGATTTTATTATCTGGCCCTGAACCAGAAGGACGAGATCCTTTCCAATCCCAAAGTCCGCGAGGCTTTCCGCTATCTCATCGATTATGACGGCTTGGCCGGTTCGGTGATGAAATATTACGGCACCAAACAGCAGACCATCATCCCTGCCGGCCTGCCCGGCGCATCGGACGCGATGCCTTACAAGCTCGATATCGACAAGGCAAAGCAACTGCTGGCCGAAGCGGGTTATCCGGACGGTTTCTCGAAAGTCTATTTCGCCCAGCCCGGTACGCCGGAATCCGAAGTCGGCATTTCGCTGCAGAACAATGCCGCCAAGGCCGGCATCAAGCTCGACCTGCAGATCGGCGACCAGATCGGAAAGTTTCGCGCCCGCCAGTTCGAACTGTTCTCGTCGCGCACCGGCGAGCGCCTGCCCGATCCGCATGCGGTCCTGCAATCCTATGCCACCAATGCCAACAATGCCGATGACGCGAAGCTCGCAGGCCTCGTGGCCTGGCGATCCGCCTGGGACGTTCCCAAAGACATTCAGGACGTGGTCATTGCGGCAGCTCACGAGACCGACGCGGAAAAGCGAGACGCGCTTTATGCACGGATCAACGAGGCCTATCTGCGCGCCTCCCCTGCACTCGTCACCTCTTTCCAGCGCACCGATCCGAAAGCGGTCCGCAAGGAAGTGAAGGGGTATGTCGGCCACCCGACATGGCTGACCCGCTGGGACACCGTGACCAAGGCCGACTGACCTCATAATATTTCAAGGATAGCGGTATGAGCATTATCCCGACCTCAGAGACCTCTGCGCCAAGAAAATCCGCGCTTCCAAAAGCTGCGGGCAAGGTCGCGACCTCATTCGTGGTGATCCTGACGACCCTGCTGGGCCTGATGATGATCACCTTTACCGTCGGCCGGATGGTTCCCGCCGATCCAGTCATCGCGGTCATCGGCGACCAGGCGGATCAAGCCACCTATGATCGCGTTTACAAGGAGATGGGGCTGGACCGGCCGATCTATGTCCAGTTCGCCGGTTATCTCAGCGATGTCGTCCATCTGGATTTTGGCCAATCGATCATCACCAAACAACCTGTTTCGAAGGATCTTGCCCGCGTCTTTCCGGCCACGATCGAATTGGCGACGCTGGCAACCATCATCGGTGCAGGCCTCGGCATCCCGCTCGGCGTGATTGCCGCCGTGCGCAAGGGAACATGGGTCGATCATGTCGCGCGCGTCGTTGGCCTTCTGGGCTATTCGACACCGATCTTCTGGCTCGGCACGATCGTCATTCTGGTTTTCTACGCCTATCTCGGCGCCATTCCACCCGGTGGTCGTATCTATCTTTATGACGAGGGCATCGTGCAGGCACGCACGAACTTCATCCTGATCGACTCCGTCCTTGGCGGTCACTGGGATGTTTTTCGCAGTGCGCTGCATCACATCATCGCTCCGGCAGTCATCCTCGGCTACGCGTCGATGGCCTATCTCAGCCGCATGACGCGCAGCTTCATGCTCGAGCAGCTTCGCCAGGAATACATCCTGACCGCGCGCGCCAAGGGACTTGGTCAGCGCCCGATCGTCTGGCGGCACGCGTTTCGCAACATCCGCGTCCAGCTTCTGACCGTTATCGCGCTTGCCTATTGCGGTCTGCTGGACGGCACGGTGCTGATCGAAACGGTTTTCGCCTGGCCCGGCCTCGGCTCCTACCTCACCTCGGCGCTGTTCTTCGCCGACATGAACGCCGTGCTCGGCAGCGTGCTTCTGATCGGCATCATTTCGATCGCCATCAACCTGCTCTCCGACATTGTCTACCGCTTCATCGATCCGAGGACCCGCTAAATGGCAAAGTCCGGCACTTCCTCAAATCTGCATGACTGGCTGATCAGCGAGGAATTCACCTCCTCGCGTCAGGCTAGGCTGCACTCCATCTATCTCGCCTGGCTGAGCCTTCTTGCAAACCCTCTGGCTTTCGCAGGCTTTGCCGTCGTCCTTCTGCTCGTGGTCGTCGCAGCTCTGGCGCCTGTCATCGCCATCCACGATCCCTTCACGCAGGACTTCGCGATGGCATTGCAGGCGCCCTCCGCGGCTCACTGGTTCGGCACCGATGAGTTCGGGCGCGATGTCTTCTCACGCCTGATCTATGGCGCACGCACGACGCTCTATATCACCATCCTCGTCACCGTGATCGTCGCACCGATCGGCTTCGTCATCGGCGCCACTGCCGGTTATCTCGGCGGCTGGGTCGATGTCGTTTTGATGCGCATCACCGATATCTTTCTCTCCTTCCCAAGCCTCGTTCTGGCGCTGGCCTTTTCGGCGGCGCTTGGCCCCGGCATCGAAAATGCGGTCATCGCCATCGCGCTCACCGTCTGGCCGCCGATCGCGCGTCTGGCGCGTGCCGAAACGCTGACCTTCCGCCACGCCGATTTCGTCGTTGCGGCTGAACTTCAGGGCGCCGGCACCGGACGCATCCTGCTGCGCCATATCGTGCCGCTCTGCGCGCCCTCCATCGTGGTGCGCCTGACGCTCAACATGTCGAGCATCATCCTCACGGCAGCCGGTCTCGGTTTCCTCGGACTTGGCGCCCAGCCGCCGATGGCCGAATGGGGCGCGATGGCCGCGTCCGGACGCCAGTATCTGCTCGACGCATGGTGGCTGACGACGGTTCCGGGCATCGCGATCCTGACGGTCAGCCTTGCTTTTAATCTGCTCGGCGACGGGCTGCGCGACATCATGGATCCCCGCAATGGCTAACACATCCGACACCATTCTGAATGTCGAGAACATGTCCGTTGAGTTCCCGACCCTTTCGGGCGTCACCACCGCTGTGCGCGACGTGTCCTTCACCGTCGGCCGCGAAAAGATCGGCATTATCGGCGAATCGGGTTCCGGCAAGAGCACGACCGGCCGCGCCATCATGCGGCTGCAACCGCCGCAGGCGCTCGTCAAGGCCAGCCGCATGCAGTTCGAGGATATCGATCTCCTGACGGCCAGCGAGGAGGAGATGCGCGCCATTCGCGGACGCCGCATCGCCATGATCCTGCAGGACCCGAAATATTCGCTGAACCCGGTGATGACCGTGGGCGAGCAGATTTCCGAAACGGTGATCCTGCACGAGCGCGCCACGCCGCAGGAGGCGCGCAGCCGTACCCTTGCCATGCTGGAGCGGGTCAACATCCGCGATCCGGAACGGGTTTTCGATCTTTATCCGCACGAGGTCTCCGGCGGCATGGGCCAGCGCATCATGATCTCGATGATGCTGATCGCCCAGCCATCGCTGATCATCGCCGACGAACCGACTTCGGCACTTGATGTGACCGTGCGTCAGCAGGTTCTCTCCATCCTCGACGACCTCGTGGTGGAGCGCAATATCGGCCTGATCTTCATCAGCCACGACCTCAACCTCGTACGCAGTTTCTGCGACCGCGTCATCATCATGTATGCCGGCCGTGTTGTCGAAACGATCGCCGCTGCCGATCTCGATCAGGCCCAACATCCTTACACACGCGGTCTCCTCAACGCGCTTCCAAGCCTCGACCATCCCAAGGACAGGCTGGAAGTTCTGCGTCGAGACCCGGCATGGCTGGAGAACTGAACATGTCCATGATCAAGGCCAATCATCTGGCCGTGTCCTACGGCCACGGCGAGACCGCCCTCAAGGTTGTCAAAGACGTCTCCTTCGAGGTCGAGAAAGGCGAGACTTTCGGTCTCGTTGGGGAAAGCGGTTGCGGCAAGTCCACCATTCTGGGCGCGCTTGCCGGCCGCAACAAGCAATGGACCGGAACGCTTGAAATCGATGGCGAAACCATCGGTCAGAAACGCACGCGCAGCCAACTGGCGAAACAGCAACTGGTGTTTCAGGATCCGTTCGGCTCCATCCATCCACGCCACACGATTGGTCGCACCTTGCTGGAGCCGCTGGAAATCCACGGCAAGGACCGCCGTCAGGAACGGATAGAAAAGGTGCTGACCGATGTCGGCCTGCCACTCAATTTCCGTTACCGTTATCCGCATCAGCTTTCCGGCGGCCAGCGGCAACGCGTGGCCATTGCCCGCGCCCTGATCCTTGAGCCGAAAATACTGCTGCTGGACGAGCCGACGTCTGCCCTCGACGTTTCCATTCAGGCAGAAATCCTCAATCTGCTCAAGGATCTGCGCGAGCGCGAACAGCTGACCTATATCCTCGTCAGCCACGATCTCGCGGTGGTCGCGCATCTATGTGATCGGGTGGCGATCATGCAGAGCGGCGGTTTCGTGGAGATTGCGACGCGGCATCAGTTGCTCGAAAACACCATAGAGCATCCCTATACGCGCATCCTGATGGATGGCAGCCGCGGCTATGTGAGCGAGAAGCGGAACCGTAACGGCGCCGCATTGCCCGCATAGTGTTTTCGACGCGCCGGGTCATGACAGGCGTATCCAGAGGTCCAGGCAGCCGAGACCGATATGATCCAGAACCCTATTCTTCCCGGTTTCCACCCGGACCCTTCCATCTGCGAGAATTACTACATCGCCACCTCCACATTCGAATGGTATCCCGGCGTTCAGATCTACCATTCGCGCAACCTGCGGGACTGGACACTGGTTGGCCGTTCTCTCGACCGCGCCGAACAGCTCGATTTACGTGGAGTGCAGGATTCGTGCGGCGTATGGGCACCGTGCCTAACGCATGCAGACGGTCGCTTCTGGCTCATCTACACGGACGTGAAACGCAAATCCGGTTCCTTCAAGTACTGCCACAACTATCTCGTCACCTCGGACACGATCGAGGGGCCATGGTCCGCCCCGACCTATCTCAACTCATCGGGTTTCGATCCATCGCTCTTTCACGACAAGAATGGCCGCAAATGGCTGGTGAACCTGACATGGGATTACCGTCGTCGGCCAACAGCTTCCGGCGGCATCGTGCTGCAGGAATACGACCATGGCCAGGGCAAGCTGGTTGGCCCGGTTACCAACATTTTCCGCGGCTCCGCGCATGGCCTGGCGGAAGGCCCGCATCTCTACCAGAGTGACGGCTGGTATCATCTCCTGGTCGCCGAGGGTGGCACCGGCATGCGACACGCCGTAACGATGGCGCGCGCACGCGATCTGACGGGACCGTATGAACTGCACCCCGACACCCATGTCGTTACCAGCCGCTTTCACCCGGAGGCGACGCTGCAACGCGCCGGCCATGGCGATATCGTCGAAACGCCTGATGGCGAGACCTATATGGTGCATCTCTGCAGCCGTCCCCGGCGGCCGGGTATCAGGCGTTCCGTCCTTGGCCGGGAAACCGCCATCCAGAAATGCAAGTAGGGTGGAGATGGCTGGTTGCGGCTGGAGGGAGAGCCCTTCGTACCACAGCAACGCATCCCGATGCCGAAGGGCGTCGATGCGGCCGATCCTATTGCGCGAACCGAACGCTCCACGTTTGCTCCGGCTGCTGGGCTGCCGGTCGACTTCCAGTGGCTGCGAACGCCTTGTCCGGAGCGCCTGTTTTCCCTTCACGAGCGGCCGGGCCACCTGAGGCTGACGGGACGAGAAGCGATCGGCTCTTTATTCGAGCAATCCCTGGTCGCCCGACGTCAGACTGATTTCGATTTCGATGCGGAAACAGAGGTGGACACCGAGCCCGCGAGCTATCATCAGAAGGCCGGACTGGTCGCCTACTACAGCAGCTTTGCCTGACCCATGACGAAACCGCCGGTCGTGTGCTGCAAATTCTCTCCTGCGCCGGCGGCTGGCCGAACGGGATGGCGGATGCGGTGCTGGAGCAGCCTGTGCCCGATGGTCCTGTGCACATGAAGCTGGAGGTGAGAGGCGCGGCCGGGCGTTTCTATTTCTGGAAAGATGGCGATTGGACAAGGATCGGTCCCGTTCTCGATTACTCCGTCCTATCAGATGAAGGTGGCGAAGGGGAGCATGCCAATTTTACCGGCGCCTTTGTGGGCATGGCAGCAAACGACACAAGCGGTAAAGCGATGCCGGCTGATTTTTCCTCGTTCGCTCATCGCGCTGCGATACATTAAAGGTCTCGAACGGGTACGAACCGACGACCCAGCTTCATCCATCAAGCCAGGATTCGGTGAGTGGTTGAAAGGATGACGCATTGCCAAGGAAGCAATATGGTTGAGCGTCTAGGGTTTTGTCTTTGCAGATGCATTGAGGCGAGCCCATCGGCTGTAATTAGCCTTCTTAGTTAAAGCCGACGGTCGTGGCTCGAAACGAGATTAGTCACGTCACGGATCTTAGCAGGTGATCCTCAGCGGCAGCCCTGGGATCGACCCGCTATCATTCAGGCGCGGGTTTGCCGTTTATACGGTACAGCTCTCGGAGTTTTGAGAAATGCGCCGCGAGTACTGGACTACGTTTCATAATCGAACGCCTCGCCAGCCAAAAATCACTGAAACATATTTGGATCATCTACGAGGCGAAACCAAACCTAAAGTAGCAATCTGACCATCATTTTGTCCGGTACCGTGCAAAGGACAATTTGTCCGCTACCGTCCAATGACTTTTCCTCTCCTCCAAGTCACGATGAATGCCGCGGCTGGTTACACGGGAGCTGGTATGCCTCGGTACTTTTTTAGTCTTGATTTCTCAGAGGAAACGATTGCCGATCCCGATGGCGGTGAGGCTTCCGACTTAAACGCTGCGCGAGATGATGCTCGAGCAGCCATCCGCGAGATCGCAGCTCAATATCTGAAGGCAGGAATACAACTGACGTTGATTAGCATCACCATTTGCGACAGCGATAACCGGGAGCTCGCAAAGGTTACCACTGGAGAGGCGCTAGATTAGATATTTAAAGACCTCGCAGTGTTTACTTCGCAAACTATTTTAATCGAGAAAGAATCTCTAGAAATGCCGATATATTACTTTCACTATCTCGAGAATGGTGAAGAAAAGTCCCATGACACAACCGGTGATCAGTGGTCAGATCATCACGCTGCTCACATCAAAGCAAGGCGGGCGATGGCTGAATATCTGATGGACGTGGTTGCCAATGACGGCCCGGATTGACCATGGATATCAGAGTTAGGGATGAGCAGAGCCGTCCCATCTTAAACGTCTCCATCCATTTCGAAGCCAGATCCCTCTGATTGACCTCAGCTGTAACGCGGCGCTTTTCTCGCTATGACCAAAGCGGAGGCAGAACAACCAAAGTCATCGATATGAATGGGAGAAAGCGTGCGGCCCGGTTATCGATCCGGCTTCACAAACTGATTGTACTCATGTTCAGGGACACCGTATGCGTCCCCCGCCAATTTTTCCAGGCCTGCACGGTCACGCACCACAATTGCACCCCGAAGAGATCGCACCAGTTGTTTTCCCTCGAGCAAGTGGAGACATGTGGTGACGCTTTGCCTGCGAACGGCAAGCATCTCTGAAAGAGACGCGTGTGTGAACCTGATCGTATCAGTCAATGATCGATCATGACACATCAGTATCCAGCGAGCGACCCTCTGTTCGATTTGATGGTTGGCGTTTGAAAACGCGCTGTACGCAGTCTGAACGGCCGCAGTGTGAATGTAGCGGTTGATAATGCCTCTCAACGAAACGCTGGCATTGTAGGCGGCGATGAGCTGGGCCGTCTCGATACGATATCCCGAACCCTCCGTCTGCATTGTGATTTCAAACGGTACAGAAGTGGCACCGAGCACCGAAGTCGGGGGCGCCATCCCATCGGAACCAATGATACAGACTTCGGCTTCCAACCCAGTACTGGATCGGACGACGACGGAGCAGATCCCGGATTCAAGGAAATATGTATGTTCGGTGATCCGATTTGGTAAGGCAAAGACAAAGTGGCGCGGCAGTTCGATAGGTTCCAAATAGCCCACAAGGGTCCTGAAATCGACGTCAGTCAGCAATCGAAGGAGTTTATTTTGGAAATCACGTTGGTGCAGGAGTGACATTGCTCTTCCTCGCAAGGGCAAGAGCAATCGGATCTCCCAGCCGTCCGCGCCAAAAAAGTCTGCGGACGATGTGGAAAACTTATACTCGAATAGTGGTTCCTTTAAGACCCGGCGGCGGCGGCGACAATCCGACCATGCCTGTGTGCACGATAGCGGACAAGCGGAGCACACGGTTAGTTGCAGCGATGCGCTAGATATTCGATATGACTGGGTTACCCACCGTCCAGTTTCGGATGTGACCGCATCTTGGCTTACGTTCCGCGAGTGAATGCCAGGCGTATCCGATAACCGACATAAAGCGATCGGGTGGCCCTTGCTTTCAAAGCAATAAACGGGTCGACAAGGACCATTAGAACATGCGTCGCAGGGCCATGCCATGTGCTTGCAGCGCAGTGAGGACAGGTGATCGCGTCAGCGCCGCAATCACAACTAAACCAGCCCGATCCCGGTCTATAGAGATAAGTGGAGCACACGAATTTTGTGTCGCGACATCGACGACATTTCATTCTTCAACCCCTCACTCAGAAGCCAGATGAAAATTTTGATCCACCCAAGCATCAAGAAAAGGCTGTCGAGCCACGTCTGGACAAACTTCTCCGAGCAAGGCGTGATGGCATAGTGCATGAGCCCGAAAATAGTTTGTTCCTCGCTGGCTTTGAAACTTGCTCTCCATGTATCTAATCGCATCAGCCGGGCCTGTGATGGTAGTGTCCAGGTGATCGCCAAGGCCGACGTAAACCGGCCTGGACCACCGAGCAAAGAAATTCACGCGAATGATCAAGCCCATGTTGAGGCGTGCCTTGTTGCAGTTGTTCCGGTCTCTGTCTGTTCGATAACTATGATTGAAAGGCCTTGGCTCTTAAGGCGTATACTGAGCTCGCTCTCGATAGGCGGCGCCTCGGCCTAACAAGGCGGCGGTCGCTAAACTATAGTGTAGTAACTTAAGCAAGTCTACATTTACTGCACGATAGCGGACAAAGCAGTAATACAAGGGTATACGGTCCAGCCTTTAGAATCTCGAGCCCCGTGTGATCAGCTGCTGCCTTTCCACCATCGACAGAGACGCCGCGGAGATTGCGCCTTGCGAAGGCCTTCGATCTTGATGGGAAGGAATCTCAGGTTGCACCAGATCAACCTCGGATGATGAGTCAATGGTGGTCTAGCAGAAGCTGAAACGCCTGCTGGAGAGCTTGGATCATCGAACAATATTGCATCTCAGGATCGGAGTCTCATAGAGGCGAGAACTACCAAAGGCCTTTCGTCGACCAGAAGGGCATACGTTGCTAGGCACCTTCAATCCGCCTGATTGAACTCAAACGATCGAACCAAGATCGGATGCGGCTTAAGCTCTTGAAAGAAATCGAACTGCCGACCCCGTCATTCATTGCTACATTCGCCATAATTTTTCCAACCCGGCCAACCACTTCTTCTCGAATGTCCGTATGGGGGCCGGAAGGAGAATGTCCGCTCATCTCGCAAGAGTCATGGAAGCGGACATCATGCTTTAGTGGAATTGAACTACTGCTGGCGAGACGGTCATTGCGAAACGGCAACAACAACCTTGCCCTTGGCCCGCCCGGTCTCGACATAAGCCAAGGCTTCTGGCGTCTGCGCAAAGGGATACACTTTGTCCACGATCGGACGGATGGCGCCAGCGTCGATCAGCTTGGCGATCTCCCTCAGTTGCTGCCCTTCGGCGCGCATGAACAGGAAGGAATAGTCGACGCCCCGGCTCTTTGCCTTCTTCAGAATACCCCGGCTGAGCATTCTCATGACGAAGCGCAGGTACAAGGTCAGCTTCAGCGATTTGGCAAAGGGAACATCCGGTGGACCGGAGATCGAGATGAGTTTTCCGCCGGGCTTCAGCACAGTCACCGACTTTGCCAGCGTCTTGGCATCCTGGCTGTTCAGTACCAGATCGTATCCTGACAGGACCTGTTCGAAATCCTGCGTCTTGTAGTCGATCACCACATCGGCACCTAGGCTTTTGACCAAGTCGGTGTTCGCGGCACTGGTCGTGGTCGCCACGGTGGCGCCCAGATGTTTGGCGAGCTGGATGGCGAAGGTACCGACGCCGCCGGAACCGGCCTGAATGAACACCTTCTGGCCCGACTTGACGTTGCCCATCTCGACCAATGCCTGCCAGGCGGTCAATCCGACCAGCGGAACCGAGGCCGCCTGCTCCATGGCGAGGCTTGTCGGCTTCAGCGCGAGGTCTGCGGCATCGACCGCAATCATCTCTGCAAAGGTGCCAGCCCTGTGATCACGCGGGCGGCCATAGACCTCATCGCCCGCCTTGAAGTGTCGGACATTGGCGCCGACCCGGAGAACCGTTCCAGCCAGATCGTGACCGAGAATGAATGGCGGGCGATACGGCAGGAACAGCTTGAATTCGCCGTCACGCACCTTGGAATCGAGAAGATTGATTGCGGTGGCCCCGATGCGAACGAGCACATCATTGGCATCGATGCTGGGATCGGGCATGTTGGCCAGGCGCAGCGCACCCTTCTTCTTGTATTTGTCGACGACGAAGGCTTTCACAGGCTTTCTCCGGTGTGAAATGACGATCAGGTCAGGCGGGCAGGAAAGCCGGAGCTTTCGGGAATGACATTGCAATCTTAGGCGATATTGAACTGCTTGCGCAGGATGCGATCGAACAGCGCCCGTGGTAGGAACCGCCGTGCAAACGCGGTCTGTCGGGCAGCCTTGCCCGAGGGGTAGCGAAGTTGCAGCTTCCGGGCCTGTCCTGCGGCAAGGATCGTCGCCGCGACGTCGTCCGCCGTGTCGCCTTCCGCCATCGCCGCATTGAATGCGCCCTGGTAGCGGGCGAATGTTTCGCGACAGGCAGCAACGGGAAGATCGCCCTGTGGTGAGTTGGCTTCGATCGACGTCTTGGTCGCCCATGGCTCGATGACGGCGACCCGAATGCCGAACGACCGCACCTCATGGTCCAGGGATTCAGAATAGCCCTCGATTGCGTGTTTGCTTGCTGTGTAATAGGCACCGAAGGGACCTGGGATCAGTCCGACAACCGAGCCGATGTTCAAGATTCGCCCATCGCGCTGCTGACGCATGATCGGGAGAACCGCGTTCGTCACCCGCACGACACCTAAAAAGTTGGTGTTGAACAGTGCACGGACCTGCTCGATGGAACTTTCCTCCGCGGCACCGGATACGGCATAGCCGGCGTTGTTGACCAGCAGGTCGATACGGCCGAGTTCTGCATCGGCCAGCGCCACGGCGCCGGCAACGGAAGCGTCTGAGGTCACGTCGCACGCGATCATGCGGATGCCGTCGCGGATCTCGTCGGGTACGGCCTTGCGGCTTGTGCCAACCACCCGGTAGCCCGCTCGGCTGAACGCCAATGCCGCCGCCTTCCCGATACCACTGGAAGCACCGGTCACGAATGCTGTCTTCTGTCCTTTTGATGCAAAGGTCGCCATGGGCTTTCTTGTCGATCTGGCACACGACATCCGTCCGCGCTGCCTTGGGAATTTTCAGGGATTGATTATGATCGGTTTGAGAGGGGCCGCGCCGAGATACGGCCCCAAATATCGCTCAACGACCGGAAGTCTCGGTAAAGCGCGGATAGTCGGTATAACCCGCAGCGCTTCCGCCATAGAGGGTCGCCGGGTTCATCTCGGCCAAGGGTGCGCCGCTCTGCAGCCTTTCCACCAGATCTGGATTGGCAATGAACGGGCGTCCGAAGGCGATCAGGTCCGCCCTGCCGTCAGCCAGATGCGACGTCGCTAGTTCCAGATCAAAGCCGTTGTTGGCGATGTAGGTTTTGCTGAAGCGGCGGCGCAGCGATCCGTAGTCGAAGGGAGCGACATCGCGCGGGCCGCCGGTAGCACCTTCGACGACGTGGATATAGGCGATGCCGAGTGCATCAAGCTGATTGACGATATAGTCGTACTGCGCTTGGGGATCACTGCAGGAAATGCCGTTGGCGGGCGAGACCGGCGAAATCCGGATCCCGGTACGCTCAGCACCAATCTCCTCCGCCACCGCCGCAGTGACGTCCAACATCAGACGCGCGCGGTTCTCGACGGAGCCTCCATAGGCGTCGGTGCGCACATTGGCGCCGTCTTTGGCGAACTGCTCGAGCAGGTAGCCGTTGGCCCCGTGCACTTCGACCCCGTCAAACCCCGCCTCGATGGCATTGGATGCAGCCTTGCGGAAGTCGTTGACGATGCCGGCGAGCTCATCGATTTCCAGGGCACGGGGCTCGGACACATCAACGAAGGCATTGTTGACGAAGGTTTTGGTCGCCGCACGAATGGCCGAGGGCGCAACCGGCTGATCGCCATTGGGCTGCAGATCGACATGGCTGATGCGGCCGACATGCCAGAGCTGCAGAACGATGCGGCCGCCCCTTTCGTGAACGGCAGTCGTAACCTTTTTCCAGCCATCGATCTGCGGCTGTGTGTAGATCCCGGGCGTGTCCTGATAGCCCTGCCCCTGCTGAGAAATCTGGGTCGCTTCGGAAATGATCAGTCCAGCCGAGGCGCGCTGGGCATAATACTCGGCGGTCAGGGCACCGGGGACGAAGCCCGCGCCTGCACGGTTGCGTGTGAGCGGCGCCATGACGACCCGGTTTGAAAGGGGGATGTTGCCGAGGGCGGCGGGTTCGAAAAGAGGGCTGCTGGTCATGATGTACCTGTGATGTTTCTTCTGCAGTGGGGGCTTGCTGACTGGGGATGCTCAGGCGGGAGTGCGATAGCGTTCGGCGGGAAGCGCGTTGACAAGGTTTCCGAGCATCGCTTTGCGGGCTCCATCGAATGCGTCCCACTGTCCGCCGTCGTGCAGCGGCGGGATGGTGATCGGCTCGCGATTGTCGAAGCCGACGAGGGCGGCATCCACCAGATCGCCCACTTCCATGACATTGCTCATGGCGTTCACGTCTGCGCCGACGTGATCCCAGATCTCAGTGCGAGTCGTGGCGGGAAGTACGGCCTGAATGTACACGCCCTTAGGTCCGAGCTCGTGCGCCAGCCCCTGCGACAGGAAGAGCACGAAAGCCTTCGTCGCACCGTAGACGGTCATGCCGAACTCGGGCGCCAGACCGACGACCGAACCGATATTGATGATCGCGCCCTCGCCTGCCTTGGCAAGTCGGGGAGCAACAGCGCTGGACAGTCGGACGAGCGCGGTAGCATTGAGCGCAACGAGCTTCGTCATGTCATCGACGCTCTGGTCGACGAAGCTTCCGCCGATCGCCGTTCCGGCATTGTTGACGAGGATGCCGATGCGCGCATCGTCGCGAAGCCTCGTCTCGACCTTGGCAAGATCAGTCGGCTGAGTGAGATCGGCCTGGAGGAAATCGATCGTGACTCCCGTTTCCTGGCGCAGGCGGCCCGCAAGCGCTTCCATGCGCACCGCGTCTCGGGCGACCAGTACGAGATCATGGCCGCGGCGCGCGAACCGTTGAGCATAGGTGGCGCCGATGCCCGTGGAGGCGCCGGTAATGAGGACTGCGGAAACTTGGCTCATCGGATTGCTCTTTTCTGTCATTGATCCTATATTCATGATGATCATCATGATTGTAATTAAATATGATGGCTATCATGTAAATGTCAACGGGTGTTGCGGAGAATATTGAAAATGAAGGTCAGCCGAGAACAGATGGCAGAGAACCGTCGCCGGATCCTGGACGTCGCCAGCCGGTCGTTTAAGGACAAAGGGTTCGATGCGGTGAGCGTTGCGGAGGTCATGAAGGCAGCCGGCCTGACCCATGGCGGCTTCTATGGACACTTCACATCGAAGGACGACCTGGTTGCGCAGAGTCTGGCGCACGCGCTTGCAGCAGACAGCTTCGGCAATGGCGAGTTCAGCGATTTCGTCCGGTCTTATCTGGCGCCTCGCCATCGGGATAATCCCGGCAATGGATGCCCGACGGCGGGCTTGGCCGCTGCCATTCGTCACCAGACGCCCGCGGCGAAAGGCGCAATGACCGAAGGTCTACGGACACAGATTGCTCGTATCGAGCAAGCGCTTCCGGACGATGGCGCGGTCGACAAGCGCCGGGCAGCGATCGGAAGCTGGGCGGCAATGATCGGAGCCGTCATCCTCGCGAGAGCGGTCGATGACCCCGAATTGTCTGATGAGGTTCTTGAGCAGACGCGCGATTGGATCGACGCTCAGGTCGAGTAAGCGCATGTGAGAGGGCGGTTTCGAGTGCCTAATCTACGTCTGCTTGGAGGATACGCTCGAACTTTACGTGACGGCAGAAATGAAGGCGCAAAGCTGCAATCGCGTGGGACGGCATCTCGCGCCGAGCCGCTGTTCGCCAAACCTACTTTTGCCTTGAACGGACACGAACCATAGACCCGCGATTTAATTTGTCTAAACTTCTGAAATACTGAAAAATAGAGCATTTTCCGCCTTAAGCCCCGTTATGGACCTCGGTAATTATCTGGAAAATGAGCGAGGTCGGATCTGGAAAAAACAGACCTCCACAGACCTCTGATTTTGCATCAAGGATGCGGAACGGCATATGTCCCGCACCCCTGCGCTCCAGCGGCTTATTGAATACTACAGCTCAACGCTCTTGGCTGCCATTGTGGCTTTCGCCCACCAGATCAATTCGTCAAGTGCCGCTTTCGCCGAGTGAAGCAGATTAGCCTCAATATCTTCGACGGCCTTGTCGCCACCTCGCGGCATAATCGCCATGAAATCTCCGCCGCCGATATGGACCGCAGACCGGGTGGATACCATCTGCAGTTCGGTCCCAATCGCACGCAGGTGTTCGACGGCACGCGCTGCGCCAACCCCGCCGTAGCCGATAGCAGTGAAAGGCTTTCGGTTCCATTCCTTGTATGCTTGGTCGAGGGCGTTCTTCAGCGCGCCCGTGATGGAATGATTGTATTCGGCAACGACGAAGATGTAGCCGTCGAAGCGACCAATGGTTTCCTGCCAGCGGATTGCCTCCGAGTTCTGGCTCGGCATCCAGAGATTCGATGCCATTTCGTTGAAAAACGGAAGTTCATGGTCGCGAAGATCAACGATCTCCACGTCGATATCGCCCCTCGCCTGCGCCTGCTTGAGCATCCATTGAGCGGGCTTGTCGGCAAGTCTCGTGGGTCTGGTAGAGCCGATGATGATGGCAATCTTTGGTTTGGAAGTCACGGAATTTTCCTCTTGTGTGTTCGATCGAGTTCGTGGAGCAGCGGCTCAGATCAGTTGTTGGCGGGCCGCAGGAATTTCAGCAGTGCATCCAGAAGAGCCTCGGGCTGCTCCTCGGCTGGGTAGTGACCGCAGTCCGGGATGATAACGGACTCCACGTTTCTTGCGACTGTACGCAACTCGTTCTCGACCATCGGACCGCATGCAAGAGCACCAGAGAATGCGAGAACCGGGATATCGATCATCGTTTCCTTGCGGCGACGATACTGCGGGATCGACTGATCGATAGCCCGGTAGTAGTCGAAGCTGGCCTTGAGAGCGCCCGGAACCCGGCGGAGGGTCTCGATATAGAACTCCTTGCCGTAGGCAGGATACTTCTCCGCAGAACCCGACTTGGTGTCGAACTGGTAGCCGAAATAAAGGTCCTCGCGACCTTCGACGAGGCGTTCGTTGACACCGAGCGCGCGGTTGAAGTTGAAGTGCCACAGGAAATCGCTGACCCAGCGGTCGTCACTGAGCAGCGGAGGCGACGGCGACAGACCGGGGACGATGGCTTCGCCGAGAGCGATGCGCTCGATGCGATCCGGGCGGTCGGCCGCCATCACGTATCCGATCCACAGACCGACGTCATGGCCGACCATCGAAAACTTCTCGTGACCGAGCGCGTCCATGAGTGCGAACATGTCGGCGGACAAGGTGTCGGCATCGTAGCCGTCGGACGGCTTTTCGGACAGACCGACACCGCGGGGATCGACGGCGATGACCGTGAAATGCTGGCTGAGCGGAAGCATGAGGTAGCGCCAGGCAAACCAGTTCTGCGGCCACCCACCGAGCAGCAACAGGGCAGGCCCCTGCCCGCCGATAACTGCATGGAGGCCAATGCCGTTGGCATCGACACGATGGCTACTGAACACGTCGCGGAAGCCCTTGGGGAGTTTCGGCACCCCGGTCACAGAACCGAAGCCGTCCAGTGGTCTTGTCTTGGTCATGGATATCACTCTCTTTGATACGCGTGTGGAAGCCCTCGACCTTTCGGTCGAGTTCAATCCTTCGGCGATGGATAGGTGGATCGGCAGGCCCGCCGCGGACCTGCCGAGCGATTATTTGGTCGTGAGAAACTCGGTGCGATACTTGGGGGCCAGGGTCTCCGCGAGCTGCTTCTTTTCGGCCTGCGTGGCAGCGTCGGGCTTGGGGGCCGGAGACTGACGATCAGGAATGCGCTCCGCGATCGAAAGGAAGAACTCCTCCTGTCCCGCAGGTGTGCACATGCAGAGCATATGCGCCGTCTTTCCGGATCGGTTGGCGAAACGGTGCGGGGCATTGGCGGGGATGTTCACGCTCGCTGGTGCGCGAATGGTCTGCGTTTCACCGCGGAAGGTGAATTCCAGTTCGCCTTCGAGCAGAGTGAACATCTCTTCGAAGTCATGCCTGTGCGGGGGCGGGCCGCCGCCATCAGGGACAAGCATGTCGATCAGGGTGTAGCGCCCTTCCGTCTGCTCGCCTGATACCAGGATGGTGTAGACGTTGCCTGCCTGTGAGATGTGCGGGATAGATGGATCATCCGGCAACACGACAGTCAGCGAACGGCTCAGGTCGTCTGCCGGGAGAGGCGTATCTGCGGGGATGGTCGTGATCGAATGGTCGGTCATGGATTTCGTCCAGTTGTTTCGAATATGAATGTATCGGTGGCTTGATAAAGCTCAAGATTCGAAATCTGCCGTTCTCGTGTTCCGTAATTGGAACACCACATCTGCGATCATGCATTCCTTTGCGAACGACTGAACCAGTCCTCCACTTTCTGGCGCATCGCCATCGGCTCCTCCTGCTCGGATACGGCAAGGCCGATAAGAAGTCTCGCGGCCTCGACCGCTGTCCGGTCAGATATGGCCATCCTGTGTTCCTCGCAGAAGTCATCGAGGATGCGGCGGACCAGCATCAGCGACGCGCCATGCAATCCTGCTCTCTGGATCATGTCTTTCTCCCTTTCGTGCCTCCCGCACGAAGAATCCGTACTACGCGGTCAAGGGTCCCTTCGGCGCCTTGGTGACGAAGGCGAGAATGACCAGGCCTCCGACAGCGCAGAAGAAGGTCAGCCAGAACGCGTCAATGTAGGAGAGCACGTTCGCCTGCTTCTGCACCTGTTGTGACAAGACCGCAGTCGCACGGCTCTGGGACAGCGCCGCTCCCGCTCCCGCCATCTTGTGGGCCAACGCTGCCAGTGCCGAGACCGAGGACTCCGATCCCCGCTCGACATTCAGTCCCGTGAGATAGGAATGAAACTGCTCTCCCTTACGAAGATAGGTCGTCATCAAAGCCTGCGCCGTCTGGGTTCCCAGCAGCCTGATGACCTGGATATAGGCGGCGACCGCGATCGCCTTCTTGGGGTCACCATTGGCGACCGTGAGCACGATGATGGGCAGAAAGGTGAGGATGTGTCCCGCCCCCTGAAGCACGCACATCGTCCGGAAGCTATCGCCGTTCCAGTCGGGCGACAGGCCCGTGCCGATGAGCGATGCGCCAGCGAAGCAGCACAGTCCCGTGAAGAGCAGAAAGCGACCATCGGTGCGATGCATTGCCCAGACAGCGATCGGTGTCATGAGCATAAGAGGAACGCAGACCCAGGTGACCAGTGTGGCACCGATCTGTTCCGGACGAAGCCCGGCGACTGCCGTCAGATAGTTCGGGACCAGAGCCGAATTAGACATGCTGCTCATCAGATAGAACAGAGCGACGGACAGGAGGAGGACGACATTACGCGCGCCTATGGCACCCAGATGAGCCCATGGCCGTTCGACCAGCATCTCGTTCACGAAGAAGGCCACGATCAGCACCAGGCCGCCTGCAAACATCGAGGTCACGATCCCGTTCTCGAACCAGTCGAGCCGATTGCCCTGATCCACCGCGACGAACAGCATCGCCATCCCCATGCCGAGAAACAGCATGCCGCCCCAGTCCGCATGCCGGACGAGGTCCATGTTCACGTTCTCGCGCGGCGCACCCTTGTAGGCCAGGAAGGCAAGCAGCGGGGCAAGGATGACATCCTGCCAGTACAGATACTGCCAGCCGAAATGCTGGACATAGAAGTCGAGGAGCGCAGTGCCGGAATTCACGGTGAAGGCGCCTCGAAAGGCATAGATCGCAATCGCGGTGATCCACCACTTCATCGGAAGGTTCCGGAAGATGATCATGAGGGTCGCCGGAACGAAGACACCCAGAAGCGACCCGTGGATGACATGCAGAACGGCGAGTGTCGTAAAGTCTCTCGTGAATGGGATCATCAGCGAGATCGTGGCGTAGATCAGGGCGGGGCCGACCATAACGCGCCGGATCCCGAACGCGGCCGCGAGCCATGCCACAGCGGGCGCGAACACCATCTGGGGAGCCGTCGCCAGCGTGCTTAGCCAGGAACCCTCGTCAAACCCTAGACCGAAGGCACCGCGCAGGTCTACGAGCCCGATCCCGAACAGGCGGCTATGAAAGCCGACCATGAACGGACCGAGCAGAACGGCACAGACGGCAAGGATCGGGTGATGAGTTTCCCGCCCCGTGCTCCGGAACGGGAGGACCAGCTTCAGAATTTCGCCCATGACATCAACGGCCTTCCGAGCCGACCGAAATCGTGACTACGGCCGACATGCCGGATCGCAGGTGTTCGAGCGTCGGCGAAGCCTCAAAATCGATCCTGACAGGTACACGCTGGACAACCTTGGTGAAGTTGCCGGTGGCGTTGTCTGCGGGCAGCAGCGCGAACTGCGAACCGGAGGCTGGAGACAGACGTGTAACGTGACCTTTGAAGGATTCGCCGGGCAGTGCATCAACTGTCACGGTCGCCACCTGACCTTCCTTCATCCTGGAAAGCTGGGTCTCCTTGAAATTGGCGATCATGTAGACATCAGGAAGCGGGACGATCGAGATCGAGTTCGTCCCCGCCGTGACGTAGTCGCCGACATGGACCTGGCGTTCGCTGACCACACCATCGAAAGGCGCAATGATCCTGGTGTAGGACACCGAAAGATCGGCAGTCTTCAGTGCCGCTCTTGCGGCTTCCACATTGGCTGTAAGCTGATCGGCCTGACCGCCGATGTATTCGAGCTGTGCCCGTGCCGATGCAACAGATGCCTCGGCCGCCAGCGCTGATGCTATAGTGGTTTGCACGGCGGCCTGTGCCTGTTCATTCTTCTGCAGCGTACCAACCCCCTTATCGGCAAGCGCTACCTGTCTGTCAGCCTCTTTCTTCGCGAGATCGGCATTGGCCTTTCGCAACTGCTGACTGTGCTTCTGCCTGGGAGATTGCGGCCTTCTGAAGGGTCTTCTGGTTTTCCAGATTGGCAAGCTGTCCGATCGCTGCGTCAAGAGCCGCCTTGGCCTGCGCCTGCTTGGCGAGATAGTCGGCGGGATCGATCTCGACCAGAACAGCTCCAGCCTTCACGTGATCGAAGTCGCCGACGTTGATGGCGCTGACGTTTCCGGAAACCCGCGCACTGAGACGGCTGAGTTCCGCACGGATATAGGCGTTGTCCGTGGTCTGAGTGTCGGCTCCGGCCATCCACCTGTCCCAGCGCTGTGAACTCACGCCGACGAGCACGAGGACGGCCGCCACTACCGACAACGGGATCAGAAGCTTCGTGTAGTCGCGTGTTGCTTTTGCGTTCGCGGTGTCTTGCTGTGGGACGGCGACGGCGGCCGGGCCCTTGTTTGGGATCTGCTGGAGCATGCTTCTATCCTTTTCCAAGACAGTAAGCATATTTCGGGTTATCACTTCCAATAGCTTCTCGATCGCCATTAATCATCTGGAGTGATTACAATTGGAAACAGCAGGCATTCGTCATCCAGGCATCGAGCTCCGGCACTTCAGGTATTTCGTCGCCGTGGCCGAGGAACTGCATTTCGGGCGGGCTGCCGCCAGGCTGAACATCGTGCAGCCTGCCCTCACGGCCCAGATCAAGTCGCTTGAGAATATGTTTGGAATAGAGTTGCTCGAGCGTACCAAGCGGAGCGTTCAATTGACCGAGGCAGGTCGCGAATTTCTCCGGGAGAGCTACGCGGCATTGGTGCAGGTCGGATCCGCGATCGATACCGTCAGGGATTTCGCCCGGGGCAAGACCGGAACACTCAGGCTGGGCTACGGTGCGAACGCGGCCATCGCGGGATTGATATCATCGTCGATCAGGCGCTTCACGTCGGAATGGCCGAACGTCAAAGTCACCCTCAAGGAGATGCCGAGCAGCGAGGTTTCCGATGCCCTACTTCATGATGATATCGATGTAGGATATGCGGCCACGACGGGGAAGGAGCCGAAGGGTGTGACTTCGAGCAAGGTGGGATCATGGCCGTGGCTGCTTGCCCTCCCGGACAACCATCGACTGGCGGAAGCCGGTCATGCGAAGGTGGCCGATGTCTCCGGCGAAAACCTTGCGGTCTATGCCGAACCAGACGGTCGCTCGAACATCGCAGGAGTGATGACCTCTTTCCCGGACCTGGCACCCCAGCATGTCTACAGGACGAGCCACATCATGAGCCTGATGACGTATGTGTCCTCCGGACTTGGAGTCGCATTCGTCCCCTCGCCCATGCAGTCCCTAAACTTTAGAGGCGTCGTCTATCTCGAAGTGACCGATCCCTTGCCGCAGATGGAGATGAGGCTTCTGTGGCGGAGCGAAAGCGCGAGAGCGACGGTCGAGAACTACATTGCGTCGGTTCAACTCTGATCGGGACGCCGGCGCTCAACGCAATGAAGACCGAGCACCAGCAAAAGTGTCACACGGGTTCAGCTACCTTCAGGGTCGGATAGTCCGTGTATCCCTTCTCGTCACCACCATAGTAGGTCGACCTGTCAGGCGAATTGAATGTCGTGCCCTGCTGAAAACGCTCTGGCAAATCGGGATTTGCCAGAAACAACTCACCAAACACCACAGCATCCGCCTTGCCCGCACTTATTGCGGCCTCCGCCGTCTTTTTGTTCAGGCCAGCGCCCATCAGGTAGGGACCTCTGAAACGCGGCCGAAGCAGTGTGTGATAGTTCATCTCCGGCGTGCCCTGACGCGTGAGATGCAAGTAGGCTAGATCGAACTGGTTCAGCTCTTCCACAAGTTCCCAATACAGCGCTTGCGGGTTGTCATCGACAACGTCGTTGAAGTTCATCTCGGGGGAGATCTTGATCCCGACCCGATCTCCACCCGCCTCTTCCACCATGGCCGCCAGTACCTCGAGGACGAAGCGGATGCGGTTGCGGATCGTGCCCCCGTATTCGTCTGTGCGCTTGTTGCTTCCATTGGACAGAAACTGCTCTGGAAGATATCCGGACGCGGCATGTAACTCGACACCATCGAATCCTGCTTCCAGTGCTCGCCGGGTGGTCGCACGGTAGTCGGCGATAACGCCTTGGATTTCCAGAACAGTCAGTTCGTGTGGGGTCACGAATCCCTGCTGACCAATGGCGGTCCAGGTCTGACCTGCGGGCTTGATTGCAGAAGGGGCGACGGGGAGCGCGTTGTCCGGCTGCATCGACGGATGAGAGATGCGGCCGCAATGCATGATCTGCATGAAGATGTGTGATCCTTTCGCATGAACAGCATCGGTGACCTTCTTCCAGGCCTCGACCTGAGCGTCGGTCTCGATACCGGGGGTGCTGACGTAGCCTTTGCCGCTGGCCGACGGATAGACACCTTCGCTGATGATCAGTCCCGCCCCTGATCGCTGGGCGTAGTAATCGGCGACATACCCGGCGATGACACCGTCGTCATCACCTGCCCGCGATCGGGTCATTGGTGCCATGACAAGGCGATTGGAAAGATCGTAGCGCCCGACGCGTACGGGAGTGAAGATTTCGCTCATGGGAGAAGTTCCTGAATATTGCAATTTCCCTCAAAATGGCCGCTCCACTTATCGAATGTAATAGGCCATATTGGAACTCATTGATCCATTGACGAGGCAATCATGGAGCTGTTGAACGACATGGCCCTGTTCGTTGAGGTGGCAAAGGCCAGAAGCTTCCGGGGAGCGGCCGAGATTATCGGTGTTCCGAATTCGACGCTATCGCGCCGTGTCGCTCATCTGGAGAAGACGATCGGCCTCCGCTTGCTTCATCGCACGACGAGAAGGATTGAACTGACGGAAGCCGGGCTGATCTACTTCGAGCGGTGCAGGCGGATCGTCGACGAGGCGAAGCTCGCACACGAACAACTCGGCGAGATGCTGGAGCAGCCTACAGGATTGTTACGCGTGTCCTTCCCGGTTGAATTCGCGACGGGATACCTGCTCCCAATCATCGCCGAGTTCTCTGAACGGTATCCCGGCATTACCTTCGACTTCGAACTTACCGAGCGCTCGGTCGACCCGGTCGCCGAACCGTTCGATGTCGTCATCCAGATGGGAGAACCCGGGACCTCGCATCTGATCGCACGACCGGTCGCGCGCCTCAAACCCTTCCTCTACGCATCTCCAGGTTACCTCGCTCTACGGGGCGAACCCAGGCACCCGGACGAACTCGGCCAGCACGAATGCCTTTACTGGATGAAAGACAATGTCTGGAAACTTACCGACGGCAAAGAAACGGTTGAGGCCAAGGTCAATGGGCGGTTTCGACTGAACAGTGTCGCTCTCATCCGCGGGTTGGCTGCACTCGATAAGGGGATCGTCATCCTTCCTGACAAGGTTGTCGCGGACGAACTCAAACAAGGTAAGCTGCAGAGACTGCTACCCAATTGGAGTGGTGCGCCGATGCCATTCTTTGCAGTCACCGAGACGCGTCTCCTTCCTGCAAAGACGCAGCGGTTCATAG
This sequence comes from Aliirhizobium cellulosilyticum, assembly GCF_014198105.1. NCBI lineage: Bacteria > Pseudomonadati > Pseudomonadota > Alphaproteobacteria > Hyphomicrobiales > Rhizobiaceae > Aliirhizobium > Aliirhizobium cellulosilyticum. Next base: position 46,416 of record NZ_JACIGW010000008.1, on the reverse strand, counting down.
AATTTCTCAAAACGAAGCTAAAAGACGACCTTTGATTGCTCCATAATTGGATCAGTTATTTCCGAACCTGGTATCTTTATTCCATTTCTGCGGCGGATGATCGCAGGTATCTTTGCATTCGCGCATTCCGGGTCGCCAAGATGGCAGATCGTTGACGGAGACCGAGCCTGACACAGGGCGGACGCGCGACGCCAAGTCGCTTTGCCTGGTCGGCATCGTGACCGCTGGTCGCCGAACGGATCAAGGAAGAAAACAGTGGTAGGAAGACTCCAGGATAAAGTTTGCATCATCACAGGAACAGGCGGAGGCATGGGCCGTGCAGCGGCTTTGATGTTCGCTCGTGAGGGGGCGAAAGTCATCGGCTGCGATGTTTACCCGGCTGGTGCAGAATCGATCGTAGAAGAAGTAAGAGCAGCAGGTGGTGACATGGTTTCGCTCCACCCTTGCAACCTTACCGATCCAGTGCAGTGCCAGGCGCTCGTCGATCTGGCGATCGAGACCTACGGCCGCATTGACGTTCTCTATAACAATGCCGCCATGGCGTATTTCGGATGGTTCGGCGAACTCTCCGACGAAGACTGGCACAAGACGCTCAATGAGGAGATCAACCTGGTCTATCTCCTGACGAAGGCGGCCTGGCCACACCTGAAGAAGAACGGCGGCGCGATCGTCAACACCGCATCCATCTCCGGCTGGCAGGGCCTCAAGACGCTTCCTGGCATTGCCCACAGCACCGCCAAGGGCGGCATTCTCGGAATGACACGCCACCTCGCCATGGAAGGTGGCAAGTTCGGCATCCGTGCCAACACCATCTCCCCTGGTGTCATCGAATCCAACCAGACACGTCCGCTTCTACGGGACAAGGAATGGGCTGACTACATGCTCGGCCGCGTCATGCTCGGCCGCCTCGGGAAGGTCGAGGAGATTGCGTCCATCGCGCTGTTCCTCGCATCCGACGAAGCATCCTACGTAACGGGTGCCGATCTTCTGGCCGATGGCGGCATGAGCGCCTGGTAATTCCAGGGGATGCGTCGAGCCAAACCGGCGCATCTCTTTTCAAATGCCGCGGTCCCGCCCGCTCGGCGCAGTCTTTAACAAACAACCTGGAAGACATAATGGCGGAACATAAGATCGTAGTCGTCGGCGGTGGCTTTGCCGGACTCCAGCTCGTCCATAAACTCAAAGGCGCGAAAACCAGGATCACACTGGTGGACAAGCGTAATCATCACCTTTTCCAGCCGCTCTTATACCAAGTTGCGACGACTGTACTTGCGACATCGGACATCGCCTGGCCTATCCGCCGGCTTTTCCGTAACCGTAAGGACGTCACGACCCTCCTTGACGAGGTCATCGGCGTGGATCGTTCCGAAAAGTCCGTCATGCTCCGGTCAGGCACCAAACTGCACTATGACACCCTTGTGCTAGCCACCGGTGCCCGACATGCCTATTTCGGTCGCGATGACTGGGAAGACGCCGCTCCGGGTCTCAAGACCCTGGAAGACGCGACGACGATACGACGACGCGGTCTAGTAGCACTGGAACGCGCGGAGATGGCCCAGGACGATGCCGAGCGGGACGCTCTCCTGACCTTTGCCATTATCGGAGCCGGGCCAACGGGCGTCGAATTGGCCGGAATGATCGCGGAACTCGCAAAGCGAACCATGCCCAAGGACTTCCGCAACGTGGATACATCCCGTTCACGTGTGCTGCTTGTCGAAGCGGGACCAAGGGTCCTGCCTGCTTTCACCGACGATCTGTCAGCCTATACCAAGGCCACTCTCGAGGAGCTTGGAGTGGAGGTCAGGGTTGGCACGCCGGTCACCGCAATCAGCAAGGAAGGGCTGACAATCGGCAGCGAGTTTATCGCCTCCCGAACGGTTATTTGGGCAGCAGGTGTCCAAGCATCAGCGGCAGCGAAGTGGCTGGGGATCGAAGCGGACCGCGCGGGGCGAGCAATCGTCAGCGGCGACCTTTCGGTTTCCGTGGATCCGGACGTGTTCGTAATCGGCGACACCGCATCGGTTATACAGGCGAACGGCAAACCCGTACCTGGGGTGGCTCCCGCGGCAAAACAGCAGGGCGCATACGTCGCCCAGGTTATCCGCGCAAGGTTGGCGAACAAGTCCGCGCCCGCCCCATTTAAATACCGTCATCAGGGCAATCTCGCCACCATAGGCAAGCGTTCCGCAGTGATTGATTTCGGTCGCTTCAAGTTGAAGGGGTCGTTAGCGTGGTGGGTCTGGGGCCTCGCCCATGTCTATTTCCTAATTGGGACGCGATCACGCTTTGCGGTCGCGTGGAGCTGGCTTTGGACACATCTCTCAGGACAGCAGAGCGCCCGCCTGATCACACAAAAAGAGAGCGCCGTAGTCAACGCGATCGAGCCGACTTCGAGCGGGGTAACAAACCCGACGGGGTGATTTCTGGAGTTCTGAACAACACGGACCTGTTCATCGAGGTCGCGCGATTGAGTGGTTCTCAATGTACGTCCGAGTTCCTCGGCATCCCGAACTCGATACTCTCAAGCCGGATCAGCGCCATATGGAAGGCAACACGGAGACTCTTCTCCGACCCACCAAGATGTAGCGCTTCACCGACTTCCTGAAAGCGCGCCTGAAACAGACGACCCCGTCTGACGCTTAAGCAGACGGGGTCCATAGAAGACTGAGACGACCGTTATCGCGCCAGGTCACCGCCGTCCGCGGCAATGATGCTCCCCGTCACGAACCCGGCGAAATCCGAAGCGGCGAACAGAACCGCCCGCGCGATATCGTCCGGCTGGCCAAGTCGACCGAGCGGAAGCGACTGACCGTATTTCACCAAAGCTTCAGCGGCGGCGGGATCGATTCGCTTGGTGGCGACACCAGGCGTTTCTGTCAGAGTCGGTGCAACGGCAACGGCACGCAACCCTCTTGGTCCCAGCTCGACTGCAAGGCTCTTCGTCAGGCCTGCGACAGCGTGCTTGGAAGCAACATAATGGGCCGGGTTGGCACCGTTGCTGGAGTTGAAGGCGGCGGTCGACACGATATTGACGATCACACCCTTGTTGTCTTCCATGCGCAGAGCTGCCTCGCGTGCACCGTTGAATGTGCCGCGGACGTTGATATCGAAGACGCGGTCCCATTCGTCGTCCGGGATCTGAAGTACGGGATTCGACGGGTAGATTCCGGCGCTATTGACCCAGATGTTCAGTCGACCCGTCTTGCCCACGGCGAGATCTGCGAGTGCGGTGATTGACGCATGGTCGCCGACATTGAGCTTTGCGCCGACGTGCGTGCCGCCAAAAATCGAAAGCTCGGCAGCAGTCTCGCTCGCCTTGGCTTCGTCCAGATCGCCGATCACAAGGTCGGCCCCTGCCTCGGCAAGACGCTTGGAGATCGCCCGACCGATGCCTGCGGCTCCGCCGGTCACAACGGCCGTGCGTCCTTTCAGGGAAATCAGGTCAGCCAGTGTGGCGTTGGTGTGATCGGTGTAGGGCATGGAATGTCTCCTCTTTGATTTGTTATCGAATAGATCGCGGCAGGATCTAGCCGATCCGGCGCGTGCAAGCCGTGCATCTGATCGCCGCCGAAGGGCTCCGGCGCGCACGATCGAGGTGAACCTCCTCGCAATGCTAATGAAGATCGGGTGATGCGAGGACGTTATAAAGCCTTCGGAAATGGGAATGACTGCTGCATAACTGGAGCAATCATTCCTGTGCATTCAGCCGCTCATGGTGCCGTCGCGGGAATACTGAGCGGTCCTATCGACGAGGAAGGTCACCACATCGGCATCCGTCAATGCCGTGATCCTGGCGTTCTCCTGGCCGCCACCGACCATGAGCGCGGTGTATTTGGCGACATGCATCTCGTCAGCCGACACAACACCGTCGAAGACGTAGAACCACCGATCGAACCCATCACGTGATGGAAGGTCGATCGTCTCTCCGGCGGCAAGATGTGCATCGTAGAGATAGACCTGCTGGCGAACGAACGTCGGTGCCTCAGATCCGGCAGGGCCCGTTAGAAGCCGCCATTTGCCGTTCCGTTCCGCCTCTTCCAATTCCACGAACTGGACTTCCGGTGTCATCTCCGAAAGCTGAGGCCGGACGAAGATCTGAAGCATCTCGATCTGATCGCGGCCGACGACTTCTTCCTCGTGCGAGAAGCCATGGCCTGCATTCATTACCATCAGCCGCCCGGACGAGAGGACCTCGCTGTGCCCGGCGGAGTCCGTGTGGCGCATCTGGCCGGCGCGCATGTAGCTGATGATCTCGTCGTTGCGATGCTCGTGCATCCGCACGACAAGGCCAGGCTGAAGCTTGGCGTGATCGATGGTGCCGAGTCCGCCGAAGCCGGGATCACCTGACTGTCCAAGCGTGATGCCCGGACGGATGCGGCGGAGCTGGAAGGGACCATGCGCCCGCTGCTGATGGGTTTCAGGCGGCACGACCCCGGTTCCGGTGATCGAAGGTACCCTGATGTTCATTTCGTTTCTCCTTATTTGCAGCGGGCGCATTTTGGTTAGTTGCCGATTGGCGGAAGCACTTCCGTGAACAGGAGCTGGATCAGCTTTTGACCGTTTTCGGAGCCCCAGTTCTGCGCGAGTTCCGCGATCATGGTGTTGGTGGCGGTCAGGATCACGCCTGCGTCCTGCATGCGGCGGCGTGACATGTCTTCCGAGAGCTCATACGGCGAACCGGAAGCATCCATGACGGCCCGCACGTTGTAGCCTTCGCCGACGGCATCGATCGCCGGGAACACGAGGCACACATCCGTGGTGACACCAGCCATGATGAGGTTCTTGCGACCAGTGGCTTCGACAGCGGCCTTGAAGTTGGTATCCGTCCAGGCGTTGACGATGCCTTCGCGCTTGACCCGTTTCTCGAATTCTACCGGAAGAATTTCCTGGAGTTCGGGCAGAAGAGGCCCCTGCAGACGATCTTCCTGGCTCGATGTCAGAATGGTCGGGATACCGAGAATGCTTGCGGCCTTGGCCAGTGCCAGCGACATGCGCTTGGCCTGTGCGACATCGATGTTCTTGATGAGCTGCATCGTGCCGACCTGATGGTCGATAAGCAGAAGAGCTGAATTTTCGGCGGTGAAGAGCTTGGACATGACGTGATCTCCAGGAAATTGTTAAGCGTGATTGCTTGAAACAGAAGATATTCCTGAAACGCACGGTCTGGCAGACTTGAAAAATGCCAACTTCATGTTCCATTTATGAAACATGAAAACATTCGATGACTTCGACGGACTCGCTCTTTTTATTCGCGTCGCCCAGGCGGGAGGCCTCGCCGCAGCCGAGCGCGCCACCGGTATTTCCAAGGCGACACTGTCGCGACGGCTCTCCGCTCTGGAAGACAAACTGAACGTCCGGCTCGTTCGCCGGACCAAGAAGGGTGTTGTTCTGACCGAACATGGACAGCAACTCTTCGACCGGAGCCACGACGCATTCATGCTCGCCGAAGAGGCCGTCGCCGAGGTTCAGGACGAGAAAGTTGCGCTGTCTGGCACTGTGAAGATGTCACTGCCGCCTGACATGGCAACCGAGATACTCGCCCCCGCCTTGATCAGCTTTAAGGCACGTTTCCCCGATGTCGTCATCGACATGACACTGGCCGACCGCCGAGTATCACTGATTGAGGAGGGATATGACCTCGTCGTCAGGATGGGATCTCTTGCGGACTCCGGCCTCATGTCCAAGAAGATCGCCAGTCTGCCGAGAACCTTGGTCGCCAGTCCCGCTTTCTTGGCGATGCATGCGGATATCCGGGTGCCGGAGGACCTCGTGAATGTGCCTGCCGTCTCTATCCGCCGCGATCTGGTAGAATGGGATCTGCGGAACCGGGAGGGAAAAACGGCGAAAGCGCATCCGAAGATCGGATTCGCGGCGAACCGACAGACGATCCTGATTGATGCCGTTCTTGCCGGCCTTGGTATCGCCAACCTGCCGAACTTCATGATCGATGCAGAAATGGCGGCGGGAAGGCTTGCACGGGTGCTGCCGGACTGGGATCCGTCCCCCGTTGAGATGACGGCACTCTGGCAGAAGGACAGGATCACGGGAAAACTGATCAAGTCGATCGTCGCCGAGTTTGAAACCTCGCTCTCGGGTCAAATTTTCCGTCCTCGCGAGGACCGCTTCAACCCATAATACGGGAGAAGCGACTGACGCTATTTGCGCTGTCTCCGCCACGTAACTGAACGCAACATGCCAGTCACTGGGCATCCAATTCGCTCGTAGAATGGCGCGGAACAACATAACCGCGACTAGACCGCAGGTTGCCTCCCTTCACGTTTCACGATGCGTCGTTACGTTAAATGACTTCCACTTGACGTCGCCATTGTCCAAGTAGACTTCAACGACCGTCGCTGCGCTGCCTCGACGACCCACCTGTTTGAAGAATTCATGCGATGAAAAAACCGATCCCTGTGGAAACCCTTTCCGAGAACACGTTGTTTCGAGGCGGCGATGTCTTCGTGCTCTTCGGCGAGCTTTTTGGCCGCGGCTATGCGACCGGACTCGTCGATCAGGCTCGAAGAGCCGGCATGCGCATTGTTGGTATCACAGTCGGACGTAGAGACGAGAACAATGATCTGAGAGCCCTGACCGAGCAGGAGCTTTTGGAAGCGGAACAGCGGCTGGGCGGCACAATCATCAACATTCCTCTGATGGCGGGCTTCGATCTCGATGCACCCGAGGGTTTTTCAACGCCGACAGACCTTCTGGCCGACCTCGCACTCGATAGCTGGGAGCGCTCAAAGCTTGATTGGGCTCACATCGAGAAGTGCCAGGCCGTCGCCACTGCACGTTTTACCGATGCCCTGGCGCAGGTGATGACGGTGATCGATGGAATGATACCAGACGGCAGCAACGTTTTCTTCGCCCACACGATGGCCGGGGGCATCCCCAAAGCTAAAGTTTTCCTCGTTGTCGCAAACCGGATCTATAAAGGAACAGGCGCGCGCCATATGTCATCGCAGTCGCTGATCGACAGCGACATGGGGAAGTTGATCCTGCGGAATTTCGACGAGGTTTCCGCAAATACGTTTCGCCACCTCATCGAAGCCAGCTCCGCAATCCGTGGGCGTATCGAAGCTTCAGGTGGGCAGGTCCGCTATACCGCGTACGGTTACCACGGCACGAGCATTCTGATCGACGGCGAATACCGCTGGCAGACCTACACGAACTACACACAAGGCTATGCAAAGATCCGTCTCGAAGGGATTGCCGAGGATGCATGGGCCCGTGGCGTGAAGGCAACCGTCTATAACTGCCCCGAAATTCGAACGAATTCGTCGGACGTGTTCACTGGAATCGAGCTGCCGCTCATTCCCTTGCTTCTTGCACTCAGGAAGGAGAACGGCGGTCAGTGGGCAGACGAGCAATGGCGGGCTTGTGAGGAGCTATTGTCCGATAGCTTCACGTTGGAAGATGTCGTAGCCAAAATTGGAAACCTCCAGGCAAGTGATGTGATGGTGCCATTCTACGACTTCGCCAAATGGCCAATGCCCAATAGCCAGGCCCAGGCTGACCTCACGATCGGAACCTCCAACGAAATCGCAGCGATGCACCGCGACGGCAAGTTCCTGATCAGCGACGTTCTGAGCACGCTTGTCGTTGAAGCAACCGGGCAACTGATCTTCGGCGCATCCTCATCGCCGCAAGGCCCGGTCCAATGGTTGAACCACGATATTGTAGCCCAGCATTTGAATGCTTCCAATGCCGTCCCCGAGGCTCAGTCTTCACCGGAGTTCGAAGACATAACACCGCGCTCAACAAACGATAATTCCAGGTTTGTGAAGAGATCTGAAATCTTCGCCCAAGGCCACCAGGCGCAGGCCTAGCAGGCGCTGTGTTGGTCTCTTACGCCTAAACGACAGAGAGAGAGCGTCCGAATCGAGGCGCATCAGGATGTCGCGAAGGCCTTGACCATCCGCCACGGCAAGACCGTCATCCACATCACCAATGCTGATAGCGTATCGCCTCTTTACCGCACCGGCAGTCGATTGCGTAGTTGATCACCTTTATCAATTCCAGCGGTTTCAAGATGACACCGAGAGCCTTCTGAACGTGATCCTCCAGCATTTCGGGATTGGCCGTTATGAACACGACAGTCACTTCACCTGGAGCCAATCCCGACACACACCCGGTTCAGAGTATGTCGTTCATATAGTGCGTGGGTTGCAGCGCGATATCCGCAATCGCTGATGCGCCGACCTGGAACGCCACCTGATATTCTGGATCAGAGACCATAGCCTTGAAGGCCGATCGGTTCGGGTAACGAACCAGCACAATGGCATCCCAGCCTGGTGCCGGACCGGCCGTGAGTATCGGCAGGCCTTCACCGCCGAAGATGATCTTGACATCATATCGAGCCAGAACCGGCTTCGCCATCTGATGGTATCGGAGATAACGTTCCCGTCCGCCATCGGGTTCGAACTTGATGAGGTTCAACATCAAGATGGGAGCCTCGTCCGCATCGCTAAAAAATGCTTCGAGAGCAGCGGGAGACAATTCAATCATAATCTTAACCTTCTTGTAAACATGGATCTAAATGGCGCGCACTCGATGACCGTATAGCTCGATTATTTGCCAGAAATTGTCAGGAGTGAACGCCACTCGCGATCCTCTTCATGCCACTGTTTCATCATCAATTGGCGTCTACCGAAGCGCTCTTCCAAACAGCTCGCAACTATAAGCGATCAATGCGGAAGCGACTGACCAGTGGGGCACCTCGTTAGAGCTCCAGCCCGGACAGAGGGAGCCTCTACGCGACCGTCCCTATCAGAGCGACTGTTAAAGCGGCGACAGATCGGAGGCCATATTACGCAATGCCTCCAGGTTTCCTTGTTCACCAAAGATGCCCCAATTGGTCTCGGGTACTTCTCTGATAACGACATAGGCGGGAATACGACCTTCCAAACCAGCGTGGCGGCCGAGCAGAGCGGTTGCGCCGGCGATCAGCCTCCTTTTATTCGGCTCGTCCAGTCCGCCTTCTAAGGCATAGATTACGAGACTGATGATTTTCGCGGTAGCTGGCTTTCCAGCCATGTATACCGAGTCCGCAGGATACTCGTTGAAGTATATCCACACAGTGCTTCGCACGAACGGTGTTTTTGGCAGGTTCTCGCATTCCAGTGCCAGATCTGTCAGCGCCGTGACAAGCTGTTCGCGGGACAATGCGGCGAATATTCCCGCCGGAGTATGGATCATCATTTTCGGCATCGAGAGGCGCCTTTGCTGCTCGTAATGATAAACATCGGGCCCGGTAACCTAGTTGCATTGGCCCGATGAAGACTTGGCTATCAGATACCCTGGCCGCCCGACACTTCGATGCGCTGGGCATTGATCCAGCGATTGTCTTCCTTGAGAAGGCTGGCGATCATCGGGCCGATATCATCGGCAACGCCGACACGACCAAGGGCCGTCATGTCCGCAAAGAACTTGTTGAAGTCGGGCGTATCACGCACGGCGCCGCCAAAGAAATCGGTTTCGATAGCACCGGGAGCGACGGTGTTAACCGCAATGCCGCGGCTGCCGAGTTCCTTGGCCATGTAGATGCTAAGAATTTCGATTGCACCTTTTACGGCCGAATAGGCCGACCAGCCGGGAGCCGAAACACGCGTCAGACCGGAGGACAGGTTGACGATGCGACCACCGTCGGCCAACAGAGGCAGCAGCTTCTGCGTCAGGAAGAAGACGCCCTTGAAATGCACGTCGACCAGGCGATCGAACTGCTCTTCAGTGGTGTCGCTGATGAGCGCGTAGTCGCCGTGGCCCGCGTTGTTGACGAGAGCGTCGAAGGTATCGCGCTGCCAGATATCACCAAGCGCAGCGCGCAATCTCCCGGCGAACGCATCGAATGAGGAGACCTTGCCAGCGTCGAGCTGAAGAGCAACCGCCTTGCGGCCCATGGCCTTGATCTCGGCGACGACCGCGTCCGCATCGTCCGAGCTGCTATGGTAGGTAGCGACGACGTCACCGCCGCCCCGTGCAACACTAAGGGCGGTGTTGCGTCCGAGACCACGGCTGCTGCCGGTGATGAGAGTAATCTTGGTCATTATAATGTCCTTCCTGGCGACCACTTCAGTGTGGCTTCCTCCCTTTATCGCCGTGATCGCCCGAGGTTTGTTGCCAGAAGCTGGCAATGTCTTGCCTAATCCTCCAGCAGGGCTGGTGGGCATATCCGTTCGAGCATATGGTGGCACCATGGAAACACTTTTTGACACCGTCCGCCGGCATGCCGACGCCAATGCCAACCCTGCCGGGGTTGCTCCGACGGCTATAACCGGGCTGTCTACTGTCAGGGCAACTGCGCCCAGTGGTCTCATTCACGACATATCGCGGCCGCTGGTCTGTCTCGTTGTGCAAGGTGCGAAGCAGGTGACAATGGGGACGCAACAGTATCCGTTCGCGGCCGGAGACACGCTTTTGATTACTGCCAACGTCCCAACTGTGAGCCAGATCACCCGCGCCAGTATCGCCTCGCCTTATTACTCTTTGGTCATGGAACTCGACCCGGCCATTATCGCAGAGCTCGCTTTGGAGATGCGTGTCGTGCTGGTGGGTGACCAGGCCGCGGTTAAGGTCGGCCCCACGGATGCGGAAATCGCCGACGCGGCGTTGCGGCTGATGCGACTGCTCGAACGCCCCTCATCGCGCGCCGTACTTGAGTACCAACTGATGCGCGAGATGCATTACTGGTTGCTGGCAGGTAAGCATGGAGATGCAATCCGCCGCCTCGGAATGAGGGGAAGCCACGTCGAACGCGTTGCTCGCGCGGTCGCTGTCCTGCGCAACGAATTTGCTGAACCGATCACGGTCGAACGTTTGGCGTCAATCTCCGGAATGGGAATATCCTCTTTCCACCGATACTTCCGGGATGTCACCTCGCTGTCTCCACTCCAGTTCCAGAAACATCTGCGTCTCATCGAGGCCCGCAGACTGATGATGTCCGAAGGCGCATCAGCAACTCAGGCTGCGTTCAAGGTCGGATACGAAAGCGTCCCTCAATTCACGCGGGAGTATGGTCGGCTGTTTGGTCAGCCACCAGTGCGTGACACAAAAGGCGTTGTCTCCAGAGCCTGAGCGGCGGTGATCTGTTTAGTGCCGACGTCGCGATTTCAGATGGGATTCACATTGTCGGTGGCCGTAGTTGGCGCTTCGGACATATGACCGAGGCGACAAGAATCTGCGATGTCGCGAAAATCAAACCGTCAATTTGCGCATCACTTGCAAAAGAGCCCAACAAGGCTTAGATCGCATATATACAGTTAAACTGTATATATGCGATCTATATCTACGGAAAGGAACTCTCATGTCCTCCGAAAACAAGGAAGTGGTTCGCCGCTTCAACCTCGAGGTAATTCAGAACGGGAATGAAGATGAGTTCCGAGCCTTGATGGCTCCGGACTTCGTCAATCACGCCGCACCATCGGGAATGCCGAACGGCCCTCAAAGCATGTGGAATACATTCCAGAACGTTCTCCGCCCGGCATTGTCGGACTTGAAGGTAACAATCCACGATCAGATCGCCGAAGGAGATAGGGTAACGACACGTAAGACCATCAGCGGCATTCATTCCGGCACATTGATGAGTGTTGCGCCGACAGGGAAGGATGTCGTCATCAGCGTCATCGATATCGTGCGCGTTCAGGACGGTAGGTATACAGAGCATTGGGGAATCAACACCTTGTCCAATGTCCTGGCTGCTTTGGCAAAGGCATGATATTAAAGGCTAGGAGAGGCGTTCGATAATGGCGATTGCAGCCTGAAGCGTCTGCCTTTCCTGGTCGGACAGCCTCTCTTCGATCCGGCTCGCGATCTTCGCAGTCCTGACTTCCCTAGATTGGGAGAGTTGATCCTTCCCCTTCGCGCTGATGACCAAGAGCTGGCTGCGCCCGTCCGCAGGATTAAGCAATTTGTCAACGAGTTCATTCTCTTCCAGGTGCCTCACGACAAGCCGCATGCTCTGGTGCTTGACTTTGCGGAGGCCTGCCAGTTGCGCAACGCTCAAAGGACCATTCTTGTCTAGAAGGGAGAGCGTTTCGGACTGTGATGTCGTCGGTGTATCTGCTTGCGATCGGATTGCACGGACAAACGTTCCAAGCGCCTGCCGGAGTTTCTCGGCGAGATCTAAGGCATCTTGTGCAGGACTGGCTCGGTTCCCCGTCATCTATGTCTTGGCCCATTTTGGCTAAATGATCATTCGGTTCATAGCTGACGCGGAAATAAAGGGAAATGCACACGCTCAAATGACCGCGTATGACGCATCAGCGACGTGACCGAGGTGTCACAACCCTAGGCGTGTTTTGAGAGCCACGAAATTCGAACGCTTCAAAAGGTAGACCTAGGAATAGATACTTTTAGCTCCCCGATTGGCCTGCAAGAAAGGGAGAGGATGATGAGCGCGTCAATGGTGATCACCTAGCGCAGCCCAAGCTCTGAGAACATATCGCCGGCGTTAGGCGGACGGCGACCGGCGCCATGTCGGAAGGCAGCCCTCCAAAGAACTACCGCTTTGAACCACTTCGAACACTCAACCTGTCATGCAGTAAATCCTAAGCCATTAAGTTACTGCCACCATCGGTGGACGCACAATGCTTCTTGGCTTCAATGGAGCGGCGACCTTTCGGCACGATCATCGGACTGCCGGTCACGGGGTCCGATATGACGATTGCGGAGAGATTGAAGACGGTTTCGACCAGATCAGTGCTGATGATTTCGGTGGGCTTGCCTTGGGCGACGATTGCGCCATCCTTCATCGCGATGAGATCCGAGGCGTAGCGGCAGGCGTGATTGAGGTCATGCAGGACCGCGACGATCGTGCGGCCTTCGTCATTCAGATCGGCAAGAAGATCGAGAAGTTCGATCTGATGGGCGATGTCCAGGAACGTCGTCGGTTCGTCGAGAAGCAGGATCGGCGTTTCCTGCGCCAGAACCATTGCTACCCAAACCCTTTGGCGCTGACCACCCGAGAGTTCGTCGACAAGCCGGCCAGAGAAGTCGGTGACACCGGTTGCGGCCATCGCGTTCGCGACGGCTGCCTCGTCGGCGCTCGACCATTGCCGTAGGAAGGACTGATGCGGATAGCGACCGCGCGCAACGAGAGCAGCGACCGAGATCCCATCTGGTGCAATCGCGCTTTGCGGCAGAAGGCCAAGGCTTCGGGCCACGTCCTTGGCTGCCATGAGATGGATATCGCGGCCATCGAGGATCACCTGGCCATCGGACGGGCGGATCAGGCGCGACAGGGCCTTGAGCAAGGTCGACTTGCCACAGGCATTCGGCCCGACGATGACGGTAAAAGCGCCATCAGGGATCGACACCGACAGATCGCTTGAGATCGTCCGCTGGTCATAGCGCAGCGTCAGCGTATCGGCCTGAAGCCGATCACGAATGTCAGTTGGCAAACCGATATCGGTCATTTGCGACCCTCGCGTAACAGAAGAAACAGGAAATAGAGCCCGCCGATGCTGACGGTCATGACACCGACCGGAAGCTGGACACCCAGCGCATGCTGCGCGGCCCAATCGGCGATCAGGAGCAGCAGTCCGCCCGCAAGGCCTGAAGTGCCGAGCGTGGGGCCGGCGGATCTTGTGAGACGGCGGGCGATCTGGGGGGCGACGAGTGCGATGAAGGAGATCGGGCCGGCGGCGGCCGTGACGATCGCCGTCAACGCGACGCCGAGCACCATCAGGACCAGCCGTGAGCGGTTCGCATCGACGCCTGACGCACGTGCCATGTCATCACCCATCTCGAGCTGACGCAGTGGCCGGGAAAAGAGAAGTGTTGCCGGCACGAGAATGGCAACCGCAAGCATGACCGGGATCAGTTGCTCAACCCCAAGCCCATTGAGCGAGCCCGCCCCCCAGATCGCCGCCGACATCGCGACCTGCAGATCCGCTTCACGGATCATCCAGGCATTGAAGGCGCCGAGCATGGCAGCAACGCCAATTCCGACGATGATCAGCCGACAACCTTGAACACCCTGGCGCCAGGCCAGAAGGTAGACCAACGATGCGGTGGCGATGCCACCCACCAATGCGCCCGCCGCCGTCTCATAATATCCGCCGGAGAAGAGCAGGATGACGATCAGCGCTCCGGTATAGGACCCGGCCGAGAAGCCGATAATGTCGGGGGAACCCAGCGGATTGCGGGTCAGCGACTGGAAGATCGCCCCGCTCATGCCAAGACAGGAGCCCAGCAGGAAGGCGAGTGCCACCCGCGGCAGGCGCCATTCCACCACGATCATCCGCAGCGTTTCATCTTCAGTATCTAAAAGTGTCCGAACCACCTGAATGGCTGGAATAGGATATGTGCCGCTCATCAATGAGGTTATCGTCACAATCCCAGCCATCAGCAGGATGCCGGCGCCAACCACAAGCCTAGCTGCATCGACGCGAACAGACAGTCGCTCGCTCAGACAGCGTAACCGCAGCACCGATCGGCCGAACTCGACCACTGTCTTCTCATGGTCATTCATAGGCCACGTGCCTGTTTTCGGCGTGCCAAAAGAATGAGGACAGGCGCCCCGACGAATGCCGAAACGATACCGGCTTCAAGCTCACCGGGTCGCAGGATCAGGCGGCCCAGGACATCGGCGGCCAAAAGAAGAACCGGGCCGGCAATCAGTGTGAGCAAAATGATCTTTCGCTGATCGGGTCCGACCAGCCAGCGGACCGCGTGCGGTACCATCAAGCCGACAAACCCAATCGGACCGATCGCCGCCGTCGTTGCGCCGGCCAGCAGGGTGACTGCGACGACTGAAAGGCTATAGGTGAGTGCAATATTGGCACCGACGGAGCGTGCCAGATCTTCACCCAGTGAGATCGCATTAAGCGATGGCGCAACCAGAAGAGCGACGGCAAGCCCGGCGGCGATGAAGGGCGCTATAGCTGCAACGACATGCATGTCGCGACCGGCAAGCGAACCAACTGCCCACACACGCATCACATCGAAGGCCTGTGGATTGATCAGCGTAATCGACGAGCCGATACCTGCCAGAACCGCCGAAACTGCGACGCCTGCAAGCACGAGACGGATCGGAGATGCTGCCGCAGATGAGCCTGGCTTATTTCCTCCAGCAAGGAGAAAGACAAGCAGTGAAACGACGACCGCACCAGCGAACGCCGCCCAGATATAGGCATCGATTGCCTGCACACCGAATAAGCCTGCCGCCAGCGTCATGGAAAAAGCAGCCCCTGCATTAACGCCGAGTATCCCCGGGTCTGCCAGAGGATTGCGTGTCACCGCCTGCATCAGTGCGCCGGCGACACCGAGCGCCGCGCCACAGATCAATCCCAGCAAGGTACGAGGCAAGCGGGAATCGAGAACGATGAAGGACGCAGTCGAACTGCCGTCCCCGGATCGAAAAATGTCGATGAGGGTCACCACCGGAATGTAACGTGGTCCGAGCGAAAGGCTGATGATGACGACCATTGCGATGGACAGAAAGGCAAGCATCAACCATCCGGCCAGGCGAATTTTGGGAGTGATAGGCGAGGCGTCGCCTGGACGCGATTGACACTCCCTCATCCGCGAGCTTGCCCCTCTACCCAGTAACCGACAGCGGTAATACGATCCTTGGCGACACGCCACGCGTCACGGACATGCCTGCGACATTCAGCAACAGCCTTCGCCTCGCCGGCAATCCAGACATAGCTCAGGCATTCTGGCGGAAGAGCATTTACGGCTATCTCGGTAAGGCTCGTTGTCCTGCCGCTCTGTCCGAACGTCTCGTGCCAAAAGATGGTGATGTTCTCCCCTGCGCGAAGGTCCAGGCGATCATCCAAAGTCGGAATTTCGATATGAGCCACAATGGCTCGATCGGGCGACACCTCGTCGATGATACGGGCGATCGCCGGCAAAGCGCTGAAATCACCGAGCAAGAGAATGGAGCCCTCTGCAGGCGGGCTGAAGCGCGACCGCGGAAGATAGATGTCGATCCGGTCCCCGGCAGAGGCGTTGCAAGCCCAATCGGTGCCGATCCCAACGTCATGCTTGACGAAATCGACGGTCAGGCAACGCGTGTCCTCTTCCCAAAGCCTTACGGTATAATACCGCCCGCTTGTGGTGCCATCCGGCTTGGGGAACGAGAGCCAAATGAACTCGTCGGGGCTGCCACAGCTTTCGAAATGCCGCAGCTCATCGCCACCCAGCCTGACCCTGATCATCGAGGGGCTGAGGTATTCACGCGACAGGACTGTCGCCTGCATGGGCTCTACGCTCATAGCTCTCTTCTTCCTGCGCGCGACGCGGCATCCGCAAGCCGTTCGACGAATTGAGGAAACCCGTAGGGGATGGACAAGACGCTTGGATTGCAGGCCACCCACATGGATAGAGGATCATCGAGCGGAATATATCCGCCCCTCACAACCGGCGAGTATCTTCGGAAAAGCTCGTTATTTTCCAGTTCCTGTCGGGCGCCTGGGGGAAACCAAAGGATGAGAAGATCGGTCTCCATCATGTCGAGCAGTTCCAGGCTGATACTGGTCCCGATGCGTTCGCTCGTCGAGGCAGCAATGTCCGCGACACCGGGTGCCACGGCAAGACCGAGATCCAGCAGTGAGGCCACACGTCCATCCGTCGGCAGATAGAAGCCAAGCGCATTGCTGCCGGGAAAATAGTCTCCGAAAACGAAACTGCGGCCGCGAATGATCGGATTAACGTCGCTGAGATCGCACAGGCGCTGCTCGGTTGCGTAGATCAAATCTCGTGCCTGCTCGGAAACCCCGTTTGCTACACCCGCGAGCTCGGTGATTTCCTTCCAGTCCGCCTGCAAGGGACCGGAGCGGAAGGCGACAGTTGGCGCAATCCGTTGAAGCCGATGCCACGCCTGGGCATTGATGTTGGTTCGGACCGCCAGGATGAGATCCGGCTTGAGGAGAAGAAGGGCTTCGTAGTCGATCAGTCCTTGGCTCACCAAAGCGGGCCGAGCCGGGCCGATGGCTTCCCTGACCCATGGCAGCACGCCATCGGGAAACTGCCCGTAGCGCGGCATGGCAACGGGCTTGATGCCAAGCGCCAGTAGGGCATCCTCACCACCCCAGCCAAGCGTGACGACGCGCTGTGGTCGTGCCGGGATAATGGTTGTTCCGAATGCGTGGTCTATCGAGATCGGGAATGGATCGTCAGACTGCACAGCGTGAGCCGACCGCCCGGATAAAACGGTCACTCCCAAAACTGCCCCCATGAAAGCGCGCCGGCCGAAGCCGGCGGACCTCGTTATCCGCATGACTGCACCTCAGAACTTCGCTTTGAGGCTCAGCGTGACCGTGCGCGGGTCGCCATACATGCTACCCCAGCCGGGAGCGCCGATCGTCTGGTAGTATTTCTTGTCGAACAGGTTATCGACGCTCAGGGCTGCCTGGACGTTTTCGGTGAACTTGTATCCGACACGGGCACTGAAGACGGCATAAGGATCCTGTGTGACCTTCGCAGTTCCAACGGTCCGGCTCGTCTCGGACTGGAAGCGGACGCCGCCACCCAGGGTCAGACCTTCAAGATCCTCAGTGAAGCTGTACTCACCCCAGAGCTTGACCAGATGATCGGGCGTATAGGTCGGACGGAACGTGATGTCGTCGATGCCTTCCAGCACTTTCTTGTGCGTGTAGGTATAGGAGGCAGCAAGCTGGAAATTAGAAAACAGCTCGCCGCTCGCTTCGAGCTCAATCCCCTGGGTTCGGACCTTGCCGCCGGCGATATAGCATTCGCCATCGGGCGATGAACCGCATGGGTAATTGACTTCATCAAAGACCGGGCGATTTTCCGTGGTTCCGCGGAAGAGCGAAACCGACGTGTTGACCCGACCGTCAAGGATGCTGCCCTTGACACCGACTTCGTAGTTGTCGCCAAGGATCGGGTCTAGGACTTGGCCTGCCGCGTTTACATAGTTCTGCGGCTGGAAGATATCCGTGTAGCTGGCATAGACCGACCAATCATTGTCGAGGTCGTAGACGATGCCGGCATAAGGGGTGAACACGCCCTTTTCCTGATAGGGCGCAGCGGACTGCAGACCGGTCTCACGATCATCCTGTGTGTTCTTGTACCAGCTGAGGCGGCCACCGAGAATGACTGTAAGTGGATCGGTCACGCTCAGGCGTGTCATGCCGTAAAGTGCCTGCTGCTGGATTGTCGTGCGGGTGTTGCCGCCGCGGTAGCGGTTGGCGATGATGTAGCTGTTATCGACTTCCGGGATCGAAATCGGATTGAAGACGTCCTGCGCAATGCCCAGTGCTGCAATGGAGAAGTCGTTGTTGCTGACGAGGCGGTTGGCACTCGCCCCAAAGATAACCTCATGGGTACGGCCGAACAGATCGACCTTGCCGTCCAGGTAGCTGTCAAAGGCTACGTTTGATGTCTCCATGTCGAAAATGCCGGCATACATGTTCGAGCCGGTCAGGGTGATCGGATTGATGGCGCCGTCAGAGAATTCGTATTTTACGTCATGCTGTTCGTGCCAGTAGTCGACAGATGTCTTCCACTTCCAGTTATCGTTGATTTCATGTGTTACATCAGCGAACAGCGACATTTGGTCGGTGTCCCAAAAGTTCCACGTCTGGCCAAGGCACGTATCGCGCGGAAGCCCGATATCCGATCCATCGCTGTAATGCGGGAGGCCGTAGAAGCAAGGTGTCGAGGTGCGGTGCTTATAGCTGCCGCCGAAGGCGACGGTCGTGTCATCGCTGATATCGCCTTCGAGGATGCCGTAAAGGAAGATGTTGCGGCTCTTGCCGATATCCGTGAAATATTCCCGGTCATTGAATGATCCGACGATCCGTCCGCGCACGGATCCATCGTCATTGAGCGGGCCTGTTGCATCCAACTCGGTGCGATAGTTCTGATACGAGCCGATATCTTGGGTGACGGACAATTGCCGTGTGTCGAGGGGCCGTTTTCTGACCATGTTAACTGTCGCGCCGGGATTGCCTACGCCCTGCAACAGGCCGGCCGCACCGCGCAGGACCTCTACGCGATCAAACGCTGCCATGTCCTCGCTGAAGCTGTTGGCCTGAGAATAATAGGTGGTGCGGGCGACGCCATCATATTGGGTCGTGTCCACCAGCGAGCCGCGCGAGTAAATGTATCGCGCACCCATCGGGCTGTCATAAAGCGAGATGCCCGGAGCATCTTCGAGCGCATCCTCGATGGTCGCAACGTTTCGATCGTCCATCTGCTTGCGGGTTACAACCGAAACCGCCTGCGGGATACGGCGGATTTCCTGCTCGCCCTTTCCGATCGTTGCCTCCGACGTGGTGTATGAGCCTGAGCCCTCAGTCGTGGCACGTGTTGCTGTCAGCACGATAGGCGCCAGCAGGGTTGCATCATCGGCCGGCAGGTTCATGCCTTGCAGCTCAGCCGCGTCAATCAGGGCGGCGCTTCGCGGGCCGGTTATGCGGATGCGCACATTCGTGCCGGATAGCATCGCTTGAAGCGCTTGCGCCGGCGCCATCGTGCCGGACACTGGTTTCGTTACAGTGGAGCGCGAGACAGCTGAGGAGTAGCCGATCTGCCAGCCGGTTGCGCGGCTGAACGCGTCGACGGCGGATGGCAATGGCTGAGACGGGATCAGAAAGGCGATATTTCCTTCGACCTGCTGTGCTTGAGCCGGCGCTGAAGAGGCGACAACCACAACGCCAAGGCCAAGCATTGTCGACCCCAATAACCCTGCCGCCAGCCGCGATGTCGCCAGTGCGCGCCGCATTTTGGAAACTTCACCCACGTTCCCAACCCCTCGGAATCCCATATCGACTACCCTCAAACTCGCTGTCGAGAGCGGCCTGCACCCCGCGTGAAAACGTCGCCCTCATAGTGAAGACGTCCGGATCCAGCGGCGTCACAAAAAAAGTTGAGTTTTTACCGCAAGATCAGAATTCCGCCCGGAAGGCGGGTAATTTGGGCCCCAGCAGAGGTGGCCAACGTACGAATTGCAGCATCCGGATCGTCGGTTCTGTAGTTACCGCTCACCAGCGTATTGGCAAAGCGACCCGTGGCCACGAAGACCTGACCGTCATAGTAGCGCTTCAGGTCTGCCAAAGCGCGATCAAAGGGCCGATCGTGAAACACTACCCGCCCATCCCGCCAAGCAAGCGACTGATATGGGTCGGTCGGCGTCACCTCAGACAGGCCGCGTTCAGTTGCCGTTACCATCTGGTCTGGTTGAAGATCGGCCGTTCCATGCGCTGTTGCGGTCGATCGAACTTCGACGTGTCCACGTTCGAGGACGACGGTGTCAGCCGGTCCGGTCGTCGCAACGCCGAACGCGGTGCCTTTGACTTCAACATCAGCGAAGCGGCCGGCCACGACAAACGGATGGGCGGGATCATGGGTGACATCGAAGAATGCATCGCCTTTGAGGAGGCTGACCCTGCGCTTTCCGCCGGCAAAGTCGATCGCGATTGCAGACGAGGTATTGAGTTCGACCTTGGAACCGTCCGGCAGCGTCACGGTATGACGCTGCCCCACTGCCGAGATATAGTCGGCACGCCAATCGACCAGTATCGATGGTAGCTCGACCCAGACTATCCCTGCCATCAAGGTTGTCGCGACGGTAAGGCCGGCTTTCCAACCGGAGAACTTGCGGCGTGCTGAAGTGGGCTGAACCGATCTGACCAGCCGCGCCCTATCCGCCACCGTCGCCCGATAGAGAGACGGCATTGATGTCATTCGAAGGAGATCGGCATAAGCTCGAGCGTTCTCAGGGCTGGTGCGCTCCCAAGCTTCAAACGAGAGCAAGGTTTCGGAAGCATGATCGTCCTGCAAGCGCATGAACCAGTCGAGCGCCTCATCCGCAGATCGTGTCGAGCGAGTGCCCACACCCTCGTCTGTTTTTCTACCTGCCATTCAGGCCGTCCCGAGTTCAACGAACCGAAGGCTCGTATAGGTTAGACGGCTGACGTGCCGCGGCGTCACAAAAAAAGCCGGCCGACATTGCCGGGCCGCTTTTAGGAGGAGGCAAAAACGAGCTTCGGTCCGGGGTTGCGAGACACACGTCATTCGATCAGCCCCTCTCCAGCCGTGCGAGCGCGTCCCGAAGGTGAGCGACCACGAGCTTGATATCATTATAGACTGTGTTGCGTGACACATTCAGTTGGTCGGCAATTTCCTGATAGCTTTTGCCGTCGACGTGCGAGAGAGCCCACGCCTCGCGAGCGCGACGGGGCAATCTGGCTAGCTCCTGCTCGAATATGCGCTGCCTCTCGGCTTCGAGAATGCGATCCTCGGCCGACGGCTCGCCACTGGCTACATTCTCAACGTCTTCGGCGGAATATTCCGCCTGCTCGAACCGGCCCCGGAAGCTTCGCTTGCGCTGATGATCGAGCGCAAGATTGCGAGCCGTCTGATAGAGGTAGCTTTCCAGATGGTCGATCGGTCTCGTGTCGAGCGCAGCTTTCGTCCTGACGTAGGTTTCCTGAGCAAGGTCCTCCGCCGTATGCGTATCACGCACGATCCTCATCACGGTCCAGAGAAGGGACCGGCGATGCAAGGCAAAAATGGCATTGAGCGCGGCGGACATCCCGACAGACTAACCGCGTCGAGCTGAAGCCAATGGCTCCGTAAGAAGTATGCGCGCTGGCGGCAGGACTGCCATCTTCGATCTTATCCGAGAGTTCCACTACCCGCAAACATGAGTGTTCTAAGCAGGTTTAAAGCCCTCTCTCACAGGACGACCGCCCAAAGCAATAGGCGGTGGAGATTTTTGACGCGTGTTGGCAGCCGGGCCTCGTTGGATCCGCGGTCTCAGGGACACGGCCTCGTCAGAGCGGGCACCAGATTAATCGTGAAACCCAAGTTTTAAGCTCTTGAGCGGATTTGAACCACCGACCCGCTAATCGAGATCGTAGCGATTGCAATACCTTACAGCCGAGTGCCTCGCTGTGTTTCGACCAGCTAAGCTGATCGACAGCATTCGACGTCCATCAGGACAAGAAACGAAAGGCCGGCGCGGACGACTGTCGGAGGAGACCAAGATCCGCCGACAACGGCCGTCTTCAGTCCATAAGCTCGCATGTAAAGCGAAAACTCTCCAGCCGGCGCTTGCGCCAGTTTTATCTCCTTGGCCTTTCCCGGAGCCTTCTCGTGCACGTAGAGGTGGGCTAGCCGTCACTATTGTATGCAGTATCGTGTGTTAAGGATGAAGCAAATGACGGCGTCGCCCTGGCACCCTGCTACTCGGGGCGCATCAATTTCGGCGAATATGTTCCGTCGTCCTTCATTTCCTCTCTGCGCGTCGTTAGCCAAGTCAGATACTCATAAATCGATGTGGTTGTCTGATCACCATTTCTGCCCAAGATAGAAAAGCTTTCCATGCGGCCACTCTGAACCACATAGCTGAAGATATCGATCTGTTCCTCTAGCTTGTCGTCGTCCAGTGCAGTGATATCGGCTTGGCTGATAGCCTCGTATATCTCCTTGTCCGAGACATCGCGTTGGGCAGGTCCAGTATCTAGCCCGGATGGGTCTACTCGCATCCACTCTAACAACTTCTTGATTGATTCTTGGGTCTCATGATCGAAGTCCCCCAGCTTCACATTAAGAGCTTCGGGCCGAATGGTTAGTGGGACAGTCTGTGGTCTTGAGGTCGTTTCTTGACGTTTCACTTCTGCGAGAATCGCTGCATCGATTGGTCTGATACTCATCATATTAAAGTCCGCCATAATGTTTCTACCTGTGGTAGCAATCAAGACATGAGTCGGTTATCAAATGATGAAATCACCAGAGATGTAGTTTCCGTCCGCGAGCACGAATGCTTCAATTGTGTCGTGACCGTTGAACCAGTCCTCAAGGACAACGACACTATCGGGATATGTGAATTTGTCACGCAGTGAAGAGATCACCAAGTCATTTCCCTCCCTGTTCGCGACGAGATCGCTAACGTTTTCCACTCGTCCCAAGTGAACAATGTCGCCGGAGCTTGTTCCAGTGTCCCGGATGGTGGACCGCAACACTGTAGTTGTTCTATAGACGTCCCCGCCCTCTCCACCGTCGGCAAAACCTCGACCGATTGTCAGGTTAAGTTTATCGGCTCCGCTCCCGCCATAGAGTTGGAAATCTAGGTACTCACCGTTGAGCGTATCGTCGCCGTCACCTCCAAACGCTGTGCCGGCTCCCCAGACGGTAATTGTATCATTGCCGATGCCCCCGTAAGCATCTGCGCTGCTCATAACTATCTGATCATTGCCCGCCTCACCGTAGATCACCGTGCCAGCATCTATGCCTTCCCCGAAGGGGCTCGTTCCTCGAAAGTGTCCCGCACTGTAGATTTCGTCGTTGCCATCACCGCCATAAATCAGGTCGGCCTGATTTATGGCGGTGATGATTTCAGCGGCACCGAGATCAGAACTGTTGCCGCCAAAGAGTATATCTGCGCTCGCGCCACCCCGTATGATGTCATCACCACCAGCGCCAGCTAGCCAAGCTACATTATTGGTGGCGGTGAGGGTGTCGTTGAAATGCGACCCAGTGAAGCGCTCGATACTCGTGAAGCTGTCACCTGACGCCTCGCCGCTGTTGAGGTTGGTATTAGCGAGGTTAATAGTCACGCCGCTTCCGCTTGTAACGTACCATACGCTGTCAACACCGGATCCACCATCGAAGCTATCTGCTCCGTATCCACCTATGAAGATATTGTCGGCAGTGCTCCCGACAAAAGAATCATCATATTCGCTGCCTTCGATAATTTCGATGTTGGTGAAGATATCCCCCAAAGCGTATCCGGTATGTTCCCGGGTTGCGAGGTTGATTGATACGCCTTCCGTCGCTTCTCGATAACTCAGCAAATCAACGCCATTGCCGCCGTCGATGTTTTCAACGTTGACGCTTGCTATAAAGGTGTCGCCAAAGTTAGTTCCACGGAAACTCTCAATACTATTGAAAGTATCCCACCGACCAATTCCTGTAAATTCGCCCCAATCGAAATCGAAGGTCATGGCTTCCGCACTGTCGGAATAACTGACCGTGTCAAAGCCATTGCCACCAAAAAACTGATCTGCGCCGTCACCGCCCAGAAGGGTATCACCACCGCTACCACCGGTGATGACGTTATCTCTGGCATTCCCTGTAAGGGTCGCTGCAGAGGCGCCGTTGTAGGTCAAGCGCTCAACCCCCCCGTAACTAGCCATACTGAAGGTTGTGATTGTTGTGATTATTTCATCATCGCCATCGGAATCGTCTTCGTCGATGACAACCCCCTGATGCCCAACGATGTAGTGATCGTCGCCGTTATGCCCCCTGAGAATGTGCCCGCTTGTTGCCGACGAAAGCGTATCATTAAAGTCGGAGCCGATGACGACCTCTACAGCTGAGAAGGTGTCACCCTCCGCATCGCCGCCGGAGCCTAAACCTGTGCTCAGGTTGATAGTGACTGCCGAACCGGAAGCGGAATAATCGACTGTGTCGATACCAGCCCCGCCGTCGAACTTGTGTGCGCCGACGTCACTGATGAATATATCATCGTAGCTACTACCCTTGTAGCTCTCGATACCGGAAAACGCGTCGCCGGCTGCATCCCCGGTATGAACGCCCGTCTTGAAATCAAGAATTACCTCAGACAATGACTGCTGGTAGCTAGCGACGTCAGTACCATCGCCGCCAATCAGCTGATCCGCTCCAGCTCCACCCATCAGGGTGTCGTTGCCAGCCCCGCCGATCAATTGATCGTTCCCATCTTCGCCGACCAGCGTGTCGTTTCCAATGCTGCCGGAGATAGTATTGTCACGATCATTGCCGGTGAGTGTGGCGCCACCGGTCCCGGTGTAGGTCAGCCGCTCGACATTGCCCATAGTGTTGTCCATGGTAAATGTCACGCTGGTGCGGATCTCATCGTTGCCGCCGCCCACCGCCTCGATGATCTTGGCTGAACTGCTGTTCACCACATAGATGTCGTCTCCAGCCCCTCCTTGAAGGGTATGCCCGGACGATCCCGTGAGCGTGTCATTGAAGGCGGAACCTTTGACGGTTTCGATCGAGGTATAGCTATCGCCTTCGGCATCGCCGCCGGAGCCTGCACCTGTGCTCAGGTTGATGGTTACCGCTGAACCGGAAGCGGAATAATCGACTGTGTCGATACCAGACCCTCCATCGAACTTGTGTGCGGCGACGTCACTGATAAAAACATCATCGTCGTTACTACCCTTGTAGATCTCGATACCGGAGAACGTGTCTCCGGCAGCATCGCCGGTATGGACGCCCGTCTTGAAGTTCAGGGTAATGGAAGTCTCGTAACTGGCAGTGTCGATACCCTCACCACCGATCAACTGATCCGCACCGGCGCCACCGATAAGGGTGTCGTTGCCAGCGCCGCCGATCAATAAATCTCCACCATTGCCGCCCTTAAGCGTGTCGCTGCCGGTGCCGCCGGTGATGATGTTGTCGCTATCATTGCCGGTGAGTGTGGCAGCACCGGTCCCCGTGTAGGTCAGCCGCTCGACATTGGCCATGGTGTTGTCCATGGCGAATGTCACGCTGGTGCGGATCTCATCGTCACCGCCGCCCACTGTCTCGACGATCTTGGCCGAACTGTTGTTCACCACATAGATGTCGTCTCCAGCCCCTCCTTCCAGGGTATGCCCGGACGATCCCGTGAGCGTGTCGTTGAAGGCAGAACCTTTGACGATTTCGATCGCGGTATAGCCATCGCCTTCGGCATCGCCTCCTGACCCGATACCCGTGCTCAGGTTTACGTTGACGGCGGACGAGGAACCTGAATAGTCGACAGTGTCGCGGCCATCCCCACCATCGAATTTATGCGCTGCGGCGTCGCTGATGAAGACATCATCGCCCCAACTGCCCTTGTAGATCTCGATACCGGAGAATGTGTCTCCGGCAGCATCGCCGGTATGGACGCCCGTCTTGAAGTTCAGGGTAACGGAAGTTTCGTAACTGGCAGTGTCGATACCCTCGCCACCGATCAACTGATCCGCACCGGCACCACCAATCAATGTGTCATTGCCAGCCTCTCCGTTAAGGAGATCGGCGCCAGCACCACCGTTCAACATATCGCCGCCAGCGCCACCATTCAGCTGATCCGCTCCAGCTCCACCGATCAGGGTGTCGTTGCCAGTGCCGCCGGTGATTATGTTGTCGCTATCATTGCCGGTGAGTGTGGCAGCACCGGTCCCCGTGTAGGTCAGCCGCTCGACATTGGCCATTGTGTTGTCCATGGTGAATGTCACGCTGGTGCGGATCTCATCGTCACCGCCGCCCACTGCTTCAACGATCTTGGGCAAAACGCTGTTCACCACATAGATGTCGTCTCCAGCCCCTCCTTCCAGGGTATGCCCGGACGATCCAGTGAGCGTGTCGTTGAAGGCAGAACCTTTGACGATTTCGATCGCGGTATAGCCATCGCCTTCGGCATCGCCTCCTGACCCGATACCCGTGCTCAGGTTTACATTGACGGCGGACGAGGAGCCCGAATAGTCGACAGTGTCGCGGCCATCCCCACCATCGAATTTATGCGCTGCGGCGTCGCTGATGAAGACATCACCGCCCCAACTGCCCTTGTAGATCTCGATACCGGAGAATGTGTCTCCGGCAGCATCGCCGGTATGGACGCCCATCTTGAAGTTCAAAGTGACGGGTTCGTAAATGCCATCATAACTTGCGGTGTCGATGCCATCGCCACCGATCAACTGATCAGCACCGGCGCCACCTTTCAGCGTGTCGTTGCCAACGCCGCCGATCAATTGATCATTCCCGTCTTCGCCGACCAGCGTGTCGTTGCCAGTGCCGCCGGTGATGATGTTGTCGCTATCATTGCCGGTGAGCGTGGCGCCACCGGTCCCCGTGTACGTCAGCCGCTCGACATTGGCCATGTTGGCTATTGTGAATGTCACGCTGGTGCGGATCTCATCGTCACCGCCGCCCACTGTCTCGACGATCTTGGCCGAACTGTCGTTCACCACATAGATGTCGTCTCCAGCCCCTCCTTCCAGGGTATGCCCGGACGATCCCGTGAGCGTGTCGTTGAAGGCAGAACCTTTGACGATTTCGATCGCGGTATAGCCATCGCCTTCGGCATCGCCTCCTGACCCGATACCCGTGCTCAGGTTTACGTTGACGGCGGACGAGGAACCTGAATAGTCGACAGTGTCGCGGCCATCCCCACCATCGAATTTATGCGCTGCGGCGTCGCTGATGAAGACATCATCGCCCCAACTGCCTTTGTAGATCTCGATACCGGAGAATATGTCTCCGGCAGCATCGCCGGAATGGACGCCCGTCTTGAAGTTCAAAATGACAGGTTCGTAAATGCCATCATAACTTGCGGTGTCGATGCCATCGCCACCGATCAACTGATCAGCACCGGCGCCACCTTTCAGCGTGTCGTCGCCGGCCTCTCCGTTAAGGAGATCGGCGCCAGCACCACCGTTCAACATATCGCCGCCAGCGCCACCATTCAGCTGATCCGCTCCAGCTCCACCGATCAGGGTGTCGTTGCCAGTGCCGCCGGTGATGATGTTGTCGCTATCATTGCCGGTGAGCGTGGCGCCACCGGTCCCCGTGTACGTCAGCCGCTCGACATTGGCCATGTTGGCCATGGTGAATGTCACGCTGGTGCGGATCTCATCGTCACCGCCGCCCACTGCTTCGACGATCTTGGGCAAAACGCTGTTCACCACATAGATGTCGTCTCCAGCCCCTCCTTCCAGGGTATGCCCGGACGATCCAGTGAGCGTGTCGTTGAAGGCAGAACCTTTGACGATTTCGATCGCGGTATAGCCATCGCCTTCGGCATCGCCTCCTGACCCGATACCCGTGCTCAGGTTTACGTTGACGGCGGACGAGGAACCTGAATAGTCGACAGTGTCGCGGCCATCCCCACCATCGAATTTATGCGCTGCGACGTCGCTGATGAAGACATCATCGCCCCAACTGCCTTTGTAGATCTCGATACCGGAGAATGTGTCTCCGGCAGCATCGCCGGTATGGACGCCCGTCTTGAAGTTCAAAGTGACAGGTTCGTAAATGCCATCATAACTTGCCGTGTCGATGCCATCGCCACCGATCAACTGATCAGCACCGGCGCCACCTTTCAGCGTGTCGTTGCCAGCCTCTCCGTTAAGGAGATCGGCACCAGCACTACCGTTCAACATATCGCCGCCAGCGCCACCATTCAGCTGATCCGCTCCAGCTCCACCGATCAGGGTGTCGTTGCCAGTGCCACCAGTGATGATGTTGTCGCTATCATTGCCGGTAAGCGTGGCGCCACCGGTCCCCGTGTACGTCAGCCGCTCGACATTGGCCATGTTGGCTATTGTGAATGTCACGCTGGTGCGGATCTCATCGTCACCGCCGCCCACTGTCTCGACGATCTTGGCCGAACTGTCGTTCACCACATAGATGTCGTCTCCAGCCCCTCCTTCCAGGGTATGCCCGGACGATCCCGTGAGCGTGTCGTTGAAGGCAGAACCTTTGACGATTTCGATCGCGGTATAGCCATCGCCTTCGGCATCGCCTCCTGACCCGATACCCGTGCTCAGGTTTACGTTGACGGCGGACGAGGAACCTGAATAGTCGACAGTGTCGCGGCCATCCCCACCATCGAATTTATGCGCTGCGGCGTCGCTGATGAAGACATCATCGCCCCAACTGCCCTTATAGATCTCGATACCGGAGAATGTGTCTCCGGCAGCATCGCCGGTATGGACGCCCGTCTTGAAGTTCAAAGTGACAGGTTTGTAAATGCCATCATAACTTGCCGTGTCGATGCCCTCGCCACCGATCAACCGATCAGCACCGGCGCCACCTTTCAGCGTGTCGTTGCCAACGCCGCCGGTGATGATATTGTCGCTATCGTTGCCTGTGAGTGTGGCAGCACCTGTCCCCGTGTAGGTCAGCCGCTCGACATTGGCCATGGTGTTGTCCATGGCGAATGTCACGCTGGTGCGGATCTCATCGTCACCGCCGCCCACTGCTTCGACGATCTTGGCCGAACTGTTGCTCACCACATAGATGTCGTCTCCAGCCCCTCCTTCCAAGATATGCCAAGATCCCGTGAGCGTGTCGTTGAAGGCTGAACCTTTGACAACTTCTATCGCGGTATAGCTATCGCCGTCCGCATCGCCTCCTGCCCCGATACCCGTAATCAGGTTTACATTGACGGCAGACGAGGAACCCGAATAGTCGACAGTGTCGACACCATTACCATTACCACCATCAAACTTATGCGCTGCGGCGTCGCTGACAAAAATATCATCATTGGCGCTACCCTTGAATATCTCGATACCGGAGAACGTGTCTCCGGCAGCATCGCCGGTATGGACGCCCGTCTTGAAGTTCAGGGTAACGGAAGTTTCGTAACTGGCAGTGTCGATACCCTCGCCACCGATCAACTGATCAGCACCGGCGCCACCAATCAATGTGTCATTGCCCCCCGCCCCGTTAAGAACATCGTCTCCATTGAGACCGTAAATCTCATCTACGCCTTCAGTGCCAGTGAGAGTGTCGTTCGCGTTTGTTCCAGTGATATTCATCTGGCTTTCTCCGGTTTACGCTCTCTCAGGGAGAGGTTAAATTCAATTTGGTGCATAGTTCTATCGTCGTAAAATTTTCAGCAACCATCACGCTGAAGACAGGTCTGGCGAGGTCCTGTGGAAATTTGTTGAAAGAAGATGGGTCTGTTCAGACTCCGTAATGTTTATCCCATGCATCCAAGCTACTCCTGCCTAAAGGTACGTTGCAGATGATCGCGAATGGGCTTTGCGAAGTACGACACGACGGTCCTTTCTCCGGTGCGGATGAAGGCTTCCACTGGCATCCCCGGAACGAGCGCCAAGCCTGATAATCGCGATAGCTCTTCGTCAGGGATTGATAACGCGGCCCGGTAAAAGCTGAAGCCGGTGTGTTGGTCCGTCTCCAGGTCGGCGGAAACGCGAACGACTGAGCCGGTCAGTTCCGGCGTTGTGTTTCGATTAAACGCCGTAAGCCTCAGGAGTGCGGCTTGTCCGAGGCCGAGCTGGTCGATGTCTTGCGGCGCGATACGGGCCTCGACCAAGAGCGCGCTCCCCTGCGGAACAATTTGCATCAGCACCTCAGCCGGGGTGATCACGCCTCCAACCGTATGGATGACAAGCTGATGGACAGTACCACCGATCGGCGCGACGATCTCAATGTGCTTCAGCTGGTCGAGCGCCTTCACTTCCTGCTCGACAAGCTTGGCCTGTTCATTCGCAACATCGCGAAGTTCGGCCGCGACCTCCGCCCGCATCGTCTGATCAACCTGAAGAAGCTGAAGCTCGATCTCGGAAATACGCCCTTTCGCGGAGGCGATCGACGCGATGAGTTGCCCACGCTCTCCGCGCAAACGAGCCGAATTGCGTTGAAGAGCGTTAACCTGGCTCATGGTGATGCCGCCGATGTTATATAGCCGACGAAGCCCCTCAAGCTCTTTCTCGATGAGGTCGATTTCCTCGCCCTTCGCCCTTTGCTGAACATCGAGACCACTGATCTGCTCGCGAAGCTGCTGCACTTGTTCTCTCAGCCGCGCCTTCTGTCCATCTCTCGATGCGAGCCGGTCAGACAACAGACGGCGCTCGCTGATCATCACCGCTTCAGCTTTTTCGGCCGAAAGCCGCTCTAACAAGACCATGGGGGTTTCTACACCTGAAAGTCCGTCTCGCTCCGCCTCAAGCCGGGCCTGTCGGGCATAGAAATAGTCGAGGTTCTTCGACGCGGCTGCCAAGTTGGCGCGTGTCACTGTTGCGTCGAGACGGACAATCACCTCGCCGGCGCTGACCAACTGGCCTTCCTTGACAAGGAGGTCCGCGACGATGCCACCGGTAGGATGCTGGACTTTTTTCACATTGCCGTCGACGACGAGGATGCCGTTGGCGATGACCGCACCGGACAGTTCCGTCGAGGCAGCCCAGCCGCCGACGCCGCCGAACAGAACGGCAACTCCCACTGTCCCGGCGATCAGGTTGCGGCGCAAAGAGCGCGACAGCAAAGCGTCCGTATCGGTGTTGTCCGTCATGGCTGGGCCTCGCCTTCGATGACCGTCAGGTTCGGACCGGGTGTAGAGCGGGGTAGCCTTGCTCTCTGTTGCTGGATCGCCTTCAGAACGTCATCGCGTGGACCAAATGCTTTTGCGAACCCACTTTCCATCACCAACAGGAGATCGATCTGGGCCAACACGCTGTTACGGTGAGCAACGACGATGACGACGCCGCCACGGCGTTTGACGGCGCTGATCGCCTCTGCCAATGCCTTGTCGCCATCCGCATCAAGATTGGAATTCGGCTCGTCGAGGACAACAAGAAAGGGATCCCCATACAGCGCCCGTGCAAGAGCGACCCTCTGGCGCTGACCAGCTGAAAGGCTCAGCCCGCCATCACCGACCTGTGTTTCATAGCCCTCAGCGAACGCAACAATCATGTCGTGCACGCCAGCGGCCTGCGCCGCCGCGACGATTGCGCCATCATGGGCGCGTGGATCAAGTCGAGCAATATTCTCGGCTATAGTCCCCGGAAAAAGGTCGGAGCTCTGCGGCATGTAGCCAATAAGCTTTCCACGCTCGCCCGCAGGCCATTGATCTAGACTGGCGCCATCTAGGCTGACCTTGCCACGGGCCAGCGGCCAAACGCCCGTTATTGCCCGCACAAGTGATGATTTCCCCGAAGCGCTCGGTCCGATGATCCCGACCACCGTCCCGGCATGAACCTTGAAGCTGACATTCTGCACGGTAATCCGTTGGCGTTCGCCGGGCGGAGCGGCGAACACTGCCTCGACCATCAGCGTTTTTTCGGGAACGGGTAGCGCCGTTCGCTCCGACACATCGGGAAATAGTTTAAACAGGTCCTGCAGGCGCACCCAGGACTGATGCGCGCTTACCATGTTTCGCCAGTTGGCGATCACCTGTTCAATCGGCTGGAGCGCACGGGCGACAATGATTGATGCTGCAATGATCATCCCGCCGCTCATGTTGCCCTGAATGACAAGATATGCTCCCAAAGCAAGGGATCCGGACTGCACCGCCTGACGGAGAGCCTTGGATGCACCGGCGAAGATCGCCGCGACATCGCCCGTCTCACGTTGCAATGCTGTCAGGCGACAATGGGTGTCATTCCAGAGCTTTTGCACTTCTCCAAGCATTCCCATTGCTGCGATCGCTTCAGCATTACGGTGTGCAGCTTCGCCGAACCGGTTGCGTACGGAGGCGGCCATGGCCGCGGCCTTCGTGCGGGAGCGCGTCAGAATATCGGTCGCGACCGTCAGGCACACAAGAATGAGCATCGCGCCGGATGCCAGCCAGCCGATCAGCGGATGCAAGAAAAAGCATACGGCGAGGTAGACCGGCATCCACGGGAGGTCGAAGAGAGCACCCGGCCCGGCTCCGCCGAGAAATGCCCGGATCTGGTCCATCTCCTGGGCGGGTTTAAGGACGTCGCCAGTGATTCTGGTCTTTAGGGACGCGCCTGCGATACTGCCGAGCACCCGGATCGACAGTGATGTGTCTACCAGTCCGGCCATTCGTGAAAGAACCCGCGTGCGCACGACCTCAAGGAAACTAGAAAAAGCATAAAGCCCGACTGTAAGGATCAGAAGAGCTACAAGCGTTGGCAGGCTCCCACTTGGTATGACCCTGTCGTAGACTTCCAACATGAACAGAGGTCCGGCGAACCCAAGAACATTGATGATACTGGAGAAGGCGCCTGCTCCTAGTAAGGCTTGCCGCATGCTGTGTCCTCAAATACACTCAAATATCCGACAGAGTGTCATGATAAATGCAAGCGGAAGTGGTAGGCAATCCTTAGATATAGGGGTGCGTCAACTAGGATGCGATCCGTGGCGGTATAGATGCAGGTGGCTCGCTTTTCGACTTGCTAGCGGATCATGAAGCAGTGCCGACCATAGCTTGCGTGCCACTCGGTCACCAGGGTGTGATCCCAAGCTCCGAACTTCGGGCAGTCGATCATTTCCTTCGGCAGATGCAAAGCAAACTCGCTGCTGATGAACACGCCACGCCTCAGCCTCGTTTCAAACTTCCCCGCAGATATGGCTTGGTAAGCCGCATGCCGCTCATGACGTTGAAGTGATACATGAACGCCGGTCTTCATTCGCGAGGTCCTCGAAGGATCTAAACAGGCCAGCTCCGACGCTGTTTACAAGGATGTCGACTCTGGGAGCAGCAATTAGCTTCGCCACGCCTTCAGCACTCGACATGTCGGACGCGACGCCTGAGAGGATCGCTGTCGCGACTGCCTGCCGGATGATCTCGATTGCCTTCTGCACCAGGACTGGGTCACCAGTGCCAAAGCTGGCCAGATAAGCTTGCGCGTGCCGTCGGCCAGCCTGTTGCCATTGTCGTCGTAGCTGACCGACTTCGTGCCGACCACAGTCGCCACATGCGGACGCACCGCATTGCCAACCGGAAGGTATAGGGTGCCCATGTTGGTTCGCCTTAGCAGGTTGCCGTTGAGCGAGTAGGTATAGGTCCAGTGCGCTGCCGTGGTGAGAGCGGTGAGAAATGCTGCACGCGAGTTTCTGCACGCGGCCGATGGCGCCTGGTCTTGATGGGATCAGAACCGCTGATCCGTTAGATTTCAGTCTAGCCCAGTCAGGTTGGACAACAGGTCAGGAACCCAGCAGTGAGTTAGACGGTCCAGTCTTCGACGCGTAAGCCTGCCACGCGATCAAACTCACGGCGGTTGTTTGTGACGACGATCAATCCGCGCGACCGAGCGTGTCCAGCTATAAGTTGATCATATGGACCAATGGGCGTTCCGTTTCGTGCAAGTTCAGCACGCAACTGGCCAGTATGCGTGGCTGCTAGCTCGTCATAAGACATAACTTCCAGGCGAGCTGCTAAGCCCTCGACCACGGCCAAGTTTCTTTCTGGGCTAGCCGACTTCTCTGCGCCATAAACCAGCTCCATCAAGCTTACTGAACTGATACAAAGCTGGCCGCTGTGGCGATTGAACGCATCACGTACCTGTTGTGGTTTGTTCTTGATGGTGAAAATGCAGATGTTGGTATCCAACATGTATTTTAACATTAGAAGGCTTCGCGCTCCTGCAACGCAGGCTGATCGCGCTCGCTCATGAAGTCGGCGGTTGCGCCAGCGCCTTCAAACCAGCTGTCCCAAACCTCACCTGCCGGGGCTATGATTCGAGTACGCCCGACCGCGACGATATCGACACGCTTCACATCATCCGGAAGAGCGACTGCCTTTGGAAGCCGGATGGCCTGGCTACGATTACTCTGAAATACCGCGCCCTGCTCCATGACATACTCCTCTGGCATCTACAGATGGGATATCCCGAAATTAATGTGCGACGAAGGATATGTCAATGGGATATACGCCGCTACTCGATAAGCAACCATTAAGCTCTTGATGGGATTGGAACCGTCGACCACGACAATCTGCGAGAATAGCAACATTGTTTTTTCACAGAAATCCGCCAACACTAACGGCGTTCGATTTCTCGCTTTAACATCGATTCAACCTGGTTCCATCCTCATTATCTCCTAACCGATGGCGGCGTCCAGCTACCGTCAACAATCTCTATCTTCGGCCAATAGGCCCGAAGATAGAGAGAAAAATCGCCTGCGGGTGCTGGAAGCCAATTGGTCTCGAGATCCTTCCCTGGTGACGTGGGCTGAACGTAAATCGTCAGCGACCCGTCGTCATCGATCTTCAGCGTCTTGTTCTTGGTACCCAGCGAGTAGCAACCGAGCTCATTGGGGGAGAAAAAGTGCTGGGCATCGTACACCGTCAGCGACCAAAACCCATGAACAGGCGGCGTATTGTCCTTGGGGAACGTTACCTTGTAGCTGCTCGCTCCATTCAGCCGGCGGCCATTCGCATCTAGGTCCTGATAAAAGTATTTCGTTTCGGTCGGCGCATTGACGAGGATGTTGGATTTTGCCACCGCCGTGCGGGTAAAATAATCGGCTCCAAACGCCGCATTGTTGTTGGTCGTCGACCAGTGACCGTCGAGTTGTACCCCCCAATTCCGGAATTGTAGCAACGGATCGATCAGGTCCGCCTCGGCCTTCTTGGCCTCTTCAATCATCGCCGCCATCAGCGCCGGATCGCGTTCCGCCGCAGAAACTACTGCCCCAATCTGCACATACCGGGCTTCTTCACCTGGCAATGGAGGGGCGTCCTTCATGACCTCAGGCAATTGCTTGAAGAAGGTCTCGGGGAAGACCCACTTGGTTTCGGCAGACCCACCCTCAGCCGTGGGGGAACCCAGCGCTGGCAACGTGCGCCAGTCGTGCTCTTTGATTTTTCCGTCGAACTGCCCCAACGAGTACATGTCGATTTTCGAGATTTCCTTCTGGATCGCTTCCCGATCTTCGACCGTGTCGTCCAGGAAGACCCGCGGCACAATGAAGGCCGTATTGGTCTTTGCACGGAAAACCTTGGTGATCCCTTTGGGGACCTCACCCTTCCAATCCGGTCCAACGAGCAGATAGAATCCAGGTTTTGAGCCGTACATCGCGCCGAGCTGCGCAAAGCTATCCGTTCGAATATCAACGATCTGATAGACCCAAAATCTATCCCCGAAATCCGGCACCTGCAGCACCATAGGCGTCTGCTCAAGGGCAGCAACACCTGCCCCATAGACAACGTCCTGGTTCGGGCAGGCCACCCAACGCTGATCAGCCTTCACATAATCGGAAAGCATCGCCATCGAGTTGATCGGGGCAAACGGAAGTACCCCATTCATCAGACCAACCTTTGGAGACTGACTGAACGCAAGCCGGCGGTTATAGATGTTGATCATCGGCCACGCCCAGAAATAGGCGTCCCGGGCCACCGAGCGTGCGTATTGTTCGGTGATCTTTGTCGTCGTGTCGGGACCGTCCGGCATTTGCGAGTGCCAGACTGGCGATAGTGGCAGGGGATCCGCAACAGCGCCCGGCGAGATCGACAGGACCGATGCAGAGATAAGTCCAAGAACTGCAACCTCGAACTTCATCAGTTTTTCCCTTCAGAAGGTTGGATCACGAGGTGCTTTCGTCGCGACCCCGGTCGATCGGCCAGTCTCGCGACGTCCAGACGTCAATTGATTTTAACGAGTACCGGAGGCCAGTACGTCCCGTTGGCGACACCGTCGAGCGGCCCGTAAAATCGAAATGTCAGCCTGAACTTCTGGCCTTTCGGGATCGGCAACCAGTTTCCATCGGGAGCATCCGCGGGCTTTTCGTTTGCAAAGTAGAGGGTCAGCGACCCATCGCGGCCATATTTGGGATTCGTTTGCTCGTTGAGCAGGAACCGATTGATCGGGTTGGGCAGGACCCGGAAGCGAACGTTGTCGACAGCAATGACCGACCAGAAGTAGTTTGCGAACCGCGACGGTAGCGCATCCTTGGGAAAGGTCATCTTGTAGGCGTGATCCCCAGTAAGATCGTCCCCACGGTCATCCTTTCCGCCGCGATAATACAGTACCTCCGGCTTGACGTTCGCCCAGATGCCACCGTTATTGACCAGTGTGCGCGCGATATAGTCCAGACCATATTCGCCAACGACGCCGGGTCTTGCCCAACCGTTCTGGATCACGCCATGACCGATTGTCAGGCCTGCCCTTACGATTTCAGGGAATGCGTGTTGCCTGATGACGGCATCGATCCGGTCGCGCTCTCCCGCGTCCTTGACGATCGCCGCAACAGCGCGGGCGTCCCGCTGCAGTTGCTCCAGCCCGGGACTGAGATCGGGTTCGCTATCAAGAGCTATCTCTGCCGCCTCGAACGCTTCCACAGCCGGAAGATGTTCCAGCTCGAAGATTGGGGTTTTCGGTATATCGGGCAGTTTCGGGCTTCCTGTGGCCGCCAGCTTGAATTGGTGCTGCAGTTCGACGGCACGGTCGGGATCGCTGCCCAGCGCAACGCGTGCAAGGACCCGTGAATGCCCGACGGGAAGATCGATGCGCATCATGTCCGGCGGAAGATCGACATCTGCTCCGCGCAGACACGCCGCAAATTCACCCGAACGTCTGTTTGGAAAGACGCGTTCGTTGATATTGGCAAGCGTCTCTCCCCATCCGTTGAGAAACTGCACCGTGTAATAGCGGTCCTCGATCTTGGGCACTGTGACGATCGTGCAGCTCGTTTCGTCCACCGCCACCCACGCTTCCGAATAGGCAACATCGAGGTTGGGATTCGGCCAGTCGACGGCGCCAGGCTTCCGGTGAACTAGCTCGTTCCATTCGAAGCCTTCCTGAAAGTCGAGCTGCTGTTGACGTGTGATCAACAAACGACCGAGGAGGTAGATATAAGATTGACTGATTTGCTCGTCGCTCAGCGATGCCGCCTGAGCATTCGGCAAGGGGATCAGGAATGAGGCCGCAATCAACGCTATACCGATTTTGTTCGATACGAACATTTTTCTACTCCTTGGACGATATGTGCCCAGCGAGAGCGTGCCGATCGCACTCGTGATTTGGAAGTACGCAACGGTTACAAAGGCCGTAACATCGAATGTTACCGTTACGTACTTTGACACCGCCCGGACCAGCCTAGTGTGCCCATGACGTGGTCGATCTCGGGAAAGACTACGGCTTATGCGAAAGCGCTCCTGCCAGCCCTATCCTGCCTCTTCCTCACAGCCTGCGGACACCCCACTGTCGTGATGCAGCCAGTGGCAGCCACCGCGACGACGCAGGGGGTGACGAAGGTGGAGATGCTGGTTGCCACGGACACGTCAGCATTCGGGCGATCCCCGAACGCTCTTCAGCGGCGAGTGTAGCCCGAAGCCTTACATGACGGAGGTCGCCGTCTCTATTCCGCCGAAGCGGCCGGAAGAATCGGTACGGTGGCCGAAGCGACTGCCACCGGATCCCGCCACGAATTTTGCTGTCACCCGTGTCAAGCAGATCAGCACCCTATCCGAGGGCCGCGCATGGTTTCGCGCGCACGTACAAGGCGGCCATGCCTTGGTGTTCATCCATGGCTTCAACAACACCTATGAGGATTCCGTGTTCCGGCTGGCCCAGATCGTCCACGATTCAAAAATGGAGGCGACGCCGATCCTGTTCACATGGCCATCACGCGCGAGCCTCTTAGGCTACGAATACGACAAGGAGAGCACGAACTACTCGAGAACAGCGCTCGAACAATCGCTTCGGCTTCTCGCCCAGGACCCGAACCTCAAAGACATCACTGTGCTCGCACATTCGATGGGTACGTGGCTGGCGATGGAGGCGCTGCGGCAAATGGGTATCCGTGACGGTCATGTCGTTTCGAAGATCAACAATGTCATCTTCGCCTCCCCCGATATCGATATCCAGGTGTTCGCCAAACAGTATGTGGAGATGGGAGCACCAAAGCCGAGGTTCACGATATTCGTGTCTCAGGACGATCGGGCGCTGGCGGCGTCGAGCCTGATCACCGGGCGCGTGGCGCGGCTGGGCGGCATTGATCCGACGATTGAGCCATACCGGTCGCGCCTGGAAAGAGCCGGCATCACCGCTATCGATCTCACCAAAGTGAAGACCGACGACAGCCTTCACCACGGCAAGTTCGCCCAGAGCCCGGAGATCGTGCAGCTTATCGGCCAGCGGCTGATGACCGGTCAGCCTTTGACAGATTCAAACGTCACATTCGGAGAAGGGGCGACCGCGGTCGTCGGCGGGACTGTCCGCACCCTTGGCAACGTTGCGGCGGCTGCTGCCGCCGCTCCGGCCACCGGTCTCGATAGCCCTTCGCGCCCACCTCCTATCGACGTCAACGACACGCTGACGAGTGCCAACGACTCTCAGCCCCTCACGCAGTGAAAATCAGGCCGCGACTTCGGTAAGAGGTGTCGATGTTACCCTGCCGTAACCGTTGCGTACTTCAATTCACGTCCGTTGTTTCAGAAGGTCCCGTCAGCAAACGCCTTCGGCTTAACCAAGGAGAACGCGAATGGCCTACGAAGTCAGCAACGACGGGGGAGCGCAATGACCAGCCTCCCGAAACGCATCCTCACAGCGAGCGCCGCCTTCACGATCGCATTGACCTCGACGTCTCTCGCTCCACTTCCTGCGCTGGCACAGACTGCGCCGGCTGCGACGACAGCGCCCGGCGCCCCCACCAATGCAAAGCCGAACATACTGGTCATCTTCGGTGACGACGTCGGCCAGACAAACATCAGCGCCTACTCGTTCGGGGTCGTCGGATACCAGACGCCAAACATTGACCGCATCGCCCAGGAAGGCCTGAAGTTCACCGACTACTACGCCGAAAACTCCTGCACGGCAGGACGGTCGACCTTCATTACCGGGCAAACCTGCCTGCGTACTGGCCTGTGCAAAGTCGGCGCCCCCGGCGCCCCTGTGGGCCTGCAGGCCGGTGACATCACCATCGCTGCAGCTCTGAAACCGTTGGGCTACGCAACCGGACAGTTCGGCAAGAACCATCTGGGCGACAAGGACGAGTATCTTCCGACCAGGCACGGCTTCGATGAGTTCTTCGGCAACCTTTATCACCTGAACGCCGAGGAAGAGCCGGAGGCGCCGTTCTGGCCCAAGGACGATACAGAGTTCCTAAAGGCTTATTCGCCCCGCGGAGTGGTCAAAGCCTCGGCTGACGGCAAGATCGAGGATACAGGTCCTCTGACCAAGAAACGTATGGAAACGATCGACGACGAAACGACGGCCGCCGCGATCGACTTCATCGGACGGCAGGCCAAGGCAAACAAACCCTTCTTTACGTGGATGAACACCACCCGCATGCACGCCTTCACTCATGTGCGTGAATCGATGCGCGGACAGAGCGGAATGGTGGGCAATGACTATGCGGACGGCATGGTCGAACACGACGGCGACGTCGGAAAGCTCCTTAAAGCCCTGGACGATCTGGGCATCGCCGATAACACAATCGTCGTCTACACGACCGACAACGGGCCGAACCAGTGGTCGTGGCCGGATT
Source organism: Aliirhizobium cellulosilyticum (assembly GCF_014198105.1). Taxonomy (NCBI): domain Bacteria; kingdom Pseudomonadati; phylum Pseudomonadota; class Alphaproteobacteria; order Hyphomicrobiales; family Rhizobiaceae; genus Aliirhizobium; species Aliirhizobium cellulosilyticum. The sequence goes on along the minus strand of NZ_JACIGW010000008.1, from coordinate 6,573 downwards.
CTGCGACAACGCCATTCCGCAGCGAGAAGAACACCAACTGGGAGGGCGCATTCCGTGTGCCCGCCATGGTTCGTTGGCCCGGGCACATCAAGCCAGACCAAATATCCAACCAGATGTTTTCCGGTTTAGATTGGTTTCCAACACTTTTGGCGGCAGCAGGCGACCCTGACGTCAAAAGCCGTCTTCTGTCGGGTTGGACGCCGACCGGCAGCGCGACCAGCTTCCGCAATCACCTGGATGGCTATAACCAGATCGACTACCTGACAGGTAAAAGCGACAAGAGTGCTCGCTCGGACTTCTATTATTTCGATGACGACGGCGATCTGGTCGCGACCCGCTACGACGACTGGAAGGTCGTCTTTAAGGAGCAGCCGGCACCCGGCGGCTTCGCGGTTTGGCAGACGCCATTTACCACATGGCGAATTCCGAAGCTCTTCAACCTTCGGATGGATCCCTACGAGCGGGCCGACATCGTGTCTGATCAGTACAACGACTTCCTGGCGAGGAACGACTATCTCCTCGTCAAAGGTCAGCTGCAAGGCGCGGCATTTCTCGAGACGTTCGTGAAGTATCCACCGAGCCAGCGGGTCGCCAGCTTCAACATCGAGGGCGTGCGCGCCCAGGTGGACAAAGCGATCGATCAGTCCTTCCGTGACCGCGGGATCGAGAAGTAACCTCCTTAGGCTGGACGCGCGCCATCGCCAAGGTGGCGCGCACCCGATCTCGATCCTGCGAGGCATCAATGACAGCACGCGACGATATTCTCGACCTCGGCAAACGCATGAGCCAGTCGATTATCGGCCAGGAGGCCATGGTCGAACGTCTGCTGCTCGGCCTGCTTTCGAATGGCCATCTTCTCGTGGAAGGCTTGCCGGGGTTAGCCAAGACGAGAGCGATCAAAAGCCTGGCGAAAAACCTCGATGCCGAGCTTTCCCGCGTGCAGTTCACGCCTGACCTCCTTCCGGCCGACATCACCGGGTCGGACGTCTATTTCTCCGAGGGAGGCAAAGGGGAGTTCAAGTTTCAGCAAGGCCCGATCTTCTCCAATCTCATCCTTGCCGACGAGATTAACCGCGCACCCGCCAAAGTTCAGTCGGCATTGCTCGAGGCCATGGAGGAACGGCAGGTTACTGTTGGCGGCAAAAGCTATCCACTCCCGCCTCTGTTCATGGTCATGGCGACCCAGAATCCGATCGAACAGGAGGGTACCTATCCCCTTCCCGAGGCCCAGCTTGACCGCTTTCTGATGCATATCGAGGTCGGCTATCCGGACGAGGCATCGGAAGCAGCGATCATGAGGCTCAATCGAAATGAGGAAAATGAGGCTCATGGCGCCAGCAAAGCGCCAGTTGAGCAAAAGTTGAACCCGCAAGCGGTCTTCGACGCGCGGAAGGAAATCGGGGCGGTAACCGTCTCAGACCCGGTTGAAAAATACATGGTCGCCCTCGTCTTCGCGACACGCTATCCGGGCCGTTACGACAAGGATCTGGCAAAGTTGCTGCAGGTCGGTGTTAGCCCTCGCGGCGTAATCGGTCTCGACAAGGTTTCCCGCGCCTACGCATGGCTGAAGGGTCGCGACTATGTCACACCGGACGATGTGAAGACGATCGTCAACGACGTCTTCCGTCACCGTCTGATCCTTTCATACGAGGCCCATGCTTCCAACACCTCGCCCGACAAGGTGATCGACAGGATCACCGAACTCGTCGCGGTGTCATGAGGGAGGCCAGATGAAACCGACAGCTCTCCCAGAAGGCGTTCATGTCTCAACCGACCAACTCGTGGCACTGGAAGCGCAAGCCCGCGACCTGAGCTTCGTTCAGAAGGCGCGCAATCACCAGCAGCTTGCCGGGCGGATGAATTCTGCAATGCGGGGCCGGGGGCTGACATTCGAGGAGTTGCGCGACTATCTTCCGGGCGACGACATCCGTTCCATTGACTGGAGGGTGACGGCGCGCACCTCAAGGCCCGCCGTCCGCGTCTATTCCGAGGAAAAAGAACGCCCGGCGCTCATCGTCGTCGACCAGCGGATCAACATGTTTTTTGGAAGCCGTCGTTCGATGAAATCAGTAACGGCCGCAGAGACGGCGATGCTCTGTGCCTGGCGGGTTCTCGGCTCTGGTGATCGGGTCGGGGGGGTTGTCTTCGGCGATGTCGATATTGACGAGATCAAGCCACATCGCAGCCGTAACGCCGTCATCGCGCTCGCCGACCGTATTTCAAAACGGAACTCGACGTTGAATGCGCACGCGACGTCCATCTCCACGGCTGATCAGCTCGATGAGATCTTGAGCACAGTCGCGAATATCGCGCATCACGATCATCTCATTGTGGTGATAACCGATTTTGACGGGCACACGGATCGCACGCGGGATCTTCTGCTGCGGATGTCCTTGCACAACGACGTGATCTGCTTGCTTGTCTTCGATCCGTTTCTACTCGATCTGCCGGCATCCGCCAATCTCGTCGTCAGCGGCGGCGCGCTGCAGGCCGTACTTCCTCTCAAACAGCAGGAAACCCGGACCGCAATTGATGCCTTTGCCCGCAATCGCGGTCGGGAGCTGCGCGCCTGGCAGAAAGAGCTTGGCCTTCCCATGCTCCCGATCTCTGCTGCGGAAGAGACCTCGCCTCAGCTGCGTCACCTTCTGGCGCAGTCTGCCTGGCAGCAAAGGAGGCGGTGATGGAAGAATCTGCCGTTGTCGATCCTCTGGCGCAGGTTTCCCTACGGTCGATGAAGGACATCGTTCTGCCGCCGCCAGTTTCCTGGTGGCCGCAAACATGGGGATGGTTGCTCCTCGTAGTGGTGGTCGCAGCCGTGCTCCTCGTGTGGATCTTCGCCATGCTGCGCCGTTATCGTCGCAACGCCTACCGCAGGGAGGCGCTTGCGTTGCTCGACGGAATCGAAAAACGGCTCGAACAACTTGAGACCCGCCAGACCGCAGTCGAGGATATCGCCGTTATCCTGAAGCGTGTCGCCATCGCAGCATGGGATCGCAGAACAGTCAGTCGATTGTCGGGCAAAACGTGGTCACGGTTTCTGGAAAAACACGGAAACGGACACGACTCCGGGCTTCTCGGAAGAATGGTCGACGATCTCGAATATCGTGACGCTACGATGATGAGGCCACCTCCCGAGAGGCTTGGAGGAGATGCGAGACGATGGATCGAGAAACATCATGTATGAACTCGCGACGCCTCTGCTTTTACTTGCGCTCCCGCTTCCGCTGCTTGTGTGGTGGCTGTTTCCCCCTCATCGAGAGACATCCGCTTCGATACGCCTGCCCTTTTTTGACAAGGTAGCGAAGGCGGCAGGTGTGACACCTACAGAGGGATCGGTGATGCCAAGGCGAGCCTTTTGGCAAACGGTGATCGAAGCGCTTGCTTGGGTCTTGGTCGTGGTCGCTCTGGCACGACCGCAATTCGTCGAACCGCCGATCGAAAAGGTCGAACCACAGCGCGATATCCTGCTTGCCCTCGATCTATCGCAGTCGATGGATACAAAGGATTTCAAAGCCCCTGATGGCACGGTTGCGGCCAGAGTCGACGCCGTCCGCGATGTCGTTTCCAATTTCGTCGAGAAGCGTCCCAGCGACCGCATCGGTCTGATAGTCTTCGGTGATGCGCCCTATCCACTCGCTCCATTCACCATGGACCACGCGCTAGTGCGAACGATGATCGACGATCTGGTGCCTGGGATGGCCGGTCCCAGAACAGCGGTCGGGGATGCCTTGGGGCTCGGCATTCGCATGTTCGAAAGGACGACAGTGCCAGACAAGGTGCTCATTATCCTGACGGATGGAAACGACACGGCAAGCAAGATGCCACCGCTCAAGGCGGCGGACATCGCAAAATCAAAGGGCGTGATTGTCCATGCCGTCGGCATAGGCGACCCTCGCGCCACGGGCGAAGACAAGCTCGATACGACGACGCTTGAGACGATCGCCGCAAAGACAGGCGGTCGTTATTTCTTTGGCGGAGATTCCACGCAACTTGCTACGATCTACCACGAGCTGGACCGGATCACACCTGAAGATCGAAAGACGATGTCCTGGCGTCCTCGGATTGAGCTATTTGCCTGGCCGCTCGGCGCATCCGTGATCCTCCTGACGGGTTGGTACGTCCTTTCGGGGTTAGCAGGTCTCATGCGAAGGCGGAGGACCGTTGCATGATCGCGGATTTCCACTTCCTGCGCCCTTGGTGGCTGCTCGCCCTTTTTGTGCCCCCCCTAGTGGCTTGGCTCGCATCCCGCTCCGAAGACCTGCACGAACGCTGGAAAAGTCTGATCGCACCGCATCTGCTGCACAACCTGATCGTCGAGCCCGATGCAAAGACCCATGCCCGCCCGTCGTTGTTGCTGGCTGCGGTCCTCGCGTTGGCGATCCTTGGCGTCGCGGGACCGACATGGCAGCGTGAGCCCCCACCGTTTGTGTCCGACACGGCTTCCCTCGTGATTGCCGTCGATCTGTCGAGGACCATGGACGAGAGAGACGTTAGCCCGAGCAGGATCGAGCGCGCCAAGCTGAAAATCAGGGATATTCTTGCCTCCCGATCCGGCGCGCGGACTGCTGTCATCGCTTACGCCGGAACTGCCCACCTCGTGGTGCCCTTGACGAATGACACGGACCTGATCGCGTCCTATACCGATGCGCTTGCCACACGCGTCATGCCGAAACCGGGTAAGGATACAACTGCCGCGCTGAAGCTGGCGACTACCCTGATGTCGGCGGATGGAACAGCTGGCACGGTCCTTCTGCTCACGGACGGGGTCGAGGCGGCAGCAGAACAGGCGCTGAACGGCAGCACCGTCATCCTCACCTTCGGTACGGCTGAAGGTGGCGTTGATTTGGAGGCATTGAAAAACCTGGCTGCCTCCAGAGGCTCCCCCGTAGCAACGGCCACCGACGATAACGCAGACATCCGCTGGGTTTCGCGGGAGGTTGCCACGAATTTTGCAGCCGCGTCCGCGTCTAGTAGTGACCGCTGGCGGGACATGGGCTGGTACCTTGTTTTCCCGGTGGCGCTTTTTTTTGCTCTGACCTTCCGGCGTGGGTGGGTCGTCAAGGTGGCGACAGAACACCCGCGCCCAAGACGAGCGCGGACGTTAAGGTCGAGCGGCTTTTCCGCGAGGCGATCAAGGCGGAGACCAACGCCGCGCGCATCAAGATCATGCCGCACGAGGTTTTCGTGACCCGGCCCAATGAAACGGGTTGGTATTGGCTTGGCAGCCGCGAGAACGTCAAGGATCAGATCCTGATACAGGGTTCGGACAACCGTCTCGCCGGCAACACCGACGCGGCCGCCGCCTATCGCACGGCGATGGGATACTAGCCACCTCCGCGCGACAATTATTGCCGCGCAAGACCACCTCGCCCTCAATTCTCGATCTAGGGGCAGCGCGCTCAACACTGCTCCATCACGCACCACCGTCAGGACATGATGACCTGGCAATGGCGCGGGCTCCCAAGCGATCCACGCCAGGCTACGATGTCCCCTTCTGTCCCCATACGACCCGCGAGGACCTTACGACCAAGAAAGTTCTGTTTTACGCCCGTTGCACCACCAGCCGTCAGAACCAGGGCTCGATCGAAACGCAGATCGAGCTCGGCAAAACGTTCGTCGCGGCGAAGGGCTGGAAGCTTATCGAAACCTATACCGACGCAGCGATCACCGGAACCTCGCTCGCATTACGCCCGGGCATTCAGCAGGTTCTGACCCATGTGAAGCGCGAGCAGATCGATGTCGTGCTCTGTGTTACCGCCGATCGGCGGTCGCGCGATGTCGAGCATGGTTCCAAGATCCTCAAGGAACTTAACTACCACTACACAGCAATCTGGACGGTTCAGGCTGGGCAGGAGATCAGCCCTATGGAACTGCATATGCGCTCCACGCTCAGCCATGAACTGGTCGAGCAGATCCGCTATCGCACCCGCGAAGGCATGAAGACTGCGGCCCGTAAAGGCAAGGCGACAACCCGCGTGAGCTATGGCTACCGACTTGGCCAGCAGCGCGATGCCAACGGCGACCGGATCAAGGGCCTTCGAGAGATCGAACCGGCCGAGGCGGAGATCGTGCGCTGGATCTTCGAACAGTATGCCGACGGCGTTAGCCCGGCGGCGATTACCCAAAACCTGAATGCCCGTGCCGTGCCGGCGCCACAGCATAAGTACTGGCGCGGCGACGGCAAACGCCAGACCGGCATCCTCCATAACGAACTCTATATCGGCCGGATCACCTGGAACAAACAAAACTACCGCAAGAGCCCCGAGACCGAACACAGAACAGCGCGCCTCAACGACAAAAGCAATTGGGTCGTGACAGAGGTTCCAGCCATGCCCATCGTTTCGGACGAACTGTGGGCGCGTGTGAAGGAACGGCAACTGACGGCGCTGGACAACTTCTCCCGCACGACCACCAACCGGCTGAACAGAACCCACCGGCCGAGCTATCTGTTGAGTGGCATGCTCGAATGCGCCGAATACGGATAACCATAGATCCTTCGCAGCACTTCCAGCGGATTTTTGCGCCCATGGCCGCCTGTAGGCATGACGGATCCGCTTTGCATGTCCTGAATGT
>NZ_JACIGW010000007.1:0-228021 GCF_014198105.1 Aliirhizobium cellulosilyticum | reverse complement strand
CTATCTTAGGTATGTGACTGGTCATAATGGGCACATTACTCCTAACACTTAACAAGTGGGAGATCGTGTCCGGGGGTTTAGGGGGCCACTACAGCAGCAACAGTTGCTGGAGATGCTCCGAATTGGATAATTCAATCCATTCTCAGCCTTTTAGCAGTATTTATGGCGTTGTATGGCTTGGCATACGTTTTTTTCGCATTTACCGACTCTGACGCTTTGAGGTCAGAAAAATACAAACTTCAAAAAATGGCTATCGAACAAGGTCTCTACGGAGACAGCTCTATGGGACTTGAGAAAATTGCTGATATGCCTGAAGAGAATCGATTGATAGAGGCTCATCCATCTGTTGGCCTGACACATGACTAAGTATTTCTCTATTGCTACTGAAGGTATGACCGCTGCTGAGGAGAAAACGTTGGCTGAAGCGTGGCGTTCGTATGGCTGGTGGCATGGGATTGCAAATTTTTGGCTTCTTCGTGATCACACCGAGAAAATGACTGCGGCTTCTATTCGAGACACCATCCGTTCGGTCGCACCGACAGCTCGCGTTATGGTGTTGGATGTCGAACCTGCCACTTGGGCTGGTAGCTCATTAAATCAAGCGAATAGGGAATGGCTTAAAAGCTACTGGCCGCCAGAAGGCAAATAAGCACAATTGAATTTTGTAGTAGCTGAGCATGGAGGCAGGTCGAATTTGCTCCCATTGACGGAGGCTCTCGCAAGGATTATCTGATAAACCGAACTTCCGTGGTGATTTGGCCGGCCGGCTTGCAGCCACGTTAAAAAAGTCGCTAAAGGGCCGCGAGAAGTTAGACTTCACTTCCCACGGGCCGGTTGCGATTTTTCGTTGCCGGCTTTTTGTTTGTGGGGCCTTACTATGCCGATCAAGATTCCCGATACGCTTCCAGCGTTTACCACCCTCGTTTCCGAGGGCGTGCGCGTCATGACCGAAACGGTCGCCGTGCGCCAGGACATTCGTCCGCTGCAGATCGGGCTTCTCAACCTCATGCCGAACAAGATCAAGACCGAGGTGCAGATGGCGCGCCTAGTCGGCGCTTCGCCGCTGCAGGTGGAGTTTTCACTGATAAGGCTCGGCACGCACAAGGCGAAGAATACGTCCGAGGAACATCTGCTTTCCTTCTATCACACCTGGGAAGAGGTGAAGGACCGCAAGTTCGACGGGTTCATCATCACCGGCGCGCCGGTGGAACAGATGGACTACGAGGATGTGAGCTATTGGGACGAGATGCGCCAGATTTTTGACTGGACGACGACCAATGTGCATTCGACGATGAATGTCTGCTGGGGCGCGATGGCGGCGATCTACCATTTTCACGACGTGCCGAAACATGCGCTCACTGAAAAGGCCTTCGGCGTCTACCGCCACCGCAATCTCGCGCCGGCCTCGGTTTATCTCAACGGCTTTTCCGATGATTTCCAGGTGCCGGTGTCACGTTGGACAGAGGTGCGTCGCGAGGATGTCGAGAAGAAGTCCGATCTGGAAATCCTGATGGAATCCGACGAGATGGGCCTTTGCCTCGTGCATGAGAAGAAGGGTAACCGTCTCTACATGTTCAACCACGTCGAATATGATTCCACCTCGCTGGCGGACGAATATTTTCGCGACGTGAATGCCGGTATCCCGATCAAGATGCCGCATGACTATTTTCCGCATAACGACGATACGCTGACGCCGCAGAACCGGTGGCGCAGTCATGCGCATCTTCTGTTCGGAAACTGGATCAACGAGATGTACCAGACGACCCATTACGACATGGACAAGATTGGCACCGAATAGGCGCTTGGTGTGGCTTCTGGGGCGGCGTCGGGAAAAGACGCCGCGCGTCGCCGTTTCCCATTGCGGGACCTTGCCAAATCGCGCAGTTTGCCGCCGATAAAAACGGCGGAGGAAACTCATGGCAGGGCAGGCATTCGAGGTGTTCGGCACCACGCAGGACGGGGAGCCCGTCTATCGTGTCCAGATCAGCGGCGGCGGGCTGACTGCCAATGTAATGACCTGGGGTGCGGTCATTCAGGACCTGCGCCTTGAAGGGCATGATGCGCCTTTGGTGCTTGGTTTCGACGACTTCGCCTCCTATCCGGCCTATTCACCCTATTTCGGTGCCACGCCTGGCCGTTGCGCCAACCGGATCGGCGATGGAAAATTCTCGATCGATGGCCGCGATTACCAGCTCGAACTGAACGAGCGCGGCGTCACGCATCTGCATGGCGGCTCGGACGGCATGGGAAAGCGCAACTGGACGATTGTCGAACATCAGTCCGACAGGGTGGTGCTTTCGATTACCGATGTCGATGGGCGCGCGGGTTATCCCGGCAATTGCACGGTGACCGCGACCTACCGGTTGAAGGCGGATGGCGTGCTCTCGGTCGTCTATGAAAGCGTGTCGAACCAGCCGACGCCTGCCAATGTCTGTCAGCACTCCTATTTCAATCTCGACGGCCGCGAAGACATTTTCGGCCACGAGATCATGATTGCCGCCGACAGGATAACGGATGTCGATGCAAGGCTGGTTCCGACCGGCAAGCTCAATGACCTGACCGGATCGCCCTTTGATCTCAGGCAGATGGGGCCGGTGCGGCGTGCGCTCGAGGATGGTCGCCAGGTGCCGTTTGACCACAATTACTGCCTGTCGAACGAGCGTGTTGCCAAACGCTCTGTGGCGCTGGTGCGCAGCCTTTATTCGGGTGTCTCAATGGAAGTGAGGACCACCGAGCCGGGCGTGCAGTTTTATGCCGGTGTGATGGTCAATGTGCCGGTGCCGGGCTTCGATGGTCGTAGATACGGAAACTATGCCGGCCTGTGCCTGGAAACGCAGGTCTGGCCGGATGCCGTCAATCATGCGAATTTCCCGAACGCGGTCTTACGTCCAGGCGAAGTGCTGCGTCAGGAAACGGATTACGTGTTTTCGAAGAGTTGAGGCGGTGGGGCGGCTTCTTGTGAAACTGAAATAGGGGCGTGTCGCCTGCTCGGTTCACCGCAAGACCGTTAGCCGCTTTCAGCCGCGTTGCGCTCCCTGTTTGCGGGCAGCACACAGTGTCCCGGCGAATTAGGCGGCGATATCAGCCGTCTCACCATGTTGGGCAATGAGACGCGGTGATGCCATGTCGCCGGTTTCCTCATCAACCATCACTGCATAAGCAGCTACACCCACGACACGCGATGCCATGGCAGCGGCAATCTTTTCTGCAGATACTGCGTTTGACGCCTGACGCATTTCGCCCGGCACGATATTGCCGCGATTCTTCTTGAATTGCAGGACGATGAATTTTTCCGCGTGGGCCATTTGAATATCCTTGTTCGTTCCCACTTTGTTCTGCTTTGGGCGAATAAGTCAATCGGCAATCTAGAAAGATTTTCCTGAGGCGGGTCAGAGAAAAGATCAAAAATGGCTGGATCTACAAGAAAATGTTATGCGTCAGGTTTGATCCGACGCTTCATCAGCCTGATCGCTTTTTTTCCTGGGAGGGACTGGAGCGGGCGAAGGGGTTCGAACCCTCGACCCCAACCTTGGCAAGGTTGTGCTCTACCACTGAGCTACACCCGCTCATCAATCCGTCGGTCCGTGTGGTAGTTCGGAGCCGGCTGGTCGGTGGCTCGTTGCCGCCGACGAGGCGCTATATGGCCCAGACGATTTTCAAATGCAACAGAGAAATGACGATCCGGGCAAAGATTTTTTCATTTTCCGCTAAGTCCCTTGCTTTGCAGGGGTTTTGGCTTTCGGTGATTATGTGGAGAATGGCTTGGAGGTGGTCGGGCTTATCTTTATAGTTCGCATCTCCCGCTAATCCCGATCCCGGATGTGACCAAAAATATGCCAAAGACAGCCGCCGATCTGTTCGCTTTTCTCGACAGTCTCGACATTTCCCACACAACGAAACAGCACGAACCGGTTTTCACCGTCGCCGAATCGCAGGAGCTGAGAGATCAGATTCCCGGCGGGCACACCAAGAACCTGTTCGTGAAGGACAAGAAGGACCAGTATTTCGTCCTGACGGTCGAGGAGCATGCGGTGGTGGATCTCAAGACGGTTCACAAGGTCATCGGCGCGTCGAGCCGTGTCTCGTTCGGTAGACCGGAGATGATGCTCGAATATCTCGGCGTCGTGCCGGGTTCGGTGACGGTGTTCGGCGCGTTTTGCGACACGGACAGGAATGTCACCTTCGTGCTGGATGAAGACCTGATGAAACACGAGGTCGTCAACGGCCATCCGCTTTCCAATGATGCGACGACATCAATTGGACGAAACGATCTCATCCGTTTTCTGGAGGCGACCGGTCACACGCCGCTTGTCTTGAAAGTTACAGACTGACATACGATGTTTCGGGCAGACAATTAAAAGGGTTCGCACCCTGATTTCCCGGGAGAGCATCCATGAGCGGCAACGATAATCCCTACGCTGGATCTTACGGCGCCGGATCCTATGGCGGCGGATACGGCAGCCAGACGGCAAGCTTCGGTTCGCCCGCTGCCAGCCCCGCGCCTGAAGCCACGGCAGCAGGTGGTTACGTGAGCGACACGACGACGGCCGGCTTTGCCAAGGATGTTCTGGACGAATCGCGCCGCCAGCCGGTTCTTGTCGATTTCTGGGCGCCCTGGTGCGGTCCGTGCAAGCAATTGACTCCGGTGCTCGAAAAGGCGGTCAACGAAGCCCAAGGGCGCGTCAAGCTGGTCAAGATGAATATCGACGATCATCCTTCGATCGCCGGCCAACTCGGCATCCAGTCGATCCCCGCGGTCATTGCTTTCGTCGACGGCCGTCCGGTCGACGGTTTCATGGGTGCGGTTCCTGAAAGCCAGGTCAACCAGTTCATCGACAAGGTTGCAGGCCCGGCCGGTGCCGATCAGGCAGCCGAGATCGAGGCGATCCTCGGTGAAGCGGATGGCCTGCTTGCCGCGAGTGACATCGAGGGAGCAGCGCAGCTTTATAGTGCCGTGCTGCAGGCCGATCCGGAAAACGCCAAGGCGGCCGCCGGCATGATGCAGTGCCTGATCGCCATGGGCGAAACGGAACGTGTCGGCCAGATGCTCCAATCGCTGCCTGAAGAGATGGCGGCCGATCCGGCGATCCAGGCGGTTTCCAAGAAACTCGACCAGATCATCGAAGCCCGCAAGCTCGGCGATCCCGTGGCGCTGACGCGCGAACTGGAAGCCAATCCGGACGACCATGCGGCGCGGATGAAGCTTGCGAAAATCCTCAACGTTCAAGGCGAGCGTGAACAGGCGGCCGACCATCTTCTGACGATCATGCGCAAGGACCGGACTTTTGACGATGACGGCGCGCGTCGGGAACTTTTGCAGTTCTTCGAGGTTTGGGGTCCGAAGGATCCCGCGACGATTGCAGCCCGTCGCCGTCTTTCGTCCATCCTCTTTTCCTAAACAATACGTTATCCACTGCCGCCGGTCTTGCGATCGGCGGTTGGAGCCCCAGATATCGGGTTATAGACCTGTAATCAGGAGCAGTCTGCGGGAGGTGCCGAACCGATGCACGTGGGAAACGCGCGGTACGTAAAACGTGAAGATCTGCCGGAAGTCATGCCGGTGTTTCCGCTGACTGGAGCGCTTTTGCTTCCGGGCGGCCAGCTTCCGCTGAATATCTTTGAACCGCGTTATCTTGCCATGTTCGATGCGGCCCTTGCCGGCGACCGGTTGATCGGCGTTGTGCAGCCTTCCCTGCTGGAGCCATCGGATGCGTCCGATCCGTTGCGGCCAGCGCTTTCCTCCGTCGGATGCCTGGGGCGTATCACTTCTTTCGCGGAGACCGGCGACGGGCGCTATATCCTTTCGCTCAGCGGTGTGTGCCGTTTCCGGCTGCTGGACGAAGCAGACGATAGTCAGCCTTATCGAATGTTCCGGTTCGCCCCTTTCATGAGCGATCTGTCGGAAGAGGATGACGAGGCCTCCGTCGACCGGCGGGAACTGCTGCGGGTGTTCAGGGCCTATCTCGACGCCAACAAGCTGGAAGTGGACTGGGATAGCGTCGGGCGCGCGGGCAATCGCACACTCGTCAATTCGCTATCGATGATGTCGCCTTTCGGTCCGGCGGAAAAGCAGGCGCTGCTCGAAGCGCCGGATCTTAAGACGCGGGCGGAAACGCTGATCGCGATCACGGAAATCATGCTGGCAAGAGGGCTGGCGGATACCGATACGATTTTACAGTGAGGCCTCAGAGCCTTTCCTGGTTAAATTGAAGCGTTCTGCCGGAGCAGGTTTTCGTCAGGGCAAAGGCGATTGGCGAAGGGCATACCCGAAGGTACGGTCGAGCCGATCGCCTTTGATCCTGGCGGAAAGATGCCCGGCCCTTCGGGTTGGCTGAAACGGGCCGCCTAGTCGTCCGGCCGGCTTGGCCGTATGCTTTGGCTACGACTCGCGCCGGCCGGACGACTATCCGACTCCGTTTGAGCCAACAGAACGTTTCAATTTAACCAGGAAAGGCTCTAAGTGGTGGACGAAAAGCTCAGCAATGTCGATCCGAAGCTGCTCGATCTGCTCGTGTGCCCGCTGACAAAGGGCACGCTTTCGCTGGATCGCGAGCGCAACGAACTGGTCTCGGAAGGCGCGCGTCTCGCCTATCCGATCCGTGACGGTATTCCGATCATGCTGGTGTCCGAAGCGCGGAAGATCGAGGACTGACGTTTCCTATCGCTCTTCGTCGTCCTCGGGTTTAACCCGAGGATGTCCCGAGGATCTGCTGGGCTTCGATTTTTTGCGACGTGATTAGATCCTAGGGACAAGCCCTAGGATGACGGCAATGTACGTTGGCTTTGCCTGTGATCGCTGCGCTACTCAAATCTGCTCGCCGGCCAGAAGCTTCGGGTTTCCTTCCGCGCCCGTTCCGGCTGCCTGAGTGATGAAGAAATCCTTCAGTTTCGGCATGCGCTCGACGAGGCCGAGGCCGAAATCGCGTGCGATGCGGATCGGAGTGATGTCGTTGGAGAATAGCCGGTTGAGGACATCAGTGGTGACGCCCATGCGGAACGTGTCGAAGCGGCGCCAGGACTGGTAGCGCTCCAGTACGTTGAGCGAGCCGATATCCAGACCCAGTCGATCGGCCTCGACAATGGTCTCGGCAAGAGCTGCGACATCCTTGAAGCCGAGATTGAGGCCCTGGCCGGAGATCGGATGGATGCCGTGGGCCGCATCGCCAGCAAGGGCGAAACGCGGGGCGACGAAGGCGCGTGACAGGGTGAGGCCGAGCGGAAAGGCCTTGCGGCCGCCGACAACTGTCAGTTCGCCGAGCTTGTGGCCAAAGCGGCGCTGCAATTCGTCCTCGAAGATCAGATCATCGGAGGCGATCAGCCTTTCCGCATCGTCCGTCCGTTCCGTCCAGACCAGAGACGAGCGGTTGTTCGGTAGGGGAAGGATGGCGAAGGGGCCGGAGGGCAGGAAATGTTCTTCGGCCACGCCTTCATGCGGACGCTCATGGGCGACGGTCGTGACAATACCCGACTGTCCGTATTGCCAGTTGACTGTGCGGATGCCGGCCATGTCGCGCAATTTCGAGCGCACGCCATCGCAGGCGACGAGCAGCTTGGTCTCGATGGTGGAGCCGTCTGACAGCGTGACGGTCGTGCTGGTGTTCGTGGTCGTGAAAGCAGTAGCGGAAAGGCCGTGGCGGATGGCGATCCCCAGCCGTTCTGCGGCTCCCCTTAGTGCTCTCACCATTTCGACATTCGGCACCATGTGGGCGAAGGGTTTGCCTTCCTCGATCTCGCCGTCGAAGGTGAGGAAAACCGGGCGCACGGGATCGGAGGTGCGGCTGTCGGTGACGATCATCCGATTGATCGGCTGGGAGTGGACGAGGATATCGTCCCAGACGCCTAGTACGTCGAGCATCTTGCTGGCAGCCGTGATGATCGCGGAGGCGCGCTCATCCTTCTCCCATACATGCGCCGGAGCCGCTTCCACGACTTCGATGTTGAGGTGCGGGGCGGCCTGCTTGACCGCGACTGCTGCCGCCAAGCCGACATATCCCGCTCCGACCACCATCATGTCCAGCATCTCACAGGCTCCCGTCAGTCTTGTGGTTGTTGATGGGGTGGATATAGATCATCCGGTCGTCGCTTCCTATTGCCGGAGTTCGTAAAAATGTCAGGTTCGCGCCCTAACCCGATGGAACAGCTCATCAAGACGCTCGATCTGGAGCAGCTGGAGCACAATCTTTATCGCGGCACGAGCCCGGATATCGGCTGGCAGCGCGTGTTCGGTGGACAGGTGATCGCGCAGGCGCTGGTGGCGGCGCAAAGAACGGTCGATGCCGATCGATTCGTTCATTCGCTGCATGCCTATTTCGTGCGTCCTGGCGATCCGAGCGTTCCGATCGTCTATCAGGTGGAGCGGCTTCGTGATGGCGGCAGCTTTGCCACGCGCCAGGTGCAGGCGATCCAGCATGGGCGGGCGATCTTCACCCTGTCCTCATCGTTCCAGCGGGATGAGGAGGGCTATGAGCATCAGATCGCCCTGCCGGATGTGCCGGCACCGGAGGAGCTGATGGACGAGGCCGAGTTCAAACGGATTTTCCTGCCCAAGGCGCCGGAAGCCATTCGCCGCTATTGGGAGCGGCCGCGCCCGATTGAGCTTCGCCCTACGTCGCTCAAGCATTACCTGACGACGGAGAAGCTGGAGCCGCTTCAGGATGTCTGGGTTCGCACGGTCGGTGATGTGCCCGGCGATCGTGGCTTGCAGGCGGCCATCCTTGCCTATCTCTCCGATATGACGCTGCTCGATGCCTCGCTTTATCCGCACGGCACCTCCGTTTTCGATCCGCGCCTGCAGGCAGCAAGCCTCGATCACGCCATGTGGTTCCACAGGCCCATTCGGTTCGACGAATGGCTGCTTTACAGTCAGGACAGCCCAAGCGCTTCCGGCGGCAGGGGAATGACGCGTGGCAGTCTCTACACGCGCTCAGGAGTGCTGGTGGCGTCCGTGGCTCAGGAAGGTTTGATTCGTAAAAAGGCAAATGAGTAATTTTTGTGCGAAAAATTTAAAATGCACAGAAATTCGGCGTCTTTATGGCGCTCGCTTGCCTCATTTATGAAGCCTCGGATTTCTATCTTTATTTTTCAATAACTTAAGAGCCTTTCGAAACTGGCACGCCCTTTGAATGTAGATGCTCAGTCGCAGGCTTTACTGCCGGTGATGAGGAGAGTCGGCTTTGGCCGAAATAAACAAAGGATGGGAAGCCAGATGAAAATCGTGATGGCCATTATCAAGCCGTTCAAGCTGGATGAGGTGCGCGAAGCACTCACGGCTGTCGGTATCCAAGGCCTGACCGTCACCGAAGTCAAAGGTTACGGACGCCAGAAGGGACACACCGAAATCTATCGCGGCACCGAATACGCCGTCAGCTTTCTGCCTAAGCTGAAGATCGAGATCGCGGTTTCCGCAGATCTCGTCGAGAAGGCTGTCGAGGCGATCGCTTCTTCTGCGAAGACCGGCCAGATCGGGGATGGCAAGATCTTCGTCTATTCGATCGAGCAGGCCGTGCGCATCCGTACCGGCGAAACCAATACCGAAGCGCTCTAAGCACGGCTTACAGGGGAGTTTTCAAACCATGCAATTGACCAAGATTTCCAACCTCGGACGCATGGGCGCAGCTGCTGCAGCCCTGTTTGCGCCGGTTGTCGCTTTCGCGCAGACCGCTGCAGCACCCGCTGCCGAGGCTGCTGCTGCCGCTCCAGTTCCGGACAAGGGCGACACCGCCTTCATGTTCCTCTGCACCCTTCTGGTGTTCTTCATGATCATGCCGGGCATTGCGCTGTTCTACGGCGGTCTCGTCCGCTCGAAAAACATGCTCTCCGTGCTGATGCAGTGCACCGTGATCGGTTCCTCCATCATGCTCGCCTGGGTCATCTACGGTTATTCCTTCGCCTTCGGCGGCGGCACCTCTGCCTTCTGGGGCGGTACGGCCAAGATGTTCCTCTCCGGCGTCACGATCGAGTCGACGGCTTCGACCTTCTCGGATGGCGTCGTCATTCCGGAATTCATCTTCATGCTGTTCCAGATGACGTTTGCGGCCCTGACGCCGGTTCTGATCGTCGGCGCCTTCGCCGAACGCATCAAGTTCTCGGCTGCCGTGCTCTTCTGCCTGCTCTGGGTCACCTTCGTCTACTTCCCGATCGCACACATGGTCTGGGACGCAAACGGCCTGATCTTCGGCTGGGGCGCGCTTGACTTCGCCGGCGGCACCGTCGTTCACATCAATGCGGGTCTTGCAGGCCTCATCGGTGCGATCATGGTCGGCAAGCGTACCGGCTTCGGCAAGGACATGATGGCTCCGCACTCAATGACGCTGACGCTCGTCGGTTCCGCCATGCTGTGGCTCGGCTGGTTCGGCTTCAATGCCGGTTCGAACCTCGAAGCTTCGGGCGGTGCGATGCTCGCAACCGTCAACACGTTCCTGGCAACCGCTGCTGCCGTCGTTTCCTGGTCGGTCGTCGAAACCTTCACCCGCGGCAAGGCTTCGCTGCTCGGCGCAGTTTCGGGCATGATCGCAGGTCTCGTCGCCATCACGCCTGCTGCCGGCATTGCCGGTCCGATGGGCGCGATCATCATGGGTCTGCTCGTTTCGCCGATCTGCTACTTCTTTGTCTCCGTCATCAAGAACAAGTTCGGTTATGACGACACGGCCGACGTGTTCGGCGTTCACGGGGCAGGCGGTCTCTTCGGCGCTCTGGCAACCGGCATCTTCGCATCCTCGTCGCTCGGCGGCATCGGTTATGCCGAAGGCGTCACCATGGGCGGCCAGTTCATGACCCAGGTCTGGGCTGTCGTCGTCACCATCCTGTGGTGCGGTATCGGCTCGATCATCCTCTACAAGGTTGTCGACCTGATCGTCGGCCTGCGCGTTCCGGTCGAAGCCGAACGCGAAGGTCTCGACCTCGCTGCACACGGCGAATCCGCATATCACAGCTAAGAGGCAAGGCCGTTTCAACCGGCCTGATTCTTCACCACAATCAGATGGCTCGGCCTGGCGCCGGGCCATTTTCGTCTTTGGAAGCGGCCTGTGGATCATGTGGTTAAAGCTGCGTTAACCATCCCCGCGTTACCTTGTCTTGGAATTGTGCGACGGCCATTGCCGGATTGCGCACCTTATTTCGTTTCACAGGTGGCGGGCAGATACGATGAGCAGAAGCAGTTCGGCGGCATTGGCAAACCGGTCAACCCGCTCAGTTCTCAGCTCTTTCGTGCTCCGGCAGGCGCTTGCGCTGATCGGCTTCGGTATTTTCCTGGGCCTTGCGCTTGCCGTTGCGGCGCTTGCCACCTGGAATGTCGCCGACCCGAGCTTTTCCTACGCTACCGATAATCCCCCCACCAATCTTCTAAGTTTCGGCGGTGCGGCCTTTGCCGACCTGATGATGCAGTTTCTCGGCCTTGCCGGGCTCATCGCGCTTCTGCCTGTGCTTTCCTTTGCGCTGGCGCTGATCTCCGGCCGTCGTTTCGATCGCATTCCGGCGCGTATCGCCGCCTGGGGCGGTGGAACGCTGCTGGCTTCGGCTACGCTCGGCTGTTTTCCCGCGCCGCAGACATGGCCGATCCCGAACGGTATCGGCGGCGTTATCGGAGACATGATCCTGCGGTTTCCGGCACTGTTTGTCGGCGCCTATCCGACCGGCATGGTCGCTATGGTGCTGGGCGGCATCTTCACCGTTCCCTGCATCTGGCTGATGCTGTTCGCCTCCGGTCTCGTCGGTGATCCGCTCGAGCTGGATGTGGAAGAGGAAGACGACGACAAGCCTGTTGCGGCCGTCGTCTCTCGCGCGCGGCGCGACGAGGAAGACGAAGAGGAGGATGACGGCGGGTTCCTTGAACGCTTCCTGCCGCTCGGCCTTGCCGCGCATTATTGGTACATTACCCAGGCCCGTCTGCGCCGTATGGTGGGTATGAAGCCGCGTACGCGCCAGGCTTACGACCAGCCTTACGATTTCAACGAGGACGAGTTCGGCAAGCTGAACGAGCCCGTGCGGGCAAAGGCTGCCGGTGGCGACACGCGCCGGACGGAGCCGTCGCTCGACGGCGCTGGTGAACGGGTTTCCGGCAATCCGCGCCGGGTGGTTTCCGCTCCGCCGATCTACGGCCATGACCACGATGATGATCCGCCATTCGACATGGACGACATCCCCCGCCGTCCGTCCGGCATTCTTGCCGATGACGAGGATGATGACGACGCTCCGTTCCTGGCATCGCGTACACCTCAGGCCGGTGGCCGTTCTGCACGTGTCACGCCTGCAGCTCCCGCGCCGAAGCCTAGTGCACGCGTCTCGCGCGATGCGCAGGGCTCGTTTATTCGTCCGGACGGTTTTCAGCTTCCTTCGGTCCATCTGCTCACCGAGCCGAAGGCCATTGCACGTGATGCATCGCTTTCGGCCGATGCGCTGGAACAGAATGCCCGCATGCTGGAAGGCGTGCTGGAAGACTTTGGCGTCAAGGGCGAGATCATCCATGTGCGCCCCGGCCCGGTCGTGACGCTTTACGAACTGGAGCCGGCGCCAGGTATCAAGTCTTCCCGCGTCATTGGCCTGGCGGACGACATCGCTCGCTCGATGAGCGCGATCGCCGCCCGTGTCGCGGTCGTTCCGGGTCGCAACGCGATCGGCATCGAATTGCCGAACCGTACCCGCGAGATGGTCTATCTGCGCGAAATGATCGGTTCGAAGGACTTTGAAGGCAGCAAGGCAAAGCTTGCCATGGCGCTCGGCAAGACGATCGGCGGGGAGCCGGTCGTAGCCGATCTTGCCAAGATGCCTCACCTTCTCGTCGCTGGTACCACCGGTTCGGGTAAGTCTGTCGCCATCAACACGATGATCCTGTCGCTTCTCTATCGCTATACACCGGAGAAGTGCCGCCTGATCATGATCGACCCGAAGATGCTAGAACTTTCCGTCTATGACGGGATTCCGCATCTGCTTTCTCCGGTCGTGACAGATCCGAAAAAGGCCGTCGTTGCGCTCAAGTGGACCGTCCGCGAGATGGAAGAGCGCTACAAGAAGATGTCGAAGATTGGTGTTCGCAATATCGACGGCTTCAATTCCCGCGTTGAACAGGCGAAGGAAAAGGGTGAGATCCTGACCCGCACCGTGCAGACCGGCTTCGACCGCCAGACGGGCGAAGCAATGTACGAGACGGAAGAGTTCGATCTCGATCCGATGCCCTATATCGTCGTCATCATCGACGAAATGGCCGACCTGATGATGGTCGCCGGCAAGGATATCGAAGGCGCCGTGCAGCGTCTGGCGCAGATGGCGCGTGCGGCCGGCATCCATGTCATCATGGCAACGCAGCGTCCGTCGGTCGACGTTATTACCGGTACGATCAAGGCGAACTTCCCGACGCGTATTTCCTTCCAGGTGACGTCGAAGATCGACAGCCGCACGATCCTCGGCGAACAGGGCGCCGAACAGCTGCTTGGTCAAGGCGACATGCTCTACATGGCCGGCGGCGGGCGCATCCAGCGCGTTCACGGTCCGTTTGTTTCAGACAATGAGGTGGAAGAAATCGTCGCCTACTTGAAAACTCAAGGGTCGCCCCAATATCTCGAAGCGATCACGGCCGACGATGAGGATGAAGACGGCGGCGGTGGCGGCCCTGCGGGCACCTCCAATCTGTCGGATTCGGATGACCCGTACGATCAGGCCGTTGCTGTTGTGTTGAGAGATGGCAAGGCTTCGACCTCCTATGTCCAGCGGCGTCTCGGTATCGGCTACAACCGTGCCGCTTCGCTGATCGAGCGGATGGAGAAGGAAGGGCTGATCGGTCCGGCAAACCACGCCGGCAAGCGCGAGATCCTCGTGCCGACCGAGGCCGACATTATCGAGCGCTAGTCGCGGGTAAGTCTTTCGTGATCGTGTCGGCTACGGCTTGCCAAGCCGCCGGCAAGTCATCATGACGCCGCGTTTGCGGCCCAGTGCATTTGGATGGAGACCAGAATGACCAAAGAAAAAACAGCTCTTTCCATCCGGATTGATCGTAGACAGTTTTCCGCAGGCCTGTTCGGCCTTGCCGCTTCCACATTTCTGCCTGTGGCGGCTTCCGCACAGAGCGGTGGCGGCGCGGCTGCGCAGAAGATCGCCGACCACTTTTCGTCCGTGAAGACAATGATGGGCGAGTTTGTGCAGTTCGGCCCGCGCGGCGAGCAGACGGGCGGAAAATTCTATATCGAACGTCCCGGCAGGCTGCGTTTCAATTTCGAAGATCCATCGCCGCTGCGCGTGATTTCCGATGGAAAAAATGTCGTTGTCGGCAATATCAAACTGAAGACCTGGGATCTCTATCCGCTTTCAAAGACACCTTTGACGCTGCTTCTGGCAGACCGGATCGATCTTTCCAACGATGCCGTGCGCGGCGTGAAAGAAGAGAGCGATCTCACCACGATCGTGCTCGGTAACAAGACGATCTTCGGCGATTCGACGATCACCATGATGTTCGACAGCAAGACCTATGACCTGCGCCAGTGGACGATCACCGACAATCAGGGCAAGGATACCTCGGTGATGATTTATAACGTCAAGACAGGCGTCAGCCTCGACGAGAAGGTGTTTGCGATCGACTATGCCGAGGTTCGCGGCCGGGGGTAAATTTCACATCATCGGGCTATCTGAAGGGCTGCGACATTCGCGGCCCTTTTTGCTTCTCATGATTCCCGAAATGGCCTAGACCTCGACCGACAATCGAGGTTTTCCATGACATTCTCCCTGACCACCTGGAATATCAATTCGGTACGCCTGCGCATGCCGATCGTGCAGCAGTTCATCGTCCGCAACCAGCCGGACATTCTATGCCTGCAGGAAATCAAGTGCCAGGAGCCGGAGTTCCCGTATCAGCCGCTCAAGGATCTCGGCTACGAGCATATCATCGTGCATGGCCAGAAGGGTTATCACGGTGTCGCCATAGCCTCGAAGATCCCGCTTCTCGAGGATCATCGCCAGAACTATTGCGGCATGGGCGATGCCCGGCATATTTCGGCAATATTCGAGCGCGGCTCGCGTCGCATCCGCCTGCATAATTTCTATGTCCCGGCCGGTGGCGACGAACCGAACCGGGAAATTAATCCGAAATTCGGCCACAAGCTCGATTTCGTCGAGGAGATGAAGGCGCTGAAGGCGGATATGCCCGGCGTGTCGTCGATCCTTGTCGGCGATCTCAACATCGCGCCGCTCGAGCACGACGTCTGGTCGCACAAGCAGTTGCTCAAGATCGTCAGCCACACGCCGGTCGAGACGGACGGGATGAAGGACGTGATCGCCAAGGGCGGCTGGCTGGACCTGATGCGCCAGTTCACGCCGGAGCCGGAGAAGATCTATACGTGGTGGAGCTACCGCGCCAAGGACTGGGAAGCCGCAAACAAGGGCCGTCGCCTGGACCACGTCTGGTCCTCGCCGGAGCTTGGGCCATTCCTCGAGCGGATCGATATTTTGAAAGAGGCTCGCGGCTGGAACCAGCCGTCGGACCATGTGCCGGTGACGGCGGTGTTCAAGTTCTGAGGCTGGCAGGCTTGTGTCTGGATCCTCGGGTCAAGCCCGAGGATGACGGAGGAGGGGGGCATTGGTGCCCAAATCAAGCGCCCTGCCAGATATAAATAGGAAATGCACTGCGTAAATTTCCTGGTGTCTCGCGGTGAGCGAGCATATTTCCATTATTGAAGCCTGCTTTGGGCATATCATCGGTCCAACACTCGTTATCCTCGGGCTTGACCCGAGGATCGAAACACAAGCGCTGTGAGAGCGTAAGAGGCGGCGCTTTACCGGAACCGGTGTTCCATCGCCGCAGCCGCCTTGGCAAGCCCGGCGATATTTTCCCGGATACGGGTTTCGATCAACCGACCGACCTGCGGGTATTCTTCCAGCAGGCGCTGAAAAAGCTGGCGGCTGATTTTCATCACTTCGGCATCGGAAGCCGCAACGGCGGTGAATTTACGTTCTACCATCGTCACCAGCGCCAGTTCGGACAGAAGCGTGCCGGGACCGACCGTTTTTTGGTGGCGGATATCGCCAAAGCGGTCGGCTGCATAAAGCCCGATCTGCCCCCTGGCGACGATATAGGCTGCTTCTGCGGGAGAGCCTTCGCGAAAGAGTTCCTGCGTTTCGGCAAGCGAACGGCGTTCCGCGCCAAAGGCGATCAGACGCAGCTGATCGCCATCCAGTTCGCGGAACAGCGGAACGCTTGAAAGAAGCTTTATATCGTCGTTCAGTGCCATTTACGGGACGATCTTGTAGCCACCGTTTTCGGTCACGAGGATCTCGGCGTTGGACGGGTCGCGTTCGATCTTCTGGCGAAGACGGTAGACATGGGTTTCTAGCGTGTGTGTGGTGACGCCGGAATTGTAACCCCAGACCTCTTCCAGTAGCACATCGCGGGTAACAACCTTCTGGCCGGCGCGGTAAAGATACCGGATGATTGCCGCTTCCTTTTCCGTCAGGCGGATCTTCTTGCCGTCGTCAGTGGTCAGCAGCTTCTGGCTCGGCTTGAAGATGTAGGGGCCGACAGTGAAGGTCGCATCCTCGCTCTGCTCGTACTGGCGCAGCTGTGCGCGGATACGGGCGAGCAGGACGGCAAAGCGGAACGGCTTGACGATATAATCGTTGGCGCCGGCTTCGAGGCCGAGGATCGTGTCACTGTCGGTGTCATGGCCCGTGAGCATGATGATCGGCGCCTTGAAGCCGTTCTTGCGCAGGAGCTTGACGGCTTCGCGGCCATCCATGTCGGGAAGGCCGACATCCATGATCAGAAGGTCGACCTGCGCCGTCTTGGCCGTGTTCATGGCCTTGGTGGCATTCTCCTCCTGCAACAGCGAAAACTCGTCGTACAACGACAATTGCTCGACCAGCGTCTCGCGCAGGTCGTTGTCGTCATCTACCAGGAGTATCGTTCTTGCCATACAGCTCTTGCCTTTCGTGTCGCCCGTTTTTCGTCCGTGTTGTCGGAATCTAAGCGTATTTAGGGCTCCCCGATGTAAAGCCCAAGATGCTATGATTTCAAACAAAATGATATTCAAAGCAAAACCTCGTGAGAAAATGCCGCTTTTCCGTGTGCAAAAGTCCAAAAAGCAATCCGTCGTGACCGTCCGGACTGCGCCTCGCAACCGGCAAAGGGCGATTGTCTCGTTCAAGGGAATCACTTTGCAGGCCGCGATCGGTGGTTCCGGCACTTCCGCCTTCAAGCGGGAAGGGGATGGGGCGACGCCGATTGCGGCCATGAAGCTGATTTCCGGCTTCACCCGCGGCGAGCGGATCAGGCTGCCGCAGACGCCGCTTTCGATGCGGCGAATATCCGGAGACATGTTGTGGTGCGACGAGCCGAAGCATGCGGTCTATAACCGGCTGGTCACTCAGCGCGTGGGGGCACCGTTCAAGCCGAGCCATGAAGAAATGAAGCGGACGGACGGGCTTTATGATGTCTGTCTGGTGATGGATTGGAACATTACCTCTCGCAAGCGCTACGGCGGCTCGGCAATCTTTTTTCATCTGATCAAGCCGGGTTATCAGCCGACGGCCGGGTGCGTGGCGGTTCATCCGCGCGACATGAAGCGGCTGTTGCCGCATCTGCGAAAAGGGACGTTAGTGAAGGTTCTGGGGTAGTCCAAAACAAAATGCCCGGCACTTTGGCCGGGCATCTCAAACGTCATTCAACGAAAGCAGTTTATTTCCAGTCGCGGATATCGACGAAGTGTCCTGCCACGGCCGCCGCCGCCGCCATTGCAGGCGAGACGAGGTGGGTACGGCCCTTGTAGCCCTGGCGACCTTCGAAATTGCGGTTCGAGGTGGAGGCGCAGCGCTCGTAGGGGCTGAGACGGTCGTCGTTCATTGCAAGGCACATCGAGCAGCCCGGCTCGCGCCATTCGAAGCCGGCATCCTTGAAGATCACGTCGAGGCCTTCGGCTTCCGCCTGTTCCTTGACGATGCCGGAGCCCGGCACGATCATGGCGGAAACGCTGGAGGCCACCTTCTTGCCTTCGACCACCTTTGCGGCGGCGCGCAGGTCTTCGATGCGACCGTTGGTGCAGGAGCCGATGAAGACGCGATCGACGGTGATGTCAGTCATCTTCGTGCCCGGCTTCAGGCCCATGTAATCCAGTGCGCGCCATTTCGACGTGCGCTTGTTCTCATCCTGGATTTCGTCCGGATTCGGCACTGTGCCTTCGATGGTCGTGACGTCTTCCGGCGAAGAACCCCAGGTGACGATCGGCGGCAGGTTTGCGGCATCGAGGACGACGACCTTGTCGTAATGAGCGCCTTCTTCGGTGTAGAGCGTCTTCCAGTAGTCGAGTGCCATGTCCCAGGCCTTGCCCTTCGGGGCGCGCGGCTTGTCCTTGATGTATTCGAAAGTCGTCTCGTCCGGCGCGATCAGGCCGGCGCGAGCGCCGCCTTCGATCGTCATGTTGCAGACGGTCATGCGGCCTTCCATGGACAACGACCGGATCGCCTCGCCGGCGAATTCGATAACGTGGCCGGTCCCGCCGGCGGTACCGATCTCGCCGATGATGGCGAGGATGATATCCTTGGCGGTGACGCCTTCCGGCAGTTTGCCATCGACACGCACCAGCATGTTCTTGGCCTTCTTCTGCACCAGCGTCTGGGTGGCGAGAACATGCTCGACCTCGGATGTGCCGATGCCGTGCGCCAATGCGCCGAATGCGCCGTGGGTGGAGGTGTGGCTGTCGCCGCAGACGATGGTCATGCCCGGCAGGGTGAACCCCTGTTCCGGTCCGACGATATGGACGATGCCCTGGCGGACGTCCTTTTCGGAGTAGTATTCAACGCCGAAATCACGAGCGTTCTGGGCAAGCGCCTCGACCTGGATGCGGCTTTCCTCGTTCTTGATGCCTTCGTGGCGGTCGGCCGTGGTCGGGACGTTATGGTCGACCACGGCGAGCGTTTTTTCGGGGGCGCGGACCTTGCGGCCGGCCATGCGCAGGCCTTCGAAAGCCTGCGGCGACGTCACCTCGTGAACCAGGTGACGGTCGATGTAGAGAAGACAGGTGCCGTTTTCGTCCTGAGAGACGACGTGGTCGTCCCAGATCTTGTCGTAGAGGGTGCGAGGTGCGCTCATGGCTGCCATTCCGTTCGAGAACAGTTTTTTGAAAAGGGGGATTTGTCGCGGCAAAAGCGTGTGCCGCAGCACGGGTCGCGTTTAAGCGACCGTCAGCTAAGTCGGCTGTTGAGAGCGCCGGATACGGATGCGAAGAAGCGTGCCGGCAGACGCTTGTGGTCTTGCAGCACGATAAATTTGTTCGCGAGGCATCCGAATTTCGATCCCATGGCCGGTCTATTACCAGTTTTTTAGAGGGACGGCAATTGCTTCGATTAGGGGCGCATGGCACAAGCGACGGGCAGTTAAAGCTCTTTTTTTGTGTCCTTATTTGCATGCGGCGGCGGTGATGAGGACAACGAGGAGGTGCGTATGGCACTTACAGCCCAGCTTCCTGCCAATGAAGCTGATCGTCTGCTTTCCGTCCGGGGGCTGATTTCGGTCGATGGCAATGCGACGTCTGAACTTTCCACGCTCGTGCAACTGGCCAAGGATGTTTTCGGCACCCCTTGTGCTGCGGTCAATATCATAGACGAGGACTGGCAGCGGGTTGCCTGCCAGGTAGGTAGCATTCCGATCGGTGAATGCAGTCGAGAAGATTCCGTCTGCTCCCGCGTGGTTTATGCCAACGAAGTCGTCGTGGTGCCCGACCTCAGCCGGCACCCGGAATTCCGAAGTTTTCCCGCAATTCAAGGGGCTCCAGGTTTCCGGTTTTATGCCGGTGCTCCGGTATCGCTGGAGCCTGATCTTCCGGTCGGTTCGTTCTGCCTACTCGATGTCGAGCAGCGGGACCTTACCGATGTCGAGATTCGCAACCTGCGCCAGTTTGCCGATGTAGCAAGCGGTCTCCTGCGGCTGCAGAAGGCGAATTTCATGATGGAGTTTGCCGAGGAAAAGCTGAAGCTTGCGGCCATGACCGATCCGCTGACCGGTTTTTACAACAGGTCGGCATTGGTCTCGTTGATCGACGTGATGCTCGCCAACGCGCTTTCCTCGCAGCAGGGGTTCGGCGTGCTTTATCTCGACATGGACGGTTTCAAGCAGATCAACGACAAGCTTGGGCACCATGCGGGCGATCAGGTTCTGACCCATGCTGCCAAGCGGATCAGCGAGTGTGTGCGGGCGCAGGATGTGGTCGTGCGCATGGGCGGTGACGAGTTTGCGATCTTCGTGCCCGATCCGCCGGATGTCGCAGCGCTTTCCGAGCTTTCCGAATCCCTGCTCCAAGAGTTTCGCCGGCCTTTCGTCGTTGACGACAACATCGTCACCGCGCGTCTCAGCATCGGCGCTGCTCTCGCGCCGGAGGCGGGGTCGGAGCGGCTGGGTCTCTTAAAGGCCGTAGATGAGGCGCTTTATCAAGCCAAGGAAGCGGGCCGCGACCGGTTTGTGCTGCGGTAATCCTGCACGGGGCAACGGCTTCCTCGTCTCAAAGAGGCCTGCGGTCTCTTGCCGCATCCAGTGATGCACCTAATTTCCTCCCCACAGATCAGACACGGCTGCTGGCCGGGGAGGAAATCTTGGTCTCTGAAAGCAATACGATCTCTAAGATCACCTGGCGGCTGATGCCGCTTCTCGGGGTCCTGTATCTCATTGCCTATATCGACAGGCAGAACGTGAGTTACGCGAAGCTGCAGATGGTCGATTCACTCGGGATGAGCGAATATGCCTATGGCCTCGGCGCCTCGCTGTTCTTCATCGGCTATTTCATCTTCGAGGTGCCGGCCAATCTCTTCCTGACCCGTTTCGGGGCGCGAATCTGGTTCACCCGGATCATCGTGTCCTGGGGGCTGGTGACGATCGCGCTGGCCTTCACCCAGAACATGACGATGTTCTACATCCTTCGCTTTCTGCTCGGTGCCTGTGAGGCGGGGTTCTTTCCGGGCGTGCTCTATCTGCTGACGCTCTGGTTTCCGAAAGATTATCGCGGTCGCATGGTCGGCCTGTTCATGATCTTCAGTGCGCTCGCAAATGCGGTCGGCGCGCCGCTCGGCGGCATGCTGCTCGATCTCGATGGCACACTGGGGCTTGAGGGATGGGAATGGGTGTTTCTCGCGACCGGCATTCCCGCCGTCATCGCCGGCGCCTTCACCTTCTTCTATCTCGACGACACGCCCGAAAAGGCAGAGTTTCTGACGATTGACGAGAAGCAATGGCTGAAAGATCGGCTGGCGCAGGAAAATGCTGGAATGGACGAGGATGCGGGCCACGGCTTCAAGGCGCTGATCAATCCGCGCGTGCTGTTGATGGCCCTCTGCTTCATCGGCTTCCCGCTGGCGGCCTATGGCCTGAGCTACTGGCTGCCGACGATCGTCAAGGGTTTTGGCGTATCGAACACGACCAACGGCTTCATCAACATCATTCCCTGGCTGATCGTCGCCGTCGCGCTTTGGGTGGTTCCTTCGGCTGCCGATAAGACCGAGAAAAAGACGCCTTATATTGTGGGGCCAGCGTTTGTCGGTGCCGCGGCCCTGGCGGCTTCCGTCCTGGTGACCTCGCCCTATCTACAGTTCGCTTTCCTCTGCATTGCCGCAGCGGGCATCTTTGCCGGCCAGCCGGTGTTCTGGAGCCTGCCGTCACGCTTTCTGAAGGGAGCCGGGGCTGCGGCTGGGCTGGCTGCGATCAACTCGGTCGGCAATCTCGGCGGCTTCATCGCGCAAAATGTCGTGCCCTGGATCAATGACGCGACGGGCAGTAACATCCTGCCAATGTTCTTCCTGGCGGCATGCCTTGCTGTAGCGGGTGTGCTGGTGATCATCGTGGGCCAGATGCTCGGGCGCGAGACGAAGGACGTGCCGCCGTCGGCACATGCGGACGGTCCACGCTAGTCGCACAAACAAAAAAGGCGACCCGAAGGTCGCCTTTTTCTCATGCCGTAACCGGCAATCTTATTCTGCAGAAGCTTCTGCTGCCTTTGCTGCTTCTTCAGCAGCCTTTGCTTCAGCGGCTTCCTGTGCTGCCTTTTCGGCGGCCAGTGCCTGTGCTGCTGCAATCTTTTCAGCTTCAATGCGTGCCTTTTCCTCGGCAACTGCGGCGCGCTCGGCGTCGTTCAGCTTACGGGCGCGGGTGCCGGTGTTCTCGACGATACGAGCCGACTTGCCGCGACGATCGCGCAGGTAGTACAGCTTGGCGCGACGGACCTTACCGCGGCGAACGATTTCGACGCCTTCGACGAGCGGCGAGTAAACCGGGAATACGCGCTCAACACCTTCGCCGTAGGAGATCTTGCGAACGGTGAAGCTCTCGTTGATGCCGCCGCCTGAACGAGCGATGCAGACGCCTTCGTAAGCCTGTACGCGGGTACGGGTACCTTCCGTCACGCGAACGTTGACGCGGACCGTGTCGCCCGGGGAGAATTCAGGAAGCTTGCGCTGAGCTTCGATCTTGGCTGCCTGTTCGGCTTCCAGCTGCTGGATGATGTTCATCGGTCAAACCTTTTCAGTTCTTCTGAAACAGCCAGAGCGCCTCCCGTCCTTGGTCACCTCATCCGAGGGCCTCGCGACGTGCCTTGTGGGCTAGCGAATTCGCCATTCTTTGTTGCTGGTCGACGGGAGTTTTCCCATTTCCGCGCCGGCCAATACACCAATACGGGGCGTTTGTCATCCCGCAGTCGCAATTTTTGTCGCGGGCATCGTTGCTGCCTTGCTCAGAACGGGATATCTGGATTTCCGGGAAGAGGAAATTGCGAAATGACAATAATGATGATTCTGCTGCTGGCCGCGGCGGGGTTTCTGTCGGGTGCTGTCAACGCGATTGCGGGCGGCGGCACGTTTCTTACTTTCGGGGTGATGACGCTCGCCGGCATTCCGCCAATCTCGGCCAATGCCACGTCATCGATCGTGCAGTTTCCAGGGTATGTGACATCGACGATCGCCTATCGAGCGGAAATTCTGCATCGATGGCGGAGCATTGCCGTGCTGGGCGTCGTGTCGCTTGTGGGAGGGCTCGCCGGCGCTCTGATCCTGCTGTCGCTCGACAATCCGTCCTTCCGCGCGCTCGTGCCGTGGCTGCTTGCTGCGGCGACGGCAATTTTTGCGGCAGGACCCTTGCTCAAACCGAAGGTTTCTTCCGAGGAGCATAGCGCCAATAGTGTTTCCAGCATCGTCGGCCAGTTTTTCAACGCGATCTATGGCGGGTTCTTCGGTGCCGGGATGGGGATCATGATGCTGGCGGTGCTTGGGCTCACGACCGGTGGCACCTATCATCACCTCAATGCGATGAAGAACCTGTTTGCCATGCTGATTGCCGGCGTGGCGATCGTTGTCTTCATCAGTGGCGATGTGGTGGCATGGCCGGAGGCGCTGGTGATGATCCCGGCAGGTGCACTCGGTGGTTATTCCGGCGTCTGGCTGGCGCGTCGCGTGCCGCAGGCAGTGCTTCGCTGGTGCGTGGTCGCGGTGGGATCGGCGCTGACGGTCTATTATTTCGTAACCGGGTGATAGTGGCGTCAGTCGTCCGCAAGCAAATCCGGGCGACGTATTTGCGTCAGCTTTAGAGCCTGCTCCAGCCGCCATTTTTCGATCGCTGCGTGATTTCCTGAAGTCAGGACCGTCGGGATTTCCTGGCCTTCGAAAACCTGCGGGCGGGTGTAATGCGGGTGTTCCAGCAGGCCGTGCTCAAAACTTTCGTTGGTGCCGGAATGGGCATTGCCCATGACGCCCGGCAGGAGGCGGATGATGCTGTCGAGAACGGTCAGCGCTGCGGGTTCGCCGCCCGACAGGATGTAGTCGCCGATCGACACTTCCTCGAGGTTGCGTCCGTCGATGACGCGCTGGTCGACGCCTTCGAAGCGGCCGCAGACGATGACGACGCCTTCGCCATCGGCGAGTTCACGCACCCGGCTCTGGCTTAGCGGCTTGCCGCGCGGGCTCATCAGCAGGCGGGGGCGGGTATCGGCGGCGACAGAATCGATCGCTCTCGCCAGAATATCCGGTTTCAGCACCATGCCGGCGCCACCGCCGGCCGGCGTATCGTCTACGGTGCGGTGCTTGTCTTCAGCAAAATCGCGGATCTGTATCGTATCGAGCGACCAGTCGCCACGTTCCATCGCCTTGCCTGAAAGGGAGAAAGCGAGATGTCCGGGAAACATTTCCGGATAGAGCGTCAGGAGGGTTGCGCGAAATGTCATTCTTCGTCCTGGCCGGGAGCTTTTTTGGAGGGTCCCTGGCGGGGCTTGGGCGGACGTTTGCCGACTGCGGTTGGGTCCCTGTCGTTCGGATCCTCGATCAGGCCGGCGGCCTCAGGGTCAATCAGGATTTTGCCTGCGTCCAGATCGATCTCCAGAACCGCTGCTTCGGAAAAGGGGATGAGCGCCGGGCGTCGACCGGGGCCTTTCAGTTCAAGCAGATCGCCGGCGCCGAAATCAAATACCGCGCTGACTTTGCCATAGCTTTTGCCTTCAGCATCGACGGCTTCGAGGCCTTCGAGATCGGCATAATAGAATTCGTCCTCATCAAGCTCTTCGTCAGGAAGATTGTCGCGTTCGACGAAGAGTTCCAGCCCGTTCAGGGCTTCGGCTGCATTACGGTCGTTAATGCCGCGGAAGCGGACAACGACGACGTTTTTTGCATCGCGGATTTCGAGGATTTCGAACCGCCGCCCGTCTTCTGCATAAAGATGACCGTATTCGCCAAGGGCTGTCGGGTCCGCAGTGAAGGATTTGACCCGTACTTCGCCCCGGAGACCTTGGGCGGCGCCGATCGTGGCCATCAGGATTGGGTTTTCAAGCTTCTTCATGCCGGGTGTTCCGATTGGTCTGCGCTCATTTAGCCATGAACCGCTCGCGGTGCAACGCAAGCATGGCCAAACAGAAAACGGGCAGTGCGTTGCCGCACTGCCCGTCGAATGCAATCGTTGCAGAAATTATTCTGCAGCGGCAGCTGCGTCGGCAGCCTTCTGAGCCTTTTCAGCAGCGCGTTCCTGAGCGCGCTTGCCCGGCTTTGCCTTTTCCGGGTTGTTCTTGGCGTCGCGGGTTGCGATGCCGGCTTCAGCGAGGAAGCGCAGAACGCGGTCGGTCGGCTGTGCGCCGTTTGCGAGCCAATGCTTGATGCGGTCTTCGTTCAGTTCAACGCGCTTTTCGTTGTCCTTGGCGAGCATCGGGTTCCAGGAACCGAGCTTTTCGAGGAAGCGGCCGTCACGCGGCGAACGGGCGTCGGCAACAACAACGGTGTAGTAAGGGCGCTTCTTGGAACCACCGCGGGCGAGACGAATCTTCAGGGACATTGTTTAACTCCTTAGTTTTCTTTTGGGCCACCGTCCGGTGGTCCGGTTCTTTTCAAGGCCGCCGTCAGGCGGGCTTAAGGTTAGGCAGTCTCTTTCGCACCGCCGTGTTCGGCGGCGATTGCTTCATGATGCCGGATGACTTCCTTGATGACGAAGTTCAGGAACTTCTCGGCGAAATCCGGATCCAGATTGGCTTCCTTTGCCAGACGGCGAAGGCGTTCGATCTGGTATTCCTCGCGCGCCGGGTCTGCCGGCGGCAATTCGTACTTGGCTTTCAGGACGCCAACTTCCTTGGTGCAGCGAAAACGCTCGGCGAGCATATGCACCAGCGCCGCATCGATATTGTCGATCGACTGGCGGTAGCTCGAAAGCCGTGCCTTCACTTCAGGATCAACCATTCGCGTCCTCCCTTATTTCTTCTTGCCCGGCAGGCCGGAGAAACCGCCGAGGCCGGGGAGCTTTGCTCCGCCGAGACCGGGCAGGCCACCCATTCCACCGGGTAGGCCGCCACCAAGACCCGGCATGCCGCCCGGCTTCAGGCCTGCGGCTTCCGCCTGTTTCTGCAGGGCTTCGAGTTGCTTCGGATCCATCTTCGACAGATCGGGCATGCCCATGCCACCACCAAGACCCATCTTGGAGGCAAGGCCGCCCATCATCTGCTTCATCATGCCGCCCTTGCCCTTGCCGCCCATCATTTTCATCATGTCGGCCATCTGGCGGTGCATTTTCAGAAGCTTGTTGATTTCCGCAGCATCGGTGCCGGAGCCGGCTGCGATCCGCTTCTTGCGGGAATGTTTCAGCATGTCCGGGTTGGCGCGCTCGGCCTTGGTCATCGAGCCGATGATGGCGATCTGGCGGTCGAACATCTTGTCGTTCATGCCCGATGCGGCGAGCTTGTCCTTCATGCCGGCCATGCCGGGCATCATTCCCATGATGCCGCCCATGCCGCCGAGCGATTTCATCTGGCGCAACTGGTCGGCAAGGTCGTTCAGGTCGAACTTGCCCTTGGCCATCTTGGCGGCCATGGCGGCTGCCTTTTCGGCGTCGATATTTTCGGCGGCCTTTTCGACCAGCGAAACGATGTCGCCCATGCCGAGAATACGGTCGGCGATACGGCGGGGATGGAATTCCTCCATCTCCGTCATCTTTTCGCCGACACCGATCAGCTTGATTGGCTTGCCGGTGACGGCGCGCATGGAAAGCGCGGCACCACCACGGCCATCGCCGTCCATACGGGTCAGAACGAGGCCGGTAATGCCGACGCGTTCATCGAAATTGCGCGCAAGATTGACGGCGTCCTGACCGGTCAGGCTGTCGGCTACGAGCAGGATTTCATGCGGATTGGACTTCCGCTTGATTTCCGCCATTTCCTGCATCAGCGGTTCGTCGATATGCGTGCGGCCGGCGGTATCGAGGATGACGACGTCATGGCCGCCGAGTTTTGCCGCCTGCACGGCGCGCGCGGCGATATCGGTCGGCGACTGGCCGGCGATGACCGGCAGCGTATCCACGCCGGTCTGTACGCCAAGTTGGCGCAACTGTTCCTGGGCTGCCGGACGACGCGTATCGAGCGACGCCATAAGCACCTTTTTACGGTCGCGGTCGGTCAGGCGCTTGGCGATCTTGCCGGTCGTGGTCGTCTTACCCGAGCCTTGCAGGCCGACCATCATGATGACGACGGGTGCAGCGGCTGCCAGGCTGATGCTGACGCCCTCGGAGCCGAGCATCTCGACCAGTTCGTCATGGACGATCTTGACGACCATCTGGCCGGGTTTGATCGATTTCAGGACTTCGGCGCCGACGGCCTTTTCACGTACTCTATCCGTAAAGGCGCGCACGACTTCGAGCGCCACGTCGGCTTCCAGAAGCGCACGGCGAACCTCGCGGAGCGCTGCGGAAACATCCGCCTCGCTCAACGCGCCACGGCCGGTCAGTCCATTCAGAATGGAGCCAAGACGGTCCTGCAGGTTCTCAAACATCGTGTCTTCCTTCTTCGCTTCCAGTTGGTGTCCGGAAACGTCGGGTCTTTTGCCGGCAAAAACAAGACGCGAAAGCGCGCAAAGCCAAAAAGCACCCGAGGGCGCAACGCGCTGTCGGATGTTGACCTCCGGGCTCAGTATGTCGGCCCCGGTCGGCGGCTCCAAGTCGTGACTTGTCAGCAGATTGCCGGGCTTAAACAGGAAATGGGGCGGAGAGTCAAGGTGTGGCGGGCATTCGTAACATTTGCGTGCCGATTGTCTGTCTGCTTGAAGCGCACCATATGGCTTTTTATACAGGATCCCATGAATCGACGCACATTCTTCAAATGGTCCGGCCTTGCAGCCATCGCGGCACTTGCCGGCGGGGTTACGGCAAGGAGCGCCATGGCCGGTAATAAGTATTATTCCGGTCCCGTCTCCGATCATTTTGACGGCAAGGCCTTCTTCAATCCGGGGGGCGTGGAGCCGCGCGGCGGACTGGACCTTTTGCGCTGGAAGTTCGGCAACGGTAATATCCCGTGGCCCGAAACTTTCGTCAGCCCATTCCCGCAAACCGTGCCGGGGACGCGCATCGATGGTGACCGGGTCGTGGTGACGATGATTGGGCATGCTTCGATGCTGATCCAGGTGGCGGGGCTAAACATCCTGACCGATCCGGTCTGGTCCGAACGGACGAGCCCATTCAGATTTGCAGGTCCGAAACGCGTGAACCCGCCGGGCATCCGAATGGGTGACCTGCCACCAATCGATATCGTACTGGTCACCCACAATCACTACGACCACATGGATCTCGAAACGCTTTGGGTACTGCAGGGCCGTGACAAGCCGCATTTCATCACTCCACTCGGCAATGATGCAATCATTCGTTCCCGTGTGGCGGATGCAAGGATCACTGTGATGGACTGGGGTGGCCACGAGACGGTCGGCCCCGGCGTCACCTTCCATTGCGAGCCGTGCCACCACTGGTCGGCGCGCGGTCTGGGAGATCGTCGCCAGGCGCTCTGGGCGGCTTTCGTCTTCGATACGCCTGCCGGAAAAATCTACCATATCGGCGATACCGGTTTTCACGAGGGCCGGAATTACCGAGCTGTCGGCGAAAAGCATGGGCCGTTCCGGCTCGCCAATCTTCCTTTCGGAGCCTATGAGCCGCGCTGGTTCATGGAGGCGCAACATCAGAATCCGGAAGAGGCCGTCAAAGGCATGCAACTTTGCGGCGCGTCCTACGTTGCCGGTCATCACTGGGGCACGGTGAAACTGACCGACGAGGGAATAGAGCAGCCGGTGGAGGCGCTGCATGCGGCGCTCGACGCGCAAAAGATCGCTCGCGAGCGTTTCAGGCCGATGCGGCCAGGCGAAGTTTTCGAGGTTCCGGCTTCACGTCCTGCTTGACTTGTCGCACCTTGATTTGCTTGATGCGGAAAACATGAGTGCATGGGGAAAGTAATGCAGTTAGAGCTCGAGCGTCCGACCGAAGAAACCCGTATCCAGCGCCTGAAGGCTCTGACGACCGGGACCCATGACACGCTGGACAAGCGCATCATGCGCGCCGAGCCGTTTGCCAGCCGCGAGCGTTACGCCCTGTTTCTCGAGGTGCAGCATCATTTCCATGCCGATGTCGCGCCGCTTTTTGCGGACGAAGACCTCAATCGCCGCCTGCCCGGTCTGGCCGAGCGGAATCGTTACGAGGCTTTGCGTCAGGATATCGCCGATCTCGGCGGCACCCCGGAAGAACTCAGCGCGACGACCGGTCCGTTGACGCCGGCTCAGGCGCTCGGCTGGGTCTATGTCGCGGAAGGGTCCAATCTCGGCGCGGCATTCCTGCGCAAGGAAGCTGCAAAGATCGGCCTGTCGGACGATTTTGGCGCACGGCATCTGGCAGGGCATCCGGATGGTCGTGGCCTGCATTGGCGCAATTTTGTCGCTGCCTATAACGATTTGCCGCTTACCGAAGCGGAAGAGCTTGAGGCTGCCGAGGGCGCCAAGGCTGCCTTCCGGCGCGTGCATGCGCTGGTCGACGAAATCTTCGGATAATCTATTCTTGCGTCGCCATCAGCGGCGCGTCGCCACCCAGATGACGTGCTTGGCGCCGCGCTTGCCGTTGGCGCGGGTGTTGACGACTTCGGCCTCATAGCCTGTATCCTTCAGGCGCTTGGTAAAGCCGTAATCCGGGCCGGATGACCAGACGGAGAGCACACCGCCGGGGCGTAGAGCTTCACGGGCGGCGCGCAGGCCGCGGCCGTTATAAAGCGCATCATTGCTGTCGCGTGTCAGGCCGTCAGGACCATTGTCGACATCGAGCAGGATGGCATCGAACCTGTTCTTTGAACCGCGGATCAGCTCACCGACATCGCCCTGATGGATTTTCGTCCGCGGGTCGTCGAGGCAACCCTTGAAGACCTCGGCCATTGGTCCGCGCGCCCATTTCACCACCGCCGGTACCAGTTCGGCGACGGTGACGGTGGCATCCGGTGGGACGATCGCGAGCGCTGCACGGAGCGTGAAACCCATGCCGAGGCCGCCGATCAGGATGGATGGCTTAGAGCGGTCCTTGATCTTTTCCCAGGAGAGCGTTGCAAGCGCCTCTTCCGAACCGCTCAGCCGGCTGTTCATCAGCTCGTTGGATCCGAGCATGATGGAGAATTCCTGGCCCCGCTGTTTCAGGCGCAGTTCGCCGCCATCGTCCGGTATCTTTGCGCTGTCCAGTTGAACCCAGGGTAACATCGTGAAGCCTCGTTTTTGCGGCTCCCCTAACACGCGTTGCGGCTTTGCGCCAATCTTTAGGCATATGCGCCGCCACTGGTAATTTGCAGCACTTTCGGCCATATACGCCTTGAAGAGTGGGCCATTGCTGGTTTGACGGCCCGAAGAGTGGATATCATCATGGCAGGACAGGTCGAATTCGCGCGCATGAACGGGCTTGGCAACAAGATCCTGGTCGTCGACATGCGTGGTCGCACCGACAAGGTGACACCTGAGGCGGCGATCGCTCTTGCAGCCGATCCGGCCACCGAGTTCGACCAGATCATGGCGATCCATGATCCCAGGGCCCAAGGCACCGATGCCTGGATCGATATTCTCAACTGCGATGGCACAAAGGCGCAGGCCTGTGGCAACGGCACGCGCTGCGTGGTGCAGGCACTGGCTGCAGAGACCGGCCGCAAGACCTTCACCTTCCAGACGGTTGCCGGCATCTTGAATGCGCAGGAGCATGAGGACGGCACGATTTCCGTCGATATGGGCAAGCCGGTCTTTCAGTGGGACAAGATCCCGCTGTCGGAAGAGTTTTTCGACACCAGCCGGATCGAACTGCAGATCGGGCCGATCGATGCGCCGATCCTGCATTCGCCGTCCGCCATGTCGATGGGCAATCCGCATGCGGTCTTCTGGGTCGACAAGGACCCGATGACCTTCGATCTGGAGCGTTTCGGGCCGATGCTGGAAAACCATCCGATGTTCCCGGAAAAGGCCAATATCACGCTGGCGCAGGTCACGAGCGACAGTTCCTTGCGCACCCGCACCTGGGAGCGCGGCGCGGGCCTGACGCTTGCCTGCGGTTCGGCTGCCTGTGCCGCTGGCGTTTCTGCCGCCCGCACCGGTCGTACCGGCCGGAAGGTGACGATCGATGTCGCTTCCGCACCCAGTCGCCAGCCGCTCGTTATCGAATGGCGGGAAAACGATCATGTGGTGATGACGGGACCTGCCGAATGGGAATGGTCGGGCAAGGTCGATCCTGAAACCGGCACGTTTTCGCGCGATACGGAACTTGAGGTTAAGGCAAATTGAGCGGCGTCGAGGTCATAACCTTCGGCTGTCGGCTCAACACCTATGAATCGGAAGTGATGCGGGCTGAAGCCGAAAAGGCTGGCTTGAACAATGCCGTGCTAGTCAATACCTGCGCCGTGACAGGCGAGGCGGTGCGGCAGGCGCGGCAGGCGATCCGACGGGCGCGGAGGGAGAATCCGCATGCACGCATCATCGTCACCGGCTGTGCGGCGCAGACGGAAAAGCAAACCTTTGCCGACATGCCGGAAGTCGATGCCGTGCTCGGCAATGAGGAAAAGCTGAAAAGCACTTCCTATCGCGGCCTGCCGGATTTCGGCGTTTCGGCGGAAGAGAAACTCCGCGTCAACGACATCATGAGCGTCAAGGCGACCGCGCCGCAGATGGTCAAGCATATCGACGGGCATGTGCGTGCCTTCATCCAGGTGCAGAACGGTTGCGACCATCGCTGTACTTTCTGCATCATTCCCTATGGGCGCGGCAATTCCCGCTCGGTGCCGATGGGGGCAGTTGTCGAGCAAGCACGAAAGCTCACGGAAAGCGGATATCGTGAGATCGTGCTGACTGGCGTCGATGCGACGAGCTATGGCACGGATCTGCCGGGCAATCCGACGCTCGGTTATCTCGCCAAGACGCTTTTGAAGCAGATACCGGAAATTCTTCGCCTGCGGCTGTCGTCGATCGACAGTATCGAGGCCGACAGTCATCTCTGGGACCTGATCGCTGGCGAGCCGCGTTTCATGCCGCATCTGCATCTGTCGCTGCAGCATGGCGACGACATGATCCTGAAGCGGATGAAGCGTCGTCATTCCCGAGCCGAGGCTCTTGCCTTCGTGGAACAGGCGCGGCGGCTGCGGCCGGAAATCGCTTTTGGTGCGGATATGATCGCCGGGTTTCCAACCGAAACAGAAGAGATGTTCGAAGGGGCTGCGACCCTGGCCGAAGAGGCCGGCATCTCATTTCTGCATGTTTTTCCCTACAGTCCGCGCTCCGGCACGCCGGCGGCGCGCATGCCGCAGGTCGACCGGGTGCGGGTCAAGGAGCGCGCCGCGAGGCTTCGCGCCCGTGGCGAGGCGCTGCATCTTGCGCATCTCGACCGGATGGTCGGAACCGAGCAGACCGTCATCATTGAAAACAATGGCATGGCGCATACGGAAAACTTTTCGCTGGTTGCAGCGCCGGGACTGGTTCCCCGCGACATTCAGCGCGTTATGATTACTGGACATAACGGCAAACATCTCGACATGCGGCTTCTGGCTGCCCATGAGCAGGCGGCCTGACCGAAACGGATTGTAAGTAATGGTAAGCTTCATCAAACGCGTCTTCACCTTCGGCGACAAGCCAGCCGATCGGCCCGCTGAGCAGCCGGTCGAAAAGCCGGTTGAAGACCAGTCGCCTGTATCGGGCGTCGTTGCCGTCGAGGAATTACCTGTGACGCCGGTTGATCCGGTCGCACCGGCCGAAATCGAGACAGCCGGCGGTCCTTCGGACGATGTCGTGGGGGATGATGAAGCGGTTGCGGTTCTTGCAGGCGCGGAAGAAACATCGGATCTCGGCATCGTGCCTCTGTCGCTGCTGGAGGCGGAGGCTGCGGCGGAGACAGATGGTGGCGTTTCCGCGGAAACACCCCCCTCTGCCCTGCCGGGCATCTCCCCCACAGGGGGGGAGGTCACGGATGCGCTGCCGCCGGTTGCCTTTGATGAGGGTGCTGAAGGACAGGGTGCTGTTGCCCCAGATACTGAGCTTTCCGAAGGTCACGCTGCTGTAAATACGACGGTTGATGTGGAGCAGCTCGTAAGTCCCCAGCCGATCTCCCCCCCAGTGGGGGAGATGTCCGGCAGGACAGAGGTGGGTAATGCGTCCGCTGACTCAGCCCCAGTCCTCCCCAAGGGTTTCTCCACCTCGATATCCGAACCGGAAGTCGTGGCAGTCGTGCCGCCGCTGAAGTTGACCTGGTTCCAGCGTCTACGCGCCGGGCTTGCCCGGACGTCTTCGCAACTGACAGGGCAGATCGCCGCTCTCTTCACCAAGCGCAAGCTGGATGACGAGACGCTGGAAGACCTCGAAGACCTGTTGATCCAGGCCGATCTCGGCGTGGAGACCGCGATGCGGATCACCGGGAGTCTGTCTGCCGAGCGTTATGGCAAGGACGTGACCGGCGAGGATGTGTCGCGCATCATGTCGGCCGAAATTACCAAGGTTCTGGCGCCGGTCGCCAAGCCGCTGCAGCTCGATCTCAATCACAAGCCGCATGTCATTCTCGTGGTCGGCGTCAACGGCACCGGCAAGACGACGACGATCGGCAAGCTTGCGGCAAAGCTTTCGGGCTCGGGCCTCAAGGTCATGCTCGCTGCCGGCGATACGTTCCGTGCTGCCGCTATCGAACAGCTGAAGATCTGGGCGGATCGCACCAATTCGGAATTCATCGGTACCAAGCTTGGCGCCGATGCGGCGGGCCTTGCCTATGACGCCTATGTTAAGGCGAAGGAAAAGAAATCCGACGTGCTGATCATCGATACCGCCGGCCGGCTGCAGAACAAGGCGGAACTGATGGCGGAACTCGAAAAGATCGTGCGTGTTCTCAACAAGCTCGATCCTGAAGCGCCGCATACCGTCTTGCAGACGCTCGATGCCACGACCGGGCAGAATGCCATGAACCAGGTCGAAATCTTCCGAAATGTTGCCGGTGTCAGCGGTCTGATCATGACCAAGCTCGACGGGACCGCGCGAGGCGGCATCCTGGTCGCGATCGCGGCCAAGCATCGCCTACCGGTCTATTTTATCGGCGTCGGCGAGGGCATTGATGATCTCGAACCCTTCGAGGCGAAGGATTTTGCTGAGGCGATTGCAGGGCTTACGCCTGCGCCGCATTGATGACACAGAAAAACGATTTGGCTCCAGATAACGACAGACAATAAGTTGGGACCTATGCAGACGATCGAAAGCGATATTACGCCGACCAAGGAAGAGAAGCAGAAACCGGGCCTGAAAATGGCGCTGGAACTAGGGCCTTTGCTGGTCTTCTTCTTTGGCAATCTGCGCGGCGAATGGCTTGTCGGCAAGTTTCCAGCACTGTCTGCCATTGGCGGGCCGCTGCTGATCGCCACCGCGCTGTTCATGGTTGCGACCGTGATCTCGCTGGTCATTTCCAAAATTGTCTTCAAGCATCTGCCGGTCATGCCCTTCGTCTCGGGCGTGGTCGTCATGGTGTTCGGCGGATTATCGATCTGGCTTCAGGACGAGACCTTCATCAAGATGAAACCGACCATCGTCAACACGCTGTTCGGCGTCGTGCTGCTCGGCGGTCTGTTCTTCGGCAAATCGCTGCTCGGTTATGTCTTCAATGCAGCGTTCAATCTCGACGCGGAGGGCTGGAAGAAGCTGACCCTGCGCTGGGGGATATTCTTCCTGTTTCTCGCCGTGCTCAACGAGGTCGTCTGGCGCAATTTCTCCGACGAGGCCTGGGTGAATTTCAAGGTCTGGGGCACGATGCCGATCACCATTCTATTCACGCTGTCGCAGATGCCGCTGATCATGCGCCACACCGTGCAGGACACCGTTGCCGAAGGTGACAAGTGACGACCTTTACGCCGGAAACCGACGATGTCTCCCGGCGCTGGCTGATCGCGGCACTCGTCCTTTTTCTGCTGCAGATCACGATCCTCTATTTCATGGGTCGCGTGCCGATCTGCGAATGCGGATATGTGAAGCTGTTCGAACCGGGGGTGAATTCGCCGGGAAACTCGCAGCATCTGGCCGATTGGTACACGCCGTCGCATATCATTCACGGCTTCCTGTTTTATGCTTTTGGCTGGTTGCTCCTGCGTCGCCGGTCGATCTCCGAGCGTCTGGCGCTGGCGGTTTTCATCGAGGCCGCATGGGAGATCGCGGAAAATTCGCCGCTCATCATCGACCGGTATCGCAATGCGACGATGGCGCTTGGTTATTCGGGTGACAGCATCCTCAATTCGGCAATGGATACGGTGTTCATGACACTCGGGTTTCTGTTTGCTTCCCGCATGCCCGTCTGGCTGACCGTCACGGTCGCAATCGTTTTCGAGCTTTTCACCGGCTGGTTGATCCGTGACAACCTCACGCTCAATGTACTGATGTTGATCTGGCCGATAGATGCGGTCAGGACATGGCAGAGCGCCAGCGGCTGAACCTGTGCAGAGGTACCTTTTCGAGCCCCACTGTCGTTGAAATGTTAACGTTCTGGGCCTAGGGCTTTTTCATAACCGACAGGATGCATGAAGGCTTTCTGCGCAGGGTCAGATGGAACAGACCGATAATTTTTCCTATCTCTTGCCGTTCATTTTTCTGGTTTTCGGCAGCATTTTTCTGATCGCCGACCGATGGTCCGATGGCTCAGCTCGTTACTGGGGGCTGGGCTACATTTCGGCGGCGCTCGGCTTTGCCTTTCCTATCCTTGCCTATGCGCTGCCTTTGCCTGCACAGGCAGTGCTCTCGAACGTGTTCTTCTACGCAGCATTTTTTCTCTATGGCCATGCCATGCTTGTCAGGTTCAGGCGCCCGACATTGTTGCTGCCGCGGCTGCTTTTCACGTTGACGGCTTTTGCGGTCGTCTGCTGGTTTATCCTTGTCGAGGAAGATCTGAGATCGCAGCTTGCAATCGGCGATTCATCGTTGGCGGTGCTGCTTGGTATTGCAATCGTTTCCGTGTGGAGATTTGCCAAGTCGGCGATTGATCGTTTGCTCGTGGTTATGGCGTCGATGGTTGTGCTGGAGACCGCCATCCGGGTGACGGCTCTCCTTGTTTCCACGTCTGCTGGCAATTTTGATTCACTCGACCAGTTCCTGTCTTCCGAATATGCTTTTCTGATGCAGATGGCGGCGAGCATCGTCGGCTTCATCATGGCGCTGGCTGTTTTGGGTTCGGTCGTCTCGGATGTGGTTATGGGTCATCGTGATGCGGCGTGCCGCGATCCTCTCACCGGGTTGTTCAACCGACGCGGTTTCGAGCTGGCTTTGCCCGAAGCAAAGGGAGGTGCCTTTCCTGCAGGGGCTGTTATCGTCGGGGATATCGATTACTTCAAACAGGTCAATGATCGCTTCGGCCATGCTGCCGGCGATCATGTCATTATCGGGTTTGCGCAGATTTTGAGAGCGAACCTCAGAAGTGTTGCGATCGCGCGTTTTGGGGGCGAAGAGTTCGTAAGTTTTCTGCCTGGTATCGGCCGAATGGAAGCGGCGGATATGGTGGAAAAGGCGAGGTTCGGGTTTGCCGCCATGAGCTGGCAAGATCATGGGGTCGATGGGATGATTACAGCGAGTTTCGGCGTTTCGGCCACCGCACCCGGAGATCATTCCGTGCATGATGCCCTCGCGCGGGCGGACGCCTGTCTCTATACGGCCAAGAATTCCGGTCGCAACAGGGTTGTGACCGAAGGGCAACGGCCGCCGGAGGGACCGCCGCCGCTCAGGATCGTTTCTTAAAGATAAAGTTAGCTCTTGGCTGCGCCCGAAGCCCTTTCAATCGCTGGCAATAGTTGCTGTGTCAGGCCGCGCTCATCGAAGGGACCGACCTTCTTGTAAAGGATCGTACCGTCCGGGCCGACCAGATAACTTTCCGGAATGCCATAGACGCCCCAGTCGATCGCAGCCTTGCCATTCGGGTCGACGCCGATCGCCTTGTAGGGATTACCAAGCTCGCCGAGGAAACGCAGGGCGTTGTCGTTGCGGTCCTTGTAGTTGATGCCCACGATGTTAAGCCGGCTATCGTTCGCCAGCTGCTTCAGGATGGGATGTTCCTGCCGGCAGGGCACGCACCATGAGGCGAAGACGTTGACCAGGGTCAGCTTGCCCTTGATGGCGGCATCCGTAAGGGCGGCAGTGTTCGAACCTTCCAGCGGCGGCAAGGCAAGCGATGGCGCCGTCTTGCCGATCAGCGCAGACGGGATGGCGGAAACGTCGAGCCCGTTGACGTCCTGATCGTAGAGCATCTTTCCGGCGACCGCGGCAAAGCCCACAAAGACGGCAAGCGGGATCAGCGCCAGTGCGTAGCGGCTGCGGTTGTGCTTTGGTTTGAGGTTGGCCTCTTCCGTGCCGGATGTCATGACGAGGCTCCGTCTGTTGGGGCAGGGCGAGCGGAGCGGCGGCGAATGCCGGAGGCTTCCAGTTCTGCAAGTTCTCGCTGGCGGGCACGGCCATCGAGCCAGACCCAGCCGATCAGACAGAGCATAACGATGGCGGCGACGGCATAGGATGCGGAGATGTAGAACGTATGGCTCATCTTACGCCTCCTTCGCCGGTGTCCGGCCTGCCATGCGGGCGGCCATGCGGCGTTGTGCCGAGA
Source organism: Aliirhizobium cellulosilyticum (assembly GCF_014198105.1). Taxonomy (NCBI): domain Bacteria; kingdom Pseudomonadati; phylum Pseudomonadota; class Alphaproteobacteria; order Hyphomicrobiales; family Rhizobiaceae; genus Aliirhizobium; species Aliirhizobium cellulosilyticum. The sequence goes on along the minus strand of NZ_JACIGW010000007.1, from coordinate 190,685 downwards.
CACGGCGGCGCCAGATCTCGTTGCGCATTGCCCCGATATGCAGGGTGAAGAACAACAGCGTGAAGGCGATGGCCATGATCAGCAGCGGCCAGAGGAATTCCTTGTCGATCGTCGGGCCGCCCATGCGGATGACGCTCGCTGGCTGATGCAGCGTGTTCCACCAGTCGACCGAAAACTTGATGATCGGGATGTTGACGAAGCCGATCAGGATCAGCACGGCCGAAACGCGGGCAGCACGGCTTGGATCGTCCATGGCGCGATTGAGCGCAATCAGGCCGAGATACATCAAAAACAGCACGAAAACGGAAGTCAGCCTTGCATCCCAGACCCACCATGTGCCCCACATCGGCCTGCCCCAGAGCGATCCGGTGGCAAGGGCGATGAGGGTGAAGGCTGCACCAAGCGGCGCTGCCGTCTTGTGCGAAACATCGGCCAGCGGGTGGCGCCAGACCAGCGTGCCGATCGCCGACATGGCCATTACCGAATAGCACATCATCGACAGCCAGGCAGCCGGCACATGCACATACATGATACGCACCGTCATGCCCTGCTGGTAATCGCCTTCGCTGGCAAAGGTGAGATAAAGCCCGATTGCAAAGAGGATCGCGGTGATGCCGGCCATCCATGGCAGGATACGCGCCGCCAGGCCGAGGAAGCGTGTCGGGTTGGCCAGATCGGAGATTTTCGTGATGGCAAGGCTTTCGGGCATTGGACTTTCTAACCGGGTCGTGCGTTTTCGAGAATGATTCTAATCAATCGGCCGTGTTTCGCAAAGCGAGTGCCGCGCCGATAGGACCGATCACCGCAAAAAACATCGTGATGGCCACCAATATCAGAAAAGGCGGCATGAAGGGGGCGGGATCTTCAACAGCGGCATAAGACGCGCTGACGCCGAAGATCAATACCGGTATCGCCAGCGGCAAGACGAGGATCGAGACCAGCAGGCCGCCGCGGGGAAGAGCGACGGCCACGGCAGCACCCACCGCGCCGATGAAGGTCAGCGCCGGTGTGCCGACCAGAAGCGTCAGCATGGTCGCGCCGATCGCGACTTCGCTCATGTTCATGAACAGGCCGAGAAGCGGCGAGGCGATGACCAGCGGTAGTCCGTTGCCGAGCCAGTGGGCGAGGCACTTGACCAGTACTGTCAGCGCCAGTGGGTGTTCCTGCATCAGGATCAGGTCGAGCGAGCCGTCCTCGCGGTCGGTCTGGAACATGCGGTCGAGGCCGAGGAGCGCGGAGAGAAGTGCGCCGATCCAGACGATGGCCGGGCCGATACGGGAGAGAAGATTGAGATCGGGGCCGACACCGAAGGGGATAACGGCGACGACCGTCATGAAGAACAGCACGCCGATCAACGCACCGCCGCCGGCGCGGACTGAGAGTTTCAGGTCGCGGAGGAGGAGGACGGTCATTCTGGCTGATCTCCGTTGGTGCCGCTACTGGCCATTGGAGGAGGACCGCTGCCTTGCTGGGTGGAGCTGCCCCCCTCTGCCCTGCCGGGCATCTCCCCCACAAGGGGGGAGATCACAAGCGGCCTGACTGTCGCTCTTCCAAAAAGCATGCGCTTTGCGGCAAGACTGAAGTGGTCTGAAGAGCGTGCGCCCAGCTGATCTCCCCCCTTGTGGGGGAGATGTCCGGCAGGGCAGAGGGGGGCTGACTGGGCGAGACGATAGTGGGTCACCACATCTCCTCCATCACCCCGGCAAACCCCGTCATCCGCAATTCCTGCGCATCTTCCAGTCCGAGCGGCTGGTGGGTTGCTGCAAGCACGATGCCGCCAGCGGCCAGATGCTCCTTGATCAGCGCGGTGAACACCTCTTCCGCATTCACATCCAGCGCGGCGGTCGGCTCGTCCAGGATCCAGACCGGGCGCCAGGCGACGAGCAGTTTGGCGAAGGCCATGCGGCGTTGCTGGCCGGCGGAGAGATATCCGAAAGGCAGGTGGGTGATGCCGCCGAGGCCGACCGCTTCGGCTGCCTCGCCGATGCTCATGCCGGCATTTCCATTAAAATCACCGAGGAAATCGCGCCAGAAGGAAAGGTTCTCCGAGACCGTCAGTTCGGCCTTCATCGCATTGCGGTGGCCGAGATAGTGGCAGGCTTCGGCGGCGCGCATTTCAGCCTTTACACCATCCTGCTCCCAGGTCACTCGCCCGCTTTCGGGCCGCAACAACCCGGCCACAGTGCGCAACAGTGTCGACTTTCCCGAGCCGTTCTTCCCCGTCAGGACAAGGCTTTCGCCCCCTTCCAAAGTGAAGGAAATATCCTTGAAGATCAGGTCTTCGCCGCGTCTGGCGCTCAAGTTTTCGGCCGTCAGCCGCATCACGGAAACCTTGTTTAAGTTCTCAATCATCTAGCCGCAAAAAATCTTTTGCCCGCTGCGACAAAGTGTCTGGAAGGTTCTTAGAAACTATCTATATACATAGCAACCACGCCAGCGGCCGGCGTGATTTCCACTCAGCGCCGGACCTGAAGACCAAAATCTTCTCGTGCGGACAGCGGAAATGGTCGCACCCGCATCCTATAGTGCATTTCTAATGCATAGGCGTCCGCACGCGCGTGTTGGCTCTTGATATCAGCGGGGTTCTAATCCGTGACCAAGTCTATCGATAGCTTTCAATGTCGTTCCGTCCTTACCGTAGGCGGCAAGGACTATGTCTATTATTCACTGCCCAAGGCCGAAGCGAACGGTCTGGCGGGTGTTTCCAAGCTGCCCTTCTCGATGAAGGTGCTGCTCGAAAACCTGCTGCGCTTCGAAGACGGAAAGTCCGTCACAAAGGAGCAGATCCTCTCTGTTGCCGAATGGCTGAGCAATAAGGGGCTGACCGAGGCCGAAATCGCCTATCGTCCGGCCCGCGTTTTGATGCAGGACTTTACCGGCGTTCCGGCGGTGGTCGACCTTGCCGCCATGCGTGACGGCATCAAATCGCTCGGCGGCGATCCGGAAAAGATCAATCCGCTCGTGCCCGTCGATCTCGTGATCGACCACTCGGTGATCGTCGACGAATTCGGCACGCCGACTGCCTTTGCCCGCAATGTGGAGCTGGAATACCAGCGCAACGGCGAGCGTTACCGCTTCCTCAAATGGGGCCAGCAGGCGTTCAAGAATTTTCGCGTCGTGCCGCCCGGCACCGGCATCTGCCACCAGGTGAATTTCGAATATCTTGGCCAGACCGTCTGGACCAATGAAGAAGACGGTGAAGTCACCGCCTATCCCGATACCTGCGTTGGCACCGATAGCCATACCACGATGATTAACGGCCTTGGCGTTCTCGGCTGGGGTGTGGGCGGTATCGAAGCGGAAGCCTCGATGCTCGGCCAGCCGGTTTCGATGCTTCTGCCGGAAGTCATCGGCTTCAAGCTGACGGGTAAGCTGAAAGAGGGCGTCACCGCGACCGACCTCGTGCTCACCGTCGTGCAGATGCTGCGCAAAAAGGGCGTGGTTTCGAAATTCGTTGAATTCTTCGGTCCGGGCATGGACAACATGCCGGTCGCCGACCGTGCCACCATCGGCAACATGGGCCCGGAATACGGCGCGACCTGCGGCTTCTTCCCGGTCGACGCCGAAACCGTCAATTATCTCAACATGTCGGGCCGCACCAAGGAGCGTATCGCGCTCGTCGAAGCCTACTCGAAGGCGCAGGGCATGTGGCGTGATACGGATGGTTCCGAACTTGTCTTTACCGACACGCTGGAACTCGATCTCGGCGATGTCGTGCCTTCCATGGCCGGTCCGAAACGCCCGGAAGGCCGCATTCCACTGGAAAACATTGCTTCCGGTTTCGCCGGTTCGATGGAAAGCGACTACAAGAAGCCGGGTCAGCTCGATAACCGTTATGCCGTCGAAGGCACGGATTTCGATCTCGGCCATGGCGATGTGGCAATTGCCGCCATCACGTCGTGCACCAACACGTCCAACCCCTCGGTTCTCATCGCTGCCGGTCTGCTGGCCCGTAACGCTGTTGCCAAGGGTCTGAAGACTGCTCCATGGGTGAAAACCTCGCTTGCACCGGGATCACAGGTCGTCGGCGAATATCTTGCCAAGTCCGGCTTGCAAAATGATCTCGATGCGCTTGGCTTCAACCTTGTCGGCTTCGGCTGCACGACCTGCATCGGAAATTCCGGCCCGCTGCCTGCGCCGATTTCCAAGACGATCAACGACAAGGGCCTGATCGTTTCGGGTGTGCTTTCCGGTAACCGAAACTTCGAAGGTCGTATCTCGCCGGATGTCCAGGCCAACTATCTGGCTTCGCCGCCGCTCGTCGTCGCTTATGCGCTGGCCGGTACGGTGCAGAAGGACCTGACGACGGAACCGCTCGGGATCGGCAGCGATGGCCAGCCGGTCTTCCTCAAGGATGTCTGGCCGACATCTGCCGAAGTGCAGGAATTCATCGCCAAATACGTCACTCGCGAACTGTTCGAAAGCAAGTATGCGGACGTGTTCAAGGGCGACGAGAACTGGCAGGCGGTGCAGATCCCCGATGGCGAGACTTATGCCTGGGACGACAAGTCGACCTATGTGCAGAACCCGCCTTACTTCGTCGGCATGGGCAAAAAGGGCTCGGGCCTGAAGGATATCAAGGGCGCCCGCGTGCTTGGTCTCTTCGGTGACAAGATCACCACCGACCACATTTCTCCGGCCGGTTCAATCAAGGCGTCCTCGCCGGCCGGTGCTTATCTCACCGAAAACGGCGTCGCCGTTGCAGACTTCAACCAGTACGGCACGCGTCGCGGCAATCACGAAGTGATGATGCGTGGCACGTTCGCCAATATTCGCATCCGCAACCACATGCTCGGCCCGAACGGCAAGGAAGGCGGCTACACCATCCACTATCCGTCGAAGGAAGAGATGTCGATTTACGATGCGGCGATGAAATACAAGGAAGAGGGCGTTCCACTGGTCATCTTCGCCGGTGTTGAATATGGCAACGGTTCGTCGCGCGACTGGGCTGCAAAGGGTACCAACCTCTTGGGCGTCAAGGCAGTGATCGCCCAGTCGTTCGAGCGTATCCATCGCTCGAACCTTGTCGGCATGGGCGTCGTTCCTTTCGTCTTCGAAGAGGGTACGACCTGGGCTTCGCTCAACCTCAAAGGTGACGAAGTCGTCACCATCGAGGGCCTCGAAGGCGATATCAAGCCGCGCGAATGGAAGACCGCCCAGATCACCTATGGCGACGGCACGGTGAAGGAGATCAACATCCTCTGCCGCATCGATACGCTCGACGAGGTTATCTACATGAACAATGGCGGCATCCTGCAGACGGTTCTGCGGGATCTCGCGGCTTAACGACATCAGCCACCCGCCGGGCATTCCGGCGGGTGGTTTTCAATAATTGGGGCGCCCCTCACCCTAACCTTCTCCCCGCTTGCGGGGAGAGGGGACGTGGCCTACGTCGTTGTTGCACATGTGGCAGAACGGTGCGGTACATCCCTTCTTCCCGCTCGCGGGGGAAGAAGGTGCCGGCAGGCGGATGAGGGGCTGCTCGACCTCTCAGGCGTATTCTATTGTCTCTCATCATCTTCATCGGAATGGCCGTAACCGTCTTTCTGACGTCACTGCTTTCCGGCATTTTCGGCATGGCCGGCGGGTTGATCCTGCTTTGGGTTCTGCTCTTCCTCTATCCCGTCGGCACCGCGATCGCGATCCAGGGCGTCATCCAGATGGTATCGAACGGATCGCGCGCCTGGTTTTCTCGCGCCTATATCGACTGGCGGATCCTTTCCATCCTGTGTTCCGGGGTAGCGCTGTCGGCGGTCGTCCTGTTCCTGACCAATTATACGCCGAGCCTGATCGTGGTTCTGATCGGCGTCGGGCTGATGCCGATCCTTGTCTGGCTGCCGGTCAACAGATTGCAGCTTGACGCCTCACGGCCGTCGCATGCGTTTCTGGCGGGGCTTCTTTCCGGCGCGATGACGATCAGCGTCGGTGTCGCCGGTCCGACCGTCGATATCTTCTTCATCCGCACCCAGATGGACCGCCGCAAGATCATCGCCACCAAGGCGTCGATCCAGACGTTGTCGCATCTCGCCAAGATCGCCTTCTACTGGGATGCAGCCTCGCATTTGCCGACTGTGGACGCGATCGCTGTGCTGATTGCTGCACCGATTGCGATCCTGGGCGCACGGGCCGGAAACGGCATTCTGCAGAAGATGACGGATGCAAATTTTCGCGCCTGGACCCGTTGGGTCGTGACTGGCGTAGGTGCGGTTTATCTCGCGCAGGGTTTGCTTAAGCTCGTCTAATCCTTCGGTGTTACCCAAGTTGGTTTTACAACCAAAAGGCGACGATTAATCACATTCTCCGTTCTCACCCCATCGTGACTTTCTCTTGAAATTGTGGATGGTTATTTTCCGCCAGCCCAGAGATTTGTTTTCTTTCCTGCCGATGGCAACCGCTTCTTGCGATTGCCCTGACAAAAGGTTCGTCATCCATGCCGTTTGCCTTGCGTGCCGTTATCGTCCTTGCGAGCCTGCTCGTTGGCAGTATCGCATCGGCCGGAGAGGTGCGGTCGCCAAAGGGCGTCGTCGAGCTTTTCACCTCGCAGGGCTGTGCTTCCTGTCCGCCGGCCGACAACACGCTGTCGCAGCTGGTGGCCCAGGGTGATCTCGTGGTGCTTTCCTATCATGTGGACTACTGGAACTATCTCGGCTGGACCGACACGCTGTCCTCCAAGGAAAACACCGAGCGGCAATATGGTTACGCCAAGACGATGGGGCGCAGTGGTGTCTACACGCCGCAGGCGATCATCAACGGCCGCGAGCATGTGAAGGGCACCGATCAGACGGTCATCAATGGCAAGGTCAATGATCTGCAGAAAGCCGGCAAGGGCCTGACCGTCCCCGTCGCTGCTACCATGCACGCGGACGAGATCGAGATCGAGATCGGCGAAGGGCAGGGACAGGCCGATGTCGTGGTTGCCTATTTCACCAAGCACCAGCAGGTGGACGTGACCAAGGGCGAAAACAGCGGCAAGAACATGGAATACTGGCATGCCGTTTACGACGTGCAGTCGGTCGGTATGTGGAACGGCCAGAAGATGACGCTGAAACTGCCCGGCAAGGCGCTTGGCAAGACCAAAAAGGACGGCTGCGCCATCCTCCTGCAGACATCTGGTTCAGGAGGCGAGCCTGCCTCGATCATCGGTGCGACGGTCTTGATGGCAGGCCGCAAAAAAGACTGACCGGATATTTTCCGAAGACGTTTCTGCCTTTTTTCAAAACAGGAAATCGTGCCCGGTCTTTGCCTGGGGCGAAACCGGCGGCCGTTTTTTTCGATGAGCTTGGAAAGTTGTTGGATGGCCCGGCCCGGAAACATTGGGGGGCTGGGGGTAAGGGTCAATGCACCTGACCGGGCCAATGGCGCTAAACGCGCCAACCAACAGCCGCAACATGTATGCCGATTTTGGCGCTGTTTTGTCCGAATTTAGGCAGATGAAAAAATCTGTCCCGGCGGGGGACGCTTGCTGCAGCCTTCTCGATGACTTGCATTTTTGTACGGGTCGGGCACACTGTCATACCAAAGACATGTAACGTTTGGAGCTTTGATGGCCGATCAGTCTGATTTGCCAGCGGGCGCGCGGGCCCAGGATGCGGCCGTTGTCGTCAGTCTCAGCGAATACAAGCGGAGCCTTGACCCTGTTCCAGTGACATTTCACCGGCGCGAGCTGGATGCCATTCTCTGGATTTACGGCCGCATGGTCGGTGAAGGCGAGTGGAAGGACTATGCGATCGATCATCTGAAGGATCGGGCAGTCTTTTCCATCTTCAAACGATCCGGTGAGATGCCGCTTTTCCGAGTGGAGAAAAATCCCAAGCTTGCCGGCAAACAGGGCGCCTATTCGGTGATCAGCACTAACGGCATGATTATCAAACGGGGTCATGAACTGCAGCAGGTGCTGAAGGTTTTCGACAAGGCTTTGAAGCTGATCGATTGATGCGCAGCGATGGGTGCTTACGAGTCCGCGTTATCCCGCAAACAGCGTTCCGGGATAGGCTGCAAGATCCGGGTCGGTTTTAGTGCCTTCACCAAGCGAGACCTGCATCAGGACTGTATCCAGCCATTTCCCATGTTTGAAGCCCGTGCCTTTCAGCGTGCCGGTCATCTCGAAGCCGAGACTTTTGTGGACGGCAACCGAAGCGGGGCTGGCGCCGCCGATGACGGCTACCATCTGCCGGAAGCCGAGCGCTTCACAGCGGATCAGCAATTCCTTCAGCAGGGCCTTGCCGACGCCTTTGCCGCGGGCTTCGGGTGCGAGATAGATCGAATCCTCCACTAGCCAGCGATAGGCCGGGCGGGTGCGGAATGCTGAGGCATAGGCATAGCCGAGAAGGCTGCCGTCTTCCGCTTCCGCTGCGATATAGGGGTACCCTTTTTCGATGATGCCGGACTGGCGGCTGGTCATCTCGATCAGGTCGGGGGCAGTGATTTCGTAACTTGCAGTGCCGTTCAGCACGCTGTCACGATAGATTTCGGTGATGGCCGGAAGGTCGGCCGCAGTAGCATTGCGAATGGAAAATGTCATGGCGGGGAACAAGCGGGATGTTGGTTTGAAACTGTGTCCAGCCTAGGCTTGCTCAAAAAACCAGGCAACAAAAAAGGCGGCTCGAAAGCCGCCTTCTTCGTAACGATCACTCTTCCGCTTATTCGTCGCGGTTGCCCATGAACTGCAGCAGGAAGGTGAAGAGGTTGATGAAGTCGAGGTACAGGGTCAGTGCGCCCATGATGGCCATGCGGCCCGTCGTGGCGGAGTCGTGACCGTCCCAGTACATTTCCTTGATCTTCTGCGTGTCGTACGCGGTCAGGCCAGCGAAGATCAGCACGCCGATGGCGGAGATCGCGAAGCCCATTGCAGACGACTGTAGGAAGATGTTGACGATCGACGCGATGATCAGGCCGAACAGACCCATGATCAGGAACGAGCCGAGGCCGGACAGGTCCTTCTTCGTCGTGTAGCCGTAAAGCGACAGGGCGCCAAACGATGCTGCGGTGACGAAGAATGTCTGAACGATGCTCTGGCCGGTGAAGACCAGGAAGATCGAGGACAGCGAGAGACCCATCAGTGCGGCATAGACCCAGAAGGTCATCTGCGCAGCCGGAACGCTCATCTTGTTGATGCGGAAGCTCAGGAAGAACACCATGCCCAGCGGAGCCAGCATGATAACCCACTTGAGCGGACCGCCGTAAAGCGCCTGTGCAACGGCCGGGTTGGAGGCCGCGAATGCATAGGTGCCGTAAGCAGCAACACCGGTGATCGCAAGTCCGAGTGCCATCAGGTTGTAGACCCGAAGCATGTAGGCGCGCAGGCCTGCATCGATCATCTCACCGGACTGCGCACGGGACTGCGCCATTCGGTTCTGGTAGTTGTTGAAGTCAGCCATTGTTTCCTCTTTAAGCTCCGGAATTACTACGGTGTCGGGCCCCCTAATATATGACCCAGGCGCCGCTGCGGAGCTCCAGCAAGCCTGACGTAGAATATGATGCGAGATCGCTTTGCATACAAGGGGTTCGCCGCTGGAAAACATCAACTGCGCGTGTAATTTAGCAACCTCTGGGATATTATTGCGCGAATTCGACGGATATTTCCGGTATTTTGCAACCCCTGAGTGACCAGGGCGTTTTCACGCTTCTCCGAACCGCGAAACCGTCCTATCTCTTTGTTTTGGTGTAACCCCGGACGCAAAGCCGGTTCTGGCTTATGCTGGAATGACCCTAGAGTTCCCGCAACACCGGAGCCGCCTTCTGGCCGAGAATGCGCCAGGTGCCAATAAGGCCGATACCGACCGTCAGAACCAGCGAGATCACAAGCGTGAGTACTGCGACGTCCGGCAGGAAGGAGGATGGCATGCGCATGATGCGAGCAACCACGAACCAGGCCGACAATCCGCCGGCAAGCAGTGCGAAGACCGCGGTCGCCGTGCCGAGGATCAGGTATTCGTAACCGAAGGCACGCATCAGCATGCGGCGGGTACCGCCGAGCGTCTTCAGCACGACCGCATCATGGGTGCGGGCTCGGTTGCCGGCGGCGAGCGCGCCGGCCAGGACCAGAACCGACGCGACGAGCGCGACTGCCGCTGCCGCCCGGATGGCGGTTGCAAGCTGACCCACCAGCTGATCGACCAGGTCGATCGCATCCTTGACCCTGACGCTTGTGATCGTCGGATAGGCCGTGGTTACTGTTCTCAGGATTTCGGCTTCCTTCGCTGCAGAAGCTGATGGCTCAGTCAAGGTTGCCAGCCAGGCGTGGGGCGCGCCGCGGAAAGTGTTGGGCGAAAAGACCATGACGAAATTGATCGAGAGCGATTCCCACTCGACATTGCGAAAACTGGCGATTTTTGCGGTAATGTTGCGGCCGAGAACATTGACGGTGACGGTGTCGCCGAGCTTCAGGCCAAGTTCGCCCGCCTCTTCCGCAGAGAAGGAGACGAGGGGTTCGCCGTCATAATCTTCCGGCCACCATTCGCCAGCGGTCAGCGTCGAGCTTTCCGGCTTGTTCTTCGCGTAGGTAATGCCGCGGTCGCCGCGCAGAACCCAGCGGCCTTCCGGCGGGACGTTCATCTGGCTGACGTCCTTGCCATTGAAGGCGAGAATGCGCCCGCGCAGCATCGGAACCTCGAAGACCTTTCCTTCGGGAGCCTGCGTCTTCAACAGCTGCCGGAAGCCGTCGACTTCGGCGCTCTGGACGTCGACGAAGAAGAAGTTCGGCGCCCCTTGGGTGATGCGCCCGGTCAGCTGATTGCGCATGTTGCCGTCGATCAGCGCCAGTGTCACGAGCAGCGCGAGACCGAGGCCGAGCGACAATACGACGGATGGCGTCAGTGCGCCGGGGCGGTGAATGTTTCCGATCGCCAGGCGGAGGGCGGGCGAGTTGACTCGCGGGCTCCGTCGGGCAAGCGCCGCAATGCCGGCGGCGACCACTCGCAGCAGAAGGAAGGCTCCGGCAACCGCGACAAGGAAGACGGAGGCGATGCGCCGGTCGTCGGCCCAGAAGATAGCCAGCGCCGCGAGTGCCGCGAGTGCCGCTCCGGCTGCGAGCAGATAGGGCCATGACGGCAGGCGCCTTGCCTCGAAACCCTGTTCACGGAACAGCGCCGTTGCCGGCACTTCCCGCGCGTGGCCGAGTGGCAGGATGGTGAAGGCGAAGGTGACGAGCAGGCCGAAGGCGGACGCTATCGCCAGAGCGCCGCCATAGATGGTTGCTTGTTCGGGAACGGGCAGCACGCCTTCGAGATAACGGAAGGCGATGAAGGGCGAGATCGCGCCGATCACGAGGCCGACGACAATTCCGATCGCGGCCAGAAGCATGATCTGGAAAAGATAGATCATCGTCACGACCGAGGCCGGAGCGCCGAGGCATTTGAATGTGGCGATGGTCGTCCGTTTGGCATCGAGGAAAGCGCGCACCGCATTGGCGATGCCGACGCCGCCTACGATGAGAGCCGTGAGGCCGACAAGCGTGAGGAATTGCGAGAAACGGTCGATATTTTCGGCAAGCGAAGGCGCGGCGCGATCGCTGGTGCGCACCGACCAGCCGGCATCGGGGAAATCACGGTTTGCGCGGGTGACGATTGCGGATCGGGTCGAGGGGTCCTCGAGACGAATCTTGTAAGAATGCTCAACAAGGCTGCCGATGGTGATCAGGCCGGATGCGGCGAGGGCATCTCCGCTGATCATCAGCCTTGGTGCAAAACCGAAACCATCGGAAAGGGCGTCGGGCTCATTGACGATCGTGCCTTTAAGCACAAGGCGGGTATTTCCCAGAAGGAGTTCGTCGCCGACCGAAAGGCCCAGCCGCTCCAGAAGCAGCGGCGCGGCGACGGCACCGAAGGTATTTCCCTGTTGTGCCAGAAGCTGGTCAATCGGCTGCTGAGGATCGGTCTGCATCTGCCCGTAGAGCGGGTAAGCGCCGTCGACACCCTTGACCTCGACCAGCGCCTGGCCGGAGCCGTCCGGCATCCGCGCCATCGAGCGCAAGCCGGTCGAGACGCTAACTTCACCGAGGCCATCAAGGAAGGCACGTTCCTTTTCGCTGGCTTCGCGGTTGTTGAGTTCGAAGCGCATGTCGCCGGCGAGCAGTGCCTGGCCCTGATTGGCAATTGCACCGGTGATCGCCGTCGAGACGGAATTGACGGTCGCGATCGCTCCGGTTCCAAGTGCGATACAGGCGAGGAAAATGTAGAAGCCGCCGAGACCGCCGCGCATTTCGCGCAGCGCCAGACGGAAGGCGATGGAGATACGGGCGATCGCCGCACTCATGCCGACACCGCCTGACCGGCGGTGCGGTCGGCGCTATCCTCGACGATTTCGCCGGATCTTACGCGGATCTGGCGCGAGCAGCGAGCCGCAAGACTGTTGTCGTGGGTGACGAGAAGCAGCGTCATGCCGCGCTCGGCCTGCTTTGAAAACAAAAGATCGGCGATCTGCCTTCCTGTTTCGGTATCGAGATTACCGGTCGGCTCGTCGGCGATCAGCAGCGCGGGCGAGGGGGCGAGTGCACGGGCGATCGCCACGCGCTGCTGTTCGCCACCGGAAAGCTGGCCGGGATAGTGGCTGAGCCTTTCGCCCAGGCCAACCGCCGTCAATTCGCGCCTGGCAATGTCGAAGGCGTCGGAAACGCCGGCGAGCTCCAGCGGCACGGCGACGTTTTCCAGCGCCGTCATGTTGGCGATCAGATGGAAGGACTGGAAGACGATGCCGATGTTGCGGCCGCGGAATTCCGCCAGAACGTCCTCGGAAAAGCTGTGAAGGGGCTCGCCCTTGATGAAGATCTCGCCGCTGTCCAACCGTTCGAGACCGGCCAGAACCATCAGCAGGGTCGACTTGCCGGAACCGGACGGGCCGATGATGCCGACGGCTTCGCCGGCTGCGATCGTCAGGTCGATGCCTTTCAGTACATGGACGGAGGCTGCAGCGCTTCCGAGAGTGAGGTCGGCATTTTTGAGGTCGATAACGGTTTCAGTCAAAGCGAATAACCCTATATCCATGGAGTAGTGCCGGGCTTTTGCTGCAGCGCAGTTGTAGAAATCTAGGAGACGTGAGTTGAGTTTTAAAGCAAGCCTTCTTCACTTCATCGTCATGGTTGCTCTCTTTGCCGGCTCAGGTTCGGCGAGAGCGCAGGAGAAGGCGATCAATCTGGTTGGTTTCGGCGACAGCCTGATGGCCGGATATCAGCTCGCGCCCTCGGAGTCCTATACGGCCCAGCTGGAAGCGGCGCTGAAAGCCAAGGGGCTGAATGTGACGATCACCAATGCGGGCGTTTCGGGTGATACGACATCCGGCGGACTTTCGCGCATCGACTGGTCGGTTCCGGACGGGACGAGCGGCGTCATTCTCGAACTCGGCGCTAATGATGCGCTGCGCGGCATTGCGCCGGAACAATCGGAAAAGAACCTCGATGCTATGCTGACGCGGCTGAAGGAACGCGGCATCAAGGTTCTCCTGGCCGGCATTCTGGCGCCACCGAACATGGGGGGCGACTATGCGGAAAAGTTCAACCCGATCTACAAACGGCTCGCCGAAAAACATGCCGTGCCGCTCTATCCATTCTTTCTCGACGGGGTCACGACCGTGCCGGGCATGCAGCTCGAAGACGGAATGCATCCGAACGCAAAGGGCGTGGCCGTGATGGTCGAGCGTACTCTCCCCATGGTGGAATCATTTTTGGGGGAGATCGGTTCGGCCACAAAATAACAACTTGCACGGAACGAGATTGCGTGTTCCGCTATTGATATCTGCTAGAGATTCGAGGAGGTTCTGCGTATGCCGAGACTTTTCACCGCCCTCGAAGTCCCGCGCCATGTTGCCTTGAGCCTGTCCCTCCTTCGGGGTGGAATACCGGGCGCGCGATGGATCGACGTCGAGAATTATCATATCACCCTGCGCTTCATCGGCGATGTCGACAACCGTACCGCCGACGAGATCGTTGATCGGCTGGACCGGATCGACCGGCCCGAATTCCAGGCGCAACTGACAGGTATCGGCTCTTTCGGATCGAAGAAGCCGCATTCTATCTGGGCCGGTGTCTCAATTTCTCCAGATATGCTGGCGCTGCAGGCCGAAATCGAGCGGATCTGCCAGCGGATCGCACTGCCGCCCGATCCGCGCAAGTTCATGCCGCATGTGACACTTGCAAGATTGAAGCACTGCCGTCTCGACGACGTGGTGCACTACCTCTCGGGCCGGGGCAATTTTCATACCGCGCCGTTCAAGGTCTCGCGTTTCGTGCTCCTGTCTTCAAAGGAATCCGTCGGCGGAGGTCCATATGTGACCGAAGAGATCTTTTCCTTGAGGGATGACAGTTACGCCTACGAATATAGTGACGCGGAAACGGCGAAGAGCTATTTCTAAGAGAGCTGTTTCTGAAAGGGCGTTGCGCCCATGAGTTACGAATTGCTGGAACCGGACGAGGTCAGCCGGGAGTTGGCCAAGCTCGAAGGCTGGGAGCTTTCGGCGGATGGTCTTGCTATTCGCAAATGCTTCAAATTCCGATCTTTTGCCGAGGCATTCGGTTTCATGACAGAATGCGCGTTGGCTGCGGAAAAGCTCGATCATCATCCCGACTGGAGCAACAGTTATTCCCGCGTGGATGTCAAATTGACGACGCATGCGAGGAAGCAGTTGACCGACCGTGATTTCCGCCTCGCCGCAATGATGGACCAGGCCTGGGGGCGGCGCCTTTGAAAGGCCGCCGCCTTTGAGATACTGGCGCCTTTGAAAGACCATTGTCGCTCTCCATATAGAAAACGTGAAATCGATGAAGGTCTCCAACGGAGCGCTCATGGACGACGTAAAGATCGGTGAAATTCTCCTGCCCGGCGACGATGACACCCAGGATCGTCGCGAAAAGCAGGTGCGTGCAAAATTCTGGCCGACGCTGAAGCGGGCGGTGAAGTTCGTGCCGTTCAGCCGGGATTTGGTGGCTGCCTATTACTGCGCTGTCGATCCGAAGACACCGACCAGAGTGCGCGGTGTGCTTCTGGCGGCACTCGCCTATTTCGTGCTGCCCTTCGATCTGGTGCCGGATATGTTCGTCATGGTCGGCTTTACCGATGACGTCGCGGTACTGGCGGCGGCGCTGAGATTGATACAGGGCCATATCGCCGATCGCCATTATGACGCGGCGGATCAGGTTCTCGCCGACGATCCCGATATCGCAAAAGCTCGGGCATGATCTGGGGCCAGATGCAGTCTTACGGCGGCACCGCGTCTTCGAGCGCGCGGCGCAAATGCCGGAACGCAAGCCGGATGCGGGATTTCACCGTGCCGAGCGGAAGACCGGTAGCCTCGGCAATTTCTGTGTGAGTTTGGCCGAGGAAAAAGGCGGCCTTGACCAGTTCCATCTGTTCGCCCGGTATCCTACTCAGGGCCTCACGCACCCGTGCGTCGCGTTCTTTGACTTCGACAAGCAAGTCGGTCGCCTGCATATCCATCATCTGCCACTGCGCATCACCGAGCGCATCCTTGCCCTTGGCGCGCCGCTGCGCATCCAGGCGGCGATTGCGCGCGATGCGGTACAGCCAGGTAGAAAGCGAGGATTTTTGCGGGTCGTAGAGGGACGCACGATGCCAGAGTACGGTCATCACTTCCTGGACAAGCTCTTCCGCTTCATCGACGGGAATTCGCTGGCTCATCAGCCAGGTTTTCAATCGGGGCGCAAAGTGATCGAAGAGCACGCCAAAGGCTGCCTGATCACGCTCCATGGCGACAGCCCTGGTCAAGCGCGCAAAGTAGTCCCGATCGTCACCCTGCATCCAAACTACGCAATTCTTTCAAAGCCTAGATTCGCATCTATGCAACCATACTAATGTCATTGCGTGAGTTTGGAAGAGGACAAACTGTTGCCCTATTCCTTGTGTCATTGACAGCACATTACAGCGAGCGCGCAACCAATTCCAATGTTGACGGATTGGTAACCAGAATTAAGTCAAAATGAACCAGATCATGGCCCGCTTCACCCACCCTTACCGTTGAAGCGTCACGTATAACAAAACTCGGCAGGAAACCATGTCCGCACGCACAGTCGCACTCGCCCTTGCTCTTACCTTCGTAAGCGCAGGCATCGCCTCGGCTCAGACGCCGACCCGCATCCAGCAATTCAAGGCATGGGGTGCCTATTCGTACAAGTCCGGCAACAGCACGGTCTGCTATGTCCTTTCCGTTCCGACCACCAAGGAACCTGCCAGCGTCGATCACGGTGACATTTTCTTCATCGTGTCGCAACGTCCGGGCCAGAGCGTTTCCTATGAGCCGCAGGCAATGGTCGGTTATCCGCTGCAGGCCAATTCGAAGGTGACGGTCACCATCGACGGCAAGAATTTTACCATGTTCACCAAGGAAAAGGCTGCCTGGGTCGAGAATGCGGCGGAAGAGCCGGCACTCGTCAACGCGATGAAGACCGGCCACAATATGAGCGTCAGCGCCGTTTCCGGCCGTGGCACGAAAACCAATTACGCCTATTCTCTGCAGGGCATTTCGGCTGCACTGAAGCAAATCGAAACCTGCAAGTAAGCGGCACGCCGTCGATTTAAGCGGAGGCCGGTCGTTCGACCGGCCTTTAGTGTTTGTTGAAGACAGGGTGACGCCGGCCTATTTTGATGCTAAAGCCCGCGCCAACATGGTCGGGCCTGATGTTGCCACGACCGATACAGGTTTCACGCACAGACATGCCCCAGCCCTTCCGCCTACCTAAGCGGTGGCGATGTGCATGTGCTCGAACGGGATAGAATATGTCAGTCACAGAGGCCATTGCCCCCGGTGCCATCGCCAAGAAGCCGCTGGTTGCCAATCCGGATCTTTTCACATCCAAGCCCTCGCTGATCGGCCTGACGCGGCCGCAGATGGCGAAAGCCCTGCATGAGAAGGGCGTGCCGGAAAAGCAGCTGCGCATGCGCGTCAACCAGCTGTGGCACTGGCTCTATATCCGCGGCGTCTCCGATTTCGATGCGATGACCAATGTCGCCAAGGACATGCGTGAGATGCTGAAGGAGCATTTCACTATTGCCCGCCCGGAAATCGTCGAGGAGCAGATCTCGAATGACGGCACCCGCAAGTGGCTGTTGCGCTTCCCGTCGCGCGGTGCCGGTCGTCCGGTCGAGATCGAGACCGTCTATATTCCGGAAGAAGGCCGCGGCACGTTGTGCATTTCCAGTCAGGTCGGCTGCACGCTCACCTGTTCCTTCTGTCACACCGGCACGCAGAAGCTGGTGCGCAACCTGACGGCGGAAGAAATCCTGTCGCAGCTTCTGTTGGCGCGCGATCGTCTGGGCGATTTTCCGGGCGCCGACACGCCGCCGGGCGCTTTCGTTCCGACAGGCGACCGCAAGGTCACCAATATCGTGATGATGGGCATGGGCGAGCCGCTCTACAATTTCGAGAGCGTCAAGACCGCGCTGCTGATCGCTACCGATGGTGACGGTCTGTCGCTGTCGAAGCGTCGCGTGACATTGTCGACTTCGGGTGTCGTGCCGGAAATCTACCGGACGGGCGAAGAGATCGGCGTCATGCTGGCGATTTCGCTGCATGCGGTGCGCGACGAGCTGCGCGATATGCTGGTTCCGATCAACAAGAAATATCCGCTGAAGGAACTGCTCGACGCCTGCCGCGCCTATCCGAGCCTGTCGAATGCCCGCCGCATCACCTTCGAATATGTGATGCTGAAGGACGTCAATGACAGTCTGGAAGACGCCAAGCTGATGGTTCAGCTGTTGAAAGGCATTCCGGCGAAGATCAACCTCATCCCGTTCAACCCGTGGCCGGGCACCAACTACCAGTGCTCCGACTGGGCGACGATCGAAAAGTTCGCAGATTTCATCAATGCGGCAGGTTATGCTTCCCCGATCCGCACGCCGCGCGGTCGCGATATTCTCGCTGCCTGCGGCCAGCTGAAGTCGGAATCTGAACGCATGCGCAAGACCGAGCGTCTGGCCTTCGAGGCGATGATGATCGCCGGCCACGGTGAGGACGACGACTGAGCCTTTTGGGCTCAGCCAGCCCGGCGAAAGAAATCCTGATTGGCCGCGACGAGAGCGGCCGTCTCGCTCAATCGGCTGGCATCTTGCGGATATGTCGCCTGCAGTTTTGCTGCTGCCCTCTTGAAAGCTCTCACGACACGATCGGGTTTTCGTGACAGGTGGGCAACGCTTAACAACGTTGCGCGAAGCGCGCGTTTCGAGCCGGCATCAACGTCAGGCTCCTCCATCATGCTGCGGATTGCGTGTAGACTGTTTCCGATGAGCAGAGTTCCCATGCCGCCATTCACGGCAAAGTCTCCTCCGTTTCCGCTGCGTTCGCTCCAGCGAACGAGCGTGACAAGGCGATGATAGATGCGCATGCGCCAATGCAGGTGGCGCCCGGGCTTGTCGAATGCGCCCCCGGCTATGGCGGTCAGCTCATGCACCATCAGCCTGATGACGAAATCCAGCCGGCGGCGGGTGTCGACGGGCAGGGCGACGAAGGCGAGATAGGCGCTGACCGGGCCGAGCAGGACAGCGGAGGCCTGCAACAGTACATGACCAAGCTCAGGATCCGCCGGCACGGTCGGATTCATCATCAGCAGGTAAATGAGATTGTATTCCATGCCAGCCAGTCCGACGCGGCGATGAGCCATGACGAACATGCCGAGAAGGATCAGAGGCATTGTAAGCAGGGCGGCGATAGTGACGCTGCCTGCCATAGGTAAAATGAAGAGATGAGCCAGCACTGCAGCTAGGGCACCACTGATCGAGCCTCCGACGACCCAGCGCATTTGCAGACCGGGATTCGGGAAGGTCGAGAAGACCGAGGTCATAATTGCTGCGCCCATGACCATGTAGGGTCCGAGTGCCCAGCCCGTGAGGATCCAAACCAGCCCGGTTGCCGCAACTGCGCTCATTGATCTGAATGCCGCATAACGGGCACCTATCCAGTCGTGATGCGGAAGCGGAAGCCGGTGGCGATCCGCTACCGGACCGATCGTTGCCGCTGTTCGGTTCGCGCGCTGCCAGAGCGGCGCCAATGCTTTCAACAGGTTTGCCTGATACGGTTTATCCGCCTCCAGCTCGTCTGCCATCAGTTGCAATCGTTCGGGTATGTCATTCTGCTCCAGAGGTGTCATCCGTGCCCCTTCAGGGCTTGGATGGCTTGGCGATTGTGTATCCAGAAGCAGTTCAGTGAGAGCGGATAGGAGACTGCGGATGTCCCGGGCTTTTCGGCGAACGCCAATCGAACCGGCAGATGCTATGTCGAGGTTTTCATCCAGTGCAGTAATTTCCAGAATCAGGCGTGTGCGTTCGGCCTTGTCGCTTGCTCCCGCGACTATATGGTCGAGGCATTCGCACATGACTGTTTTCACACGCTTGGAAATGTCGACTGGCTGAGGCTTGGGAGAAAAGGCCAGGGCGACGATCGTACCCACCGCGCCGCCGAGGCAGATTGTTGCTATCCGATCGATCGCGAGCAGTAAAAGCGAGCTTTCGTGGCCGTAGCCGAGGAGTGCTACCATCGCCGCGGAATAGCCGGCGAGAAGACTGACATAGGATGCGGGGCCTGTAATCAGGTTCCCGATCCCTGAACACAATCCAAGCCAGAGCAAAAGCCCGATGATGATGCCAAGCGGATCATTGCCGGCCAAAACCATAAGGCCGACACCTGCCAGCGCACCGGCGATGGTGCCTACGACACGGGCCAGGCTCCGCTCCAGCCGCTGGCCCTGTGTCGGCAGGGCAGTAATCCAGACAGTCATCGCTGCCCATTGCGGATGATCAAGGCCGATGAGAGTGCCGATCACCAGCGCCAAGCAGGCTGCGATCGCTGTGCGCGCGGTGAAGCGTAACCGGGCCGGGTCGATATCGAACATGGCGGAAAGCGCTCTCATGATTCAGTCTTCATTCCGGCTTTAGCCTTCTCCATTTTCTCCTCGACGCGTTCGCAGATGTGCAGCATGGCTGCAATGTCCTCGTCGCTGAAATCGTCGAGCAGGTCTTTTTCCAGCGCCACGAGCTGTGCGCGGATGGCACAGGCCGTCTTCCTGCCTTCTTCGGTGAGATGGAGCCTGCGTGCGCGGCGGTCGTCCGGATCGATCCGGCGTTCGAGAAGGCCGCGTTTCGACAGGATATCGATCAGCCGCACGAGGCTGGATTCGTCGAGGCCGGAAGCGGCGGCGAGTTCCTTCTGAAGCAGGCCGTCACCCAGCCGGTGCAGGTAGATCAGCGGTGTCCAGCTGGCGTCCGTCAGGCCGCTTTCCGCCAGCTTTTCATCGATGAACATGCGCCACCTTCTGGCAAACACGACAACGGTGCCGCCGAATACGGCTTTTGGATCATTTGATTTTCTGTGCATTCAAATTATTTGGATTAAAAGTATTTTTCACGCAAGCGAATTTGCCGACTTGGTGTGATGCAATTGTTGCATGGCTGCCGAAAGCAGGTGTCGGTGTGTCGCGGATCAGTCGCTGCGGTCAGGTGTTTGTTGATTTCGGCTGCCCGGCTCCCTAAGAAGCCAAAAAGCTAAAAATCGCCCGGAGGAAACCTATGCGCGCTTTCATTCTTGCCCTTGCTGCAGCGACGGCTCTCGCCATGCCTGCAAAAGCTGCCGACGTTACCGTCGCCGTGACGGCGATCGTCGAACATCCTGCACTCGATGCCGCTCGTGACGGCGTGAAGGCAGCACTGGCCGAGGCCGGCTACAAGGACGGCGAGAACCTGAAGTTCCTGTATGAGTCCGCGCAGGGCAATCCCGGCACGGCCGCGCAGATCGCTCGCCAGTTCGTCGGCGAAGAGCCGAGCGTCATCGTGCCGATCTCCACGCCTTCGGCCCAGGCCGTCGTTTCCGCAACTCGCGATATTCCGGTTGTCTTTACTGCGGTTTCCGATCCGGTCGGCGCGCAGCTGGTCAAGGATGTGGCAAAGCCCGGTCGCAACGTCACCGGTCTTTCGGACATGTCGCCGGTTGCCGAGCATATCAAGCTGATCAAGGAAATCTCGCCGAACGCGAAGTCGATCGGTTTCCTTTACAACACGGCTGAAACCAACTCGGTTTCGATCCTCGCGGCGTTGAAGGAAGAAGCTGCCAAGAACGGCATGACGGTGGTGGAATCGGTTGCGACAAAGTCCGCTGAAGTGCAGGGCGCTGCCCGCGGTCTCGTCGGCCGCGCCGATGTCTTCTACATCCCGACCGACAACACGATCGTTTCGGCTTTCGAGGCAGCTGTCGGTGTTGCCGAAGAAGCCAAGATCCCGCTTTATGCCGCCGATACCGGCTCGGTCGATCGTGGTGCCGTTGCCGCTCTCGGCTTCAACTATTACGATGTCGGCAAGCAGACCGGCGCGATCGTTGCCCGTATCCTCAAGGGTGAGGCTCCCGGCGATATTCCGGTGACCGTTGCTGTCGGTACCGATCTCGTCATCAACAAGGGTGCTGCAACCCGCATGGGCGTGACGCTGCCTGAGGCCATCGTTTCGCGCGCCACGCGCACGGTCGAATAAACCGCCTCTCATCAACGCACCGGGTGATATCATCGTCATCCGGTGTGACCGACGACCAACCGGCGCGCTATGCGACGGATAAAAGGGGAGCACGACAAGGTGCTTAGTCAGATCGCCTTCTGGGGCGCAGTGGAACTCGGGCTGGTTTTCGCCTTTGTCGCCATCGGTGTATTTCTTGCCTTCCGCGTGCTCGATTTTCCCGATCTCACGGTCGACGGGTCGTTTCCGCTCGGTGCTGCGGTTGCGGCCGTGCTGATTACCCTCGGCATCAATCCGTGGCTTGCAGCCTTGGCCGCCATGCTGGCCGGTGCCGCCGCCGGTATTATGACGGCGTTTCTCAACGTGCGTTTCCGCATCCTCAACCTGCTCGCGTCGATCCTGACGATGATCGCACTCTTTTCCGTAAACCTCCGGGTGATGGGAAAGCCGAATGTGGCGCTGATCAATGCTGACACGATGCTGAGCCCGTTCTTCGGCCTTGGTCTGCGTGAAGTCTATGTGCGGCCGCTCTTCGTCGGCGTGCTGGTGGTGATTGCGGTGATCGCCGTCTGGCGCTTTCTCGAAAGCGATGCCGGGCTTGCCATGCGCGCGACCGGCGCCAATCCGCGCATGTCGCGGGCGCAGGGCATCGATACGAGCTGGCAGGTCTATCTCGGTCTTGCGCTTTCCAATGCGCTTGTGGCGCTGGGTGGTGCATTGTTTGCGCAGACCAACGGTTTTGCCGATGTCACCTCCGGTGTCGGTACCATCGTCGTCGGTCTGGCCGCCGTCATCATCGGCGAGACGCTGTTCGGCGCACGTGGCATCCTCTTGGCGTTGATCGGCTGCGTTGTCGGCTCGATCCTCTATCGCATCGCCATCCAGCTGGCGCTTTCGACGGATGCACTTGGCCTCAAGGCCTCCGACCTCAATCTCGTCACCGCCGTTCTGGTGGCCGTGGCGCTCGTTCTGCCGCGCCTGCGCCGGGGAGCTTCGTCATGATCGATCTCAGCAATATCCATGTCACCTTCGGTAAGGGCACGCCGCTGCAGAAGGAGGCGCTGAAGGGCGTCAACCTGACGATCGAGGAAGGCTCATTCGTGACCGTGATCGGCTCTAACGGTGCCGGCAAATCGACCCTGCTCGGGGTTCTGGCCGGCGACGTGCTGGCCAACGAAGGCAAGGTGATGATCGGCAAGACCGATGTGACGCGCAAGTCGACATCCGCGCGTGCCGGTCTGGTCGCCCGCGTGTTCCAGGATCCGCTGGCGGGCAGCTGCGGCTCCCTGTCGATCGAAGAAAATCTTGCTCTTGCGGCACGCCGTGGCGAGATCCGCGGCCTGCACTCGGCGCTCGGCCCGCGCCGCCGCGAGCTCTTTCGCGAGCGGGTTGCCGAACTTAATTTGGGGCTTGAAAATCGGATGAAGGACCGCATGGATCTTCTCTCCGGCGGTCAGCGCCAGGCGGTGTCGCTGGTCATGGCGACGATGGCTGGTTCGGATGTGCTTCTGCTCGACGAGCATACGGCGGCGCTCGATCCGGGCATGGCGGAGTTCATCATGAATCTTACCCAGCGCGTCGTCTCGGAGCGCAAGCTCACCACGCTTATGGTCACGCATTCCATGCGTCAGGCGCTGGATTTCGGGCACCGCACGATCATGCTGCATGGCGGCGAGATTATTCTCGATGTCAGTGGCGAAAGCCGCAAGGACCTGCAGGTCGAGGACCTGATCGCCATGTTCCGCAAGATGCGCGGCGAAACGCTGGACGACGACGCATTGCTGATCGGCTAATGCCGGTCAGCGCGTCATTTGTCAGCGTGCCTGTGTGAAGAAGATCTTTGCCGCGAAGATCGAGAAGACGCCGGCAAAGGTGTAGTCGATGCCGCGCAGGATTTTTGGATTGGCCTGCAGCCAGGCGGAAAGCCTGTCTGCAGCCAGCACGACGATGACGTTGATCGGCATGCCGATGGCGATGAAATAAAGCCCGAAGAAGATCAGCTTTCCGGTGACATGCGGATCCTGCGCCGAGACGAATTGCGGCAGGAAGGTCATGAAGAAGATGATGACCTTGGGGTTGAGGATATTGACCCAGAAGCCAAGCGACATGCTGGCAAACGGGCTGCTTTGCGGCCGCTCGACCTTTTCGACCGACAGGCTGGAGCCGAAGCGGATTGCCTGGATGGCGAGCCAGAGAAGATAGGCAGCACCGCCGGTCTTCAGGATGAAGAAGGCGGTCGGCGAGGCGGTGATCAGCGCGGAAATCCCAAAGGCGACCAGAAGCGTGTGGCAGACGATGCCGAAGTTCGTTCCGAGCACGACGAGCAGCGCCGTCTTGCGGCCTTCGCTGATCGCGCGGCTGATCGACAATGTCATATCCGGCCCTGGCGTGATCGACAGGAGAAGACCGGCGGCGGTGAAGGCGATGAGTGTCGGCAGGCTCGGCAGGAATTCCATGATCGTTCTCGAAAGCCGGAAATTGTTCGTCCGGTTTATCCGGCTTTCGAGCCTATGCCAATTCGATCAATCAACGGTTGTTGATGAATTGTTTTGATGCGTCGGCAAAATCCGGGTGCCAGCGGGAAAGCGGTGGGCGGTTTTCGATTACGTCGCCGATCGCCCAGGCCATGCGTCGCTCGTCTGTGGCCCGATCGACATCGTTGTCGGGGCAGAGAATGTAGAAATCGCCGCGCCCGAGGCTTTCGAGCATGAAATCAACCGTCTGCTCCGAGGTCCATGCCCCTTCCGGTTTTTCCGTCCGGCCATTAGCTGCGAGCGGAGTGAAGACGAAGCCGGGGATCAGGAGGTGGGCCGAGACCTGGCAGCCTTCGGTGTTGCGCAGCTCGTGCTGCAGCGCTTCGGTGAAGGTTTTTACGCCTGATTTGGAGACGTTATAGGCTGGATCGCCGGGTGGCGTCGTGATGCCCTGCTTGGAGCCGGTATTGATGATCAGCGCCGGTTCGCCATGGGCGATCATCGCGGGGCCGAAGATGCGGCTGCCGTTGACGACGCCCATCAGGTTGACGGCGAGCACATTTTCCCAGTTCGCCTGCGGGCCGAAAATGCTGCTGCCGGGCTGTATGCCGGCATTGTTCATCAGCACATGGACGCGGCCGAAACGTTGGATGACGGCCCGTTCGAGCGCTGCGATCTCGTCCGGCTTCGACACATCGGTGCCGATTGCCGCGACGTCATGTTCGCCGCCCTCGGCAAGTGCTGTGACTTCGCGGGTCGCCTCAACGAGCTTTTCGCCCTCCAAATCGACAAGCACGACGGAGAGACCCATTCGGGCAAATTCCTTCGCCGCAGCAAGCCCGATGCCGGAAGCGGCTCCGGTGATGACGGCGACATTGTCCTTTTTCAGAGCGGGATGAGTAACGGTCATGGGTCGGTCTCCTCTATGACGCTGCTGTTCAAAGGTCCGGGGGGATATGGTATCTATCGCTACCCCGTCAACATGACGGGATATTGAAGTGGAGTCAGGCCGATGGGCGAGATCATATCGATCAGGGTGGATGAAGAAACGGCCGCCTATGTCAAAAAGCAGGTGGATGGCGGACGTTATGCTTCCGAAAGCGAAGTGATCGAAGAGGCGCTGAGGCTTCTGAAGGAAAGCGAAGAGGACGAGATCGAGGCGCTTCGGATGGCGATTGATGAAGGCGAGGCTTCGGGCGAGCCGCAGCCGTTCGATCCCGACGAATTCATCGCCGAGTTGCATCGCAAACATGTCGGCTGAGCGGACCGGATACGGGCTTTCTCCACGCGCAAGCCGGGATCTCACAGATATCTGGCTATACTCGCGTGATACATGGTCCGTCGCCTAGGCGGATATTTATTATCGCGAGCTGATTCGGTCATGGATGGTCTGGTAGCCGGCGCGAGACGCGGAAGGCCGATCGACGATATTCGCAAAGGCTATATGAGTTACGCCACGGGTTCACATCGGATCATCTATCGGCAGCGAGGTAGCGTGTTGCTCATCATCCGTGTTCTTCACCAGCGGATGAATGTGCGGCGTCATCTCTGACGTTGTTTCTCCGGGTTTTCCTTGCGCGGCTCCAGAAACTCGCTAAAAACTTCGGCGATCCAATTTCGGCGGATTTGTCTCCGCCGCCACCCGCAGACGGACATATTCATCATGGCACTCCCGAAAGACGTAAAGAAGGTCGTTCTCGCCTATTCCGGCGGTCTCGATACCTCGATCATCCTGAAATGGCTGCAGACCGAACTCAACGCTGAAGTCGTTACCTTTACAGCCGACCTTGGCCAGGGCGAAGAGCTCGAGCCGGCGCGCAAGAAGGCCGAGATGCTGGGCATCAAGGAAATCTTCATCGAGGATGTCCGCGAAGAATTCGTCCGTGACTTCGTCTTCCCGATGTTCCGCGCCAATGCCGTTTATGAAGGCGTCTATCTGCTTGGCACGTCGATCGCCCGTCCGCTGATCTCCAAGCACCTGATCGAGATCGCCAAGAAGACCGGCGCCGACGCGATCGCTCATGGCGCGACCGGCAAGGGCAACGACCAGGTTCGTTTCGAAATGTCGGCCTATGCGCTGAACCCCGACATCAAGATCATCGCGCCGTGGCGCGACTGGTCTTTCAAGAGCCGCACCGATCTTCTGAACTTTGCCGAACAGCACCAAATCCCGGTTGCCAAGGACAAGAAGGGTGAAGCGCCGTTCTCCGTCGACGCCAACCTGCTGCACTCGTCCTCCGAGGGCAAGGTTCTTGAAGATCCGGCCGTCGAGGCTCCCGAATATGTGCATATGCGCACGATTTCGCCGGAAGCTGCTCCTGACCAGGCAACCACGATCAAGATCGGCTTCAACAAGGGTGATGCGGTCTCGATCAACGGTGTCGCCATGTCGCCGGCAACCCTGCTTGCCCAGCTCAACAACTATGGCCGCGACAACGGCATCGGCCGTCTCGACCTCGTTGAAAACCGCTTCGTCGGCATGAAGTCGCGCGGCGTCTACGAGACCCCCGGCGGCACTATCCTGCTGGCCGCTCACCGCGCAATCGAATCGATCACGCTCGATCGCGGCGCTGCTCACCTCAAGGATGAGCTGATGCCGAAATATGCCGAGCTGATTTATTACGGCTTCTGGTTCTCGCCGGAGCGCGAAATGCTGCAGGCCCTGATCGACAGGAGCCAGGAACATGTCGAAGGTGAAGTGACGCTGAAGCTCTACAAGGGCAATGTCATGGTGATCGGCCGCGAAAGCGCCAAGTCGCTCTATTCCGACCAGCTCGTCACTTTCGAAGACGATCACGGCGCTTACGACCAGAAGGATGCAGCCGGCTTCATCAAGCTGAATTCGCTGCGCCTGCGCACGCTCGCCAAGCGCAACCAGCTGAAATAATCGGGCTTACCGATTTGTCAGATCAGGCCCCGCTGTCATCGCAGCGGGGTTTTTTATTGGCGGCGGCTGATGAAACGGTTGGCGAGGTAGGCCGCGACCGCGGTGAATTCCATGATGGGGATGATCGTGCCGAAGGAGGTCAGCGGGTTTGCGAAAGTGGCAGCGACCAGCCCGCCCACGAAGCCGCCGCCCATCTGGATGAAGCCCATCAGCGCAGAGGCGGAGCCTGCGACCTTCGGAAATGCGGCGAGGCCGGAGGTGACGACATGCGGCGTCAGAAAGGCGATGCCGAAGGTGCAGATGCCGACCGGGACCATGATCGACAGGAAGTTCGGATCGAGCAGGTGTACGGACAACAGCATCAGGAAGCCGCCTGTTCCGCAGAAGCCGATGCCGATCGCAACCGCTGCGGGGCCTGATATGCGGCCGGAGATCATGCGCAGAGTGATCGAACCCGTCAGGTAGGAGCCGGTCTGCGCCAGCATGCCGAGGCCGAATTGCGTCGGGCTGAGGCCGACCACATCGATCAGGACGAAGGGCAGCATGGTGCCCTGGGCATAAAGCGCGCCGATAGAGCCGCCGAGGATGAGCGAGGGGAAGAGGAAACGCAGGTCGGTGATCAGGCCGGCATAGGTTTTGACCAGCGTGACGGGCTGCAGGCGCGAGCGATCAGGAATGGCCGTTTCCTTCAGCGCGAAGATGCAGGTCAGCAATGCGATCGCGCCGAAGGCGATCAGCAGCAGAAAGATCGACTGCCAGCCGAAGGCTGAAAGGGCAAGTCCGCCGATAGTGGGGCCGAGCGCCGGGCCGATCGCCAGAATGATGCCGATCATGTTCATGATCCGCGCGGCCTGCCCTCCGACAAATTGGTCGCGCACGGCAGCGCGGGCAACGGTGACACCGACAGAGGCGCCGATGCCCTGGATCAGCCGTCCCGCCAGGATCCAGTTGACGTCGATTGCCATGGCGCAGATCAGCGAGCCCAGGACATAGATCATCAGGAAGGCGATCGAGGCTTTCTTCCGGCCATAGGCATCCGACACCGGGCCGGCGAGCAGCTGGGCTAAGGCGAAGCCGCCGAAATAAAGCGAGAGCGACAGCTTGATGGCGGATTCCGTCGTGCCGAAAGCGCGAACCAGTTCCGGCATGGCGGGTGTGTAGACCGCCATCGACACTGGCCCGATTGCAGTCAGAAGCGCACCGATGACGGTCGTGCGCCGCTCCGTCATGATTGTCGGGCGGGCGGCGGTATCAGCGTCGCTCATCGGCACCCGTTGGAGCGGGAGGAGAGGTCTCCTGGAGATTCCTATTCACCGCGGAAAGCGACGCTTCCAGTTGGCTTTTTGCCTCCAGAGACAGGCCGGATGTCGCATGGTCGAGAATGACGTGGAGCTCGGCGCGGATCCTGCGGATCATGTCATCCGACGTATTTGTCAGGGCAATCCGCTTGGCGCGCCGATCGGCTGCGCATTTATGGCGCTCGATCAGACCAAGTGTCTGCAATTTGTCGAGATAGGTGCAGAGCGTCATTGGCTCGACGCTCATCTGCGAGGCAATATCGAGCTGCCGGCTGCCTTCATGATCGGCGATGTGTATCAGCGCCCTTGCCTCGCCGGGGGTGAGGCCCAGCCCTGCCGCGTTGATGCGATTTTCAAACGCCGTTCGCAATGCACGCGCGGTATCGACGATCAACAGACCCAGGATATCGCCTTGCGGCACATCATGGGAGATTTTGACTGGAAGGCTCATAAGGTTGACTTACTATCTTTCCGCGTGGCCGCAAACGGAAAAGCTCGCCGCCGCGTGGAACGACTGCGTGAAGCTTCGCTTTGTCGTACTTGATCCAGACACTCGACAACCTATCCTGTAGACCAGAAACAAATCAGAATCGCAGAAGGATTTCCCTTATGGCCAACGCTTCCGTCAACCGTGCCCTTGTCGATTGGAGCGGGCATGAAGGCCTGCCGCGGTTCGATCTCGTGAAAGACGAGGATTTCGCTCCCGCTTTCGAGGTGGCTCTGGCAAGCCACGAGGCGGAGATCGACGCTATCGCCAACAATCCGGAAGCGCCTAGCTTTGAGAACACCGTCGTGGCGCTGGAAATTGCCGGTGACGAGCTTTCCCGCGTCTCCTCCCTGTTCTGGGGCAAGGCCGGCGCGCATACGAACGAGACGATCCAGGCGCTGGAGCGGGAAATCGCGCCGAAAATGTCACGGCATTATTCGAAGATCGGCACCAATGCCGCTCTTTTCGGTCGCATCGATGCTTTGTGGGAAAAGCGGGCGGAGCTTGGCTTGACGCTCGAGCAGGAGCGGGTGCTGGAGCGCCACTGGAAAGGCTTCGTCAAATCGGGTGCCAAGCTTGAGAAGCCCGAGCAGGACCGGCTTTCTTCGATCGGCGAAAAGCTTGCCGGTCTCAGTGCGCAGTTCGGCCAGAATGTTCTCGGAGACGAGAAGGAATGGTCGTTGAAGCTGACCGACGAGGCCGAGCTGGAAGGCCTGCCGGATTTTCTGCGCGATGCGATGGCTGCTGCCGCCAGGGATCGCGGCGAGGCCGACGGCTATATGGTGACGCTGTCGCGCTCGATCATCGAGCCGTTCCTGACATTCTCGGCCCGGCGCGACCTGCGCGAGCAGGCGTTCAAGGCCTGGGTGGCGCGCGGTGAAAACGGTGGTGCGCGGGACAATGTAGCGATCGTTCGCGAGACGCTGGCGCTGCGTGCGGAAAAGGCAAAGCTTCTGGGTTATGAAAACTTTGCGGCCCTGAAACTCGACAACACGATGGCAAAGACCGCCGACAACGTGAACGACCTGCTGCACAAGGTCTGGGACAAGGCGCGTTCCAAGGCGCTGGAAGAAGAAGCAAGCCTCGGCAAGCTGGTGGCGGAAGAGGGCAAGAACCACCCGGTCATGCCGTGGGACTGGCGTTATTATGCCGAGAAGCTGCGCGAGCGGACCTTCTCCTTCTCCGAATCCGAGCTTAAGCCCTATCTGCAGCTGGAAAAGGTCATCGAAGCCTGTTTCGATGTTGCCAAGCGGCTGTTCGGCGTGACGCTGGCCGAGCTGAAAGGCATTGCCGCCTATCATCCGGATGTGCGGGTGTTCGAGCTGCGCGACGAGAGCGGTGCGCTGAAGGCACTGTTCCTCGGCGATTATTTCGCCCGGTCCTCCAAGCGGTCCGGCGCGTGGATGAGTTCGTTCCAGTCGCAGCACAAACTGCCATTGAAGAATGGTGCTAAGGGCGAGCTGCCGATCATCTACAATGTCTGCAATTTCGCCAAGCCGGCGGAAGGCAAGCCTGCTCTGCTTTCGCTCGATGACGCCCGCACGCTCTTCCACGAGTTCGGCCATGCGCTGCACGGCATGCTGTCGGATGTCACCTATCCGTCCGTCTCCGGCACGGGCGTGTCGCGCGATTTCGTCGAACTGCCGTCGCAGCTTTACGAACACTGGCTGACGGTGCCGGAAATCCTCGAAAAATATGCGGTGCATTACGAGACCGGCAAGCCGATGCCGAAGGAGCTGCTCGACAAGGTTCTGGCGGCGCGCACCTTCAATGCCGGTTTTGCGACGGTCGAGTTCACCGCATCGGCGCTGGTCGACATGGCGTTCCACACGCGGGCTCCGTCGGATGATCCGATGGCGGTGCAAGCGGAGGTTCTGTCGGAGTTGAAAATGCCGGCCTCGCTCGTCATGCGCCACGCAACGCCGCATTTCCAGCACGTGTTTTCCGGTGAGGGATATGCAGCCGGATATTATTCCTACATGTGGTCGGAAGTGCTGGATGCGGATGCGTTTTCGGCCTTCGAAGAGGTCGGAAATCCGTTCGATCCGGTCATGGCGCGCAAGCTCAAGAACAACGTTTATTCTGTTGGCGGCTCGATTGATCCGGAAGTCACCTACAAGGCCTTCCGCGGCAAGCTGCCTGATCCGACGGCGATGCTGAAGAAAAAGGGATTGGCGATGGTGGCGGAGCTTTCGGGCGGCGACGCCTGATCTTATCCCGCTCTTCGCGAACAACTGTCATCCTGGTGTCATAAAAATGTAACCCGCCTGTCATGCAGGCTGACTATGGAACCGGCATCATCTTCTGCCGACGCCGGTTCCCATGAAAATTGATAGCCTTGCACGCAACGTTGCCGTATCGACGGCCGGACTGGAGCTGCACTATGGTGCAACGCCGGTACTCAAGGGCATCGATGTGGCTTTGGGGCAGGGCAAGACGCTTGCGCTTCTCGGTCCTTCCGGTTGCGGCAAGACCACGCTCCTGCGGTTGGTGGCCGGGCTTCTTGCGCCAAGCAAGGGTTCCGTCTCGATCGCCGGGCAGGTGGTTGCCGATGCCGCAAGCGGCATGTTCGCACCGCCGGAAAAGCGTAATCTAGGCATGGTTTTCCAGGATTACGCGCTCTGGCCGCATATGACGGTCGGCGGCAATGTCTCCTTTCCGCTCGAGATGCGCGGCATCGGTCGCGCCGAGCGCGAAAGCCGCACGATGCATGCCTTGGAGCGCGTCGGGCTTTCCGCCTATGCCGGCCGCCGGCCGAGCGATCTTTCGGGCGGTCAGCAGCAGCGCGTGGCGATCGCGCGGGCGATCGTCGGCGAGCCGCAGCTTATCCTGTTCGACGAGCCGCTTTCCAATCTCGACCGCGAGCTGCGCGAGAACATGGTTGGTGAACTGGCGGAACTGATCGCCTCGCTCGGCCTCACCGCCATCTATGTCACCCATGATCACTCGGAAGCGCTGACGCTTGCCGATCAGGTCGCCGTGATGCGCGGCGGGTTGATCGAACAGCTCGCGAGCCCGGACGAACTGGTGGCGCAGCCGGCGACCCCCGAAGTTGCCGACTTCCTGCGACTAGGTGGCATTGCCGAGTTGCAAAACCGCGATGCCTGCTGGTTCTTCGGCAATAGCGACGTTGCGTTGATGCGCGCCGATCATGGCTCGGCCGGCACGCGCAGCATTCTCATCCCTGTCTCGGCCATCACGCCCGGCGAGATCCAGCAGGATCGGGTGGCCGCCAGCGTGCTGCGCTCGCAGTTCCGCGGCGACGGGCATCTGGCAACCGTTTCGCTGATCGGCGCCGATCAGGTCGAGCTGCAGGTCCTGAGCCGTCAAAAGCTGAAGCCCGGCGATGGCGTCGGCCTTTCCATCGATCTCGGCCAGATCCGCTGGTTTGAAAATTCACGTCATCCGCATCCGTAAGCATTTACCCCAACAGGAGTTTTGGGACATGTTCAAGTCGTTGAAGAGCATTACACTCGGCGCCGTCGCCGCCGTCCTGATGGCCGGCGTCGCGCATGCCGACATCACCGTCTACACCGCCGGCCCGCAGAGCCTGATCGACAAGATGTCGGAAGGTTTCACCAAGGAAACCGGCATCAAGGTCAATGTCTTCCAGGCGACCACCGGCAAGGTCATGGCCCGTATCGAAGCGGAAGCATCGAACCCGGTCGTCGACGTTCTGATCTCGGCTTCCTGGGATACCGCGACCGACTTCGAAAAGCGCGGCTGGTTGGTCAAGTATTCCAGCCCCAACGCTGCCAAGGTTCCGGATTTCCTCAAGTCCGACTATGCCGTCGCACAGGGCATCTCGGCTCTCGGCATTGCCTGGAACACCAAGAGCGGCACGCCTAAGCCGTCCGAATGGGCTGACCTGACCAAGCCGGAATACAAGGACATGGTCAACATTCCCGACCCGGCACAGTCCGGCTCGTCCTTCGAACTGACGGCTGCCCTTGCCGGCCAGGACGATTTCAAGCTGTTCAAGGATCTGCAGGCAAACGGCGCGATCATTGCCGGTGCCAATGCCGAAGCGCTGAACCCGGTTCTGCAGGGTGCCAAGGCTGCCGTCTTCGGCGCGGTCGACTACATCACGCTTGCTGCCGCCAAGAAGGGCGAAAGCGTCGAGGTCGTCTTCCCGGCTTCCGGCACCGTCATTGCACCGCGTCCGGCGATGATCCTCAACTGGTCCAAGAACCAGGACGAGGCCAAGAAGTTCATCGACTACATGCTGTCTGACGCCGGTCAGAAGATGGTTGCCGCCCAGATGCTGATGCCGGCCCGCAGCGACGTTGCCGCCGACCGTCCGCTGATCAGCGACCTGAAGCTCCTGAAGTTCGACAACGCTGCCGTTTACGGCAAGCGCAAGGAAACGCTCGGCGAAGTCACCAAGATTTTTGGTGGCAAGTAATTTTCGCTGCGACGCCGTCTGCTCTTTGGAGCAGGCGGCGTTGTTTCACTTTGAACGTCGCGCATCATTTTTCAGGTCATCTCATCCTATGGCTTAAAGAATGCTGCGGCAGGACATAAAGGACTGAGTGATGGCGGCAAAAAGCGTTGGCGGACCGGCCCCGGCGGCATGGCTGGCGATTGCAGGACTGCTTCTCGTCGTTGCCGTACCCTTTGCAGCGGTCGTCATGCAGGGCGTTTTTCCTGAGCTCGGCCAAGGCTCGTTTGCGAAGCCTTTTTCCTCCTTTATCGCCACGCTGAATGACGGTGCCTTGATCGGCATGGCCGGCAATACGATCCTGCTCGGTTTCTGCGTCGTGCTGGCTTCGGCTGTGGTGGCTGTGCCGCTCGGCGTGTTTCGCGCGCTCTATCGTGTGCCGGGGGCGGCGCTGTTCGACGTGGCTCTGCTCGTGCCCTTCATGATCCCGCCCTATATCGCCACGCTCGGCTGGATCATGACCTTGCAGCCGCGCGGGTATCTGCAGCAGTTGCTGGGTTTCAACCTTTCGCCCTTCCTGTTTTCTCTGGCGGGCATGACCATGGTCATGGCGTTCAACACGTTCCCGGTCGTCTATTTCGCCGTATCGCGCACGGTCGAAGCGGTCGGTGCGCGTTATGCGGATGTCGGCCGGGTGTTCGGCGCCACGCCCGCGCGCGCCTTCTGGCGGATCACGCTTCCCCTGTCTGCTCCGGGTCTTGCCGCCAGCCTGATGCTGGTGTTTGCTGCGGCGATCGAGGAATACGGCACGCCTGCAGCGCTTGGCCGTCGTGCCGGTTTCCAGGTTCTGGTCACCGGTATCGATCTTCGCATTTCCGACTGGCCGATCGACCTGCCGGGTGCCTCGATCATGTCGCTGCTGCTGGTCGGCCTGTCACTTGTGACATTCCTCGGCCAGCGCTGGATTCTCGCGCGCCGCTCCTACCAGACGGTCAACGGTAAGCCGACCGCCAAGGACAAGCGGCCGCTCGGGGCGATGAAGTGGCCGGTACTTACGGCTTTCATCATCGTCTCGTTCCTTGCCACTGGCGTACCGCTTCTGTCGATCCTTGCCACCGCCATGTCGCGGACGATTTCCGGCGGGCTGGCGCTCGACAACATGAGCTTCGACAATTTCCTGCAGGTGTTCGGCAACAGCGCTGGGGCGCTCGGCGCGCTTGCCAACAGCTTTTCGCTCGGTATCGGCACGGCGCTGATTACGGGTCTCATCGGGGTGACAGCCGCTTACACGGTGGTGAAGACGAAAATCCGCGGACGGCTGGCGATCGACAGCCTGACGATCATTCCGAATGCGCTTCCCGGCATCGTCGTTGCCGTCGGCCTGATCCTCGCCTGGAACATGCCGTGGCTGCCGGCGACTCCCTACAATACGCCGTTCATCCTGCTGCTCGCCTACTGCTGCATCCTGCTGCCGCAGACGATGCGTTACTCCACGGCCGCCTTCCAGCAGATCGGTGACAATCTCGAAGCCGCAGCCCGCGTGTTCGGCGCGTCCGGCATCACGGCCTTCCGCCGTATCCTTCTGCCGCTCGTGTTTCCGAGCCTCGCCTCGGCCATGCTGCTCGTTTTTGCGCTTGCCTCGCGTGAGCTGGTAGCGTCCGTCGTCATCGCGCCGGTCGGCATGCAGACGATCGCCACCTTCATCTGGCGTCAGTTCGAACAGGGGTCGATCGGGCTCGGCATGGCCATGGCGTTCATCGCCATTCTCATCACCACTCTCCTGCCGCTTCTCCTGCTTGCATTGTTGAGAAGGAGCGGTCTCGTCGCCGAATAGACCCATGGATTAAGCCGTTGCGCTCGGCCCCCCTTTCGCATTTGCAAAAAACGGGGTATGAGCGCGCCAACGAAATTGGCGTGGCCCCGTGATTGTTGCGCCCCAACTTCAGAGAACCTCTAATATGGCACTTCGCAACATCGCGATCATCGCGCACGTTGACCATGGCAAAACGACGCTCGTTGACGAGCTCCTGAAACAGTCGGGCTCGTTCCGCGAAAACCAGCGCGTTGCAGAACGCGTCATGGACTCGAACGATCTCGAAAAGGAACGCGGCATCACGATTCTCGCCAAGGCGACGTCGGTTGAGTGGAAGGGCGTTCGCGTCAACATCGTAGATACCCCAGGCCACGCCGACTTCGGCGGCGAAGTCGAACGTATTCTTTCGATGGTGGACGGTGCGATCGTTCTGGTCGACTCGTCTGAAGGCCCAATGCCGCAGACCAAGTTCGTCGTCGGCAAGGCGCTGAAGGTCGGCCTCAAGCCGATCGTCGCGATCAACAAGATCGACCGCCCGGACGGTCGCCACGAAGAAGTCATCAACGAAGTTTTCGACCTGTTCGCAAACCTCGACGCCACCGACGAGCAGCTCGACTTCCCGATCCTCTACGGTTCGGGTCGCGATGGCTGGATGAACGTCAACCCGGAAGGCCCGAAGGACGAAGGTCTGGCACCGCTGCTCGATCTCGTGCTCAAGCACGTTCCGGAGCCGACAGTCGAAGAAGGCCCGTTCCGCATGATCGGTACGCTTCTCGAAGCCAACCCGTTCCTCGGCCGTATCATCACCGGTCGCGTCGCTTCCGGTTCGATCAAGCCGAACCAGGCCGTCAAGGTTCTGTCCCAGGACGGCAAGACGGTTGAAACCGGCCGTATTTCCAAGATCCTCGCATTCCGCGGCATCGAGCGTACTGCCATCGACGAAGCGATCGCTGGTGACATCGTCGCCATTGCCGGTCTGTCCAAGGGCACCGTTGCCGACACGTTCTGCGATCCTTCGGTGACCGAGGCCATGCAGGCTCAGCCGATCGATCCGCCGACCGTTACCATGTCCTTCATCGTCAACGACAGCCCGCTTGCCGGCACCGAAGGCGACAAGGTGACGAGCCGCGTCATCCGTGATCGTCTGTTCAAGGAAGCCGAAGGCAACGTTGCGCTGAAGATCGAAGAAGCCGAAGGCAAGGATTCGTTTTACGTGTCCGGCCGCGGCGAGCTTCAGCTTGCCGTTCTGATCGAAACCATGCGTCGCGAAGGCTTCGAGCTTGCCGTTTCGCGTCCGCGCGTCGTCATGCACAAGGACGAGAACGGCACCACGATGGAGCCGATCGAAGAAGTCGTCATCGACGTCGATGAAGAACATTCCGGCGTCGTCGTTCAGAAGATGTCCGAGCGCAAGGCCGAGATGACCGAACTGCGTCCTTCGGGCGGCAGCCGCGTTCGTCTGAAGTTCCTCGCTCCGACCCGTGGCCTGATCGGCTACCAGTCTGAACTTCTGACCGACACGCGCGGCACGGCGATCATGAACCGTCTGTTCCACGATTATCAGCCTTACAAGGGTGAAATTGCCGGTCGTACCAACGGTGTTCTTCTGTCCAACCAGGCCGGTGAAGCTGTTGCTTACGCCATGTTCAACCTGGAAGACCGCGGCCCGATGATTATCGAGCCGGGCGAGAAGGTCTATGCCGGCATGATCATCGGCATCCATACCCGCGACAACGACCTCGAAGTCAACGTTCTCAAGGGCAAGCAGCTGACGAACATCCGTTCGGCCGGCAAGGACGAAGCCGTCCGCCTGACCCCGCCGATCCGCATGACGCTCGACCGCGCGCTCTCCTGGATCCAGGACGACGAGCTGATGGAAGTCACGCCGAAGTCGATCCGCCTGCGCAAGATCTATCTCGACGCCAACGACCGCAAGCGCTTCGACAAGTCGAAGGCAGCTCTTTAAGCCGTCCTAAAATCTAGTTGTGAAAAGCCCGGCCGCAAGCCGGGCTTTTTTGTGTTCCTGCAAATCGCACAGCTTGTAACCGAGGTTAAAAAAGCGTTAACTCGATGGACATTGTCCCCATCAGAACTCTGTGGGCAATCCGTCTGGTTAATGATTGACCGATGGCGGAGCCCGCATAGCAGGACCTAAAGTCGCGTTATGAAGACGTTGTCTATCGATGTTCGGCGGGCAGATCCGCAGGATGCCCGAGCCATCTCGGATGTACACCGGCAGAGCTGGGTGCAGGCCTATGCGGGTCTCATTCCGCACAAGCCGCTGATCCAGATGCTGGAACGTCGTGGCGAGAAATGGTGGCGCAAGGCAACGGACGGGCCGGCAACGCTTCTCGTGGTTGACGTCGCCGGCGAGATTGCCGGTTACGCGACGGTTGGCCTCAACCGCGCCCGGGCGCTGCCCTATGACGGCGAAATCTACGAGATCTATCTGCGGCCGGAATTCCAGGGCATCGGGCTCGGACGGCGGCTCTTCGGCGAAAGCCGCAAGCTTTTGACCTCGCTGGGCTGCCGCGGCCTGGTCGTCTGGTGCCTGGAAGACAGCGAGCATGCGATCCGCTTCTTCCGCCGTCACGGTGGCAACGATGCCGTTGAGGGGATGGAGGATTTCGGTGGTTCGCAGCTGAAGAAAGTCGGCTTCGTCTGGCAGAATTGATATGCCCTCAAGGTGTGTCGAGGAATAACTTTCCTCTCCTTGCGTGG
The DNA here is from genome assembly GCF_014198105.1 of Aliirhizobium cellulosilyticum. NCBI lineage: Bacteria > Pseudomonadati > Pseudomonadota > Alphaproteobacteria > Hyphomicrobiales > Rhizobiaceae > Aliirhizobium > Aliirhizobium cellulosilyticum. The sequence goes on along the minus strand of NZ_JACIGW010000007.1, from coordinate 153,190 downwards.
CCGGCCCCGTCAATTCAATGGCTTATTGCCTTGGAGCCGGATTTTCGCTATCGACGCTTGGTGAATTGAACCTAATTGAGGATCACGATGCGTATCGATGCAATTTCCATCGGCAAGAACCCGCCTGAAGACGTCAACGTCATCGTCGAGGTGCCGGTTGGCGGTCAGCCGATCAAGTACGAGATGGACAAGGAAGCCGGTGCTCTGATCGTCGACCGTTTCCTCTACACGCCGATGACCTATCCGGGTAACTACGGCTTCATCCCGCACACGCTTTCCGAAGACGGCGACCCGTGCGACGTTCTGATCTGCAACACCCGTCCGCTGGTTCCGGGCTGCGTCATCAACGTTCGTCCGATCGGCGTGATGATCATGGAAGACGATGGCGGCAAGGACGAAAAGATCCTGGCCGTTCCGGTTCCGAAGCTGACCCAGCGCTACGACAAGATCAAGAACTACACCGATCTGCCGGAAATCACGCTGAAGCAGATCGAGCACTTCTTCGAGCACTACAAGGATCTGGAGCCCGGCAAGTGGGTCAAGATTGGCGGCTGGCAGGATGTCGACGTCGCCAAGCGCCTGATCGTCGAGGCGATCGACCGCTACAAGGCCCAGAAGTAATCAGCCAATCAGGCTTTCGATCTTCATTTTCAAATCCTCCGGATCGCCATCGATCCGGAGGATTTTTTTACGCGCCGTTTCACCGGAGATGAAAGATATCGAGCTTTTCGGCACGCGCAGCTTCTTTGAGAGAAGCGCGATCAGCGCCTTGTTGGCCTTGCCGTCTTCCGGCACCGCAGAGACACGCGCTTTGAGAAACGCGTTACCCTCCGCATCCGTCTCGATACCATCGATCGCGTCGCGGCCGCCATTCGGGGTGAGCTTGATGCTCAGCCTTATATGGTCGGCGTGAACGCTTATCGAACTCACGCGAAGATCGGGTAGAGGGTCGTCCACATGAAGGAACGCAGGAAGAAGATCAGCAGCAGAACAATGATCGGGGAGATGTCGATTCCGCCGAGATTTGGCATGACACGACGGATCGGGCGCAGGACTGGTTCCGTGACGTTATAGAGGAAGCGGCCGATGGCATCGACGAACTGGTTGCTCGAATTGATAACGTTGAAGGCGAAGAGCCAGGAGAAGATGGCGCTGGCGATCAATATCCAGGTGTAGAGGTTCAAGGCCAGGTCAATGGTCTGAAACAGGGCGAGCATTCAGGTCTCCAATCTTGTTGCCAGGCCCCATCCTTCAGGATCGCGGCGGTCGGCCCACAAATTCCAAGTTGACAGACATGTAGACATTGGGGAACTAACGGGCAAGTGTCGCACCCGCCGCAGTTTCAGCATGTTTAACAGTGGCGCTACGCGAATTCGCCCATGACGGTCCACTGAAAGTCGCTTGTGATGTCCATTCCTGCCTCTGACGACCGCTTTGCAGCTTTTCGCCATTCTTCCTACACAAAGTTCTTCCTGTCGCGGTTCTTCGCTGGCTTCGCCATCCAGATCATCAGCGTTTCGGTCGGCTGGCAGATGTATGATGAAACCCGCAACCCGCTCTATCTGGGTCTGATCGGACTGTTCCAGTTCCTGCCTTCGCTGCTGCTTATCCTTGTCACGGGTACGGTGGCCGATCGGTATAACCGGCGCATGATCATGGCGATCTGCATGGTCATCGGTGCAGGCTGTGCGGCGGCGCTTCTTGGGCTGACGGTCGCCGGCGCCTTTTCACCCTGGCTGGTTTTCGCCATCCTCGTCGTATTCGGCATCGAGCGTGCCTTCATGGGGCCGGCGGTGCAGTCGCTCGGGCCGAACCTCGTGCCGGAGAAGGACCTTGCCAATGCGATCGCCTGGAATTCGTCTTCCTGGCAGACAGCCTCCATTCTCGGCCCGGTCTTCGGCGGCCTGCTTTATGGGCTGAACGCGACGGCTGCCTACATCGTGGCGTTCGTATTGCTGACGCTTGCCGCACTTCTCGTCTTCATGATCCCGAAGCCGGCGCAGCGGACCTCGGCTGCCAAGGTCGATGTCGCCCATCTGCTTGCCGGGTTCCGTTTCATCTTCAGCGAGAAAGTGGTTCTCGGCGCGATCTCGCTCGATCTGTTCGCGGTGCTTCTCGGCGGCGCTGTCGCGCTCATGCCAATCTTCGCACGTGACGTGCTCGAACTTGGCCCATGGGGCCTCGGCCTGTTGCGTGCCGCACCAGGTATCGGTGCGATCGTCGTTGCCGTCTGGCTTGCCTTCCACCCGATCCGGCATCATGCAGGGGTTGCGATGTTTGTCGGCGTCGGCTTTTTCGGTCTCGGCACGCTGATCTTCGGCCTCTCCTCGACGCCATGGCTCTCGATCGTTTCACTGATGATCATGGGCGCGGCCGACATGATCTCCGTCTATGTCCGCGAAACGCTGATCGCACTTTGGACGCCAGACGAGGTGCGCGGGCGGGTCAACGCCGTCAATATGGTGTTCGTCGGGGCCTCAAACGAGCTAGGCGAATTCCGCGCCGGCACGATGGCGCATTTCATCGGCGCAGTGCCCGCCGTCGTCATCGGCGGCGTCGGCACGCTTGCCGTCACCGTCATCTGGGCGCTCGGCTTTTCGAAGCTCAGAAGGATCGACACGCTGGAAGCGCCGGAGCGCAACTAATCCGGTCGCTGCGGACACCCGCTGCAGCTCAGCTTTGCGCCACTTCGGTTGCCGGCATCGATGCGCCGTATCGGGGTGAAGCTGCTGCTACGGCCTTTTTGTTCAGGAACACCATATCGAGGAATTCCGACAGCCAGGCCTTGAGCGGCGCATCGAACATCATGCGGCCTTCGAGGTGCTCGCTGCCCTGCTGCGCGTTGGGCATGGTGAAGCGCTCTGCGCCGTGAACGACCCAACGCTGCATCATCGCGCGGGTCAGTTCCGCGTGGAACTGCACGCCCCAGGCATTGTCGCCGTAACGGATCGCCTGGTTGGGATAGGCGTCACCTTCCGCCAGAAGCTTGACACCGCGCGGAACGTCAAAGCCTTCGCGATGAAAATGGTAGACCATTTTCGGCCATTGCATCAGCAGCCGGCCATGTTCGGTCGGGCGTAAGGGGTACCAGCCGATCTCGGTGATCTCGCCCTGTTTCGCGCCTACCTTGCCGCCGAGGTGGCGCACCATCATCTGGGCGCCGAGGCAGATGCCGAGATAAGGCTTGTTTTCCTTCAAGGGGACACCGATCCAGTCGGTCTCCTGCTTGACGAACGGGTCGGGATCGTTGGCGCTCATCGGTCCACCGAAAATGACGGCGCCGGAATGTCCGGCGAGCGTTTGCGGCAATGCTTCGCCCAGAACCGGACGGCGGATATCGAGCGGAAAGCCCTTCTCAAGAAGCATCTGGCCAACGCGGCCGGACGACGAGCGCTCCTGATGGAGAACGACGAGAACGGGAAAGAAATCTGTCTTTCGCGGAGGCATTACGAGCATCAGTTAGTCCTTACTCTCCTCCGCATTTTCTTCGGCGCGGCGCACAGCTGCCTCTTGGCGCTGCAGCACACGATCCCGCGAAGAAACACCGAGAAGGTCAGCGATCCTCCAAATCACATGATCCTCGATCTCGCTTCTCTGACCATCGGCATAGACAATGTCCCAGAGAATGCCGAGAAGTTCGACGCGGTCGTCTTCATTGACGAGATGACGTCTTAGATCGGAAGTGAACCGGTAATAGTCAACCGCTTCATGGCCCGCCTCGTGGCCGGCCTCGATCAACGCCTTCAGCCTATCCTCGCTGAGATCATACCGCTGGCGGATCAGTTCACGGAATTTTTGCTGTTCCTTTTTGGAGATGGCACCATCCGCCTCCATGACTTGGAAACAGAGCGCAACGAAGGCGACCCGCGGGTCGTCCGGTGCAAATTCCTTGTCTTCATGAGATGTCAGGGTATGGAGAAAGGCCTGTATGCGGTCCAACATCGATAGGCCTTCTCCATCTTTCCTTAAAACAGCCGTAACCGCGTTTTGGTCGGGTCGGCGTTTTGATCCTTCACACCGGGATCATCCGGTGGACGCCCGAAAAATGGAACCGGTTCGGCGTCATTTTCTTGCGTTTTAGCAGGTGCTGGTATGACTTTCTCCGGCTCTGTTGTCTTTGCTGCAACAGCAGGCTCGGCTGCCGGCTTTGCCGGTTTCTTTTCTATGACGATTGTCGGCTCTGCGGATGCGTTTTGTCTTGTCGTTTCCACCGGTGGCCGCTCGTTCACGATGACAGGCGGAAGAGCGGCAATCGCTTCGTCCGCAGCAACCTTGCCTTCGACAAGCGGACCTTCCAACTGGCTGAATGGCACTTTCCACTCGAAGGCGTCGAGTTTGCCGGTGACCGGCGAAACAGGAAGCCAGTTTTCCGAAACGAAGCCGTCAGCAACCCAGGCTGCATTACGCGAAGCGCGAAGAGCCTGCTGCATCCAGTGGCGGATGCGGCCCTGATCTCCGGTTTCGGCTTCCTCAATATCGGCCAGCAGCAGGTAGACCCGCTCGCTCGGTTCAACACGAGCCGCGGCTTCCGCCCTTGCCCTGGCCTTGGCAAAATCCTGAGCATCAAGCGCTGCCTGCGAAACGGCGAGAAGCGACTCGATATTGTTCGGACGCATGGCCTCTAGCTTTTCGGCGCGTTTCAGCCGGTCGAGCGTGCTATCGCCGCTGCGGGCGCGGATATAAGTGCGGGCGATATCCGGATGCGGCGAAAGCTTCCAAACGCCTTCCAGGACCGATGCGGCCTTCTTGATATTTTCCTGCCGCAGCAGCGCCTTGGCACAGATGATGGCGGCGGGGACGAGGTCCTTGGCCAGTTTCAGCGCATCGGTGGAATCTTCGCGGGCACCGCTCGGGTCGCTTTCCAGCCGCTCGCCCGCGCGGGCGGTCAGGAGAACCGCTCTCAGGCGGTCGGCTTCGGACCTGCTGATGATATTGGCAGCACGCTGTTGCGCCAGCGTTTCCAAGGCCTCGTCCCAGCGGCCGGATTGGCTCTGGGATTCCAGCGTCGCCTGGGATGCCCAGGGCAGGTAAGGCGCGTGTTCGACGGCCTTTTCGGCATATTGCCGGGCCGCTTCGTTGGCACCGAGGCGGCGCGCTTCCATGTAGAGGCCGCGCAGTCCGAGTTCGCGCGTTTCGGGATCGTTCGACATGCTCTCGAACTTGGCACGGGCGTCGTCATATTTGCCTTCGATGAGAGCGGCTTGCGCATCGAGAAGGTGGATCAGCGGTTCCTGGTCAGCGCTGAGCAGATTGCGGGTACGGATGCTCATCTTTCGGGCAAGAAGCGCGTTGCCGGCGCCGGCCGCGATCAGGCCAGTCGACAGCGCCTGATAACCTCGGTCGCGCTTGCGGGCGCGAAAATAACGGCGGACCGAGTAAGGCGAGGTCCAGATGATGCCGATCACCCACCACAGAAGCATGACGGCGCCAATCAGCGCCACGACCATCGTTGCGGCAACCATCAGGCTCGTCTCGATCAGGTGGTCCTGCCAGGTGATGGAGAGCAGGCCGGGGCGATCGGCGAGCCATGCGAAGCTCCAGCCGAGACCGAGAACGACGAGAAGGAAAATGAAAAGTCTGACCATTCCGTTTTTCGTCCTCAGCCTTGAGTGCCGGTAATCGCGCGGGTCAACGCACCGCCTACGAGATTTTCAACCTCTATGCGGGCGTCGAGTTCCTGCTTGAACGACTGGGATGCCGTCTTGGCCGCGTCTGGAAGCGTCTCCCATTCGCGGGCCGCGGCAGCAAAATCGCCAGAGCGAAGCCGGTCCTCGAAACGGGCGACGATATCTTCTGGTGTGTTGCCGGTGACGTCGCCGACCTTGCGCACCTTCACGACGGAGAGGGCAGACGAATAGAGCCGGGAGGCCAGGCCCTGATCGGGATCAGGCTGGGCGACCGCCTCGACCATGCTGTCCGCCACGCCGGAGACCTGACGCTGAAGCTCGACGCGCGACTGAACGCCCTTGGCGGCGAACGGCTGGAGGCTTGCAATTGCCGGATCGTCGCCAGCGACGGTCTTGTAGGTCTGCAGTTCTGCCTCGAACGAACCGCCGCGATCTACGGCGCTCTTCAGGGCTGCTGCGGCGACAGCGCGCGCGGCCTGCTGCTCGGGGCCTTTGTCGGCGATCTGGGCTTCCGCCTGCTGCAGGCGGCCGGCCAGTTGTGTCGAGGTTGCGGCAGCCGCTGCATTTGCCGATTTCAGGCTGGTAAGCTCAGCTTCGAGGGCGGCTAACTTCTGATCCGTCTCGGTCGATCCGCCGCCACCCGTCGAGGCGCTGCTTTCCAGCGCAGCCAGACGGCTTGTGATATCGGCGGAAGGTTCGACTGGCCTGCTGGCGAGGGATGCGATTTCCTGACGAAGCGAGGCGATCTCTGCAGAAACGTCGCTGTCGCTCGATGAAGACGAGGATGCGCCGCCGGGCAGGACGCCGGCATATTGCATGCTGCCGGCCAGAAGCAGAGCGATGATGCCGCCGAAAATGCCGGATGCGACCAGCGTCGAGGTTGCGGGCTTCGATGGTGTCGGGGCCGCATTTCTGGTCGAATAGTCTTCAGTTCTGGCCCTTGGCTGGAAGGGGGGCGGTTCTTCTTCCTTGGCCTTTTCTTCCGTCGTCTCGGCAGATGCCGTTACCGGTTCGGGATCCGGTTCGTCGAAGCGTGGCGTTTCCGGTATTGGCGTGGCTTCCGGAATATCTGAAGCTACCGGCGTTTCGGCGGCATCGTTCTCACGCGCATCGATCACATCGTCGCTATCATTGGCGCGGACGGGCTCGGCCACTGCGGCGGTTTCCTCCGCCGTCAGGTCGATCGTGACCGGTTCCTTGTTCGGGTTGGACCGGCGCGGTGGTTTTTCGGATACCATCTCGACCTCTTTTCTGCATGCGTTCATTAAAACCTAGTCGGTGCCCCCGGTTAAGGAAAGGGGCGCAGCCGGAATTTGGATCAGTCGCAGGTTAAAGAAGCGCGAACAGGGCGTTTTCGTCCGGGCTTTCGGCGATCCTGACATCAGGGCGAAACGCCACGGGCACGGCATGGGCGGTGCGGGGGCTGATACAGAGGAATGCGGTTTCGGGAAGGGAGACCGCGTGATGCTCCGCGATCTCAAAAAATCGGGCGGCGTTTTCCCGCGAGTAGAGAAGCACGGCTTGAGCCTGAGATGTCAGCAGTCGTTTGCGTAATTCTTCTGCGTGATAATCAATCGGGATCATTTTGTAGATTTCGGCTACCCGGACAGGCAGACCCAGTTCCTCAAGCCGATTTTCAAGCGATTCGGCACGAGGTTTTCCGGCGAGATAGAGGAGCGGACGGTCCGGGCTTTCGAGTTTAGAGGCGATCAGATCGGCCAGTCCGGCACCGTCGCCGGAACCGATATGGATGTTGGTGAAACCTGCTGACCTTGCTGCCGCAGCCGTTTTCTCGCCAACTGCAAAGAGTTGGATATCCCGGTCAATCTTCAAGCCGGTGTCGATGCCGCCAAGTGCACGAAATGCTTCGGCGCTGGTCACGATCAGCGCCGAATGGGGCAGGACCAGAGCCTGTGTCGCTACCTGCCGGTGATGTATCGCCCTGCTGAGCGGCAGAAGCACGGGGTCATGGCCCAGAAGCTTCAGCCGCTCAGCCGTTCTAGCGGCTGAAATTTCAGGTCGGGTGACGACGACCCGCAAGGGTCAGCTCCAGCTGTCGAAGAAGCCGGGACCGGCCGCGGCACGGACGGCTTCGCCGGCGCGCAGGCCGAGTGCCTCGGCATCCGAGCGCTTGCCTTCGACTTCGATTGCATGTTCGCGCCGACCGTCGGGCGTCAGGATCAGGCCGGAGAATTTCAGGTGATCTCCGTCACAGATCGCGAAGCCGCCGATCGGCGTGCGACAGGAGCCGTCGAGCGCGGCAAGGAAAGCGCGTTCGCAGGTTACGGCGTCATAAGTCAGGCGGTCGTTGATCGGGACGATGAGGGCATCCGTGCGCGGATCGCCGATGCGGCTTTCGACGCAGATCGCTCCTTGTGCGGGAGCCGGCGGAAAATCGGCGGGATCGAGAAGTTCGGTCACGACCTCTTCCATCGAAAGCCGCTTCAGGCCGGCAAAGGCGAGCAGGGTCGCATCGACCTGGCCTTCATCCAGCTTGCGCAATCGGGTGCCGACGGAGCCGCGGAAAATCGTCAGCTGGATATCGGGGCGAAGGCGGCGGATGAGCGCCTGACGCCGCAGCGAGGCCGTGCCGACCGTTGCGCCATCGGGCAGGGCCTTGAGCGTCGAGGCCGTGCGGCCGATGAAGGCATCGCGAAAGTCCTCGCGCGGCAGGTAGGCTGCGATATGCAATCCGTCCGGCAGCTTGGTCGGCATGTCTTTCGACGAATGCACTGCGATATCCAGCTCGCCGGAGGACAGCTGTTCCTCGAGTTCCTGGGTGAACAGACCCTTGCCGCCGATCTCGCTCAATGACCGATCGGTGATGCGGTCGCCCGTCGTCGACAGCACGACGACTTCGAACATCTCTTCCGGCAGACCATGGGCCGCCATCAGCCGTGACCGCGTTTCATGGGCCTGCGCCAGCGCCAGCGGGCTGCCGCGCGTACCGATCCGGAAAGGTTTTGTTTGCATCCGTCTCATTCCGTTGTTACCGGAAGCTCTCGTAAACCGGATCATCCGGCATCGCAATGAACAAGGGCCAATGACCTCATATCTGCGCATCCTCGGCATTGAAACAAGCTGCGACGAGACCGCTGCTGCGGTCGTCGCACGCCATGAGGACGGACGCGGTGAAATTCTGTCCGATGTGGTCCTGTCGCAGCTCGATGAACACTCGGCCTATGGCGGCGTCGTGCCGGAAATCGCCGCACGCGCCCATGTCGAAGTGCTGGACGAGCTGGTCGAGGAAGCTTTGCGCCGCGCCAACGTGACGCTCGACGATGTCGATGCGATTGCCGCGACCTCCGGTCCCGGCCTGATCGGTGGTCTGTTGGTCGGCCTGATGACGGCAAAAGCGATCGCCCGCGTTTCGGGCAAGCCGCTTCTCGCCATCAACCATCTCGAAGGCCATGCGCTGACGGCGCGGATGACGGACGGGCTTTCCTTCCCCTATCTGATGCTGCTGGTTTCCGGCGGACACACGCAGCTCATCCTGATCCGCGGTGTCGGCCAGTACGAGCGCTGGGGCACGACGATCGACGATGCGCTGGGCGAGGCCTTCGACAAGACGGCGAAACTGCTCGGCCTGCCTTATCCGGGTGGTCCGGCGGTCGAGAAGGCTGCTCTTTCCGGCAATCCCGACCGGTTCTCGCTGCCGCGTCCGCTGGTAGGCGAGGCGCGTCTCGACTTTTCCTTTTCCGGCCTAAAGACTGCCGTACGGCAGGCTGCGACCGAGATCGCGCCGCTGAGTGAGCAGGATGTGGCCGATATCTGCGCCTCGTTCCAGAAGGCGGTGTCGCGCACGCTTCGGGACCGCATCGGCCGCGGACTGCTTCGGTTCCGTGAGGAGTTTGTAGGTCTCGAAACCGAGCCGGCGCTGGTTGTCGCCGGTGGTGTTGCGGCCAATCAGGAAATCCGGCGCACGCTACAGGCGCTTTGCCTCGAGCACGGGTTCCGCTTCATCGCACCGCCGCTGAGGCTCTGCACAGACAATGCCGCGATGATCGCCTGGGCGGGCCTGGAGCGGATGGCGGAAGAGTTTCCGGCCGATGATCTCAATGTGGCACCGCGTTCGCGCTGGCCGCTGGACAAGGATGCGAAGACTTTGCTCGGATCCGGCAAACGAGGGGCGAAGGCATGACCAACGAGCGGATCGCCGTCATCGGCGCAGGCGCATTCGGAACGGCACTTGCGACCGTGTTCGCATTGGAGGGTCGTTACCCGGTGACGCTGGTCGGGCGCCAGCCGAACCTGATGGCCGATCTGCGCGACGACCGCATGCATGATGCCGCACTGCCGGGCGTTCCCTTGCCGGACGCGCTGCAGTTTTCAGCCGAGCCGGATGCGGTGGCGGAAGCGAATGTCGTTCTCTTCGCCATGCCGTCGAGGGCGCAGCTCGATGCGGCGCGTCATTATGGGCCTTATCTCTCGAAAGATGCTGCCGTCGTGATCTGCGCCAAGGGGCTCGATCGCGCCGAACGGCTGCTGACCGATGTCATATCGGCGGAATTGCCGAAGACGCCTCTGGCGGTGCTTTCGGGGCCTGGTTTTGCCGCCGATATCGCGCGCGGTCTGCCGACGGCGATGTCCCTCGGCGCGCAGGACCCGGTGCTGGCGGAAAGGCTTGCGCAGGTTCTCTCCAGCCGCAGTTTCCGGCTTTACGCTTCGTCGGATGTGATCGGCGTGCAGCTTGGCGGGGCGCTGAAGAACGTGCTGGCGATTGCCTGCGGCATCGTCGAGGGCGCGGGGCTTGGCGAATCTGCCCGTGCGGCGCTGATTTCCCGGGGCTTGGCCGAGATGTCGCGACTGGTCGAGGCGATGGGCGGCAACGCGGATACGGTACGGGGCCTGTCCGGTCTCGGCGACCTTGTGCTGACCGGTACCAGCCATCAGTCACGCAATCTGAGTTTCGGTATTTCGATCGGGAAGGGTGAGCCGGCGCAGACCGTCGGTGGGCCGCTGGTCGAAGGTGCATTTGCGGCCTCGGTCGCGGCCCGGCTCGGTCGGAAATTTTCGGTCGATCTGCCGATTACGGATGCGGTCGCGGCCATTATCGACGGACGTCTCGATGTGATGACCGCGATGGAACAGCTCATGACCCGGCCGATCAAGGCCGAGTAGTCCATTTAAAACTCAGGAGACCCCAATGCTGTTTGCCTTTCTCTGCACCGACAAGCCCGGCCACCTGCAGGTTCGCATGGATACCCGTCCCGCGCATGTGGAGCATCTGAACAAGCTCAATGCCGAAGGCACGCTGAAATTTGCCGGCCCGTTCCTTGATGACGACAGCAAGCCGAATGGCAGCCTTGTCGTGGTCGAAGCCGCCGATATTGCAGCCGCCCGGACGATTGCGGAAGCAGATCCCTATTACCTTGCCGGCCTGTTCGAGAAGGTGGACGTGAAGCCGTGGAACTGGGTGTTCAACAACCCGGCCAACGAGCAGAAGTGAGGCAATAGATGGCCTATTGGCTTTACAAGTCTGAGCCGAATGTCTGGTCCTGGGAGCAGCAGAAAGCCAAGGGCGCGGTCGGTGAGGAATGGACGGGTGTGCGCAACTATCTGGCGCGCAACAACATGCGGGCGATGAAGATCGGCGACAAGGGCTTTTTCTACCACTCGAACGAGGGGTTGGAGATCGTCGGGATCGTCGAGGTCTGTGCGCTGTCGCATCCGGATAGTTCGGCCAAGGGCGATCCCAAATGGGATTGCGTCGATATCCGCGCTGTCACAGATATGCCGAAGCCGGTTACGCTGAAGGACGTCAAGGCCAATCCGAAATTCGAGAAGATGGCGCTCGTCACCTCGATGCGGCTTTCGGTGCAGCCGGTGACGGATGAGGAGTATTTCGAGATCTGCCGTCTCGGCGGTCTCGACAATCCTCCGAAATCTCCCGCCTGAGTTCACAAGCTTGAAGACCGAGCCGAAGGCCTTCATTCTCGACAATACCGATCTCATGCGGCCGCCGCATGTGCCGGAGATAAAGCTGCATCTGGCAACGGAGGCGCATGATCTGTGGCTGAAGACGGAAGACGATCTGGAGGCGATCGGCCTGCCGCCGCCGTTCTGGGCCTTTGCCTGGGCGGGCGGGCAGGGGTTGGCCCGTTACATCCTCGACAATCCTGAAACGGTAGCCGGCAAACGAGTGCTGGATTTTGCCAGCGGGTCCGGGCTGGTGGCGATTGCGGCAAAGATGGCGGGGGCAGCGCATGTGCTGGCGGCGGATATCGATCCATGGACGCGGACGGCAGTGACGCTGAATGCGGCCGAGAACGGGGTCGAGATCGGGTTCACGGGCGAGAACCAGATTGGCCTTAGGGTTGATGCCGAGGTCGTGCTTGCCGGAGATGTCTTCTACGACCGGGATTTTGCGGCGGCGCTGGTGCCGTGGTTCACGGCCTTAGCCGATGCAGGCAAGGTGGTCTTGGTCGGTGATCCGGGGCGGAGCTATCTGCCGAAGGAGCGGCTGGAGAAGCTTGCGGTTTACGAGGTGCCAGTGACGCGGGCGCTGGAGGATAGCGAGGTCAAGAAGACGACGGTCTGGCGGTTCGGGTAGGGGAGGCTTTTCTACATCGTTGCGGATTGCCCCTCATCCGCCTGCCGAGAGACGATGGCGACAACCAAATGAACTGCGGCGTGCTTGTGTCTGGATCCTCGGGGCAGGCCCGAGGATGAAGGAGGTTTTGGTTTCTGTTGGAGGCCAAAACAGGCCTCGTGCCCTGGTTACTGTATCCATTGCCATGGGAGTTATGTTTTGGGCACCTTTGCACCACCCATCGGCCGTCATCCTCAGGCTCGACCCGAGGATCCATGCACAAGCGATTACGGTGTCAGGTTCCAGACGTACCAATCCTGCCCCGCGCAGTCTCCCGCCGTGGTTGTCAAAAAACATTCCGGAGAAGCGCACGCCTATGCGGAACCTCTTTGGAATATAAAATGTGGCTCCGCATATGCGTGGCCTTCGGCTTGTCTCGGGACTTCCGGTCCCTACGGGTGATCCTCTCGCCTCGCTGCATGTGGTTTCCCACACTTGGACGGCTCAACCGAACCCGGCATGGCTGCCGGGGGGAGGCTTGATAGGGAAAAGGTTGTCCCTCTCCCATGCGTTTCACCCCTTGCGCCCTTGCCGCACGTTACGGATCAGACGAAAGCGCCGGCTCCCGCCTGCCCGCGAACGTCTCGCGCAACACTCCGGCGACGGAAGCGAGGGGATTTTAGGCATGGGTTGGGCGAGCGGGGATGCAACAAGGCTCAAGCCGTTGATGAGATTGAGGTGGAGGGGTGAAATCATCCCCGTGGTCCGGGTATTTTACCCCCGGTGTTGTCTGTCGCCGATGTGTTCTTGATGTCCAAGGCCTGCGATCCGCCGTGAGCGCTCGGATGGAACGGGCCGTCTGCTTGTCGCGTTCGCCACCGGTCGGAAGATATGCGGAAGGAGTGATAGGAATGTGTGAGTTGTCCGAAATCTATCGCGGTTATATCGATTGCCTGAACCGGCAGGATTGGCAAAGTCTTGGCGATTTCGTCGATGAGAATGCGGTCCATAATGGACGGCAAATCGGGCTTGCCGGTTATCGTGAGATGCTGGTGGGAGATTTTCGCGCCATTCCGGATCTGCGTTTCACCATCGACTTCCTGGTAGTCGAGGCCCCGAAAGTGGCGAGCCGATTGGTTTTCGATTGTACGCCTGCAGGCGAGCTTTTCGGCCTTCCGGTCAATGGTCGTCGTATCCGGTTTTCCGAAAACGTCTTCTACCAATTTTCCGGCGGACTGATCGCTCAGGTCTGGTCGGCCATCGACAAGGCTGCGATCGAAGCCCAGCTTGGGTGAGGATATCCGGCCTCACTTCTCCCCACGGATGACGCAGACATCCATCTCGTAACTGCAGCCGTTGACCGGCCGGAAGTTGCCGTTGGCAAGTTCTTCCGTGACGGTGATGATCTTCGCCTTGGGTGCGGGATAGGAAAGACCTGAGCGCGAGGGTTCCGAGGCATACTCGCCGACGTATATTTCGCGATAGCCGTCAGTGTAGATGATCGACGAGCCCGAGACAGTAGCGAATGAGCCGAGTGTCTGAATGGAACCTTTGTCGGGACGGCTGTTTCGTGCCGATGACACTACACGGCTGGCGCCGCCCAGGCGCTGATCGGAAAACAGCTTTAGCTGGCCGCGTCGGCCATGATGCCCGTGGCCGTAATAATGGCCCCGGTAACCGGTTTCGCCGCTGTTAAAATCCGGAGAACGATCGCGCGCGGAGGCTACAGAGGCGAAGGCGCCGGATAGCGTAAGTGCAAAAAGAACAGGTTTTATGCGATTCGCGATCATGGCGAACTCCGAGATCATGGTTAATCAAAGGTTAACATGTTCTCTGCGCCAGCGCACGTCGGCGCCCAAATCTTTGGAATTGATGGTTAATGCGCCGCGGCGATTTGTCCGAGGCTTTTCCTCTTGCAATTCACAATCGATTAAATTCACGCGACGTCGGAATTGATCTTGTCGTCTTGGAATTCCAAGATTAAACCACGCCGATGATGCAATGCACATTTTCTCGGCATGGTGCATTGCCGGGCGCCCGCCCGCTGAGACGACGCCGCGAGGTAATGATGGCGAATATAACAAATAATCGGCCTCTGTCGCCGCATCTTCAAGTTTACAAACTGATTCCCACAATGCTGATGTCGATCATCCACCGTATTACCGGTGGTGCATTGGCTGTCGGCACCGTGCTTCTTGCCTGGTGGCTGATCGCAGCTGCATCCGGCAAGCCCTATTTCGACTGGGTCAGCTGGCTGTTCGGCACCTGGATCGGGCTGCTGGTCCTGTTCGGCTATACCTGGGCTCTGATCCACCACATGCTCGGCGGTATCCGCCATTTCGTGTGGGACATGGGTCATGGTTTTGAAAAACACTTCGCGACCAAGGTGGCGGTGATCCTGCCGATCGTATCGATCTGTCTGACCGTGCTGGTCTGGATCATCGGCCTGGCCATCTGAGGAGGAAACATCATGGATATGCGTACTCCCCTCGGCAAGGTTCGTGGTCTCGGATCAGCAAAGGACGGCACCGAACATTTCTGGATGCAGCGGATGTCTGCAGTGGCACTCGTGCCGCTCGCCATCTTCTTCATTATCTTCCTGATCCGCTATGCGGGCGCGCCTTACGAGGAAGTCGTCCAGGCGCTGTCGAACCCGCTCATCGCCGTGCTTTTCGGCCTGATGATCATTGCCGGTCTCGTGCATATGCGCATCGGCGTTCAGGAAATCATCGTCGACTACGTGCATAACGAAGGCCTGAAATTCCTGGCCGTCATGCTCAATACATTTTTTGCAATGCTGATCGGTGGCCTCTGTCTTTTCGCCGTTCTGAAAATTGCGTTCGTAGGATAATCCATCATGGCATCCGTGACTCCGATAGCCCAGAACGGCAAAGCATATAATTATGTCGACCATTCCTACGACGTTATCGTCGTGGGCGCCGGCGGTGCGGGTCTTCGCGCCACGCTCGGCATGGCCGAGCAGGGTTTCAAGACCGCCTGCATCACCAAGGTTTTCCCGACACGTTCCCACACCGTCGCGGCGCAGGGCGGTATTGCCGCCTCGCTGCAGAACATGACGCCGGACAGCTGGCAGTGGCACCTCTATGACACCGTCAAGGGTTCCGACTGGCTCGGCGACGTTGACGCCATGCAGTACATGGTCATGGAAGCGCCGAAAGCCGTTTACGAGCTTGAGCACTACGGCGTGCCCTTCTCGCGTAACGAGGAAGGTAAAATCTACCAGCGTCCGTTCGGCGGCCACATGCAGAATTTTGGCGCCGGCCCGCCGGTACAGCGTACCTGCGCTGCGGCCGACCGTACCGGCCACGCCATCCTGCACACGCTTTATGGCCAGTCCCTACGCAACAACGCTGAGTTCTTCATCGAGTATTTCGCGCTCGACCTGATCATGTCCGATGACGGCAGCCGCTGCGAAGGCGTCGTTGCCTGGAACCTGGACGACGGCACGATCCATCGCTTTGCCGCCAAGATGGTGGTTCTGGCGACCGGCGGTTACGGCCGCGCATATTTCTCGGCAACCTCTGCCCATACCTGCACCGGCGACGGTGGCGGCATGGTGGCGCGTGCCGGCCTGCCTTTGCAGGACATGGAATTCGTCCAGTTCCACCCGACCGGCATCTACGGCTCCGGCTGTCTGATCACCGAAGGCGCACGCGGCGAAGGCGGTTACCTCGTGAATTCCGAGGGCGAGCGCTTCATGGAGCGTTACGCGCCTTCGGCCAAGGACCTTGCCTCGCGTGACGTCGTTTCGCGCTGCATGACGATGGAAATCCGTGAAGGCCGCGGCGTCGGCAAGAACAAGGACCACATCTTCCTGCATCTCGACCATCTCGACCCGGCCGTGCTGCACGAGCGCCTTCCGGGCATTTCGGAATCGGCGAAGATCTTTGCCGGCGTCGACGTGACCCGCGAGCCGATCCCGGTTCTGCCGACGGTTCACTACAATATGGGCGGCATTCCGACCAATTACTGGGGCGAAGTGCTCAACGCCGACTCGAGCAATCCGGAACGGATCATTCCGGGCCTGATGGCTGTAGGTGAAGCAGGTTGCGCTTCGGTTCACGGTGCAAACCGCCTCGGCTCCAACTCGCTGATCGACCTCGTGGTCTTCGGCCGCGCCGCCGCAATCCGCGCCGGCCAGGTGATCGACCGCGAAGGCGCGATCCCGGCGCTCAATGTTGCTGCCTGCGACAAGATCATGGACCGCTTCGACGGCCTGCGTCACGCCAATGGCGCAACGCCGACGGCCGTGCTGCGTGACAAGATGCAGCGCACCATGCAGGACGATGCCGCCGTGTTCCGGACGCAGGAATCGCTGGAATCGGGCTGCAAGCGCATGTCGCAGATTTGGAGCGAGCTGCCCGACGTCAAGGTCACCGACCGTTCGCTGATCTGGAACTCGGATCTGGTCGAGACGCTGGAACTGCATAACCTTATGGCGAATGCGATCACCACCGTCTATGGCGCCGAGGCCCGCAAGGAAAGCCGTGGCTCCCACGCCCGCGAGGACTTCACGGAAGGCGCATTCGCCGGCCGCGACGACGTCAACTGGCGCAAGCACACGTTGGCCTGGGTCAACGAAAAGGGCGACGTCAAGCTCGATTACCGTCCGGTCCATACGGACCTGATCGCCGAAGGCATCGATCCCTACAAGATCGAGCCCAAGGCTCGCGTGTATTGATCCGGAGGGAATTGGACCATGGTTGAACTCGCTCTCCCCAAAAACTCGCAGATGTCCGAAGGCAAGGTCTGGCCGAAGCCGGAAGGCGCCACGAACGTTCGCGAATATCGCATCTATCGCTGGAGCCCGGACGACGGCAAGAACCCGAGCATCGACACGTTCTATGTCGATCTCGACGATTGCGGCCCGATGGTGCTCGACGGTCTCTTGTACATCAAGAACAAGATCGACCCGACGCTGACGCTGCGCCGTTCCTGTCGCGAAGGCATTTGCGGTTCCTGCGCGATGAATATCGACGGCACGAACACGCTCGCCTGCACCAAGGGCATGGACGACATCTCCGGCACGGTCAAAGTCTACCCGCTGCCGCATATGCCGGTGGTGAAGGACCTCGTTCCGGACCTCAACAACTTCTACGCCCAGCATCGCTCGATCGAGCCTTGGCTGAAGACGGTGTCTCCGACGCCGGCGAAGGAATGGAAGCAGAGCCATGAGGATCGCCTCAAGCTCGACGGTCTCTATGAGTGCATTCTGTGCGCCTGCTGCTCGACCTCCTGTCCGAGCTATTGGTGGAACGGCGACCGTTACCTCGGTCCGGCAGTTCTTCTGCAGGCCTATCGCTGGCTGATCGACAGCCGCGACGAAGCCAAGGGCGAGCGCCTCGACAATCTCGAGGATCCGTTCCGGCTCTATCGTTGCCACACGATCATGAACTGCGCGCAGGCCTGCCCGAAGGGGCTGAACCCGGCCAAGGCGATCGCGGAAATCAAGAAGATGATGGTCGAGCGCCGCGTCTAGTCTTTGAAAAGCCCAGGGCCGCAGCTTTCGTTGCGGCCTTTGGTTTGTCTTGCTGCCCGGTGCGCACGCCGAATTGACCGTGCAGATCGTCGCGATTATGCCGGATTGGCTGGATACCCTTGATTAACCAAGGTCGTTTACGATATTCCCGGCCAAACTGTCGTGCCCAAGTTGTAGGGCAGTGTGAAATGATCCGGACAGGAGTTTTTGATGCAGTTCAAATATGTGGCAACAGGTCTGGTACTGACCCTTGCGTTGGCTGGTTGCCAGCGGACATCCTACAGCCCTTATAGTGATCTGCCGGCGCAGCCCGCTCCGCTTCAGGCCCAGCCCGTTCAGGGTGTTCAGGGCGGTCAGCTTCCGCCTCCGGGTGGCGCTTCGCAATATCCTTCCGCACCTCAGGGTGGTCAGAACATGGCCATGGCTAACCCGAACGCGGCTGCTCCCGCCAGCGCGCTCGATGTCACCAAGGAGCAGATGGTCGGCAACTGGCGCGTTTCCAATGGCGGCGCATCCTGCGACATGTTCCTGACGCTCACCAATCTCGGCAGCGGTTCGCGCGGTGGTACCCGCGGTTGCGCCGGTGAGCTGACGGCCATGGGCTCATGGGAAGTCTCCGGCAAGATGGTTCAGTTCAAGAACCGTGCAGGCGATGTGATCGGTCGGGTCTACAAGAGCGCCGACAACCGCTTCGACGGTACCACGAATTCGGGCCAGCAGGTCAGTCTGAGCCGCTAATACTGACATAAGGGGCGTCCCTCGGTGGAACCCATTCCAGAATATACGTCGAGCGTCTGCGAAGAGCTCAAGGCTCTGGCGGCGTCCGGCGTTCTGACGCCCGACAAGGCGCAGATGGAGGTCGCTGCCAGGCTCGACCGCGTGCTCGTCGCGTTGCGCGAGGCAAAACCCGCGAAGAAGTCGAGTGCGCTTGGCTGGCTGTTTGCCCGTCGCGGCAATGGCCATGCGGAAAAGGTGCGCGGCCTTTATGTCTATGGCAGTGTCGGCCGCGGCAAGACCATGATCATGGACATGTTCTTCAAGAAGGCGCCCACGCAGAAAAAGCGGCGGGCGCATTTTCATGAGTTCATGGCCGACGTGCATAACCGCATCCACGAACAGCGGCAGAAGCTGAAGCGGGGTGAGACGAAGCAGGCCGATCCGGTGCCGCCGGTTGCCGCCGCACTTTATGCGGAAGCCGAGCTTCTGTGCTTCGATGAATTCTCCGTGACCGACATTACCGATGCGATGATCCTGGCGCGGCTTTTCACCGAGCTGTTCGATCTCGGCTGCGTGCTGGTCGCGACCTCCAATGTTGCGCCGGAAAATCTCTACAAGGACGGGCTCAATCGCGGCCTGTTTACGCCGTTTATCGGACTTCTAAGCAGCCATGTCGATGTGCTGACGCTGGACAGTCCGACCGATTACCGGATGCAGAAGAATGCCAATCTGCCCGTCTATCTGACGCCGCTCGACGGGCGTGCGGATGCGGCGATGGAGGCCGCATGGCATCAGGTCACCGATGGCGACAGGGCCGAGCCGGTCGAACTGCCGATGAAGGGGCGCAGCATTCATGTGCCTGCGGCAGTCGGGCGGGCTGCGCGTTTCTCATTCTCCGATCTTTGCGAAAAGCCGCTCGGCGCTTCGGACTATCTGGCCATCGCCGCGCGTTTCGACGTCGTCTTTGTTGATCACGTGCCGCAGCTCGGCGCGGAAAAGCGCAATGAAGTGAAGCGGTTCATCAATCTGGTCGATGCGCTCTACGATCATTCCGTGCGGCTTTTCATTTCGGCTGCAGTCACACCAGACGCATTGCTGACGGAGCGTAGAGGCACCGAAGGTTTCGAATTCGACCGCACGGTTTCGCGACTTTTCGAGATGAGAAGCGCGGAATATCTGTTGCTCCATAATGAGAAGCGGCAGGAAGTCTGACATATTTATGGCAGAAATTCTTACGTTTACGTAACTCAAATAGTATCTAACCGATTGAAAAATATAGTCTCAAAATAATCGTTTGCCATTTTTGGCAGATGAGGCTATCCGTGCTGCCGCAAGATGAGCCTGCGCTAACTTGCCGCAGGTCAGGATTTGAAGAGGAAGCATTTCCATGTCGCGTAAGAAGATTGCACTTATTGGTTCGGGCATGATCGGTGGCACGCTGGCGCATCTTGCCAGCCTGAAGGAGCTGGGCGACGTCGTCCTCTTCGACATCGCCGACGGCATCCCGCAGGGTAAGGGCCTCGACATCGCTCAGTCCGGTCCGGTTGAAGGCTTCAATGCGAAGCTGACCGGCGCCAGCGACTATGCTGCGATTGAAGGCGCCGACGTCTGCATCGTAACCGCCGGTGTCGCCCGCAAGCCGGGCATGAGCCGCGACGACCTGATCGGCATCAACCTCAAGGTCATGGAACAGGTCGGCGCAGGCATCAAGAAATATGCTCCGAACGCTTTCGTCATCTGCATAACCAACCCGCTCGACGCGATGGTCTGGGCGCTGCAGAAGTTCTCCGGCCTGCCGAAGAACAAGGTCGTCGGCATGGCTGGCGTTCTGGACTCGGCCCGTTTCCGTCTCTTCCTCGCCGAAGAATTCAACGTTTCCGTTCAGGACGTCACTGCATTCGTCCTCGGCGGCCATGGCGACACGATGGTGCCGCTCGCTCGCTACTCCACGGTTGCCGGCGTTCCGCTCACCGATCTCGTCAAGATGGGCTGGACGACGCAGGAAAAGCTCGACCAGATCATCCAGCGCACCCGTGACGGCGGCGCAGAGATCGTCGGCCTCCTGAAGACCGGCTCTGCCTATTACGCTCCGGCCGCCTCGGCGATCGAAATGGCTGAATCCTACCTCAAGGACAAGAAGCGCGTCCTGCCGGTCGCTGCTCACCTCTCCGGCCAGTACGGCGTCAAGGACATGTATGTCGGCGTTCCGGTCGTTCTCGGCGCCGGTGGTGTCGAGCGCATCGTCGAAGTCGAATTCAACAAGGACGAAGAAGCGGCCTTCCAGAAGTCGGTCGGTGCTGTTGCCGGTCTCTGCGAAGCCTGCATCGCCCTCGTTCCTTCGCTGAAGTAATCAGCTTCCAAAAAGTTCGGCGCTGGCTTTTGCCAGCGCTCACGTCATTCAAATAGGGATCAAGCCCCATGAATATCCATGAATACCAGGCCAAGGCTCTCTTGAAGGGTTACGGCGCACCGGTTGCCGAAGGCGTCGCGATCCTCAAGGTCGAAGAAGCCGAAGCTGCTGCCAAGCAGCTCCCAGGCCCGCTCTACGTCGTCAAGAGCCAGATCCATGCCGGCGGTCGCGGCAAGGGCAAGTTCAAGGAACTTGGGCCCGATGCCAAGGGCGGCGTTCGCCTGGCCAAGTCGATCGAGGAAGTCGTGGCTCACGCCAAGGACATGCTCGGCAACACGCTGGTAACCGCGCAGACCGGCGAAGCCGGCAAGCAGGTTAACCGCCTCTACATCGAAGACGGTGCAGACATCGACCGCGAACTTTACTGCTCGCTGCTGGTCGACCGTTCCGTCGGTCAGGTTGCTTTCGTCGTTTCGACCGAAGGCGGCATGGACATCGAAGCCGTTGCCCACGACACGCCTGAGAAGATCCACACGATCGCCATCGACCCGGAAACCGGTGTGACGGCTGACGACGTTGCCAAGATCTCCAAGGCTCTCGAACTCTCGGGTGCAGCTGCCGAAGACGCAAAGTCGCTCTTCCCGGCGCTCTACAAGGCGTTCGGCGAAAAGGACATGGCTCTTCTCGAAGTCAACCCGCTGATCGTCATGAAGGACGGACACCTGCGCGTTCTCGACGCCAAGATGTCCTTCGACGGCAACGCGCTGTTCCGCCATGACGACGTCAAGGCGCTGCGCGACGAGACCGAAGAAGACTCCAAGGAAATCGAAGCCTCCAAGTGGGATCTCGCCTACGTTGCCCTCGACGGCAATATCGGCTGCATGGTCAATGGTGCCGGTCTCGCCATGGCGACGATGGACAT
The DNA here is from genome assembly GCF_014198105.1 of Aliirhizobium cellulosilyticum. NCBI lineage: Bacteria > Pseudomonadati > Pseudomonadota > Alphaproteobacteria > Hyphomicrobiales > Rhizobiaceae > Aliirhizobium > Aliirhizobium cellulosilyticum. The sequence continues at coordinate 131,542 of NZ_JACIGW010000007.1, read as the reverse complement.
CATCAAGCTTTACGGCAAAGAGCCGGCAAACTTCTGTGACGTCGGCGGTGGCGCCGGCAAGGAGAAGGTCGCTGCTGCCTTCAAGATCATCACCGCTGACCCGAAGGTCGAGGGCATCCTCGTCAATATCTTCGGCGGCATCATGCGTTGCGACGTCATCGCCGAAGGCGTTGTCGCAGCTGTTCAGGAAGTCGGTCTGAAGGTTCCGCTCGTTGTTCGCCTCGAAGGCACCAATGTCGAGCTCGGCAAGAAGATCCTCAACGAATCCGGCCTTGCTATCACGGCTGCTGACGATCTGGACGATGCCGCCAAGAAGATCGTTGCGGCGATCAAAGCCTAATCTGAGGAACCTGTTACATGTCTATTCTCGTCAATAAAGACACCAAGATCCTCGTTCAGGGCCTGACCGGCAAGACCGGCACGTTCCACACAGAACAGGCGCTTGCTTACTACGGCACCAAGATGGTCGGCGGTATCCACCCGAAGAAGGGTGGCGAAACCTGGTCGTCGGGCGTCGACGGCACGGCGCTGCCGATCTTCGCTTCGGTTGCCGAAGCCAAGGAGCGCACCGGTGCTGATGCGACCGTGATCTACGTTCCGCCGGCAGGTGCTGCCGACGCGATCATCGAAGCGATCGAAGCCGAAGTTCCGTTCATCACCTGCATCACCGAGGGTATCCCGGTCATGGATATGGTGCGCGTCAAGGCAAAGCTCGACAAGTCGAAGTCGCGCCTGCTCGGCCCGAACTGCCCGGGCGTTCTGACGCCGGAAGAATGCAAGATCGGCATTATGCCGGGCTCGATCTTCCGCAAGGGTTCGGTCGGTATCGTTTCGCGCTCCGGCACGCTGACCTACGAAGCCGTATTCCAGACTTCGAACGAAGGCCTCGGCCAGACGACGGCTGTCGGCATCGGCGGCGACCCGGTCAAGGGCACCGAATTCATCGACATGCTGGAAATGTTCCTCGCTGACGAAGCCACCCAGTCGATCATCATGATCGGCGAAATCGGCGGTTCGGCTGAAGAAGATGCAGCCCAGTTCCTGATCGACGAAGCCAAGAAGGGCCGCAAGAAGCCGATGGCAGGCTTCATCGCCGGCCGTACGGCTCCGAAGGGCCGCACCATGGGTCACGCCGGCGCTGTCGTTTCCGGCGGCAAGGGCGATGCGGAATCCAAGATCGCAGCCATGGAAGCAGCAGGCATCAAGGTGTCTCCTTCCCCGGCACGCCTCGGCAAGACGCTGGTTGAAGTTCTCAAGGGCTGACGCCACATAACGGTCACTCGCCGCCGATAGACAGGCGGCGATGGACCTCAAGGTTTAGAACCCGCAGGCGGAAGCTTTTTTGCCTGCGGGTCACCCGTCAAAAGACGGTGTCGCAGCGGCGACAAGACACGACGACAGACCAGAGAATGCGGAGCCGGCGAGGTCCTCGGTTCCGACCACGTGAGGAGGCGGGCGCGGCGCCCGCAATAGGCCATGTCCCGGCAAGAAGCCAACGAGCAGTTTCTCATCACTTCGTTCCTAGATGGCGCGAACGCCGTCTATATCGAACAACTTTATGCCAATTACGAAGCCGATCCGAATTCGGTTTCGGAAGAGTGGCAGGCCTTCTTCAAGGCCCTGGCCGACAGCCCCGAAGACGTGAAGAAGGCAGCGCAGGGCGCTTCCTGGAAGCGTTCGAACTGGCCGATCGCAGCTGGTGGCGACCTTGTTTCCGCTCTCGACGGTAACTGGCCGGTGGTGGAAAAGGCGATCGAAACCAAGGTGAAGGCGAAGGCTGAAGCCGCTGCCGCTGCCAAGGGTGCAACCGTCAACGAAGCCGATGTTCATCAGGCGAGCCGCGACAGCGTGCGCGCCATCATGATGATCCGCGCCTACCGCATGCGCGGCCACCTGCATGCCAAACTCGATCCGCTCGGCATCGCAAGCCCGGTCGAGGACTACAACGAACTGTCGCCGAAGTCCTACGGCTTCGAAGAGAGCGATTACGATCGCAAGATCTTCATCGACAACGTTCTGGGCATGGAATACGCGACCGTTCGCGAGATGATCGCGATCCTCGAGCGCACCTATTGCTCGACGATCGGCGTCGAGTTCATGCATATGTCGAGCCCGGAAGAAAAGGCCTGGATCCAGGAACGGATCGAAGGTCCGGACAAGGGCGTCGCCTTTACCCCGGAAGGCAAGAAGGCCATTCTTTCGAAGCTGATCGAAGGTGAAGGCTACGAGCAGTTCCTCGACGTCAAGTTCAAGGGCACCAAGCGTTTCGGCCTCGATGGCGGCGAAGCACTGATCCCGGCACTCGAACAGATCATCAAGCGCGGCGGCCAGCTGGGTCTTGAAGAAGTCATCGTTGGCATGGCCCACCGCGGCCGTCTGAACGTTCTGACCAACGTCATGGGCAAGCCGCACCGCGCCGTGTTCCACGAGTTCAAGGGCGGTTCGTTCAAGCCTGACGAAGTCGAAGGTTCGGGCGACGTGAAGTACCACCTCGGTGCCTCTTCCGACCGCGAATTCGACGGCAACAAGGTTCACCTGTCGCTGACCGCAAACCCGTCGCACCTTGAGATCGTCAACCCGGTCGTGATGGGCAAGGCCCGCGCCAAGCAGGACATGCTGGCCAAGGTCTGGGAAAAGGACAACATCATCCCGCTCTCCGAGCGCTCCAAGGTTCTGCCACTGCTTCTGCACGGCGATGCGGCCTTTGCGGGCCAGGGCGTGGTTGCCGAAATCCTCGGCCTGTCGGGTCTGCGCGGTCACCGCGTTGCCGGTACGATGCATGTCATCATCAACAACCAGATCGGCTTCACCACCAATCCTGGCTTCTCGCGTTCGTCGCCTTATCCGTCGGACGTTGCCAAGATGATCGAAGCGCCGATCTTCCACGTCAACGGCGACGATCCGGAAGCGGTCACCTATGCCGCCAAGGTTGCGACCGAATACCGGATGAAGTTCCACAAGCCGGTCGTGCTTGACATGTTCTGCTACCGCCGCTTCGGCCATAACGAAGGCGATGAGCCGGCGTTCACCCAGCCGAAGATGTACAAGGTCATCCGCGCCCACAAGGCCGTGGCCGAGATCTATGCCGAACGTCTGGTCGGCGAAGGCGTGATCACCGACGCCGAATTCGACAAGATGAAGGCCGACTGGCGCGCCCATCTCGACGCCGAGTTCGAAGCCGGCCAGGCCTACAAGCCGAACAAGGCCGACTGGCTGGACGGCCAGTGGTCAGGTCTGCGTTCCGCCGACGATGCCGACGAGCAGCGTCGCGGCAAGACCTCGATGCCGATGAAGAGCCTCAAGGAAATCGGCCGCAAGCTGTCAACCATTCCGGAAGGTTTCAACGCGCACCGCACGATCAAGCGCTTCATGGAAAACCGTGCGCAGATGGTCGAGACCGGCGAAGGCCTCGACTGGGCGATGGCGGAAGCCTTTGCTTTCGGTTCGCTCTGCGTCGAAGGCACGAAGATCCGTCTTTCCGGCCAGGATTGCGAACGCGGCACCTTCTCGCAGCGTCACTCGGTTCTCTACGATCAGGACACCGAAGAACGCTACATCCCGCTTGCCAATCTGCAGCCGGGCCAGGGCAAGTATGAAGTGATCAACTCCATGCTGTCGGAAGAAGCCGTTCTCGGCTTCGAATACGGCTACTCGCTGGCACGTCCGAATGCGCTGACGCTCTGGGAAGCCCAGTTCGGCGACTTTGCCAACGGTGCGCAGGTCGTGTTCGACCAGTTCATCTCGTCTGGCGAACGCAAGTGGCTGCGCATGTCCGGTCTCGTCTGCCTTCTTCCGCACGGTTATGAAGGCCAGGGTCCGGAACATTCGTCGGCTCGCCTGGAACGCTTCCTGCAGCTCTGCGCGGAAGACAACATGCAGGTTGCCAACGTCACGACGCCTGCCAACTACTTCCACATCCTGCGCCGCCAGGTGAAGCGCGACTTCCGCAAGCCGCTGATCCTGATGACGCCGAAGTCCTTGCTGCGCCACAAGCGTGCAACCTCAACGCTTGCGGAACTGGCGGGCGAAAGCTCGTTCCACCGCCTGCTGTGGGACGATGCCGAAGTCATCAAGGACGGCCCGATCAAGCTGCAGAAGGATGCCAAGATCCGTCGCGTCGTGATGTGCTCCGGCAAGGTTTACTACGACCTTCTCGAAGAGCGCGAAAAGCGCGGTATCGACGACGTCTACCTGCTGCGTATCGAACAGCTTTATCCATTCCCGGCCAAGGCTCTGATCAACGAGTTGTCGCGCTTCAAGAACGCGGAAATGGTCTGGTGCCAGGAAGAGCCGAAGAACATGGGCGCCTGGTCGTTCATCGACCCTTACCTGGAATGGGTTCTGGCGCATATCGATGCCAAGTATCAGCGCGTCCGCTACACGGGCCGTCCGGCAGCAGCATCGCCTGCGACCGGCCTGATGTCGAAGCATCTGGCACAGCTGGAAGCCTTCCTCGAAGACGCTCTCGGCGGCTGATTTTTCAGCCGTCTCCCCTAATTTGTTCGAAACGAATCTTGAGAAAAACGGAAACAGATCATGGCAACCGAAATCCGCGTTCCAACCCTCGGCGAGTCCGTCAGCGAGGCGACCGTCGGCACCTGGTTCAAGAAGGTCGGCGATACGGTCAAGGCCGATGAGCCGCTGGTCGAACTGGAAACCGACAAGGTTACCGTCGAAGTTCCTGCCCCGGCTTCCGGCGTCCTGACCGAAATCGTTGCCCAGAATGGCGAAACCGTCGGTCTCGACGCGCTGCTCGGCCAGATCGCGGAAGGTGCTGCTGGTGCTGCAACTGCCGCTCCGGCTGCTGCCCCGGCGCCCGCTGCTGCTCCTGCTGCCGCCGCACCGGCCGCTGCTGCAGTTGCGTCCCCCTCGGCTGCCGCATCGTCGATGCCGGCTGCACCGGCTGCTGCCAAGGTTGCTGCCGACAACAACATCTCGACGGCCGATATCGACGGTTCGGGCAAGCGCGGCCAGGTTCTGAAGGGCGACGTTCTTGCCGCCATCGCCAAGGGCCCGTCCGCTCCGGCCCCGGCTGCCGTCCCGGCTGCTCCGCGCGCGGTTTCCTCGGCCGAGGATGCGCCTCGCGAAGAGCGCGTGAAGATGACCCGTCTGCGCCAGACGATCGCCAAGCGCCTCAAGGATGCGCAGAACACCGCCGCCATGCTGACCACCTATAACGAGGTGGACATGAAGGCGGTCATGGACCTGCGTAACCGCTACAAGGACGTGTTCGAGAAGAAGCATGGCGTCAAGCTTGGCTTCATGGGCTTCTTCACCAAGGCCGTGACCCACGCGCTGAAGGAACTGCCGGCTGTCAACGCCGAGATCGACGGCACCGACATCATCTACAAGAACTACTGCCACGTCGGCATGGCTGTCGGCACCGACAAGGGCCTCGTCGTTCCGGTCATCCGTGACGCCGACCAGCGCTCGATCGCCGGCGTCGAAAAGGAACTCGGCCGTCTTGCCAAGGCAGCGCGCGACGGTTCGCTTTCGATGGCCGACATGCAGGGCGGTACGTTCACCATCACCAATGGTGGCGTCTACGGTTCGCTGATGTCCTCGCCGATCCTCAATGCTCCGCAGTCGGGTATCCTCGGCATGCACAAGATCCAGGAGCGTCCGGTCGTCGTCGGCGGCCAGATCGTCATCCGCCCGATGATGTATCTCGCGCTCTCCTACGATCACCGCATCGTCGACGGCAAGGAAGCGGTCACCTTCCTCGTTCGCGTCAAGGAAAGCCTGGAAGATCCGGAACGCCTGGTTCTCGATCTCTAAGCCTTACGTCCTGATCTAAGGGAGAGCAGCATGGAACCCGCTTCGGCAAATGCAACCCATCTCGTGGTCGTGCTTTGTCTGAGTGTGGTCCTGCTGCTCTTTCATATTCTGCTGCAGGGATTTCTTGCCACGCGTGAACTGGGTTCCAAATGGAATGCCGGACCGCGCGACGAGGATATCGCACCGAAGAATGCGGCGGCGGGGCGTGCTGCGCGTGCCTCGAAGAACTATCAGGAAACCTATCCGGCCTTTATCGGCCTGCTTCTCGGGCTTGCCTTTATCGGCGACCCGACCGGGCTTGGCATCGGTGGCGCCTGGGTGTGGCTGATCGCGCGGATTGCCTATGTTCCGCTCTATCTGGCGGGCATTCCCTATGTCCGCTCGATGGTCTGGCTACTGAGCCTTGCCGGACTGCTGATCATGATGGCCGCGCTGCTGCTCTGAGGGATATTCAACATGCATGCCTATATGATCGAACTGATCTCGCTGATGGCGATCTTCTCCTTTGCGATCGTCTCGCCGGGGGCGGATCTTGCCATGGTGATGCGACAGGCGCTGGTCCATGGCCGCCGGCAGGCGATCATCACCAGCTTCGGCATCGGCACGGCGCTGATGTTCCATGTCAGCTACACGATCCTCGGTCTCGGATTGATCATTTCGCAGTCGGTCTATCTGTTCAACATCGTTAAATGGCTGGGTGTCGCCTATCTGGTCTATATCGGTGTGAAGGCGCTGAAGGCGGGCAGGACCGAGATCAGCGTTCCAGCGGATGGGCAGGTTGATGGCGTCAAGCGGCGCCAGTCGGCGCTAAAGGCATTCACGCTCGGCTTTGCCGCGAACGCGCTCAACCCGAAGCCGGTCTTCTTCTTCCTGTCGATCTTCTCGACCGTCGTTGGCGCCCATACGCCGATGGCGATCAAGTTCGGCTACGGGCTGGTGATGGCGACCTGCCTGATCATCTGGTTCGTCGGCGTCAGCACATTCATGACGACGCCGCGCATGCGGGCGGCGTTTTCGCGTGCCAGCAAGTGGATCGACCGGACCAGCGGTGTGGTGTTCATCGCGCTCGGAATTAAACTCGCAACTGAAAAAGCGGCCTGAGGGCCATTCTCGAAACGCTGGCGGGAATGAGCCTGCCAAAACCAGAAATCAGGAATTAGAACATGGCTTATGATGTCGTCGTTATCGGTAGTGGCCCGGGCGGTTATGTCTGCGCAATCAAGGCAGCACAGCTCGGCCTGAAGGTCGCGGTCGTCGAAAAACGCGCCACCTATGGCGGCACCTGCCTGAATGTCGGCTGCATTCCGTCGAAGGCTCTTCTGCATGCTTCGGAAATGTTCCACCAGGTCGCCCATGGCGTCGATACGCTGGGTGTGGAAGTTGCAGCGCCTACGCTGAACCTCACCAAGATGATGGCCCACAAGGATGCGACCATCAAGTCGAACACCGATGGCGTCGCCTTCCTGTTCAAGAAGAACAAGATCGACGGCTTTATCGGCACCGGCAAGATCGTTGCGGCTGGTAAGGTTTCCGTTACGGGTGAAGACGGCAAGGTGCAGGAACTGGAGACGAAGAACATCGTCATCGCCACCGGTTCCGACGTTGCTGGCATTCCGGGCGTCAATGTCGAGATCGACGAGAAGGTCATAGTGTCCTCGACCGGCGCGATTTCACTGGAAAAGGTTCCGCAGAACATGATCGTGGTCGGCGGCGGTGTTATCGGTCTGGAACTCGGTTCGGTGTGGATGCGTCTCGGCTCCAAGGTTACCGTGATCGAATATCTCGACAAGCTGCTCGGCGCCATGGATGCCGACGTGTCGAAGCAGTTCCAGCGGATGATCGCCAAGCAGGGCATGGATATCCGTACCGAAGCAAAGGTTACGGCCGTCGAAAAGACTGCTACCGGCGCCAAGGTTACCTATAAGCCGGTCAAGGGTGGTGATGCCGTCACCGTCGAAGCCGACGTGGTGCTGATCTCCACCGGCCGCAAGCCCTATACCGAAGGTCTCGGGCTGGAAGCTGCAGGCGTCGCACTCGACAGCCGTGGCCGGGTCGAGATCGATCATGGCTTCAAGACCAATGTTGCCGGCATCTATGCGATCGGCGACGTGGTCAAGGGCCCGATGCTGGCGCACAAGGCGGAAGACGAAGGCGTTGCTCTCGCCGAAATCCTTTCCGGCCAGCATGGTCACGTGAACTATGATGTCATTCCGGGTGTCGTCTACACCCAGCCGGAAGTCGCTTCTGTCGGCAAGACCGAAGAGGAACTGAAGGCTGCAGGCGTCGCCTACAAGGTCGGCAAGTTCCCGTTCACCGCCAACGGCCGCGCCCGCGCCATGCTGGCGACCGACGGTTTCGTCAAGATCCTTGCCGACAAGGAAACCGACCGGGTTCTCGGCGGCCATATCGTCGGCTTCGGCGCCGGCGAGATGATCCACGAAATCACGGTGCTGATGGAATTCTCCGGTTCTTCGGAAGACCTCGGCCGTACCTGCCACGCGCATCCGACCATGTCGGAAGCCGTCAAGGAAGCAGCCCTGTCGACCTTCGCCAAGCCGATCCATATGTAATCGGTCCGAATATTCGAAATGCGAAAGGCGGGACTGTGGTCCCGCCTTTTTCTTTTGCGCATCCGTCCTAAACTTCATGTCTATTGCTCACTCAGGAAGGTGACGGACATGAAGACTGCATTCTCTGTGCCGCAACGCATCCTGCATTGGCTGATGGCCGTGCTGATCCTGTTCAATCTTCTGTTTTCCGATGCGATGACGGCATTCGGAGAACTGTATTTCGGCGACAAGCCGATCCCGCCGGACATCATGACGTCAGCGAATATCCATGCCTATGTGGGGATCGCGATCCTGGCGCTGGCGTTGACACGGCTCTGTCTTCGCATCGCGACGGGTGCTCCGCCGCATCCGCCGGAAGAGCCAGCCTTTTCGCGCATCGTTGCGACGATCACCCATTGGGCTCTCTACGCGATGTTCATCATCATGCCGCTTGCGGGGATCGGGGCCTTCTATTTCAAGAACAGCATGGCGGCATTTGCCCATATCGGCTGGATGAAGACGGTCCTGTGGGTACTTATCTGCCTGCACATTCTCGGCGTGCTCGTGCATCAGTTTTATTGGAAGACCAATATCCTGCGCCGGATGACGAGCGGGCGGACGTGATTTAGAATTTCGGCAGCCTCAAGTCTACAGACACCGTCTTCGATCTCATCGGAGGAGTTGGACATGATCGCAGATGGTCAGGTCGCAGGCGTGACTTTGAAGCCCTGTTTTCTGAATAGCTCGACCAGGCCGTCGTCTCCTTGGACATGAAGCGCACCAACGGCGATGAAGGCGTTGCCGTCCTGCAGGAATGGCTTGGCTCTGTCCGCCATGGTGTGGTTTCGCCGGGTGATGACCTCGTCTTCGAATTCGGCGAAACTGTCAGCCGCCATCGTCGTGTCGTTTTGGGAAAGCCATCTCAAAAGCGGTGCTAGTGGCCTGATATCACCGCTTAAATAGAGCCTGAGCATTGTCTCATCGATGTTCGCGAACTGCTCGGGATGGGCGATAGCAGAGATGAGGTTCTTTACCTGTGCTTCGAGCGACATCTTGTTCAGAGCGCCGTATTGCTCCTCAAGTGTCTCCAGACCTTTCAGGGGTATGTTGTTCTCGATGGCATCAAGTGCCAGCTGCTGATCCAGAACCGGTGTTCTGTCTTTGGCGCGTGATTGCTCACAGGCTGAGGCAACGATGCTGGTGACCATCCAGGGTCTCAGATAGTTTACTGCCGAAAGCGGTGCGCCCCTCGCCGTCAGGGCCGTATCGACGACGCCGCGCTGCTCTGGAGTCAGAAAATCTTCGATGCGCTTGCCAGCGGGCATCATCATCATATCCGGCTTGGTGAAGGCCAGAAGGTGGGCCTTGCCGAGTTCCAGCAGCTGGTCGGATTCCAGGACAATGACCTTGGCCTTGAGATGCGCCTTCTTGACGGTGTGGGGTAGTTTGATCACCCGCGGATCTGACACATGCATCGTGCCGAACAGGTAGGACGGTTTGAAGCCGCGTTTCTCGATCTTCCAGAAGAGGCCTCGCGCATTCGGTATCTTGCGGCCTTCGGCAAGAATCTGGTCGTAAGTCTTGCGGTCCTCGCGTTTCATTTTCGCGAGGAGATCGATCCCGCCGCATGATACCGGCTCGGCGTTGGCAATAGCGGACAGGCCAAGAAGAAGGCAAAGACTGGCGGCCAGGAAAACAAGGCTACGATGCAATATATGTGCGAACATGGGAACCGTCGAAAGAGCTGTTAATATCGCTTTCAGGCTCCGAACCATCGTAGAGTTTTCCAGCCGGTGCAATGACCAAATCTCACTGCTCCGGGCCGAGCGTCAAAAAGTATCTAGTCGGCTTTCGATAGCGTGAAACCCTGTTTGCGCAGCAGTTCCACCAGGCCGTCCTTGCCCGGCAGGTGAAGGGCGCCGACGGCCATGAAGACGTTGCCTTCGCCGAGGATAGGTGCTGCGCGTTCGGCCATGAGGTGGTTGCGCTTCGTCACGATCAGTTCCTCAAACTCGGCATAACCGGCATTGTCGCCGCCGTCAGGCGCAACCTGCTTGAGGAAAGGCATGGTGAAGCCGATCTCGCCGGTCAGATAGAGCTGCGTCATCGTCTCAAAAACGTCATCCATTTTCGGGCCGAGCTTGATCGTTTCGACAAGCGACTTCAAATGCATCTCGGTCGGGATAGAAGCCATGGCGGTGAGCTGTTCGGCGAGCGTTTCCAGGCCTTTGACCGGTTTTCCCTCGGCTGCGGCATCGAGTGCGATGCGCTTGTCGAGAAAGGCGGTGTTTCCCTTGCGGGCGAGTTCGCAGGCCGGCAGCGATACAAGCGACATCAGCATCCAGGGCTGCATGCGAGAGACGGTCGCCAGCGGAACGCCGCGCTTCTTCAATCCTTCTTCGAGCACGGCAAGATCATCCGGCTTCATCAGCTTTTCGATCGTATTACCGTTGGTCAGCATGGTCAGTTCCGGCTTGGCGAGAATGCCGGCCATGGCCTTTTTGTCATCAAGGATCTCGTTGGATTCGATGATAATAGTCTTGGCATCGGCGAGCGCCTTGTCGGCTCCGGGCGGCATTTTGAGGACGCGTGGATCGGTGACATGCATGGTGCCGAGCAGATATGAGGTGGCGACGCCCGGCTTTTCTATTCTCCAGAAAATTCCCTTGGCGTTCGGGACCGTTTCGGCTTCCGCAAGCGCCTTGGCATAAGCATCCGGATTTTCTGATCTCATCTCGTCGACGAGATTAACGCCATGGCAGGCTTCTTCCTGTGCATCGGCGGATGACAACATGCCGAGGATGAGGATCAGCGAGGCGAGGGCCGCGACATGCAGCAATGCGAGCAGCCAGAGCGCAAAACCCTGCAGGCGTTCGAAAAGGGGGCTGTCGAGGAATGAGGAATTCATGTCACGGATCCGGATTAATCGGTCCAAAACGTATCATCGCGGCTTCGACAGTTGCTTAACGGGATTGGTTACCGATTGGTTCACAGGCCCCGGCCTTAAGCGCGAGGATGGGCGCGGTCATAAACCTCAAGCAGGCGCGAGGTATCGACGCCGGTATAGACCTGCGTCGTCGACAGGCTGGCATGGCCGAGCAGTTCCTGGATGGTGCGCAGGTCGCCGCCGCCGGCAAGCAGATGTGTCGCGAAGGAGTGGCGCAACGCGTGGGGCGTTGCCGTATCCGGCAGGCCAAAGGCGCTTCTCAATTTCTGCATCTGGCGCTGGATGATTGCCGGCTGTAGCGGGCCGCCACGCGCTCCACGGAAGAGAGGCTTTTCGTCGGTCAGATGATAGGGGCAGATATCGCGGTAGCGGGTGACGGCATCCGCCACGACGGCAAGAAGCGGCACGATGCGGGTCTTGCCGCCCTTGCCCTTGATGCGCAGCGTTGTCGTGCCGGGTTCGATCTCGCCGGGAAGAAGCCCGAGTGCTTCGGAAATGCGCAGGCCACAGCCATAGAGAAGCGCCAGGACAGCGGCATCGCGTGCGGCGATCCAGGGCTCATCCTGAAGCTGGGTTTCGGTCGTGGTGAGGCTTGTCGCCTGTCGGTCGCTCAGTGGCTTGGGGAGCGATTTCGGCTGTTTTGGCGCACGGATTGCGCCGGCGGCTGCGGCATTCACCAGTCCCTGACGCTCCATGTAGCTCAGGAAGGAACGGAGGCCTGCAAGGTGGCGGCCGAGCGAGCGGGAGCCTGAACCATCACGGCGACGGGCGGCGAGAAACGAACGCAGGTCTGCCGGGCGGAGCGTGTGGATGTCGGAAATCGCCGGCGGGCCGGCGAGATGACCGGTCAGGAAGGTAAGGAATTGCCGCGTGTCGCGCTCATAGGCATCGAGCGTGTTGGGCGACAGCCGGCGCTCGCTTTTCAGGCTTTCCAGCCATTCGTGGCGCTTGGCAGCGAGATCCGGCGCGGCGATGATCAGCAGTTCGTTCAAGCGTCTCGACCGTTGATTTTGGTGGAAAGGAGCACCAGATTGCTACCGACAGCGTTACGGAAATACTAAGCCGATGCTGTCTGCCAAAGTTTTATCATACAGGGCTGCCACAAGGTTGCCCTGCGCAAGGAGTTTGTATGGCCCGCCGTGACAATTCGACGACCTTCAGTCAATTCGCGGAGACCATTACACTCAATTCCCGTGGCCGGCCGGGGCATATCGTCGATACGCTGATCGGAGAACGCGGCCAGCGGATTGTCGGCAGCCCGTTCTGGCCGGTGATGCGGCCGTTTCTCTACACGCTGCTGCGCTACGGAAAAGCCATCGAATTCGCCGACGACGTTGCGCCGAAAAGCGGTTTCCAGTGTTTTGAATATATGAGCGACCTGCTGAAACTGCAAATCGAAGCCAAGCATGTCGAGCGTATTCCGGAAAAGGCCGGTTTCATTCTGGTCAGCAATCACCCGACCGGGATTGCCGATGGGGTGGCGGTCTTCGATCTGTTGAAGGCAAAGCGGCCTGATCTGATGGTGTTTGCCAATCGCGATGCTGTGCGCGTCAACCCGCGGTTTGCCGAGATGATCATCCCGGTCGAATGGCGTGACGAATACAAGAGCAAGCTGAAGACCCGCGAGACGCTGGTCCTGACCAACAAGGCGGTCGAGGACGGCAAGGTGATGGTGCTGTTTCCGTCCGGCCGCATCGCCTATTGGGCGAATGGAAAGCTGAACGAGCGGCCATGGAAAACATCTGCCGTCAGCCTGGCACGCAAATACAATCTGCCGATTCTGCCGATCCATATCACCGCGCGCAATTCCGGCCTGTTCTACTGGTTCGCCAAGTGGTCGACCGAATTGCGTGACATGACGGTGTTTTATGAATTGCTCAACAAGAAGGGCAACCGGTTCGACTTTACCGTCGGTCACATGATCCAGCCGGAGGAGCTGGAGGGCGATCCGGCCGAGGTGACCAAGGCGCTGGAGAACCACACGGTTTTCGACCTGGCCCGGGATGGCGATGCGCGTTTCGAATTCCAGACTGTGCCGACGCTTGCCGCCACGGCGTGATTTTCTTCATCGAACTGTTCACTTTTGTTCCGTCTTTCGTCATGGTCGCGCCGCATGGCTAAGGATTCTGCTGACATGATGGGTTCGCTGTTCGGTGACGCGCTTTTGCCGTCGCGGACGCCGGTGCGCGTCGTGCCGATTCTGGTGCCTTTGCCGGTGCCGGGGGCCTATAGTTATGCGGTGCCGGACGGCATGCATGTCGAGCCGGGTTCTGTCGTACAGGTGCCGGTCGGGCCGCGGCAGCTTATCGGTGTCGTCTGGGACGGTGAAAACGACGAACGGCTCGATCCGAAAAAGCTTCGGCCGATCACGCTCGTGTTCGACTGCCCGCCTTTGTCGAAGGAAATGCGTGATTTCGTCGATTGGGTGTCTGCCTATACATTGTCTCCGCCTGGCCTGGTTGCCCGCATGGCGATCCGCGCGCCTGCCGCACTTGATCCCGAGCCGATGGTGGAGGGCCTGCGGTATCTCGGTGGCGAGCCGGATCGGCTGACCCCGGCCAGAACGCGTGTGCTCGATCTGGCAAAGGAGCAGGACGTGCCGTGGACCCGCAGCGGCATGGCGCATGCTGCCGGCGTGTCGCTCAGCGTCATCGACGGGCTGATCAAGCAGGGAATGTTCGATACGATCTTCCTGCCCCCGCCGCCTGTCGTGGCGCGACCGGAGCCCGATTATATTGCGCCGCGTATCGAGGGACCGCAGAAGGAAGCTGCGCGGGAAATTGTCGCCTCCATCCGTGAGGGCGGGTTTGCCGCTTCGCTGATCGATGGAGTTACCGGATCAGGCAAGACGGAGGTCTATTTCGAGGCCGTGGCCGAGACTTTGCGGCGCGGCAAGCAGGTGATGATCCTTCTGCCCGAAATCGCGTTGACCCCCGCATTCCTTGAGCGTTTCGAGCAGCGATTCGGGGCCAAGCCTGCCGAGTGGCATTCCGATCTTTCCCCGCGTATGCGCGAAAAGGTCTGGCGCGGCGTGGTGACGGGTGAGGTGAGGGTGGTTGCCGGTGCCCGCTCCGCGCTGTTTTTGCCCTTCGAAGAGCTTGGCCTCATCATTGTCGACGAAGAGCATGACCCTGCTTACAAGCAGGAGGATCGTGTTTTCTACAATGCCCGCGACATGGCGGTGGTAAGGGCCAGAATCGGCGATTTTCCGGTCGTGCTGGTATCCGCCACGCCATCGGTGGAAAGTCAGGTCAACGGATTGTCGGGGCGCTACAATCTCGTGCAGTTGCCGACGCGTTTCGGCGATGCGGCTTTGCCCGACCTGCACCTGATCGACATGCGCCGGCATCCGCCCGAGCGCGGCGGATTCCTGTCACCGCTTCTGCTTAGGGCGATGGCGCGGACGCTGGAAAAGAAAGAACAGTCGCTGCTGTTCCTAAATCGTCGCGGTTATGCGCCGCTGACGCTCTGCCGGGTCTGCGGCCACCGGTTCCAGTGCCCGCAATGTTCGAGCTGGCTGGTCGAGCACCGGTTCAGGAACCAGATCCAATGCCATCAATGCGGCTATCACCAACCGACGCCGGAAGCCTGCCCGGAATGCGGCACGTTCGATAATCTGGTTGCGTGCGGTCCCGGCGTTGAGCGCATTGCCGAAGAGGTCGAGAAGCATTTTCCAGATGCGCGCACGATCGTCATGTCTTCCGACATTCTCGGCGGCGTGAAGCGCATGCGGCTGGAGCTTGAAGCGATCGCCAAGGGGGATGTCGATATCGTCATCGGCACGCAGCTTGTCGCCAAGGGGCACAACTTTCCGCTGATGACGCTGGTCGGCATTGTCGATGCGGATCTCGGCCTGTCGAACGGCGATCCGCGGGCGGCCGAGCGGACATTCCAGCTGCTCAGTCAGGTGACCGGGCGCGCCGGGCGTACGGGCTTGAAGAGTCACGGCTTGATCCAGACATTCCAGCCCATGCATCCGGTTATGCAGGCGATCGTCTCGGGTGATTCCACCGCGTTTTACGAACGCGAGATCAATGAGCGTGAGAAGGCGCTTTTGCCGCCGTTCGGGCGGCTGGCATCGCTGATCGTTTCTGCCGATACGCGGGCTGACGCGGAAAACCATGCCCGCGGGTTGCGTGCTGCGGCCCCACATGTTTCCGGCATTGCGGTGCTCGGGCCGGCCGAAGCGCCGATCGCGCTGGTTCGCGGTCGGTATCGCTTCCGTCTGCTGGTTCATGGGCGGCGGAATTCCGACATGCAGGCTTTTCTGAAGACGATGCTCGGTAATGGTCCCAAGGCGCGGGGAACCGTGCAGGTTCAGCTCGACGTCGACCCGCAGAGCTTCCTGTAATCCTTCGGACTGACGCTCTCCACTTGCTCTCGCGCAATGCGATGTTTGCATGATGCGACGCTAATCTTTGCAACTTGTTTACCCTGTTGGCTAGAATCAGTGCGATTCGAAGGGGTGCGACGGCATGGAACTCTACTTCCCAACTGAACTGAACGAACAGATTGCTTTTGTCGGCTGTGCCGTAACGGCGCTGCTTGGCTTGCTGATCTTTCTGTTTCCCGGCACCTGCCTGCGACTTTCCGCCTTCCAGGTTGGAGAGGTAAGGCCGGAAGGCTACGGCTCGGTCAGGGCCGCGGGCGCGCGCTATATAGGTCTTGGCGTATTGCCGATCCTGCTTGCGCAGGAATGGTTCTATATGGCGACCGGGGTGGTGCTTGCGCTTGGCGCGCTGGGCCGACTGGTTTCGATCTTCGTGGACCGCGGCGTAACGCCGCAGAATATTGCGTTTTTTCTACTTGAGGGTGTATTGTCTCTCGCGCCGCTCGCCTACGTGTTCGGCTACATCTAATGTCGCATATCGCCGCGCCCGAATGCCGATGGCCCGGATTTGCTGGCGAAAGCCGCAAATAATCTCTGCATCGCCTTGTGGGTGCGGCTTTTTCGGCGTCTCGGCGTGTTGCGAGTCCCTACATCCTATGCTAGACGAACCGCGAACGTCGGAAACGGCGAGCGGAGGCTCTGCGGGTTCTGATGGAAATTCAATAAATTTCAAGGTCTTGTCCGATCGTCATTTTCGGACTTGGTGCTTGGGGTGTAATTCAGGGAAACTATGCCTGTGGCCGAGACATCCCCGCTTATTTCCGGTGTCGCGGAGCGTTACGCTCTGTCGCTATTCGAGCTTGCATCGGAGACCGGTTCGATTGATCCTGTCGGTGCCGATCTTGATCGGTTCCAAGCGATGATGGACGAAAGTGAAGACTTGCGGCGCCTCGTGGCGAGCCCGGTCTTTTCTGCAGATGAGCAGCAGAAGGCGGTCAGCGCCATTGCTGTAAAAGCCGGTCTTTCCGTGACCGTTTTGAATTTCCTCAAAGTTGTGGCCGGCAATCGCCGCCTCTTCGCTCTGCCGGGCATGATCCGCGCCTACCGCGCGATCGCTGCCGAGCATCGCGGTGAAATTTCCGCCGAAGTCACTTCGGCTCATGCGTTGACTGCAACGCAGGAAAAAGAACTCAAGTCGGCGCTGAAGGGCGTAACCGGCAAGGACGTAACCATCGCCGTTACGATCGATCCGTCGATCCTCGGCGGCCTCATCGTCAAGGTCGGCTCGCGTCAAATCGATACGTCCCTTCGCACCAAACTTTCCACCCTTAAGCTTGCATTGAAAGAGGTCGGCTGATGGATATCCGTGCAGCGGAAATTTCCGCAATTCTCAAGGACCAGATCAAGAATTTCGGCCAGGATGCCGAAGTTTCGGAAGTCGGCCAGGTTCTTTCCGTTGGTGACGGCATCGCCCGCGTCTACGGTCTCGACAACGTGCAGGCTGGTGAAATGGTCGAGTTTCCGGGCGGGATCCGGGGCATGGCTCTGAACCTCGAATCCGACAATGTCGGCGTGGTTATCTTCGGTTCCGACCGTTCGATCAAAGAAGGCGACACCGTCAAGCGGACCGGCGCCATCGTTGACGTTCCGGTTGGTCCGGAACTGCTTGGCCGCGTCGTTGACGCGCTGGGCAACCCGATCGACGGCAAGGGCCCGATCAACGCGACCCGTCGTTCGCGCGTCGACGTCAAGGCTCCCGGCATCATTCCGCGCAAGTCGGTTCATGAGCCGATGTCGACTGGCCTCAAGGCCATCGATGCCCTGATCCCGGTTGGCCGCGGCCAGCGCGAGCTCGTCATCGGCGACCGCCAGACCGGCAAGACCGCCATCATTCTCGATGCGTTCCTGAACCAGAAGCCGATCCACGACAACGGCCCGGAAAACGACAAGCTGTTCTGCGTGTACGTTGCTATCGGCCAGAAGCGTTCGACTGTTGCCCAGTTCGTCAAGGTTCTCGAAGAGCGCGGCGCACTGGCTTACTCGATCGTTATCGCTGCTACCGCTTCGGACCCGGCTCCGATGCAGTATCTCGCACCGTTTGCCGGTGCTGCCATGGGCGAATATTTCCGCGACAACAGCCAGCACGCGCTGATCGCATATGACGATCTTTCAAAGCAGGCCGTCGCCTACCGTCAGATGTCTCTGCTTCTGCGTCGTCCTCCGGGCCGCGAAGCTTATCCGGGCGACGTCTTCTATCTGCACTCGCGTCTCCTCGAGCGCGCAGCAAAGCTCTCCGACGAGCGCGGCGCCGGTTCGTTGACGGCTCTGCCGGTCATCGAAACCCAGGGTAACGACGTTTCGGCCTTCATTCCGACCAACGTGATCTCGATCACCGACGGCCAGATCTTCCTCGAAACCGACCTGTTCTACCAGGGCATCCGTCCGGCCGTTAACGTCGGTCTGTCGGTCTCCCGTGTTGGCTCGGCCGCTCAGGTCAAGGCGATGAAGCAGGTTGCCGGTTCGATCAAGGGCGAGCTTGCCCAGTATCGTGAAATGGCCGCGTTCGCGCAGTTCGGTTCCGACCTCGATGCCTCGACGCAGCGCCTCTTGAACCGCGGTGCACGTCTGACGGAACTCCTGAAGCAGCCGCAGTTCTCGCCGCTCAAGACGGAAGAACAGGTTGCCGTGATCTTCGCAGGCGTCAACGGTTACCTCGACAAGATCGCGGTTTCCGATGTCGGCAAGTTCGAACAGGGTCTGCTCTCCTACCTCCGTTCGGAAGGCAAGGCAGTTCTCGACACGATCCGCACCGAGAAGCAGATCTCGGACGACACGAAGGCGAAGCTCAAGTCGGCGCTCGACGCCTATTCGAAGTCTTTCGCTTAAACGTACGGATCTAGCTTAAGGACCGATAACGGATGCCTTCACTTAAGGATCTGAAAAACCGGATCGCCTCCGTCAAGGCGACGCAGAAGATCACCAAGGCGATGAAAATGGTCGCCGCGGCGAAGCTGCGTCGTGCGCAGGAAGCGGCCGAAGCCGCCCGTCCTTACGCAGAGCGGATGAACAAGGTATTGGCCAGCCTTTCGGCTGCCAACGCCAGCAATGCGGGTGCACCGCTTCTGCTTTCCGGCACAGGCAAGGATCAGGTTCATCTCCTGGTCGTTGCCACCGGCGAGCGCGGCCTTGCCGGCGGTTTCAACTCCTCGATCATTCGTCTGGCGCGCGATCATGCCTTGAAGCTCATCGCGCAGGGCAAGACAGTCAAGATCCTGACGGTCGGCCGCAAGGGCAATGACGTTCTGCGTCGTTCGTTCAAGGACAACATCGTTCACTACATCACCTTCCGCGAAGTGAAGCAGCTCGGTTTCGTCCAGGCTGATGAAGTCGCGGGCAAGGTGCTGGACATGTTCAATGCTGGTGAATTCGACGTTGCGACGCTGTTCTTTGCACGCTTCCAGTCGGTGATCTCGCAGGTCGCGACCGCACAGCAGATCATTCCCGCGAAGTTCGAGGCGGCTGCTACGGACGCTGCTTCGCCTGTGTTCTACGAATACGAACCGAGCGAAGAAGAGATCCTTGAAGAACTGCTGCCGAAGAACATCGCAGTCCAGATTTTCCGGGCACTGCTCGAAAACAACGCTTCCTTCTACGGTGCGCAGATGTCCGCTATGGACAACGCAACGCGCAACGCTGGTGACATGATCAACAAGCTGACGCTGTCCTACAACCGTCAGCGCCAGGCACAGATCACCAAGGAACTCATCGAAATCATTTCGGGCGCGGAAGCGCTCTGACCGAAAAGAAGAGGGTAAGAATCATGGCTACCGCAACGGGCTCGTCCCTCGGCAAAGTGACCCAGGTTATCGGCGCTGTCGTAGACGTCGCGTTCGACGGCGAACTGCCGGCGATCCTCAACGCACTCGAGACCGAGAACAACGGCAACCGCCTGGTTCTCGAAGTCGCGCAGCACCTTGGTGAAAACCAGGTCCGCACTATCGCGATGGACTCGACCGAAGGTCTCGTCCGCGGCCAGAAGGTTACCGACACGGGCGCTCCGATCTCGGTTCCGGTTGGCGATCAGACGCTCGGCCGTATCATGAACGTCATCGGCGAGCCGGTTGACGAAGCTGGTCCGCTGGACCGCTCTACGCTGCGCGCCATCCACCAGGAAGCTCCTTCCTATGTCGAGCAGTCGACAGAAGGCCAGATCCTGGTCACCGGCATCAAGGTCGTCGACCTTCTCGCTCCTTACGCAAAGGGCGGTAAGATCGGCCTGTTCGGCGGCGCCGGCGTTGGCAAGACCGTTCTCATCATGGAACTGATCAACAACGTGGCCAAGGCTCACGGCGGTTACTCCGTATTCGCCGGCGTTGGCGAGCGTACCCGTGAAGGTAACGACCTTTACCACGAAATGATCGAATCGGGCGTCAACAAGCACGGCGGCGGCGAAGGCTCCAAGGCTGCGCTGGTGTACGGCCAGATGAACGAACCGCCGGGCGCACGTGCACGCGTTGCTCTGACCGGTCTGACGATCGCTGAAGATTTCCGCGACAAGGGCCAGGACGTTCTGTTCTTCGTGGACAACATCTTCCGCTTCACCCAGGCTGGTTCGGAAGTGTCGGCTCTTCTCGGCCGTATTCCTTCGGCCGTTGGTTATCAGCCGACGCTTGCTACCGACATGGGTCAGATGCAGGAACGCATCACCACGACAACGACCGGTTCTATTACCTCGGTTCAGGCCATCTACGTTCCCGCCGACGACTTGACCGACCCGGCACCGGCAACCTCGTTCGCCCACCTGGACGCAACGACGGTTCTGTCGCGTTCGATCGCTGAAAAGGGTATCTACCCGGCCGTCGACCCGCTCGACTCGACCTCGCGCATGCTCGACCCGCTGGTTGTGGGCGAAGAGCATTACGAGATCGCCCGTAAGGTTCAGACGACGCTGCAGCGCTACAAGTCGCTGCAGGACATCATCGCCATCCTCGGCATGGACGAACTGTCCGAAGAGGACAAGATGACCGTTGCCCGCGCCCGCAAGATCGAGCGCTTCTTGAGCCAGCCGTTCTTCGTTGCCGAAGTCTTCACCGGTTCGCCGGGCAAGCTGGTTGCTCTCGAAGACACGATCAAGGGCTTCAAGGGGCTCGTCAACGGCGACTACGACCACCTGCCGGAAGCTGCATTCTACATGGTTGGCTCGATCGAAGAAGCGATCGAAAAGGCCAAGAAGCTGGCTGAAGCCGCTTAATTGGAAATTGTAACGGCGCGCCGGATATTTCGGCGCGTCATTCCTGCATAAGACACGCAAGCCCACGTAAAGATATTCATCGACGTGGGAATTAGGGGAAGTGGACCTTCATGGCCGACGCTTTCAATTTTGAACTGGTTTCGCCCGAGCGCCTGCTCGTTTCGGAAAAAGTATCCGAAGTGGTGATCCCGGCGACGCTTGGCGAAATGACGGTGCTTGCAAGCCACGCGCCGACGATGACGACCATCAAGCCGGGCGTGGTTTCGGTGAAACTCGCTTCGGGACAGGTCAACAAATACGTCGTGTTTGGCGGTTTTGCCGACATCCTGCCGGATAGCTGCACGCTGCTGGCAGATGGCGCCATCCCTGCTGCCGAACTGACGGTCGACACGCTGCAGAGCCGCATCGAAACCACGCAGGCCGAGATCGGCAAAGCGACGGGCGATGAGCACAAGACCCGTCTCGAGCAGTTCCTGACGGACCTGACGCAGCTGAACGGTATCGTTGTCGCCGCGTAATTTGCGCGACATCGCAGTTTGAAAGGCGGTCCTTGCGGGCCGCTTTTTGCGTTTTAAGGTCTCTCGCCGTCATGCCCGGGCTCGTCCCGAGGATCTAACCAGATCGCCAAATCCGAAACCTAACGGGAGCTGAAGCGACAGTAGATCCTCGGGACAAGCCCGAGGATGACGACGTGGAGCGGGGCCGCTCGTCAACTATAGCCACTTTCTGTCTATATTCCCGATAACAGATGCTGATGCAGCCGTATCGCGCCTGGCGTCAGCGAGCGATAACGCGGGGTGCCGAGGTGGTAGCCGTAGCCAGTGTCGAGGCGATGCGTTCCAAGCTCGATGAGTGTAGCTGAAGCCAATTCATCGGCAATGAGGCCGGTGCTGCCGAGCGTGATGCCTTCTCCTCGCAAAGCCGCATCAACCGCAAGCGAATAGGTGGAAAAGGAAAGTCGGGGCGCAATACGCGCCTTGGGCGGAATGGCGAGCCGCGCAAACCATTGGCGGAAGGAAATCCAGTGTGCGTTGAAGCGCTCGTAATCGATCAGGTCGAGACGGGCGATCTCGTCGGGCCGGATCAAGGCCGGGTTGAGGCCATTTCTTTGAATAAAATCCGGCGAGGCGACCGGCACCAGCACTTCCTTCATCAGCGGCGTCAGGTTCCAGCGTGGGTGCTCGCCGGTGGAATAGAGAATGACGAGATCGTTGGCCTCCGAGGCAAGTTCGGAAGGGGCGTCCGTGGTCAGCAGCCTTACGGAAACGGACGGATTGCCGTTGTCGAAATCCTTGAGACGCTTGGCGAGCCAGAGATGCGAGACCGAGCCACTTGCGGCAATCGAGATGGTCTCAAAGCCACCGCCGCGAAAGGGCTCGAGGCTTTCTTCCAGATATTCAAGCGTGGCGCGAACCCGCTGGGCCAACCGTTCGCCTTCCGACGTGAGGGCAAGGTTGCGGCCGCGGCGGGTGAAGAGCTTTGCTCCGAGCTGTTCCTCAAGACCCTGAATACGGCGACTGACTGCGGCCTGGGTTATGTGCAGTTCACGGCCGGCTCGGGAAAAGTTCATGAACCGGCAGGCGGCGTCATAAACCCGGAAAGCCTCCAGCGGTATGCGGTCCAGCATCTATTCCTCCATGATCCCAGATCATCAAATATGCCGAGATTTCGACGGATTTGAATAGCTGAGATTGTGATGCAGAGTATTGACGTTCGTTTCACCATCGCGGGCCGCCATGCAGTTCTCCACCTCCTTCATTCCCGATATCCGCTTCGGGGCCGGCATTTTCGGCAGCCTGGCGGATATGGTCAAAAACTTCGAGGGCACACGTGCTGCCCTTATCGTCATGGACGGCTTTCTCGCTGCGAGAGGTCAGGCGAAGGACCTTGCAAGGGGACTGCTGGAGGCCGGAATCGAGCCGCGGCTTTATTCCGATTTCTCCGGTGAACCGAAGCTTCAGCATCTCAGAGCCGCCAGCGAGATGGCGAGGGGAGCCGACATGGTGATCGGCGTCGGTGGTGGTTCGGCGCTCGATATTGCCAAGGTGGCGGCCTGTTGTGCCGCCTCGGGCGAGGACCCGATGTTTTATGCGCTGGCTGCCAATCCCTTGCCGAAGAAGCCGCTGAAGAAGATCATGGTGCCGACAACGGCCGGGACAGGATCGGAGACATCCGCCACCAATATCTTTGCCGGGCCGGAGGGGAGAAAACTCTGGATCTGGGGGCCGGAAACCAAGGCGGATCTGGTGCTGCTCGATCCCGAACTGACGATCTCGCTGCCGCCGAACCTGACTGCATGGTGCGGCATGGATGCCTTCATTCACGCTTTCGAGGCCGCGACCAACCGCAACTCTCCCGCATGGGGCCATGCCGGAGCAAAGCTCTATGCGCACGAGGCGTTGCGGCTGGTTGCAGGCTCGCTGGAAGCGGCGGTCAAAGCGCCTGGCAATCTGGAGGCGCGGGGCAAGGTGCTGCTCGGGTCCTGTTATGCCGGCATCGCCATCGACAATTGCGGCACGGCGATCGCTCACAACATCAGCCATGCACTGGCGGGGCTTGGCGCCGTGCATCATGGGCTGGCGACCGCGCTTGGCTTCGAGGCGACGCTGCCGTGGTTGGTCGCAAAAGATACGGCCGATCTCAACGATGCAGCGCGGGCCATCGGGCTATCCGGTGCTACCCAACTTTCGGCCTTTGTCTCCGGGCTGATGGATCGCTGTGGTATCGAGCGCGCCTTGCCGAAGGCGTTCGATGCTTTCTCTGCGCAAGACTTGGCTGCGGAGATGCGGGCGCCCGAAAACCAGCCGATGCGGCGCTCTACCATTCGAGAGGTCACGGATGTCGATATCGATGCCTTTGCGGCGAAGATCATGACGCTGCCGAAAACGCTTTGACGAGGTGCTGCGATGACAAAGACCTACAGCCGTGAATACTGGGAAAACGCTCTCTCCGATCTCAAGCTGGAGGGCCGGCATTTCATCGACGGTGAGTGTCGCGATGCGCTGTCTGGTGAGACATTCATCCGTAAGCGGCCGATGGACGGCAAACCGGGTGCGGTTTTGGCACGCGGTGGAGTGGGTGATATCAATCTTGCCGTGGCTTCCGCGCGAGCTGCCTTCGAGAGTGGTATCTGGCGGAGACAGGAGCCGCTGGAGAAGAAGCGAATCATGCTGAAATGGGCGGAGTTGATCCGCGCTCATGCGCAAGAACTGGCGATGCTGGAGACGCTGGATGTCGGCAAGCCGGTGCTGGCGTCGCTCAATGTCGACGTCCGGCTCTGCGCCGGCGGCATCCAGTTCTATGCGGAAATGATCGACAAGCTCTATGACGAGATCGCGCCGACAGGGCCGAATGCCCGGGCTCTGGTGCGCAAGGTGCCGCTCGGGGTGATCGGGGTGATTACACCGTGGAACTATCCGATGATCATCGATGCGTGGAAGCTCGGGCCGGCGATTGCTGCCGGCAATTCGGTGGTACTGAAGCCGGCAGAGCAATCGTCGCTTTCGGCCATCCGGCTGGCGGCGCTGGCGCTTGAAGCGGGGCTTCCAGCCGGTGTCTTCAATGTCGTGACCGGCTACGGCGAGGAGGCGGGCAAGCCGCTGGCGCTGCATATGGATGTCGACATGATCGCCTTTACCGGCTCGACGGAGGTGGGCAAGCTGATCATGGGCTATGCGGCGCAATCCAACGTCAAGCGCGTGGCGCTGGAGCTCGGCGGCAAGTCGCCACTCGTCGTGTTTGAAGATGCTGATCTCGATGCGGCGGCCTCGGCCGTCGCCTGGGGCTGTTTCTACAATTCAGGCGAGACCTGCCATGCCTCGACACGGCTTCTGGTGCAGCGTTCGGTACAGGAGAGACTGATCGAGAAGATCGAGGCGGTGACGAAGAGCGATATCGCGCTGGCACATCCGTTCGAGCCGTCGGCGCAGATCGGCGCGCTGATCGAGGAAGCCCATATGCGGAAAGTGCTCGGCATGATCGCCGATGGCGAGAAGGACGGTGCACGACGTGCCTTCGGGGCCGAGCAGGTGATGTCGGAAACCGGCGGTTATTATGTTTCGCCCGGCGTGTTCGTCGATATGACCAACGACATGAGCCTTGCGCGGCAGGAGATTTTTGGGCCGGTTCTGGCGGCGATCCCCTTCGATACGGAGGAAGAGGCGCTAAGACTTGCCAATGATACGATCTACGGGCTGGCAGGCGCCGTGTTCACGAAAGACATGGACCGGGCACATCGTTTTTCCGAGGCGCTGCATGCCGGTACGATTTGGATCAATAGCTATGACATGTCGAATTTCTCGACACCGTTCGGCGGCTTCAAACAGTCCGGTTTCGGGCGGGATCGCTCGGTGCATGCGGTTGACAAGTATTGCGACTACAAGACGATCTGGCAGCAGTTCGGGTGAGGTTTTCTCGATCGCCTGTGGGTACATGCTGATGGTGAAGGGCGACCGGCTTGTGTGCGAATCCTCGGGTCAAGCCCGAGGATGACGGCTGAAAGTGAGTGCCATGGGTCACCAAATAAAACGCTCCACAAACCGCAATGGTAGCGTTTGAGATTTGCCGCCAACCACAAACTCGTCATCCTCGGGCTTGACCCGAGGATCCAAACACAAGCAGCCGAGAGACGCCTAGTCTGAAGTGAGAGAGGACCATATGCCCCGCATCACATCCATCGAGATCACCCATCACCGTCTCCCTCTCGATCCGCCATTCAAGGCGAGCTGGGATGGGCGCGCGCGAGGGCATTTCGATGCGACGATCGTCAGGGTGAGGGATGATGAGGGTCGTGAGGGGATCGGTTCGGGCGACCTGATGAAAGGGTTCGAGGGGCATGAAGACCTGTTTATCGGTCAGGATCCAAGGCATCTGGAGCGGCATTACGAGGTGCTGTCGCATATCAACTTTCATTATGGCCGCTGCTGGCCACTGGATCTGGCGCTGTGGGATCTTTCCGGCAAGATCACCGGTGAGCCTGTTTGGCGGATGCTTGGCGGACGGGCGGACAGGGTGAGGCTTTATGCGTCATCCGGCGTGCTGCGCGACCCTGCAGCGATGGCCGATCAGGCGGAGCGTTATATCGACGAAGGGTTTCCGGCGATGAAGGTGCGCTTTTCGTCTTCGGCGGGTGGGCGGAGCAGTTGGCGTGATGACGTCAAGGCGCTGGAGGCGATAAGGGCACGCGTGGCGACAAGGCTGGAGCTGATGGTCGACTGTAACCAAGGCTGGCGGATGCCCTGGGATACGACCTTGCCCTGGAGCTTCAAGGATGCGCTCGCCGTGGCGAAGGAACTGGAAAGGCTCGGCGTCTACTGGATGGAGGAACCGCTGTTCCGTTCCGACAGAAAGGGGATGCAGGCTTTGAAGGAGGCGACGTCTGTCAGGATCGCAGGTGGCGAGATGACTCGTGAGCTTTACGAGTTTCGCGACATCATCGAGGAACGCGCCTTCGATGTGATCCAGCCGGATGTGGCACTGGTGGGCGGCATTACCGGTTGCCGGCGGCTGGTCTACCAGGCGCGCGAGGCGGGCGTGATGTTCACGCCCCATAGCTGGACGAACGGGATCGGAGTCCTCGCCAATGCGCATCTGACGGCAGGTGCGGGCGATGCGCCGTTTCTCGAATACCCTTACGACAATCCCGAGTGGAGCGAGGCGCGGCGGGATTATCCGATGGTCTCGCCGCTCAGGCACCACGACGGCTGGCTGGAGCTGGGCGATGCGCCGGGCCTTGGCGTGGTGCTGGACGAGGAGCGTCTTTGCGCCACACGGATCGGCTGATTTCGCCATGGCGCCGTGATGCCGACCTGCTATGGTTGGTGCATTTCATGGAGTGATTGCGATGAAGATCGGTATTGTCGGTGCGGGCATGGTGGGCAGTTCGGCGGGCTTCGCGCTTGCGATTGCCGGTTATGCCAATGAGATCGTTTTCGTGGACAAGAACGAGGCGCTTGCGGTGGCGCAGGCCGAGGATATTTCCCATGCCGTACCGTTCATGTCTGCCACGCGGGTGAGGGCTGGCGGTTATGCGGATCTCGCCGGGGCCGGGATCGTGGTTCTTTCCGCCGGGGTCGGGCAGCGTCCGGGCGAGGGACGGCTCGAGCTTCTGGAACGCAATGCCGTCGTCATTCGCAGTATCGTCAGCGAGATTCTGGCGGTCGTGCCCGATCCTATCCTGCTGGTCGCGGCCAATCCCGTCGATGTCATCACCCACATCGCGGCAAAGATTTCCGGCCTGCCGCGCAACCGGGTGATCGGGTCGGGCACGATCCTCGATACGGCGCGGTTCCGCAGCCTGCTTGCCCGTCATATCGAAATCTCGCCGCAGTCCATTCCGGCCTTTGTGATCGGCGAACATGGGGACAGCGAAGTGCTCGCATGGTCCGGTGCGGTTGCCGGTTCGGCCGATCTCATCTCGTTTGCCGCGCAACTCGGCAAGCCGATCACCGAGGATGTCCGCAAGGCGATCGACCACGACGTGCGCAATGCCGCCTACAAGATCATCGAAGGCAAGGGGGCAACCTATTACGGCATCGGGGCCGGCATTGCCCGGATCGTCCGAGCGATCACGCGGGACGAGGGGTCGGTGCTTTCCGTCTCGATCCATACGGACCATGTCGCTGGCGTCGACAATGTGACGCTCTCCCTGCCGCGTGTCGTTGGCGCCCGTGGCGTCACGGCTGATTTGTTGCCGGATCTCGAACCGTCCGAGCAGCAGGCGCTGACACGCAGCGCTCAGATGCTCAAGGAGCTTTCCGACTCCCTGCATATCTGAGGCTTTGTCGAAACAGGTGTGGCCTGCAGGTACTGCCGGATTTGCCTGTTGGCAGGTTCGAGCAGGAAGAGATAGAACTTGTCCTGACGATGTCGAGGACGAGATGCTTGCAGGCCTACCCATGTATGACTGGCCGGAAATTTCGGCGGCCACGGACGAGTTCTGGACTTTGCTCAGGGGCTGTCTGTTGCGCCGGGGCATTGATGCGCCTGAAGCTTTGACGCGGCAGGATGATCTGGCCGGGATGTGGCATTCTCCCGATCTTGTCTTCGGACAGACATGTGCGCTTCCCTTTGCCATGGATCTTAATCGCCATGTCCGGCTGATCGGATCTCCCACCTACGATATCGGCTGCGCGCCCGGCTGTTATTACAGCGTGCTGATCGTGCCGAAGGGCAGGTCCACGGAACTTGAGAGGTTTCGCGGGCCTGTCGTGATCAACGAGTTCAGTTCCCAGTCCGGCTTTGCAACGCTGATGCTGTCGCTCGTGGCGGCCGGCGTGGATATGAACGAGGTGAATGTTCGCGCATCCGGTGCGCATCGCGCCTCGATCAAGGCCGTGGCGAACGGTGAGGCGGAGCTTGCGGCGATCGATGTCGTCTCCTTCACCCTGGCGAAGCGCTACATGCCGGAAGCTGATGCCGTAGAAGTGATTGGTTGCACGCGCCCGACGCCGGGAATGGCGTTGATCAGCGCGTTGCCGGATGTGGCGACCGACGGTCTTGCCAGTGCGTTCGAAGAGGCAGTTAAAATGCTTTCCCCTTCGCTTCGCCGCGAACTTCTGCTCATCGGTTTCCTGCGCCGAAATGCCGAAGATTACGTCGGCGTTGCCGAAGCGTGGCGTTCCATCGAGGGCCAGCTGCCATCAGATGCCGCCTATTCCCTCAAATCTTTTGCGGTGCCGCGATGATCGACAAGCTGGAATTCTTCATCGTTCTGGCGCGGGAAGGTCATTTCGGGCGGGCTGCCGAGGAGTGCGGCATTGCCCAGCCTTCGTTGTCGGCCGCCATTCGCCAGCTGGAGGAACAGCTCGGTGTTCAGCTCGTGGTGCGCGGGTCCCGCTTTCAGGGGCTGACGCCTGAAGGGCAGCGGGTTCTTGAATGGGCCAAACGTATCGTCGGCGATGCCCGGACGATGCGCGAGGAAATGCGGGCGGCGAAGAAGGGGCTGGCGGGACATATCCGGCTTGCCGTCATTCCCACCGCGCTTGCCATGGTGCCGCGGCTGACGGAGCCGTTTCAGCAGAAACATCCGAACGTGACCTTTTCGATCGTTTCGCGCAATTCGCTGCAGGTTCTGTCGCAGCTCGACGATTTCGAGATCGATGCCGGGATTACCTATCTGGACAACGAGCCGCTCGGGCGCGTGACCAGCGTTCCGCTCTATTCGGAAAATTATACGCTTGTTACGGCTGAAGGGACGCCTCTCGCGGACCGGGAGAGTGTGAGGTGGGCCGAGATGGCGGATCTGCGGCTGTGCCTGCTGACGCCGGACATGCAGAACCGGCGGATTATCAACCAGCATCTTTCCAATGCAGGCGTGTCGATCACGCCGATGCTGGAATCGAATTCGATGGTGGTGCTGCTATCGCATGTGGCGACCGGGCGCTGGGCCAGCATCATGCCGCGCAATGTCGCAAAATCCTTCGGCTTCACGCAGAGCCTCCGCATGATCCCAATTGTGGAGCCGGAAGCGAAACACATGGTGGGGCTGGTCGCGCCGTATCGGGAGCCGTTTACTCCCCTAGTCTCCGCTCTGCTGCATGAGGCGAGGGGCCTCGGCAGGGACATGGCAGAGATATAGTTTTCGAGGATCCACGATCGGCAGTATGCGACTGGCGATCGATTACGGAAGCACTACGTGGTAGTGGTGGCACCGAACGTAAATAGATGAGGCAATCGAGGAGAGGTCATGACCGGCTTCAGGACGACGATCGTGGCGCAGGAGATCATTCGCCGGAATGGCGTGGTCCGTGCAGGCTCGCGTGTGGTGCCTGCGGAAGTGCCGATCGCCTTTTCCTATGGTGGCTCCACCCATGCCGTCATGATGGGCACACCGGCGGATCTGGAAGACTTCGCCATCGGTTTCAGCCTGACGGAAGGTATCATCGCTTCAATGGCCGAGATCGAGGAGGTCGCGGTTCTGGACGAGGGCCAGGGCCTCGACGTGCAGGTGCGGCTTGCGGAAAACAAGGAGGACGCGCTGCGCGCCCGGCGGCGGCATATGGCCGGGCCTGTTGGCTGCGGGCTCTGCGGCATCGAGTCGATCGAGCAGGCCATGCGGGTCGTTCCGGATGTCCGTGATGTTGGGGTGGTACTGACGCCTGAAGACATTACTGCAGCGATGGCAGCTTTGAACGGCGCGCAGCCTTTGCATGCCGAGACACATGCGGTTCACGGAGCAGGTTTTTTCATTCCCGGCGAGGGATTGATCGCTGTGCGCGAGGATGTCGGCCGGCATAATGCGCTCGACAAGCTTGCCGGAGCGGTGATCCGCGCTGGGCGAGAGGGTGGTCAGGGCATCGTCGTCGTCACCAGCCGTATCTCCGTGGAGATGGTGCAGAAGACGGCAATCCTTGGAAGCTCGACGCTCGTGGCGATCTCGGCACCGACAGCGCTTGCCATTCGTACCGCGGAAGAAGCCGGCATGACGCTCGTGGCGCTGACGCGCGGTGAGGATTTCGAGATATTTGCCGGTGCGGAGCGCATCGGCACGGGATCTGTCGCCGACGTCGCGTGATGCCTCTGGCCTGATGTCAGCGGCAGGGCAATTTTTATAAACGGAGATGCCTCCGTTTATCTTGCCAAACCGATCAATGTCGGTTATTGATGCGCCGTGCCTTTCGCGGATTGCGCAGTCCTGCGGCCGGGGCATCTTCTCATTTCACATAGCATATCTCCCAGATGGAGCCGTTCATGCGATACAATCAATTGGGCAATACAGGGCTGTTCGTATCCGAACTGTGCCTCGGCACGATGACCTTCGGCGAGGCCGACAATGCAGCCCTGTGGGGCAAGATCGCCGGCGTCGATCAGGATGCGGCCGACCAGATTCTCGACCGTTCGATCAAAGCTGGGGTCAATTTCGTTGATACGGCGGATGTCTATTCCTTCGGCACTTCGGAACGGATTCTCGGTCAGGCCATCCGCAATGTGGGCGTTGCCCGCAAGGACATCGTGATCGCAACCAAATTTCTAGGCCAGATGGGCGACAAGCCCAACGACCGTGGGGCCTCGCGCGGGCATATCATGGATTCGGTCGAGAAAAGCCTCGAGCGGCTGCAGGTCGATCATATCGATCTCTACCAGATCCATGGCACGGATACTGTCACGCCGATTGACGAGACGTTGAGAGCGCTCGACGATCTCGTTTCACGCGGGCTCGTTCGCTATATCGGGCTTTCCAACTGGGCAGCGTGGCGGATTGCCAAGGCGCTCGGCATTTCGGAACGGCGAGGTTTCTCCCGGTTCGAAACGGTGCAGGCCTATTATTCGATTGCCGGCCGTGACCTGGAGCGTGAGATCGTGCCGTTGATGCAGGAGGAAAAGCTCGGCCTCATGGTATGGTCGCCGCTCGCCGGTGGTCTGCTTTCAGGCAAATACGGTCCCGGGGCGCCCGGCAATGGCGAGGGGCGGCGTCAGGAATTCGATTTCCCGCCGGTGGACAATTACCGTGCCTGGGCCTGCGTTGCGGCCATGCGGGAGATTGCGGCCAGGCATGAAACGAGCGTGGCCGCGGTGGCGCTTGCCTATATCCTTGCCAAGCCTTTCGTCACCAGCGTCATCATCGGTGCGAAGAGGATCGAGCAACTGGATGAAAACCTGAAGGCCGTTTCGGTCAAGCTCGATGCCGAAGACATGAAAAAGCTCGACGAAGTCAGCGCGCTGATGCCGGAATATCCGGGCTGGATGCTGGAGCGGCAGGGTGTGGGCCGGCGTCCGGCTCCTTTCGAGCCGAAGGGCTGAGATCGTGAGGGAGGCCGGATCGGCCTCCCTTTTTCCGTTTCTGCTCAGAAATCTTCCCAGCCGGCTGCCTTCTTGAGATTGGCATGCGCCATTCGCAACGGGGCCGTGCCGAAATGTGAGGTTTGAGGAGCGCTATGGGCGGCCGGTCGGGATGCGAGCCGCGTGCCTTCACCGATATCGAACTGCATCAGAAGTTCGCGCAGGCTCTTAGCCTCGCTTGCCAGCGAGTGGCTGGCCGCGGTCGTCTCTTCCACCATGGCGGCATTCTGCTGCGTCGCTTGATCCATATGGTTCACCGCCTGACTGATCTCGCGGAGGCTCGATGCCTGTTCGCGGGAGGCTTCGACAATGGCAGAGACGTTGTCGTGGATGCTCGCGACCTGACCGAGAATATCGCGCAATGAGCCTCCCGTACGTCCGACAAGCTCGACACCGCCGGAGACCTGATGGCTGGAGGTGTTGATCAGCGTCTTGATTTCCTTGGCGGCCTTGGCGGAGCGTTGCGCCAGCTCACGGACTTCCTGGGCGACGACCGCAAATCCCTTGCCGGCCTCGCCTGCGCGGGCGGCCTCGACGCCGGCATTGAGCGCCAGGAGATTGGTCTGGAAGGCGATGTCGTCGATGACACCGATAATGTTGGTGATCTCATTGGATGACTTGGCAATCTCATCCATGGCGGCGATTGCCTGCTGGACGACAAGGCCGGACTGTTCGGCATTCTGGCGGGTGTTGGTGACAAGCCGCCCGGCTTCTTCGGCGCGATGACTGGAATCGCCGACCGTGCGGGTGATTTCTTCCAGCGCCGCTGCAGCTTCCTCCAGCGATGCGGCCTGCTGCTCGGTGCGTTTTGCCAGTTCTTGAGACGCGTCGCGGATTTCACTCGATGCAGAGGCGATGCCGGAAGCGTTCTGCGAGACGACCTTCATCGCGTCGCGCAGCTTGGCGGCGACCGAGTTGAAATCCTGGCGGGTCGATTCCATGCTGGGCACGAAGCGGGTTTCGATCGATTGATCGAGCTTGCCGTCAGCCAGATCGCGAAGACCCGTGCCGAGCATGCCGATCGCGCTCATGCGTGGGGTCACGTCGGTGGCGAATTTCACCACCTTGCACACCTTGCCGTTCAGGTCGGTGATAGGATTATAGGCCGCCTGGATCCAGATCTCCTTACCACCCTTGCCGTAACGGACGAATTCATCGGCAATGAATTCTCCATTGGCGAGGCGCGGCCAGAATTCCGCGTAGTCCTGTGATGCGGCGTAGCCGGGTTCGCAGAACATCCGGTGATGCTTGCCCTTGATCTCCGACAGGTCGTAACCGAGGCCGGCGCAGAAGTTTTCGTTTGCCTCCAGGATCGTGCCATCTGGGAGAAATTCGATGACAGCCTGCGAGCGGCTGATGGCGGAAAGCTTGGCGGCGTCTTCGGTTGCCTTGATCTTCGCTGCGGTTATGTCGGTTGCGAGCTTGATGACCTTGTAGGGCTTGCCGCCGCGCGAAACAGGGTTGTAGGAGGCCTGGATCCAGATCTCGCGGCCGGACTTGGTGATCCGCTTATATTCTTTAGCGTCGAAATTTCCGGCTGCAAGATTGGCCCAGAAAGCCTTGTATTCGGCCGACGTCACATAGTCCGCTTCGCAGAAGATGCGGTGGTGTTTTCCCTTGATCTCTGCAAGCGAATAACCCAGCGCTTCGCAGAAATTGGGATTGGCGTTTAGGATGTTTCCGCCAAGATCGAATTCGATGACTGCTTGCGATCGCGATATCGCGGCGAGAGTGTCCAGCGCACCTGCCGTCTTGCCCAGTCCCAGCATTGAGTGTCCCTCAGACGTAACCTTGTGGCGGCTACTGCCATATAGTCAATGGAGGTTGCGCTTTCAGACAACGCGCTGAACTTCCACTTATATTAGGACATCAAAAAATTAATGCGACCTTTATTAAAACTACAATTATTAGCCAGGAAAAATAAGAGCCGCATTTTCGCGGCTCTTTGACTTGGTTTTGCTGTGAAAGCTTGCCTCAGGCGGCAATATCTTCCATCTCGGTGCCCTTGAACATCTTGGCGAGGTTCAGGAAGCAGATCATGCCGTGCTCGTTGGCGATGATCCCTTCGGAGAAGGACTTATCGAAGGAGGCGGAGACTTCCGGAACCGGCTGAACCTGGCTCGAGGGAATGGTGAGGATGTCGGAGACGCGGTCAACGAGCATGCCGATGACCATGTTGTGTACTTCGGCGACGACGATCGCGCTGCGCTCGTTGGCAACAGTGCTCTTCATGCCGAGCTTGTAGGCGAGATCGATGATCGGAATGACCGAGCCGCGCAGGTTCATGACGCCGATGACGTCCTTCGGTGCATGTGGGAGGGGCGTGGACGGTGCCCAGCCGCGGATTTCGCGGATCGTCGTCGTCTTGACGCAGAATTCCTGATCGTGAAGACGGAAGGCGATGATCTCAAGCATTTCGCCGTTATACATGGTGGAATTGATCGTGGTCGCCATCAGAAATGCCCCAGCTGTCCGTTGCCCGCATGGTGGTCACCGCGCCTGACGAATTCAGGTGCAAATCCCATCACGTCGCAATCCGGCGCCGAAGCACGGCGAATCTCAGATTGCGCGATGCCGACTTTAATCGAGGATTATTTCTCAAACATAAATCATAGAACGCAAAATCGCGGTCTAGAGGCTAAGGCCTTAATATTCTTTCTCGTAGAAGATACCGGCCTTGCCGCCCTCGGTGCCGGCTCCTGCTTTGAGCTTCACGCCGCGGCCGACATCGAGATTGATCGTCGCCTGCGCCCCACCTTCGCCGCCCTGTTCTACCTGAAGATAGGTGCGGTTGTTGATGTAACGGCCAACCGAAACGGTTGTCTGGCCGGTTGCATCGGTGTTGACGTCCAGATCATCGACGCCGAGATTGCTGCGCAACGTCTGCAGAAGCGAGGTCGAGCCGCCGCCGGCAAGCTGGCTCACGGCGTCCGCCAGCTGGGCGATCTGCAGCGGCGACAACCGCGACATGGATTGGCCGAAGATCAGCTGTGCCAGAACTTCATCCTGCGGCAAGGCCGGGGAGGACGAGAAGGCGATCGTCGGGTCGTCGGCCATTCCGGTTACACCGACTGTGATCGTCGTGGAGCCGGATGTCGTGTCGGCCGACATGTTGAGGACCGGGATCAGGCCGCCGCCGAAAGTGATATCGCCCTCGGTGAAATCGAGACGTTTGGTCAGAATGATGATACGGCCGCGGCGCATTTCGAAGCCGCCCGATACCTGCGGTTCGATCGCCGTGCCTGCGACGGTCAGTTCCCCGCCGAGCTCCGCATCGATGCCGCGGCCACGGACGAAGATGCCGTTTGGTGCGCGTACCTTGAGTTCGAGCCTGATGGGGTTAGAGCTGCCCGATGCCTGTTTCGGCCTGATCTCTTCCATCTGTCGCAGAACTGCAGCTGGTGCGTTGCGGTGCCTAATATCGATCGAACGGAGCGAGGTCGGGAGCTTGGCCGGAACGGTGATCGAAGCCTTGGTCAGCGCGATGTCGCCGCCCAGTATGGGGCCGGACATCACCGGACCCTTGAATGTGAGAGTGCCGTCTGCCGTGATCGCAAAAAGGGTGCCATCGGCATAACTCGCCTGGGCCAGCCTGATCGTCAGATCTGCGGGGAAGCCGGATGCGGGTTCGATGCCGACGGTGCCATCAACTGTGACGGTGCCGCCCCCTGATAGCGAACCCGAGATGCCCGAGAGACGCGCGGTCTTGCCGTCCAATGCGATATTGGCGGTAAGCGAATTGATCGCGAGGTTTCGGCGGACATCGATGAAGCGCGAGCCGGATGTGACAAGCGTGCCGGTAATCGCCGGAGACGCTGCATTGCCTCGGACTGCGATATCGACATTGCCGGTGCCTTCCAGAATGAAGCCCTGGGCGGAAAGCTGGCCTGCAAGAATGGAGAAGGGAAGGCTGCCGGAGAATTTGAGATCGAGCGGCCGGTCACCGGTAATCACGGCTGTGCCCCCGCCCGAGAGCGCGATGCCTCCTCCGCCGGAAAGGCGAGTGTCGACGGTAACGCGGCCATCCTGAAATGTGCCTTCAGCGGTTATGTCGACTGCTGCAACGCCGGCAGTCGAGGTCTGGCTGACGGCTGCATTGTCCCAGCGGAGATTGTAACGGACTGCAGGTGCCTGAGGTGTGCCGGTGGCTGTGACAGTGCCGGAAATCATGCCCTCGGCGCCGAGACTGGGAACGAAGGCATTGGCGATGCTGGCGGGAATAGCCTTGGCGCGGGCATTGATATTCAGTGCCGGGCCACCGTTCGCGTTGAGAAGTACCTTGCCGTCGGCGGTGATTTCCATGCCGCCGCTGCCGGCAATGCGTGTTTCGTCTAGTGTGACTGCGCCATCTGCAAAGGTGCCGGTCGCAGAGATGCGAAACGGACTGATGCCAGCGTCGCGCATCTGGCGAAGCTGGGCATCACTCCATTCTAAATCATATCGTATTGCGGGAGCAGAGCTTGTGCCCGTTGCATTGATCGTGCCCGAAATGTTGCCTGCCGCGTGGATGGTGGGCAGGAAGGTGTTGAGCAGGCTTGCCGGCAGCGCATTGATCGTTGCGGCCACATCGAGCGTCGAGCCGGCCGTGCCGTTTACAGAAACGCTGCCGGTGCCGGTCGCAAGGGTGAGGTTCGACAGGCGTGCACCGCCATTCTCGATGACGATGCGTGTCGGATTTTCCAGACGTACCGGGATCTTGCGCGGTGTCGCCTCGAAATTCTGCAAGCCGATGGCAAGACCATTTGCGGTTTCGATCGTCGCCTTGGTGGTCAAAGGCGCGCCGTCGTAATTGGCTGACAGGTCGATCGAGGTCGTCGTGCCGGAGTGATCCAATCCGACATTCAGGCCTTCAAGGAAAATGCTGTCGGTTCCAAGACGCGCGGCACGGATAGAGCCCTGTGCGGCGATCGTCTTGATGTCCGGTATGGTCAGGTCGATTGCCGGCTGCACCAGGCCTGCATTACCGCGTCGAATTGCCGAACCGTTCGCCTTGATGACGGCACCGGTTGTCTGGCCTTCGCGATTGAGGGTGACCGAACCCTTGAGATCACCCTGGGCCTGCTGAGCGGCCAGCGCTGCAAGCAGCGATACGTCGGGGAAATCGAACTGGAGCTGGCCGGACGGCATGAATTCCGGCGAGAAGGTC
This sequence comes from Aliirhizobium cellulosilyticum, assembly GCF_014198105.1. Lineage (NCBI taxonomy): Bacteria > Pseudomonadati > Pseudomonadota > Alphaproteobacteria > Hyphomicrobiales > Rhizobiaceae > Aliirhizobium > Aliirhizobium cellulosilyticum. Next base: position 94,762 of record NZ_JACIGW010000007.1, on the reverse strand, counting down.
AAGGCACCGGTCAGCTTGTTCGGGCCGATTTCGGCATTGATCGCCGGTGCCTGGGTTTCGCCGTTCGCCGATGCCAGGTCGCTGCTGATGCGGATCGGCTTGCTGTCGATCGAGCCGTTGACGGTAAGGCGGCCCTGCGGCGCATCGGGATTTGCCGTGCCTTCGAGGATGAGGCTCAGGTCTTCCAGCCTGCGGCCGGCAAGCCGGGCTTCGGCTGAATTGATGACGGCCCTTACATTCGCGCCGGTCAGCAGGCCCTTCGCGGAAATGTCGAAGCCTGCGGCGCCTTCTGCGTCACCCAGCCAGCGTTTGATATCCGGCAGGCGACCGGCAAGCCGGCCGGAAACGTTGCCGTTTTCCATCAGCACGTTGCCATGGGCTTCGAGCGCGTTCGACTTGATAACGAGGTTTTCCAGGCTCATGCGGCCGCCCTGAACGACGTCCACATATCCTTCTGCCGCGATGGCACCTTCGAAGCGTGGCGCTAGTGCCGGCGGCAGGATGCTCGGATTGGCTGAAAGGCGGAAATTGCCGGTCACCGCCTGCTTGGATGTGTCGTAGGCACCGCTGACGGTGCCGTTGAAGCCTGCGCTTTCGAAGGTGGCGGCATCAAGCCCGATGGCGGGTGGCGCAAGGCGCAGCGGTGCATCGAGCGTTACCGGTCCCCGGACCATACGGCCAATATCGGCGTTGGCGAAGTTCAGTTCGCCGACGGTGAAGCGGCTGCGGATGCTGCCTGCACGAGCAATCAGATCAAGGTCTTCGCTTTCCGCCTGAAGCCTGATCTGGCGGAAACGCCCTTGCGGAAGCTCGGCATAGGGGAGGGATGCGGTCGCGTTGAAGCGCGCGGCCGCGGCGGCTCCGGTCAGGGTGAAATTCAGGGTTTCGAGCGAAAAACGGCTTGGCTGCCCGTTGATCGGCCATGCCACTTCGACCGGTCCCTTGGTGCCAGCAAGGCTTGCAGTCAGGCTGTTGTCACCCTTGGGGTCCCACGCGCCCTTGGCGGAAATGCGTACGGCACCCGAGGTCAGCTGGCCGCGCTGGAAATCGACGCGGCCCGATTTCGAATAGGTTGCCGCGATATCGATATCGGTCGTGCCGTCGAACAAGTCGCGAAGTGCAGGCGGCATCAGAGTGGCAAGCTGGCCGCCGCCTTTGACCTCGACGCGGTGCCCGCCATTATCGACCATTACATGCCGACCATCGACCGAGATAACCGGCTGGCCGTCGACATTCCCGGAAAGCTTGCCAGCCCAGTTGGACAAGGGGCCTTCGCCGTCGAGGGCGAGTTGCACGGCCGGAGCGCCGGGTAGCCGCAGCAGGCGTGCAAGAAGCCCGCCCTGTGGCTCGGATACCGATGCCTTAAGTGTCAGCCGATTTTCGGAGGGAGCATAAACGATGTCGGCAAGCGCTCTGGCATCCGGCTCATCCTTGCGGGTCGCCTGAAGATCTAGCGCGATATTCGGCCCCGTCGCATCGATCGAGCCTTTCAGCGAAAGTGCGAAGTCACGGCCCGATAGCGCTTGAGCGAGATTGATGTCCGGCAGGTCGAGCTGTGCGACCCTGATGCCGACGGGCAATGTCGTGCCCCCCGACGAAGTCGTGGTTGTGGCAGGCTTTGCGGCGGTTGGTTCCGGTGGACGATAGACGTCGATCGCGCCTGCGGTGATGCGGTCGGCACGGAACTCGCCGGTGATCAGCGCTGTCGGCGACCAGTCGATCTCGATGCCGTTGATCTGGGCGTAAGGGCCCTTGCTGTCGGACAACGTCAGTGCGCCGACGCGAAGGTCACCGGTCAGAAGGCCTTCCGGCCGCGAGAAGGTGATCGAACGATCGGGAGTGGACACAAGTGACGATATGCGGCTGGCAGCGATATCGCCGCCCACGGGCGTGAAGGCGACGAAAAGAACAACGCCGAGCGCCATGACGAAAAGAACGCCGACAGCCGCGATTGCGGCTCTCAATGTCCATTTCAGAAGGCGGACGATGAATGTCATAATTGTATTGCTGCCTCTTTAGAAAGCCTGGCCGATGCCAGCATAGATACCGAACGAATTTCCACCGTCATAGCGCCTGAGCGGAACTGCGAAATCCAAGCGAATGGGGCCAAAGGGCGTTGCATAACGCAGACCCAGTCCTGCACCCGCACGAATATCAGAGAAATCAGGCACGATTTCGGTTGCTACCGTTCCGACGTCTATAAACGGAACGATGCCGATATTCTCTGACACTTTTACGCGCGTTTCGAAAGACGCCAAAACGTAAGAGCGGCCACCTACCGCATCGTCATCGTCATTATAGGGCGATATCTCGCGATAGCTGTAACCACGCACCGATCCGCCCCCGCCCTGGTAGAAGCGACGGGTTACCGGAATATCCTGCAAGTCGCCTGTTCCGACCAATGTGCCAGCACCCAGCCGGGCTGCGAGAACCACCTTGTCTTCGGCGCCAAGCCCATAATAACCTGCGATGGAGCCTTCGAATGACGAGAAGACATTGCCCTTAAGTGCCTCATAACTCGGTTTGGCGGAGACTGTTCCGTAATAGCCCTCGGTCGGATCAAGCTTGTTGTCTCGCGTGTCGCGCTCGAAGGATACCGGCAGGCTGAAGGTCAGGTAGTCATTGCGATCAAACGCGTCGTCGGCGCGGATGTAGGAGATCTCGCCGCCACCAGTGACCTTGTCGGTGGCGTTAAGTTCGTAAGCGATGCCGGCGGAATAGGTGATCGACTGGGCTTCGTAGATGTCTTCGGGATTTTCGCTCTTGGCTTCGAGCTTGGAGACGAAGGTCGCTTCCGGGACGTAGAAACCGGGTTTGGTGAAGGTGATGCCGGCGGAGTAATCGAATGTCGTCACGTCTGTCGTGGCGCCGATGCCGGAAACAGCCCCCTCAAGCCGCAGCGATTCCGCCTGGCCGAACAGGTTGCGATGTCCCCAATATCCCTGAACCCCTGCGCCATCAGTCGACGCGTATTCAAGACCGAAGCCGAAATAGCGAAACTTGCCTTCGGATACCTCGATCGCAAGCGGCAGGGAACCATCGGGAGCCAAGCTGTCGGCCTCATGGATGGTGATGCTGGAGAATACGCCAAGCTGGCGTAGACGTTCCGAGGCTTTTTTGAGCTGTTCCGGGGAGTAGCGTTCGCGCCGGTCGAGACGGGAGTAACTCTGGATGAAGTCAGGATTGACGGCCCGAGCGCCCTTGACCGTTACTGTGCCGAACGGCGCCACAGGTCCGCCGATGGCGCCAAGCACCACATCGACTGTCCGCTTTGCATGATCTGCCGTGATCTGTCGCTGAAGAGGGTGGGCAAGCGGGCGCCCCTCTTCTTTCAAATCGACAACGATCTTTTCGCCGGCTTTCAGGATGATCAGCGAGCCGGCCGGTCCGCCCGGTTCCAGATCGTAATCAGCAGGGTTTCTACCCGCCGCGTCTCCCTCGAAGCGCACTGCGCCGAGCTTGAATTCGGGACCGGGCGTCACATTCACGGTTACCGGAACAGGCTTGGAATGGTCGAATGTCGGATTAGGGGGGAGCTGGTCGATATCGGTTCCGGCGATCGATATGTTGACGATACCGCCGTATCGGGCTTCTTCGTAAAGAACGGCCACCAGGCGGTCCCGGTCTTCGCGCGCCTTGACGATGATGCCGAGATCACCGGAAACCGGCTTTTCGTCGTCATTCACAAGTGCGGCGGCCGATTTCAACCGGTCAGCCAGGTCGCCGTCCGCGTCGCCTGTTTCGATCGTTGCTTCATAACGAACCGGATCGATGACTTCGACGGTTTCCTCGTCGCTGCCGAACAACGTGATGCCGAATATCTTGAATGCGTATGCCTCCGGCGCAAAGACGGGCGAAAGAGCCAGGCTACCAGCCAGCAAGCAGGCCAGGCTTCTCCGCCGGCTGCTCCAGTCGCTCATCCTCCCAGCTTTTCTCTTTTCCATACGCAGACTTAAGTATCGCAGCTGTCGGTGAAGACCCTCATGGTCGCTTGAAACCTCTGTACCCGGAAAATCCTAAAAGGGGTACCCTTGATCTCGGCTGCATGATGATTTGATGAAATAAAAGGCCCCGAAGCTGGCTTCGGGGCCACATATTTGAAATATCTGACGTTATGTCGGTTCCTGCGCTTTAATAACGGCGCGGGCAATCGTCGATGTAGCGGCGACCATAGCGGTCGCGATAGTAGCACTGGCCCGGCTGCTCGGAGACATTGCCGATCAGCGCACCGGCCACGCCGCCAACGGCTGCGCCGACTGCCGCGCCGCGAACGTTGCCGGTGGCAACGCCACCGATAATGGCGCCTGATGCAGCTCCAATGCCAGCTCCCTGCTCGGTCGCCGTGCAACTTGCGAGCGATGCGCCCACCATCAACATAATCAGAGCCTTCTTCATGGCTTCCTCCAGTTCCGTTTCGTCGCAACCATTCCCTGACGGCGCTACGTTTCCGTTGGAACAATAGGTCTCGCTTGTAAAGAGTCCATATGAGCAATGTATTTTATTGTTCGGATTGCCGAAAACGATGCAAGAATGCTGCCCAGGATAGTGGCGAGGCCGGTTCTTCAATCACTGTCTGGCAACGTTGCTTGTGTCCAGTTGGGGCAAATTTATTCGCCAGATGCTTGATGTGGGTCAATCTTCACATTTCGGCTACCGCTAAGATTCGGATTGGAATAAATCTAAAATGGGCCTATTGCCGCAGGCAAGCGCAAGCAGCCTCTTTCGGGTTGACGAAGAAGATGGCAAAAATCAAAAAAAGGCCTGACGCAGGTTTTGGAGCGTAAGCATGGATTTCGAGGCATTTTTCAAAAGCGAACTGGACGGACTGCATCAGGAAGGCCGTTACCGCGTGTTCGCCGATCTCGAACGACAGCGTGGAAGTTTCCCGCGAGCGACGCACCACACGCCTGATGGCACCAAGGATGTGACCGTCTGGTGTTCCAACGACTACCTCGGTATGGGCCAGCATCCGGCCGTGATCGCGGCCATGCATGAAGCCATCGATCACTGTGGCGCGGGTGCGGGAGGCACCCGGAATATTTCTGGCACCACCCACTACCACGTTCTTCTCGAGCGCGAGCTCGCAGATCTGCATGGCAAGGAAGCCGGCCTGATCTTCAATTCCGGCTACATGTCGAACTGGGCGACGCTCGGCGTCCTTGGCCAGAAAATCCCCGGTCTCATCATTTTCTCCGACGCGCTGAACCACGCTTCGATGATCGAAGGCATCCGCCACGGCAAGTGTGAGCGGGTGATCTGGAAGCATAACGATCTCGTCGACCTTGAAGCCAAGCTTGCGGCGGCCGATCCGAAGGCGCCGAAGATGATCGCGTTCGAAAGCGTCTATTCGATGGACGGCGATATCGCGCCGATCAAGGAGATCTGCGATCTCGCCGACAAATACGGCGCGATGACCTATCTGGATGAAGTTCATGCGGTGGGCATGTACGGCCCGCGCGGCGGCGGTATTGCCGAGCGCGAAGGCCTGATGGATCGTGTGACGATCATCGAGGGCACACTTGCCAAGGCGTTCGGCGTGATGGGCGGTTATATCACGGCGTCGGCGGCACTTTGCGATTTTGTCCGTTCGTTCGCTTCCGGCTTCATCTTCACGACATCCTTGCCGCCGGCTCTTGCTGCCGGCGCGATCGCCTCGATCAAGCATCTGAAGGTCAGCCAGATGGAGCGCGCGCGCCATCAGGAGCGTGTCCGCAAGCTGCGCAGCATGCTCGACGCCAAGGGCATTCCGCATATGCCGAACCCCAGCCATATCGTGCCGGTCATGGTCGGCGATGCCGCCAAGTGCAAGTGGATTTCGGACCTGTTGATGGATAACTGCAATATCTATGTGCAGCCGATCAACTATCCAACCGTGCCGCGCAAGACCGAGCGTTTGCGCATCACGCCGACGCCGCTACATTCGGATGCCGATCTCGAGCATCTGGTCGGCTCGCTGCATCAACTCTGGTCACGCTGCGCGCTGGCGCGGCATGTGGCTTGATCCAAAAATCCAGAGTTAAAGAAAAATGGCCGCTTACGCGGCCATTTCCTTTTGGGCAATTGCTTCAGCAGCACGCCGTCGGGCTTCCGCGTCGGCAGCAAAGACGTCGTCCATGGTGATGGCAGAACCGTAGCCGACCATGTCTTCCATCACGTCCTCGGCAATATCCGCCATGTGCAGGAAGCCGATGCGCTTTTCCAGGAAGGCGTTGAAGGCGGTTTCTTCCGCCGCATTCATCACCGCACCTTGCACGCCGCCGCGATCCATGGCGGTGCGCGCAAGCCGCAATGCCGGAAAACGCGTCTCGTCCGGTGCTTCGAAGTCCAGCCGCGCCAGTTTGGCGAAGTCCAGCCGTTCGACATCGAGCTTCGGGCGATCCGGATAGGTGAGAGCATAACCGATTGCGGTGCGCATGTCGGGGCAACCGAGTTGGGCAAGCACGGATCCATCGGTGTAGCCGACCATGGAATGAATGATCGACTGCGGATGAACGATCACCTCGATCTGGTCAGGGCGGACATTGAAGAGGTGTTTGGCCTCGATCATCTCCAGCGCCTTGTTGAACATCGAGGCGCTGCCGATCGAGATCTTCAGGCCCATCGACCAGTTGGGATGGGCGCGCGCAACATCGGCGGTCACATTCGCCATCTGCTCGCGGCTCCAGGTGCGGAAAGGCCCGCCGGATGCGGTGAGCACGATCCGCTCGACTGCGTGGCGCTGGTCATCCTCCAGCGACTGGAAGATCGCGCTATGTTCGCTGTCGACTGGAATGAGCTTGCCGCCGCCATCCGCGACTGCCTTGACGAAGAGTTCGCCGGCTGAAACCAGACATTCCTTGTTGGCAAGCGCGATATCTGCGCCGCGTTCGGCGGCAGCGACCGTCGGCGCGAGGCCGGCGGTGCCGACGATCGCAGCCATGACCCAATCGGACGGGCGCTGGCCTGCTTCCACGAGTGCTGCGCGGCCGGCAGCAACCTCGATGCCGGTTCCGGCAAGCGCATCCTTCAACGTCGCATATTGCTTGTCGTCGGCGGTGACTGCGAGGCGGGCGCCGAACGTCACGGCCTGTTCTGCGAGCAGCGCGACATTGCTGTTGCCCGTGATTGCGGCGATGTCGAACGCGTTCCGTCCGCCCAGTTGCGCTACCACGTCGAGCGTGTTGACACCGATCGAGCCGGTCGACCCGAGAATGCTGATGCGGCGTCTATTCATGTCTGCCATGCCGTTTCCATATTCGCTGTTGCCGTTGGTCTACAAGTGAACGATGGCTGCCACAAGAGCGCTCGGGACGTGGCAGATGTGATTGGATAGCGCTTGATCGGACGGCTGATCGGAGCGAAATGGAGCGATGAGCGAAATCGAAAAGATCAAGACGACCTGTGTCATCGCCGGTGCCGGCCCTGCCGGGCTGATGCTCGGCTTCCTTCTGGCGCGGGCGGGTGTCGATGTCACCGTCGTCGAAAAACATGCGGATTTCCTGCGGGATTTTCGCGGCGACACGATCCATCCCTCGACGCTTGAAGTGATCGACCAGCTCGGCCTGATCGACCAGTTCCTCGCCCTGCCGCATACGCGGGCAGAAAAGCTTTCGGCCGAGATGGGTGGGAAGACGATCACGATCGCGGATTTTTCCCGCCTGCCGGTTAAGAACCGTTTCATCGCCTTCATGCCGCAATGGGACTTTCTGAATTTCCTGGTGGCATCCGCGCAAGGGCTTCCCAATTTCCGGTTGATCATGAATGCCGAGATTACCCGGGTCGTCGAAGATGGCAGCAGGGTCTCGGGCGTTGTTGCCCGAACGGCAGAAGGCGACATTCAAATTGAGAGTGATCTTGTCGTCGGTGCGGATGGCCGTAATTCCGTCGTTCGCGCCAAAGCTGGGCTGCGTGTCGAAAATTTCGGCGTGCCGAGTGAAGTCGTCTGGATGAAGCTTTCAAAACAGGATGGCGATCCCAACGAGGTCATGGGCCATGCAGGCCCAAGGCAGGGATTCGTCCTGATCGATCGCGGTGACTACTGGCAATGCGGTTATGTCGTCCGTCGGACGACATTCGCTCAAATCTGCGATCATGGCATCGAGGCTTTCCGAAAGATGGTGGCGGATGTCTCGCCGCTTCCGGCATCGCGCATGGATGAAATACGGTCATTTTCCGATACAAGCCTTCTGACGGTGCGGATCGATCGCCTCAGGCAGTGGTGGCGGTCGGGATTGATCTGCATTGGCGATGCGGCACATGCCATGTCTCCGATCGGCGGGGTGGGCGTGAACCTTGCCATCCAGGATGCCGTCGCGGCGGCAAATATCCTCTCGCGCCCGCTTCGCGAAGGCAGGCTTGCCGATGCTGATCTCGCGGCCGTCGAAAAACGCCGCAGCTTTCCCACCCGAGCGACACAGAAGTTGCAGTTAATGATGCGCAGCAGCCGGCGGGCGGATCAGGCGAATGAGCACAAGCGCAAAGGCTCACCCGGCTTCATTCGCGGGATCGCCCGATGGCCGGTGCTTGCGCATCTTTCCGGTCGGTTGATCGGCCTCGGCTTCAGGATGGAGCGGGTCAGGGAGCCGCGTCCCATACGATAAGGCTTATCCCTGGCGGGTATCGGGCTTATTTCGAATTGCAACCTTTGCGATCCGGATTCGTTGACGACTATGACGAAGCCGAGGGTTGGCCGTGTTTCTTGTTCGCCGGGTGCTGGTAGTTCTGATTGTTGGAGGCTGCGCCCTGCTGTTTTCTCAGGTGCCGGAATTCGCCCAGCAATATCGATACCGTCTCGCCAGTGCGATAGACGAGCTTACAACCGCCATCCAGATTTTCGACGAACAGGCGAATCATGCCGGCCTCGACCGGCAAACGGCACTGAATATTTACGCCTCCTCGAACGAGAGCTCTCTGCATCAGCAGGTTGATGCAATGCGGCGAAGCGTAGCGCGATATCAGTTGCTTTCGGACCAACTTGAAGATCTTGCCGCTGCCTCTTCTGTCTTGAGGCCTGTGGTGATCGCAAGGCAGCCAGATCACAGAATTTTAAGCGATGCCTGGCGGGGCTTCATGCCGTCTTTGCCAGTCAGTTTAGCCGGAGTGATATGGTGCGGAGCCGGTGTCTTGATCGGCATGTTCTGTGCGGCGAGCGTCAGTGCGCTGTTTGGCACGGCGGCACGGTTTCGTCGTGAGGCCCGGTCGAAAGCCTTTTCCCGCATCAGGGGTAAAGCGCTGCAGTAATCCGCGCTTCTGTGCCTTCATCATTCCAGCCTGCGGTTGATTAGTATCAAGGTGACATCCTTTGGGTGCGTCAAAATAGCTCGGCTGTCATCTGATCAATAATGAACGTGCAGACGGTGCGGACGAAGCGAATGGGCTACAAGATCGGCACACTTAGCCCCAGAGACGTGTTGCGTGCCTATGCACTGATTGAGCGAGCCATGCCGGGAGTCGATCTGGAGCAGTGGACGGCGCTCACGGCCACGACATTGTTGTGCCGCTGCTGGTTCATCGTCAAGGACAGCATGGGCTATATCCGGGGCATCGCCTATGTCGCGGTTAGAGGTGACGGGGACCTGCGACGCCAGGTCGAAGTCCCGCTCTTTGTATCGGTGAGCCTTGTCGACAACAGACAGGTGCTGGGCCTGCTTTTTTCAGCTGTCAGAAATTTTGCGATCAAGGAAAAGTGCCGAACGATCCACATATGGACTGCCCTGCCTCCGGATTGGTCCGTACTGACCGGCTTTCTGGAGCGCGGACCGTGGGACCATGGGCTGATTTGCGGGGTCGATGACGACGTCCCGCTGGATTATCCTATCTTGCCGGTGAAAATGTAGCCCACGCCGCGGATCGCTTTGATGAACTGGGGATGTTTGACATCCGCCTCGATCTTTCGTCGAAGCCTGACAATCTGGGCGTCGATCGTGCGGTCGAACGCCTCAAGCTGTCGGCCGCGTGTCATGTCCATGAGAAAGTCACGCGTCAGCACACGTCCTGCGTGGTTGAGGAACGCTGCGAGCATGTCGAATTCGCCGGTCGTCAGTTCAATTTCGGCCCCAGCAGGATCGAGCAGCTGCCGCCGAGAGATGTTAAGGGCCCAGCCTTCGAAGCGGATAACCTGATCCTCTTCCTGCACAACCCGCGGTGTGGCTGGCTGCCGCCGCCTCAATATGGATTTTAGGCGGGCATGGACTTCTCTCAAATGAAAAGGTTTTGCGATATAATCATCGGCGCCGATCTCGATGCCGATGATGCGATCGACAACGTCGTCGCGGCCCGTCAGCATCATGATCGGCACGTCGGATTTCGCACGGATATCGCGCGCAAGGTCGAGGCCGTCGCGTCCACCCGGAAGCGAGAGATCGAGCAGCACGGCGTCGATACTATTTTGACGCATCGCAACGTTCATCTCGACGCCATCGGGTACGGTCGTAACCCGATAGCCTTCACCTTCGAAATATCGGGAAAGCATCTGGCGGATACGAGGATCGTCATCGACGACGAGGATGTGTGCCGCATGGGCTGGGTCAATAGACATTAAAACTAGCCGGGCTGTTACAAACTGTTACCAATTCGAACCGTCTTTTACGGCTGTAGCATTCGCGTGTTACTGCCGACAGGTCAACTACCCCTATCAAACGACGGGGTTAATACCATGCTTCTCACCAGCTATAATCGCGAACGCACAGCAGCAACTCTTCTTCATGAAGCAGAGCCGGAAACGCTCAATGGCCTGTTCTCGCGGCAGCCGGTCGAGTTTATTCACCCCGGCCAGTCGATCTTCTTCGAGGGCGACGAAGCGAAGCACGTCTTCGAGGTCGTCGAAGGCGCATTGCGCATCTTCCGGATCATTTCGGACGGTCGCCGGGTCATCACCGGTTTTGTTTTCGACGGTGATCTTCTCGGGGTGTCGCTGAAGCGCAATTACCTCTACAGCGCCGAAGCGATTGTCGGGACAAAGGTTCGCCGGCTGACCAGAAAGAATTTCGAAGCAGCCGTACAAGATTCGGAAGAACTGCGCCCGCAGGTGTTCGAACGGGTTTGTGATGAAATGGCCGCTGCCCAGGACCAGATGGTATTGCTTTCGTGCAAGAGCGCTGAGGAACGCCTCTGCACATTCCTGCTGAAGCACCTTCGCAGGGCGGCGGCCAAGAGCGACGTCCAGTCGATGGTGCAGCTGCCGATGACACGCCAGGACATGGCGGACTATCTCGGCCTGACGATCGAGACCGTCTCGCGCACGATCACCAAACTTAGCACCAAGGGTGTTCTGGGCTGCGTGGGCCGTCATTCGGTGAAGGTCATCAAGCCGATGTTGCTTGCACAATTGGCTGGAGACGACGATGAATACGGCTGGGGAGATGCAGGTGCAGCCGAAGATCGGCGCCACCACTAAGCCGCAGCGCAGCCAGGATATTTGATGCCACACAAGATAAGAAACACTCTCACGACCCAGGCTGAACTGGATGCGGTTCTTCACCTTCTGGACGATGCCAATGTCATCGTCCACGGGAGTGACGGTATCATCACCCGGTGGAGCTCGGGCTGTGAGGCGCTCTATGGCTGGTCGCGTGAGGAGGCGGTCGGCCAGTCCGTTCACCAGTTGCTGCAGACGCGCTTTCCCAAGCCGCTCGATGAAATCAGGCAGCAGCTGGCATCGGAGTATTCCTGGCAGGGAGAGCTGGAGCACCGCACACGCGACGGCCTTGCGGTTTTCGTTGCGACCCGTCTGGTTGCTGTCTCGCTGTCGGTCGACGGAGCGCCCATAATCATCCAGACCAACAACGATGTGACCGCGATGAAAAGGGTACAGACCGATCTGGCAGAAAGGGAAGCGCATCTGCGCTCGATCCTCGACACCGTTCCGGAATCCACGATCGTCATCGACGATAGAGGGACGGTCACTTCGTTCAGCGCCGCCGCAGAACGGCTGTTCGGTTACAGCGCTTCGGAAGTCTGTGGCCAGAATGTCAGAATGCTGATGCCCAATCCCGATCGCGATGCTCATGACGGTTACATTTCCAACTATATGGAAACGGGGGAGCGGCGTATCATCGGTTACGGCCGTGTGGTAACCGGGCTTCGCAAGGACGGCACGACCTTCCCGATGGAACTGGCGGTTGGCGAAGCGCGCACTGGCGGCAAGCGCATCTTTACCGGTTTCATCCGCGACCTCACCAGCCGCCAGAAGATCGAGGAGGAGCTTCGCCAATCGCAGAAGATGGAAGCGATCGGCCAGCTGACCGGCGGTCTTGCGCATGACTTCAACAATCTCCTGACAGTCATCAGCGGCAATCTTGAGATGATGGAATACAAGCTCGAAGATCCCAATCTTCGTGTCCTGTTGCAGGAGGCCCAGGCGGCTGCGGATGACGGCGCGAAGCTGACCGGCCAATTGCTGGCCTTCGGGCGACGCCAGCCGCTCAACAACAAGCTGGTGGATGTCGGGCAGCTCGTCTCGAGCTTCTCCGAGCTGATGCGCCGCACGCTGGGCGAGGCGATCGAATTCAGGACGATCATTGCGGGGGCGCCGAACGAGGCGCTTGTCGATGCTTCGCAACTGCAGAACGCCATCCTCAATCTCGTCATCAATGCGCGTGATGCGATGCCGCGTGGCGGCAAGCTGACGGTCGAGATTTCCCGGATCAAGCTCGATGTCGATTATGCGCAGATGTATTCCAACATGCGGACAGGCGAGTTCATTCTGGTTGCCGTTACAGATACCGGGACGGGCATGACGCCGGAGGTGAAGGAAAAAGCCTTCGAGCCGTTCTTCACCACAAAGGGTGTGAGCGCCGGCACGGGGCTTGGCCTCAGCATGGTCTATGGCTTCGTCAAGCAGTCGGGCGGCAATATCCAGCTCTACAGCGAGCCGGGGCAGGGGACGTCGGTTAGGATGTTCCTGCCCGCCGCAAAGAAGAAAGTCGATCGAGAAAATCTTCATGCCGTGGTGCATCAGGCGCAAAGCCCGCTTCCCGGTGGACCGGAGAAAATTCTGGTTGTCGAGGATGATCCGCGAGTGCGCCGTGTCACGGTCTCACGTCTGACGAGCTTCGGCTACGAGGTCATCGAGGCAGAGAACGGCAGTCAGGCGCTTTCCCAGCTCGATCGCCATCAGGATATCGCGCTTCTGTTTACCGACGTGGTGATGCCGGGTGGCATGACGGGTGATGAACTGGCCAACCGCGTCCGCTCGGAAAAGCCGCATATCCCGGTTTTGTTCACCTCGGGTTACGCAGAGCCGGCAATTGCGGGCCGGGAACTTGCTCTGTCGGGAAGCTGGCTGAAGAAGCCCTATACCGCGCGAGAGCTTGCCGTTCGGATCCGCGAGCTACTGGACTGATGATCAGCTGATCGTAAGTTTGCCGGCTCGAGTCCAGTTGATCCGGTTTAGCTGCGTCCGCGGTGGCGATTGAGGCCATTTTTCGGCCATTTTGTGCCTGGCCGCCTTTGTTTCAAAAGGAGACAGGAACAAGCCTTGCTCTTGTGTAAAACCGGCGCAAATTAACGAACCGTTAAGCTGCTGCGCACAAGGTCCCACCCATGACTATGTAGTTTTGGAGTTGGTCATGCGCATCAGTGGCGGCGTTGTGCTTCTTGTTATCCCGATCATCGCGATCCTGCTTTTCGGCGTGTCCGTCTCCTGGACGCGTCTTCAATCGGTCGACCGGACGTTTACAAGTTCGATCGGTCCGCAAAGCGACATGCCGCAGCCGGCGCGGCCTTGAGGGCGGCGTTGTCGATAAGATTTTGTGGGGAAGTGGTGATCCCAGATGGATTCGAACCATCGGCCTCAGGATTAGGAATCCTGCGCTCTATCCTACTGAGCTATGGGACCACTTGCGCTCATCCATACAAAAGCCGTCCGGATTAGCCAAGCCTTTTTCCGGCGATCATTCCGATAGCCGTTTCTCCGCGAGTTTTACCCAATAGGAAATGCCGTAGGCGATCGATTCGTCGTCGAAATCATATTTCGGGTTGTGAAGCGGGGCGGTGTCGCCGTTGCCGATGAAGATGAAGGCGCCGGGGCGCTGTTTCAGCATGAAGGCAAAGTCCTCGCCGGCCATGGTCGGATCGACGTTCGCATTGACATTGGCGGCCCCCACCACGCCGGTCGCCACCTCTATCGCGTGGTCGGTTTCCAGGTCGTGATTGAAGGTGACCGGGCACTGCCGGTAATATTCGATATCTGCCGTTGCGCCATGGGCGCTCACCAGTCCGTCGACGATCTGCTTTATCCGGTTCTGCGCCAGATCGCGTGTATCCTCGCTCAGGGTGCGGACCGTGCCCCTGATCGTTGCCGTGTCGGGGATGATGTTATGGGAGGTTCCGGCGTCGAAACGCGTCACCGAAATCACCACCGACTGGACCGGGTCGGCATTGCGGGCGGCAATTGCCTGCAGGCTGCCGACAAGCTGGGAGCCGATGAAGATCGGGTCGATCGTCTTGTGCGGCTGGGCGGCGTGGCCGCCGCGTCCGGTAATGGTGATGGTGAAGCGGTCGGGGGCTGCCATGATGCCGCCCTTGCGGATGGCGAACTGGCCGACGGGAATTCCCGGCATGTTGTGCATGCCATAGACTTCCTCGATGCCGAAACGGTCCATGAGGCCGTCTTCGACCATCGCCAGCGCACCGGCGCCGCCCTCTTCGGCCGGCTGGAAGATGACGGCAACGCTGCCGTTGAAATTACGGGTCTCGGAGAGATATTTTGCGGCACCCAAAAGCATCGACGTGTGGCCGTCATGGCCGCAGGCATGCATCTTGCCAGGGGTTGTCGAGGCGTAGTCCTTGGCCGTCATTTCCGTCAGCGGAAGAGCATCCATGTCGGCGCGCATGCCGATCGTGCGGCTGCCCTCTCCCTTGCCGCGGATGATGCCGACGACGCCGGTGCGGCCGATGCCGGTTGCGACCTCGTCGACGCCGAATTCGCGCAGCTTTTCCGCCACGAAGGCCGCTGTATTGTAAACATCATAGAGAATTTCGGGATGCTGGTGCAGAAATCGTCGCCAGCCGGTCACTTCGCCCTGAAGCTCGGCTGCGCGGTTCAATATGGGCATAGTATCTCTTTCCTGAACGTCCAGAGCATTTCCGGCGAAGATGCTGGTGCCGTCAATGCTCCTCCTTTCGTTTTCCGCAAGTCGCGGCCGCAAAGCCTACTCGCATTCCTGCCCGATGCGATCCGGCTTCACGTGGTTATGTTCACCCTCCGTCGTGCATAGTGCGCCGGGTGATTGACGTAATCAATCTTCTTTGCCATTGCTTCGACATATAGGCCATCTAATGGCCCTACTCGTTAACATTCGGACGAGGACGATCTTGCCGCACCTAAATATTCGCCACCGCACCGCCAGACGGCTTGCCTGCCTCGTGACGGCATTCGGAGTTCTCGCCTCCGCCAATGCTGCGCTCGCCAACCCGCGCATGATCATCGATGCCAATACGGGCCGCGTGATCGCGCATCAGGATGCTTTCCGGAAATGGTACCCGGCTTCGCTGACAAAGCTGATGACGGCCTATGTCACGTTCCGGGCGCTGAAGAGCGGTCGCCTGTCGCTGGACAGCACGGTGACGATGAGCAAATTCGCCACTGACCAGCCGGCCAGCAAGATGTATTTCCGGCCCGGCTCGCAGCTGACCATGGACAATGCGCTGAAGATCATGCTGGTGAAGTCCGCCAATGATATGGCTGTTGCCGTTGCGGAGACCGTCGGCGGCTCCACCGACCAGTTCGTGGCGATGATGAATGCCGAGGCGCAGCGGCTCGGCATGTCCTCGTCTCATTTCATCAATCCGCACGGATTGCCGGGCAAGGGACAATATACGACGGCCCGTGACCTCGGCATCCTTGCGATGCAGATAAAGCGGGAATTCCCGCAATATTCGACCTATTTCACCATCGAAGGCATCGATACCGGCAAGAAGCAGTATCCGAACTTCAACACGCTGATCGGCCGTTTCGACGGTGCCGACGGGATGAAGACCGGTTTCATCTGTGCGGCCGGTTTCAACCAGGTGTCTTCGGCCACCCGCAACGGGCGCACGGTGATCTCGGTCGTGCTCGGGGCGGACAGCCTTGCGGGCCGTGCAGATGATTCCGCCAATCTGCTGCAGCAGGGCCTGACCACGACGGGCAGTCAGGGCACACCGCTGGCGTCGCTCGCGCCTTACGGCGATACGGCCGTGGTCACCGACCTCACCCAGGACATCTGCAATCCGAAAGCAGCAAAGGTTCGCAGCGAAACGCGCGACGATGCAGGCCGGACGATCATGCACTCGCCCTATCTTCACGAAATGACGCATCCGCCTGCCTATGTGTTTGCCGGCCTGATCCCGGGAACCGAACCGGTCGAAACGAAGATCGGCGAAAAAACCTACGCCAATATCCCGATCCCGGTACCGCGTCCGACATTCTGATTGGAACAGCATATGGCCCTCGGTCAGGACCGCATCCCGGTCTCCATCATCACCGGCTTTCTCGGTGCCGGAAAATCGACCTTGCTCAACAGGATGCTTCGCGATCCTGCGGCCAAGGATATCGCCGTCATCATCAACGAGTTCGGCGAGGTCGGGATCGACAACCTGCTCGTCGAAGCCTCCGGCGATTCGATGATCGAACTGTCGAACGGCTGCCTGTGCTGCACGGTGCGCGGCGAGCTGGTCGATACGCTGGCTTCGATGATGGATGCGATACAGACCGGCCGCACCAAGCCGATCACGCGGGTCGTTATTGAAACCACCGGCCTTGCCGATCCAGCGCCGGTGATGCAGTCGGTAATGGGCAATCCGGTGATCGCCCAGAATTTCGAACTCGAAAGCGTGGTAACGGTCGTTGATGCGGTCAATGGGCTTGCGACGCTTAATGCGCATCCGGAAGCGGTGAAGCAGGTGGCGGTTGCCGACCGGCTAATCGTTTCCAAGCAGACGCTGGCGGATGCCGGACAGCTCTCGGCCTTGCGTGCTCGGCTTGCCTCGCTCAATCCGCGTGCGCCGGTGTCCGATGGTGACGATGCTTCGGTCAGCAGCCTGTCGATGCTGGCAAACGGGCTTTATGATCCATCGTCGAAAATTGCCGATGTGGATCGCTGGTTGCGCGACGAGATAGCTGCCGATCATCACCATGATCACCATGATCACCACGATCATGATGATGAATGCGATTGCGGGCATGCCCATGATCACGGTCATCACCACACACACGACCATGGGCACCACCACCATCATCATGATGTGAGCCGTCATGGCGACGATATAAGGTCGTTTTCGATCGTGCATGACCGGCCGATCGATCCGATGGCGATCGACATGTTCATAGATCTCTTAAGATCCGCCCATGGCGAGAAGCTTCTGCGGATGAAGGCGGTGGTGAAGCTGTCGGACAATCCGGAGCGGCCGCTGGTTCTGCATGGCGTGCAGGCGATCTTCCATCCACCGCAGCGTCTGCCGCGCTGGCCGGACGGTTCCGACCAGAAAACCCGGATGGTGTTGATCACCAAGGGGCTGACGGAGGAATTCGTCGCAGATCTTTTCGCGGCGTTTACCGGCGAGCCGCGGCTCGACCGCCCGGACCGGGCGGCGCTGGAAGACAATCCGCTGGCCGTGCCCGGCTTCAGCCGATAGCAGAAACACCCTTGCGAATGATGAAGCGGTGGCCTTCCGCCGTCTTCTCGCTGTCTAGGAGTTCGTGACCTTCCTGGCTGCAGAAATGCGGGATATCGATGCCTGCGAGCGGATCGGTGGTCTCCACGATGAGACGGTCGCCGTCATAAAGAGCTTTCAGCCTGCGACGGGTCTTCAGCACCGGCAGAGGGCATTTCAGCCCCCTGAGGTCATAGATCACGTCTGTCGGCGAGGTCACTGCTTGTCCCAGAACTTCCAGAAAGGCTTCTTGGCTTCGCTGACCGGTGCCGCGGGCGCTGCATAGGCGAGCGGGTTCATCGGGTTCTGTTCGGGAACCGGAACAGCTGCCGTGCGGCCTTCTGCGGTCTGGATCGTCGGTGCGCCCGTGCTGGCGACGGTTGCACCTGTCGCAGCCGGAATGGCGCCGGTTGCTGCCGGCAGGCGATCCTGCTTCATGCGCTCGGCAACGGTTGCCGGCTGCGGAGCGGCAGAAAGCGAAGCAAGCTGCGTCGATGCAGGCTTCGGCTGGCCGGCAGCCATGCGCTTCTGCATCATTTCCTGGAATTCGGACTGGCTCATCAGCTTGCCGGCTTCGAGCGAGGTTCCGGTCGGCGCGTAGGCAAGTTCGCGGCCCTTGCGCTTTTCAGCAACCACTGCCTTGCGTTCGGCTTCGCTCGGTTCGTACCAGACCTTCTTTCCAAGCTTGTCGACGGCCTTTTCGAAGGCAAGATCGTAGGTCTTGTTGTAGGAGGAAAGAGCTGAAACCAGTGCTGGCGGCGTCGACATGTCCGGGCAGGCAGCGGCTGCGCTGAGCGGGCCCTTGGCCTCCTGGTTGAAGACGTATTTCTTGCCGCAGACCGCCACTTCCGGCGGGCGTTTGGTGACTTCGAAATTGTCGTAGCCGACCTTGACCATCTTCCAGAAGTCGCTGTGCTCGCTATCGCGATGGCGCGCCATGTTTTCCGCCGTCATGCGGAAGGGGAGGGCCTGCAGCTGCACGGAGGTCTGGCCGCCCTTGAAGGCGTCGCGGGCAAAGGCGTAGATTTCGAGGATCTGCTCGTCGGTCATCGAATAACAACCCGACGACGAACAGGCGCCGTGGATCATCAGGTTCGTACCGTTGCGTCCGTTGGCTGCGTCATAGCGGTTCGGGAAGCCGGTGTTGATCGCGAGATAATATTGCGAATTCGGGTTCAGGTGCGCCGGCGTCAGGCTGTAGAAGCCTTCGGGCGCCTGCCGGTCGCCTTCCTTGATCTTCGGGCCGAGCTTTCCCGACCACGCGCAGATGTCGTAGCTCTTGATGATGTCGAAGCGGTTGTCCGCCTTCGCCTTCCAGATCTCCAGCTTACCCTCTTCCTTGAGGATGCGGATCATGATCGGCGAATTGCGCGGCATGTTCTTCGCCTGCATGTCGGCGACGATCTTTGCCGGCAAGGGCTGCTCGACCTTATTCTTGACCTTGGAAATATCGACGCTGGTCGCGGAATCAAGGGTGTCGTTGCAGCCTGTGAGAGCTGTTGCAACCAGAAGAGCGAGGGCGATGTGCTTCAAACGCATCGGAACGGACCACATATCTAGTTCGGCATCAAACCGGGGGCAGAGGCGTGCGATAATAATACGGTAAGCTTTACATTTTCTTAACCGCTCAAAATCGCCTGTCCAGCAAAACCCTCAGCGCACCACTGTTATGATCAATGTGGCCGAAATTGGCAACCTTCCATAAAGAAGGCGGCAATCAGAGGTTCCGGCCGATTTCCAGGAATTTCTGGCGGCGTGCGTTGCGTACTTCTTCGCCCGAGAGCTTCGAAAGGTCTGTCAGAGCCGACGAAATGACCTTGCCGGCTGCATCCATGACCGTCTTCGGCTCGCGATGCGCGCCGCCATTCGGCTCCGGAATGATCTCGTCGATGATGCCGAGGCCCTTCAAGTCCTGCGCGGTGATCTTCATATTGGTGGCCGCTTCGCGGGCGCGGGTCGAATCACGCCAGAGAATTGAGGCTGCACCTTCTGGCGAAATGACCGAATAGATCGAATGTTCGAGCATGTAGACGCGGTTGCCGGTAGCGATCGCGATTGCGCCGCCCGAGCCGCCTTCGCCGATGACGATCGAGATCATCGGAACTTTCAGGCCAAGGCACATTTCCGTCGAACGGGCGATAGCTTCCGCCTGGCCGCGCTCTTCCGCGCCAACGCCCGGATAGGCACCGGCCGTGTCGACAAGGCTGATAACGGGAAGGCCGAAACGGTCGGCCATTTCCATGATACGGATCGCCTTGCGGTATCCTTCGGGACGCGGGCTGCCGAAATTGTGCTTCAGGCGAGTCTTGGTGTCGCTGCCTTTTTCCTGGCCGATCAGGGCGACCGGAATGCCGTTGAAGCGAGCAAGGCCTGCCTGGATGGCGGCGTCCTCGCCGAAATTGCGGTCACCGGCGAGCGGCGTGAACTCGGTGAACAGATGCGCCGCGTAATCGACGAAATGCGGGCGCTGCGGATGACGTGCAACTTGAGTCTTTTCCCAGGCGCCGAGCTTGGAATAGATCTCGCGGGTTGCTTCCTTGACGCGCGCCTCGAGCCTGGTGATTTCGTCCGACGTGTCGATGCTCTCGTCTTCGGTCGCGAGCTTCTTCAGCTCGTGAATCTTGCCCTCGAGGTCCGAGATAGGCTTTTCGAAATCGAGATAAGTCTGCATCAGATCCGGTTTCCCGTTGTTTTCCCATGGGAACGTAGAGCTCCCATTTTTCATTTGGGGCTTCTAATCCCGGTTTTTGGCTTCTTTTGCAAGGGGGTGATGTGTTTCCACCAGTTGACGAAGCCTTTCTTCCAGCACATGCGTATATATCTGAGTGGTCGAAATGTCTGAATGTCCAAGCAGTTCCTGTACCACGCGCAGGTCTGCGCCATGCGCCAAAAGATGGCTGGCAAAGGCGTGGCGCATGACATGCGGCGATATGGACGCGGCCTTTATGCCGGCCCTTGCCGCCAATCCCTTGAGGTCGCGGGCAAAGACCTGGCGCGGTAAGTAACCCGCGCTGCCATGCGAGGGGAACAGCCACGGGCTGGGCTCGCCATCGGTTTCCGCCGCCTTCTTCGCTTCGCCGTAGGATTTCAGTGCTGCGATCGAAGATCGCGACAGCGGAACGAGCCGTTCCTTGTTGCCCTTTCCGCGGATCATCAGAAAACGCCCGTCCTGTTCGAGCACTTTCAGCGGCAAGGAGACGAGTTCGCTGACGCGCATGCCGGTTGCGTAGAGCAGTTCCAGCAGCGCCAGCATGCGCAGGCGGTTGAGGCGATCCTTTGCGGGTTCGGCCGCTTCCAGTGCTGCGCGTTCCAGAAGCCGGGTGACATCCGCCTCGCTCAGGTTTTTCGGCAGGGCGCGCTGTTTCTTCGGTGCATCGAGCACTGCGGTCGGATCGTCGCCGCGCAGGCCTTCGGCGTACAGAAACTTGTAGAACTGGCGCATGGCGGAAAGCCGGCGCGCCTGGGAGGAGGGCGCAAAGGCGCGTTTTCCCAGATTGGCAAGATAGGCTGACAGGTTTTTGCTTTCGGCCAGAAGCGGCGTGGTCTTGTGGGAAATCAGGAAATCATAGAGGTCGTCCAGATCCCGTCGGTAGCTTTGAAGCGTGTTTTCGGCAGCGCCCCGTTCTGCGCTCAGCATTTCCAGAAAAGCTTCTATATGGGCAGCGGACAGATCTCGCATGAGAATGGCCTCGCCTATTGCTGCGCGGGCGGGTTGAGCCGTTCGGAGGGGACCCTGATGGTGATTTCGCGGTCTTTCGGCTCGACCAGCACCACGAGCGCGACCATGCTGCCATAGATCGCGCCGGCAATGGCAGCCAGGATGAACAGGAAGCGGAAGAGAGTGGGCATGAAAAGGCTCCGTATCGTTACGGCGCACTATAGCCCGAATGGTTTACAGATCGACAAGAACTGCATCTGCGGCGTGATCTTGAGGGATCTGGTCGCGTGCGTGGCTTGACGCTGAATGAACATTTGTTGATACCGTTTTTGCGAACGGACGGCATCATGAGTGAAGAACTAACAGTCGAGCGACAGACATTACGGGACCAGGCTCGCGAAGCGCTCGGCGACCGCAACCTGATTTTTGTCGGCCTGATGGGTGCGGGCAAGTCGGTTATCGGCCGGCTGGTCGCCCAGACGCTCGGAATTCCGTTTGTCGATACCGACGCGGAAATCGAGTCCGTTTCCAGGATGACGATCGCGGAACTGTTTTCACAATATGGTGAGACGGAGTTCCGGGCGCTGGAAACGCGGGTGGTTGAACGGCTGCTGAAACAGGGGCCGCGGGTCGTATCCACAGGCGGTGGCGCCTTCATCAATGAAGCGACCCGCGCCCAGATCAAACAGGGCGGCCTGTCGATCTGGCTGAATGCCGATCTCGATACATTGTGGGACCGGGTGAGCCGGCGAGACCACCGTCCGCTGCTTAAAACCGAAAATCCAAGACAGACGCTGGAGAACCTGATGATCCAGCGTTACCCGATTTATGCCGAGGCCGATCTGACGGTGATGTCGGTGAATATTCGCAAGGAATTGATGGCCAACGCGGTTCTGGAGGCAATTACCGGTTTGGCTCAATCCGGTGTGGTCCAGTCCGATCCGGCCCAACAAGGTGATACAGAATGACAGTGCAGTCCCGATCCCCCGAACGCCTTGTGCATGTGCCGCTCGGAGACCGGGCCTACGATATCCTGATCGGTCCGGGATTGCTGGCCCGTGCCGGCGGCGAGATCACCTCGCGGCTCAAGGGACGCAAGGCTGCGATCATCACCGACGAACATGTCGCCCCGCTCTATCTCGAAGCCCTGATGGATGCGCTGCAGACCGACGGTATCGAAGCCGTGTCGCTGACGCTGCCTGCCGGGGAGAAGACCAAGAGCTTCGATCATCTGGCAACCGTCTGCGACATGGTGCTCGCGGCCCGCATCGAGCGCAATGACGCGGTGATCGCGCTCGGCGGCGGCGTGATCGGCGACCTTGCCGGTTTTGCAGCCGGTATCGTGCGCCGCGGCGTGCGCTTTGTGCAGATCCCGACCTCTCTTCTGTCGCAGGTCGACAGTTCCGTTGGCGGCAAGACCGGCGTCAACTCGCGCCATGGCAAGAACCTGCTCGGTGTATTCCACCAGCCGGATCTGGTTCTGGCCGATACATCCATTCTCGATACGCTGTCGCCGCGCGAATTCCGCGCCGGTTATGCGGAAGTTGCGAAATACGGGCTGATCGACAACCCGGCCTTTTTCGAATGGCTGGAAAAGAACTGGAAACAAGTGTTCGAGGGCGGCCCGGAGCGGATCGAGGCAATTGCCGTCAGCTGCCAGTCGAAGGCCGATGTCGTTGTCGAGGACGAACGCGAGATGGGCCGTCGCGCGCTGCTCAATCTCGGCCATACATTCGGGCATGCGCTGGAAGCGGCCACGCAGTATGACAGCGCAAGGCTGGTGCATGGCGAAGGTGTGGCGATCGGCATGGTTCTGGCGCATGAATTCTCCACCCGCCTCAATCTCGCAAGCCCGGATGACGCAAAGCGCGTCGAGGCGCATCTGAAGGCTGTCGGCCTGCCGACCAGGATGAGTGAGATTCCGGGTGATCTGCCGGGTGCGGACGTGCTTCTCGGTGCGATCATGCAGGATAAGAAGGTGAAGGGCGGCAAGCTGACCTTCATCCTTACCCGCGGCATCGGCCAGTCGTTTGTCGCTGACGATGTTCCATCTTCGGAAGTCCTGAGCTTCCTGAAAGAAAAGCTCGCAAAATGACAGCGTCAGGCGGCCTCCTTTCGCGCAGCATAAACGCGGTCATCCGTGGGCTGATGCGTGCGACCGGGACGTCGCTCAACGGCCAAACGCTGACACTCTGTGGTCATGACGAACTGCATGCCGCGCTCGATGCCATGCATCGGGAGGGCAATTTCGGCGCCGAGGACCGCGACCGGCTGAGCGAATTGTTCGATCTTACCGAACTTGAAGTTTCCGACGTGATGCGCCACCGCATGGCCATGGTCGCCGTCAATGCGGATGACCCGGCGGACGTAATCGTGCGCACGGTGCTCGAAAGCCCCTATACCCGCATGCCGGTGTGGCGCAATTCGACGGAAAACATCATCGGCGTGGTGCATGCCAAGGACCTGCTGCGCGCGCTCCTGGAGCCGGATACGACGCCTGCCGATGTCGATATTTTGAAAATCATGCAGAAGCCGTGGTTCGTGCCCGACAGCACCAGCCTCAAGGACCAGCTTGCGGCCTTCCTGAAGCGAAAGGTGCATTTCGCCGTCGTCGTCGACGAATATGGCGAGGTGCAGGGCATCGTCACGCTGGAAGACATCATGGAAGAGATCGTCGGCGACATTGCCGATGAACACGATGTCGAGATCCAGGGCGTGCGCAAGGAAGCCAACGGTTCGATTGTGGTCGAAGGCTCGGTGCCGATCCGCGACCTCAACCGCGCGCTCGGGTGGGATTTGCCGGATGGCGATGCGACGACGATCGCGGGCCTCGTCATCAACTCATCCATGCTCATTCCCGAAGAACGGCAGGCGTTTACCTTCTACGGCAAGCGCTTCATCGTGATGAAGCGGGAGAAGAACCGGATCACCCGGCTGAGGATCAGGCCGGCGGACGATGCGGTGCCGGTCGCGGAGTAGTCCGGCTCGGGCGGCGTGTGCAATGCCGACAAATGATCACAAAAGCTTAGCTCAATCTTTAGTTTTGTAACCTAACGCCGGCACTACCGTATGTTTAAGGTATTGCCATGAGTATCGTGACATTGGAGCAGGTAGAGGCCCAGATCGCGCATCGTTTCGCGCTTCTGCGTTTCGAGCCGGAAATCGAATTGCTGTTCAGGCAGGATTATGTCGCGGAGCGCAATCGCCTCATCGGCATCTGGGCCGTGATCGGTCTTTTTATCTATGATCTGGTCTATTTCGGCGATCGGGCCATGATCCCCGACGTATTGACCGAAGTGACGGCGCTCAGACTTCTCGTGTTCACGCCCGCCGTCATCGCATGTGCTCTCGTGGTGCGCCGTTGGCCGAGTTCACGTCTTTATGATGCCTTGAGCGTGCTTGTTGCCGTGCTCGGCGTCAGCCTGCCGATGGCGGCTGCTGTCGGTAGCCAGAGTTCCTATCTTCTGATCTATCAGAACTACAATGCCGCGGCGTTCCTGTTTTTCGTTATCGCCCTGCGGCCCCTGTTTCCCGCCATGTTGGCAGGGCTGGTGCTGATGTGTGTCTCGCATCTTTCCGCGGCCTATCTGACGGGCGCGTTCGACGCCGTTACCTTTGGCGGCATCGTCACGTTTTACCTGATGCTGTCGATATTCCTTGCCGCTGCCGCCTATTTTCTGGAGCGCACTGACCGACGCAATTTTCTTAACCAGTTGCGTGCCGCACTTCTGTATCGACAGCTGGAGGTAAACTCCGAGCGAGACGAGCTGACCGGGCTTTTGAACCGCCGATCGCTGGCGCGTATCGGGCGTGAGAGCTGGAGCGCGGAAGCGGAGACGCCGGTCGTTTCCGCCATCCTGCTCGACATCGACCACTTCAAGCGATTCAACGATCTCTACGGCCATATCGATGGAGATGCCTGCATCCGCACGGTTTCGCAGCACATCTGTGCGACCGTGGGCAAGGCGAATTGCGTCTTCCGTTTTGGTGGAGAAGAGATACTGGTCCTATTGCCGGGTCAGACGTCTCTGCAGGCTCTGGCGACGGCTGAAAAGATCCGCAGAGCGGTTGAGGGGCTTGCTATCCCACATGGCAAGTCGGATCATGGTGTCGTGACCGCAAGTCTAGGCGTCGCTTCGGCCATGCCTGCGCAGATGGCGATCGAAAAGCTTCTCCAGCGAGCCGATGAAGCGCTTTACGAGGCCAAACACCGCGGACGCAATACGGTGGTTATCGCCGAAGAGCCACAGATCGCAGCCTAAATCAGATACTACATCACGTCTTTTGGAGCTTCAGGGTCGTCTCAGGAGAAATCGATGCGGGCCTGTTCGCGATCCCGGCTCTTGGCCTTTGCCCAGCCAATCCCCATCTAGACCCCATCACCAGCGTGTCGGTTCTCCCGGCGCTGCGGCTTCCACCGCGAGCGCGTGAAGACCGGCGTCCAGTTCAGGTTTCAAAAGAGCGTTGACCGCCCGGTGCCGGTCGATCCGGCTCATGCCCGAAAATGCCGCTGCGACGATACGCACCCGCATATGTGTTTCGCCATCTCCATCCATGCCCGGCTGGTGGCCGGCGTGTTGATGGCTCTCGTTGATCACATCGAGCCTTTCGGGTGCGAGATTATCGCGAAGCGCAGCTTCGATACGGGATTTGACAGACATGTTTAAGCTCCGGTGGTCGGCGCAAGAGGGTGATCCAGAAACCAGCAACAAACCGCTTTGTCAATTCTTGTTTGGCCTCGTTTTGGGCCCCATAATGTGTGCCTCATGAAACTCGACTCCAAATATTTCGACCGGATCCGGACGCGCCGGAAAAGGCAGCAAGATGCCCCGCCGCAAGCGCCGACCTGCCAATGGGACGGATGCGACAGGCCGGGTGTGCACAAGGCACCGGTCGGGCGCAATGCCGAAGGCCAGTTCTTCATCTTCTGCTTCGAGCATGTGAAGGAATACAACAAGGGCTACAATTATTTCTCCGGCCTGTCGGATGGCGAGATCGCGCGTTACCAGAAGGAAGCGATTACCGGCCACCGCCCGACATGGAAGGTCGGCGTCAACAAGGACGCCAAGGACACACCCATCCATTCGTCTGCACGATCGGGTTCCGCCTATACGCAGCAGCGTTTCAAGGATCCGTTCGGCTTCGTCGCGCAGGCGCGCGCTGGCGGCGGCGGGCGATATGAAACGCAGGGGCGAAAGCTGAAGACGCTGGAGGCCAAGGCCTTCAATACAATGGAGCTTGGCGCCAACGCCACGTCGAGCGAGATCAAGACCCGCTACAAGGAGCTGGTGAAAAAGCACCATCCGGACGCCAATGGTGGCGACCGCGGGTCGGAGGAACGTTTTCGTGCTGTGGTGCAAGCATATCAGTTGTTGAAGCAGGCGGGTTTCTGCTAAGCCTCAAAAATCAAGGCAGCGAGGATGACGGCCGGGCGGTTGCCCGTGCCCTGGAGTTATGATGAGCAAGATTGACTTGGATATTACAAACCTCCCCGACACCACTGTTTCCGTTCGGGAAGTATTCGGCATCGACACGGATCTGAGGGTTCCGGCCTACAGCAGCGGCGACCCCTATGTTCCGGACCTCGACCCGGACTACCTCTTCGATCGCGACACGACGCTCGCCATTCTTGCAGGTTTTGCCCATAACCGACGCGTGATGGTCTCCGGCTTCCACGGTACGGGTAAATCGACCCATATCGAGCAGGTTGCGGCCCGCCTCAACTGGCCGTGCGTGCGTATCAATCTCGACAGCCATGTCAGCCGTATCGATCTCGTCGGCAAGGACGCGATCGTTCTGAAGGACGGCAAGCAGATCACCGAATTCAAGGACGGCATCCTGCCCTGGGCCTACCAGCACAATGTCGCGCTCGTGTTCGACGAATACGATGCCGGTCGCCCGGACGTGATGTTCGTCATCCAGCGCGTTCTGGAAAGCTCCGGCCGCCTGACGCTGCTCGACCAGAGCCGCGTCATCCGTCCTCACCCCGCCTTCCGCATTTTTGCGACTGCCAACACCGTTGGCCTCGGTGATACGACCGGCCTCTATCATGGCACGCAGCAGATCAACCAGGCGCAGATGGACCGCTGGTCTATCGTCACGACGTTGAACTACCTG
This sequence comes from Aliirhizobium cellulosilyticum, assembly GCF_014198105.1. NCBI lineage: Bacteria > Pseudomonadati > Pseudomonadota > Alphaproteobacteria > Hyphomicrobiales > Rhizobiaceae > Aliirhizobium > Aliirhizobium cellulosilyticum. The sequence goes on along the minus strand of NZ_JACIGW010000007.1, from coordinate 67,374 downwards.
CCGCATGAGAAGGAAGTCGATATCGTCGCCGCCAAGGTGAAGTCTTTCGGCGCCACCAAGGAAGGCCGCGAGACGGTTTCCAAGATGGTTCGCGTTGCCGATCTCACCCGTTCGGCCTTCATCAACGGCGACCTGTCGACCGTGATGAGCCCGCGTACCGTCATCACCTGGGCTGAAAATGCCGAGATCTTCGGTGACGTGGCATTCGCCTTCCGCATTACCTTCCTCAACAAGTGCGATGAACTGGAGCGGACCCTGGTGGCCGAACAGTACCAGCGCGCCTTCGGCGTCGAGCTGAAGGAAAGCGCCGCCAACATCGTTCTGGGAGCATAACGCAGAGGAAGCGAAGCCTATGGCAGGTCGCGGAGACAATTCCAAAGGCAAGCCCGCCGGTCCGGTCGATACCGAACCGATGCGGCGGGCGATAACCGGCTGCGTGCGGTCGATTGCCGGTAGCCAGGAGGTGGAGGTTTCCTTCGCCAATGAGCGTCCGGGGCTGGCCGGCGAGCGCATTCGCTTGCCGGAAATTTCCAAGCGACCGACGGCGCATGAACTTGCGGTGACGCGTGGCCTTGGCGATTCCATGGCCTTGCGCATCGCCTGCCATGATAGCAATGTCCACGCGACGCTTTCGCCGCAAGGGTCGGATGCCCGTGCGATTTTCGATGCCGTCGAGCAGGCGCGCGTCGAATCGATCGGTGCGCTGCGCATGGCCGGTGTCGCCGCCAACCTCAATTCGATGCAGGAAGAGAAATACGCCAAGGCGAATTTTTCCGGTATCGAGCGTCAGGAAGAAGCGCCGATCGGCGAGGCGGTCGCCATGCTGGTGCGCGAAAAGCTGACTGGCCAGAAGCCACCGGAAAGCGCCGGCAAGGTGCTGGACCTCTGGCGCCCATTCATCGAGCAGAACACGTCTGCCGATCTCGATAATCTGAAGAATGTGATCGAGGACCAGCAGGCTTTCGCCAAGGTTGTTCGCCACATGCTTTCCTCCATGCAGATGGCCGAGGATCTCGACGGCGACGAGCAGGAGCCGGAAGAGATCGAGAACCAGTCGGAAGAGGATCAGCCGAGCAGCGGCGAGACCGAAAACGAAGAGGTTGAAGAAGAAGCCGGATCCGATGCCGCCCCTGCCGAGCAGAGCGAAGCGGCTGACGAGGAGATGGACGAAGGCGAGATGGACGGCGCGGAGATGTCGGACGACGAAATGTCCGACGAAGCCGACGACCATTCCGAAACGCCCGGCGAAACCCGCCGGCCGAACAGCCCGTTCGACGATTTCAACGAGAAGGTGGATTATCACATCTTCACGCAGGAATTCGACGAGGAGATCACGGCCGAAGAGCTTTGCGACGAGGCGGAACTCGATCGTTTGCGCGCTTTCCTCGACAAGCAGCTAGCGCATCTTCAAGGTGCGGTCGGTCGCCTGGCAAACCGACTGCAGCGCCGCCTGATGGCGCAGCAGAACCGCTCTTGGGATTTCGATCTGGAAGAGGGCTATCTCGATCCGGCCCGTCTTGTGCGCCTGATCATCGACCCGATGCAGCCGCTTTCCTTCAAGAAGGAGCGCGACACGCAGTTCCGCGATACTGTTGTCACTCTGGTGATCGACAATTCCGGCTCGATGCGTGGGCGGCCGATCACGGTTGCGGCGTCCTGCGCCGATATTCTGGCGCGGACGCTGGAGCGTTGCGGCGTCAAGGTCGAGATTTTGGGCTTTACCACCAAGGCGTGGAAGGGCGGCCAGAGCCGCGAGAACTGGCTGGCCAGCGGCAAGCCCGCCTCGCCGGGACGTCTCAACGACCTGCGTCACATCATCTACAAATCGGCTGATGCGCCGTGGCGCCGTTCGCGCCGCAATCTCGGCCTGATGATGCGTGAGGGTCTGCTCAAGGAAAACATCGACGGCGAAGCCTTGATGTGGGCGCATCAGCGCCTGATCAACCGGCCGGAACAGCGCAAGATCCTGATGATGATCTCGGACGGTGCGCCGGTCGACGATTCTACGCTGTCGGTCAATCCGGGCAATTATCTGGAGCGGCATCTGCGCGCCGTCATCGAACAGGTCGAAACCAAGTCTCCGGTGGAGCTGCTGGCGATCGGTATCGGCCATGATGTGACGCGCTATTATCGCAATGCCGTGACGATCGTCGATGCCGACGAGCTTGCCGGTGCGATGACCGAGCAGCTGGCGGAACTGTTTGCCGACAAGTCGGCGGGTGGCCGCCCGGCTCGTGGCGGCCGTATGCGCCGGGCTGGCTGACCCATTGTCAAAACTGTCGCACGCTCTTCTGGCCGGTGTCGTCCTTGCGATGATGCCGGCCATGTCATTTGCGCAGGATGCTGCGCGGGTGACGGCAAAGCCGATCTCGCAGTTCAAGCCTGGATCCGATCAGACACGGTTCGGACCGCTGGAGTTTCTTGGCGGTATCGAGTTCAGCTCTGATGATGGCCGCGTCCAGTCGCTGTCCAGCATACGCTTCCGGCCGGATGGCGCGCATTTCGTTTCCGTTCTCGATACGGGCGAGTGGCTAACCGGGCAGATCTTGCGGGATGCATCGGGCAGGTTGTCCGGGCTCTCCGATGTGGCCGTCAGTCCGATCCTGATGCGCGATGGTCGCGCTGGTTCGAAATCCGCATCGGATGCCGAAGGGCTGGCGCTGCGGGATGGCGATGCATTTGTCAGCTTCGAACAGCAGCATCGGGTCGATGCTTATCCGGATCCCGGTTTCGAGACCTCGAAGCCCTCGCGCAACGTCAATTTCCTCATTCCGCGGCAGGAGCTTCGGCGCAATGCCGGGATCGAAACACTGGTTGCGTCTCCGGCTTCCAGTCCGCTTGCCGGCGGGCTTGTGGCGATTGCGGAGAGCAGCCGGGATGCGGCGGGCAATCTGCTTGCGGCGATCGTAGACGGGCCGCTGAAGGGGCAATTCACCGTCGTGCGCCACGACCCCTATGACGCGACGGACGGTGCCTTCCTGCCAAACGGCGATCTTCTGCTGCTGGAGCGCCGCTTCAGCTTCATTGGCGGGATGGGAATGAAAATCAGGCGGATCAAGGGCGCGGATATCCGTCCGGGCGCCGTGGTCGATGGCGAGGTGTTGATCGATGTCGGGGCAGATCATTCGATCGACAACATGGAAGGCATCGACGTGGTGGCAGGGCCGGATGGCAGCTCACATGTCATTATCATCTCGGATGACAACGGGCTTTTTCTCCAGCGCAACCTGATGCTGGAATTCAAGCTCAGCCAATAAAAAAGGGAGCCGAGGCTCCCTTTGATGTTTCAGGCCGTCTTTGCCGCCGCTGGCGGCATCGGCTTCAGCACGTTCATCAGCGCGCCATAGGGCAGGAGTAGGACGACACCGACGACGACCTTGACCACGAGGTCGCCAAGTGCCCAGGAGATCCAGCGCGGCGCTTCCGTGGACATGACGCCGAGGATCGGGGCGGATGCAGTCGCGAAGTCGAAGTTCGGGCCGATGAAGGCGAAGACCGGGGCAAAGGCCAGCGAGAAGAACAGGACCGTGTCGATCACCGTGCCGATCATCGATGCGGCAAGCGGTGCCTTCCACCAGGTCTGGCGGCGGAGTTCGTTGAAGACCGAGATATCGAGAAGCTGGCCAATCAGGAAAGCAGTGCCCGACGCGATCGCGATGCGCGGTTCGGATAGCCAGAAGGAAAGCGCCACGCCGACGACAAAGCCAACGAACACGATGCGACGGGCAATCGCCGGACCGAACTGGCGGTTGGCAAGGTCGGTCACGAGGAAAGCGACGGGATAGGTGAATGCGCCCCAGGTGAGGATATCGCCGAGAGCGATGCCCCACAGAGTTCCGGTCAGGTGAAACTGGACGAGGATATTGGAGGCGACCACGATGGCTGCCATCGCGAGCGAATAGATAAGAGTATAGCGTGCTACTTGCATTTTTTTATCCTGGGGTATGCCACCAGTTGCGGATAGGCCAAGAGAAAAGGCTTGCCCGGTATTATCCGGTCAAGCCTTCTCCAAAGCCGGTGAAGTGTTGAAGTCGCTATTAAGCGGCTTCTGCAGTCTTCTTGGCGATCTGGCGACGCAGCAGACGAGCGCGCATCGACAGTTCGGTCTCGTCGGACTTCAGGAGGAAGGCATCGAGGCCGCCGCGGTGTTCAACCGAACGCAGAGCGTGCGCGGAAACGCGCAGGCGGAAGCGCTGGCCGAGAGCGTCGGAGATCAGAGTGACCTGGCACAGGTTCGGGAGGAACCGACGACGGGTCTTGTTGTTGGCATGGCTGACGTTGTTGCCGGTCATTACGCCCTTGCCGGTCAGTTCGCATACACGAGACATGGCATTCACCTTTGTTTTCTTCTGCAATCGGAGGCTCATCCGGACAATGTCCGGCACGCCGATCCAACTGGTCCTGATTGGAAAGTTGCGGTTCTATAGTCAGTGAGGCTTCGCGCGTCAAGCCAAAACCTCGGCTTTCGTACGTCTTTGCACCGCGACTAACTGCAGCCATGGCTATTTTCTTGCCATGATGTGCCTCTTATATCGGATTCTTGGAATTCTCAAACCGGTCGCAGGCAAACCATGTTCTCATTCATCCGCCCGCTTGCGGGAGCTGTCTTCCTCTTTGTTGCAGGCACCTCATCGGCATGGTCTGCCGATAAACATGTCACCGATTACGATATCACTCTTGGTATCCTGCCGATCGGTACGGCGAGCTTTTCGAGTGAATTCGACGGTAACGGCTACAAGATCAACGGCATCTTCAAGTCAGGCGGCATCGTCAACGTGATCAAGAAGGTGTCGGCCGAGACGAACGTGGCAGGACGGATCGAGGGGGATCGCCTGCAGGCCAACCGATACAATCTGGTCTACAAGTTGGGGAAACGGACGCGGATCTATGATGTCGTCTATACCAACGGCAATGTGACGGACACGACGATTACGCCGCCACCGCGCCGCAAGGCGGAAAACTGGGTGCCTGTCACGCCACAGGACCTGCGTTCGGTGCTGGATCCGTTGAGCGGGCTGATCTTCCCGGAGGGGGCGACCGTTTGCCCGAGCCGCGTGCCGGTTTATGACGGGGAATCGCGGATGGACCTGCTGCTCAAGCGGGAAGGGACCAAGCCCTATGAGACCAAGGGCTTCAAGGGCGAAGCCATCGTCTGCACTGTCCGCTACCAGCCGAAATCCGGTTACCGTAAGGGACGCGATGACATCGAGTATCTGCAGAAGACCCCGATGGAAGTGTGGTTTGCCAAGGCAGACGGGTCCAATGTATATGCCCCGATCTATGCCCGTATCCCAACGAGGATGGGACCGCTCTATATAACGGCCGCCCGATACGGCGGCTGAGAGCGTGTGTCGTACTCGCGGCAACGTGGCCAATAAAGAGGGGAACTGAGGTTGAAGTTACGGGGTACCTTGATCGGTTTTACCGCGATCCTGATGTGGTCGCTGCTGGCTCTCATGACGGCGGCTTCCGGAAGCGTTCCGCCGTTCCAGATGAATGCGATGACATTCGCGATCGGTAGCCTGCCGGGACTGGTTTTACTGTCCATCAAGCCGGATCGTATCAGGCTGCTCAAGCAGCCGGCGAAGGTGTGGATCATCGGGATCGCCGGTCTCTTTGGCTATCATTTCCTCTATTTTACCGCGCTTCGTAACGCGCCGGCTGTTGAGGCCGGATTGATCGCCTATCTCTGGCCGCTATTGATCGTTGTCGGTTCGGCGCTTCTGCCAGGGGAAAGGCTGCGCTGGTATCATGTCGCCGGGGCACTTGCCGGACTATGCGGCACTGTCGCTATCGTCTCGCGCAATGGCGTATCCTTCGACCAGTCCTATCTCCTGGGTTATGGCGCGGCTCTGCTTTGCGCCTTCACGTGGTCGGGTTATTCGCTGCTGACACGTAGTTTCGATCGGGTGTCGACGGACGTGGTGACGGGCTTCTGCCTGGCAACGGCGCTTCTGTCGCTCGTCTGCCATCTGGCGCTGGAAACGACGGTCTGGCCGGCGAGCGGTGGCGAATGGGCGGCCGTGGTCGGCCTTGGCCTGTTGCCGGTGGGTGCTGCCTTCTATGCCTGGGATTACGGCGTCAAGAACGGCGACATCCAGGTGATCGGGGCTGCAAGCTATGCCGCGCCACTGCTTTCGACGTTGATCCTGCTCGCCAGCGGCTTTGCCGAACCGAGCTGGCGGATTCTGATCGCCTGCGTGCTGATTACTGGCGGGGCGGTGCTGGCCGCGAAGGAGATGATCAAGCCCAAGCGGAAAGCGGCAGAGGCACCCGCGGAATAGTTATCGGCCCGGCTCCCAGCCGGGCTCTGCCATCTCAAAACTCGAAAATTCGAATGCTGGTGCCACCGTGCAGCCGACGAGCGTGAAGTTGCCCAGCGGCTCGGCCGATTGCCATGCGTTTGCCGGCACCACCGCCTGCGGACGCTCACCGGCGGCTAGATCCGTACCCAGGCGGATTTCCTCGACCGCGGTTCCATCCGAGATCTTCAGAAGCAGCGGATCTCCGGCATAGTAGTGCCAGACCTCGACCGCATCACGGACGCGATGCCAATGGGAGCGTTCACCCGCCTGCAGCAGATAATATATCGCCGTCGAGGCGCCACGGGTCTTGCCGTCGCCATCCCGAAAGGTCTCGGCAAACCAGCCGCCTTCCGGGTGGCGCTGCATGTTCAGCGTGGCAATGATTTCTTTTGCTGTCTGCCTGACGGGGTTGGGTGTCATCGATTTAGAAATTGTCCTTGCGCTTGCGGATTTCTGCAAACACTTCCTCGTTCGTCTTGCCTTCCATGATCAGGTTGCGGCGGATTTTTGGATCCTTGGCACGCAGGAAGGGGTTGGTTTCCTTCTCCAGCCCCATCATGGTCGGAATGGTGAACTTGCCCTCTTTGCGCAGTTCCTCGATCTGGGCGGCGCGACGCTGCAACGGCTCGTTGTCGGGATCGATCGTCAGCGCAAATCTCGCGTTGGACAACGTGTATTCGTGGCCGAAATAAATCGCGGTCTCGTCCGGGAGGCCTGCCAGTTTCTGCAGCGAGTGCCACATGTCGGCGGCGGGGCGCTCGAACAGTCGTCCGCAGCCGAGCGCAAACAGCGTATCGGCGGCAAACAGGATTTTGTCGTCAGGGAAATGGAAGCAGATATGGCCGGCGGTGTGGCCGGGCGTTTCGATCACCCGCACAAGATGTCCACCGAACTGGAATTCCTCACCGTCCTCGACACTCCTGTCGAGCCCGGGGATAGCGACCGCCTCGTTGACCGGTCCGATAATCTCCAGCCCATAACGCTCCTTCAACGCCAGATTGGCCTCCACATGGTCGGTATGGTGGTGGGTGGTGAAGATATGGGTGAGTTGCCAGCCGCGGCGGTTTGCTGCCTCGACGATGGGTTTTTCCTCCGGCGCATCGATCGATACGGTCAATCCGCTTTCCGGTTCATGTACCAGAACGCCGTAATTATCGCTCCTGCAGGAAAAAACTTCGATTTCCAAAGGCTTCATCAGAATAGACCTATTGCTCAATGCTTCTTGCGGAACAATGTAGAGGGAGGCATGTCCAAGTCCAACCACTGAACACGAGCATTTGCGTTTTGTCTGTCGATATTGTTGACCTCCGTGAGTTCTATCATTCCGCGCTCGGCCGTCTGGCGGAGCAGTCGATCGCCATGGCGCTTTCCTCGCTGTGGGCGCGGCTGCCGGAGGAGCGCCTGGTGGGGCTGGGCTATGCGGTTCCCTATCTCGATCGGTTCCGGACCGATACGGAACGGACCTTCGCCTTCATGCCGGCCGGGCAGGGGGCAGTGAACTGGCCGGTCGGGGAAAAATCCTCGACAGCGCTGGTTTTCGATGAGGAACTGCCTTTGCCGGACAGTTCCGTCGATCGCGTGCTGATGGTCCATTCCCTGGAATTTACCGAAAACCCGCGGGAGAGCCTGAAGGAAATCTGGCGTGTGCTTGCCCCTGGCGGAAGGCTGGTCATCGTCGTTCCCAACCGGCGCGGCGTCTGGGCGCGAATGGAACATACGCCCTTCGGTTCCGGGCGGCCCTATTCCCGCAGCCAGCTGACGACGCTTCTGCGCGAGGCGAATTTCACGCCCGGAGCTGCGGCCGAGGCGCTGTTCTTTCCGCCCTCGAAGGTGCGCGCAGTGCTCAAGGCCAGGAATGTTTTCGAGCGGCTGGGTCGGCGATTCTGGCCGGTCTTTTCCGGCGTCATCGTGATTGAGGCACAGAAGCGGCTCTATCAGGGGTTGCCGGTTGCCGCGCGTGCATCACGCCGCGTCTTTGTGCCTGTGTTGGCGCCGCAAGGCGTCAGAACCACGCGCGAGCGAAATCAGGGCTGAAGGTCGAAGATCGCCAGGGGCTGGCCTTCCATGGCTAAGGGTACGGACTCATGGATATGGACGATCAGCCAGCGTCCGTCCTCGCGGGCAAAGGCAATGGTCAGGCGAAACCAGAAACCGATCTTCTGTCCGTCGTTCTTGATGCCGCTCAGCCAGGCCAATGCCGAGCACCAGGCAATGTCGCCGCCAAGCCTCAGGTCTGTGTCGCGGATATCGAATTCGAGTGGTCCATCCCAGCTGTCGAGCCAGGCTTGCAGGGAGGACGTGTCATTGCCTGTCTCCTGCAGCGGCGGGGCAAGCGAAAATTGGCGGACCGTAACCGATTGGCAGCGGATAATCCCGTCCGCATCCTTTGCCCGCAAGGCGGCCATCCAGTCCCGCAGCAGGGCCTTAATGTCATCATGGTCACCGGTGCTCATCGTCTCCTCCATCGCAGTCCAGTCATCTTCAAGACGTTTTGGGGCCGATCGTTCCGACAGTTACTCTCGACAAGCATCGTTTTCGGCTTTAATCCGTCTCACATTCCCTGCCATTGCAGGCATTTCCAAGAAGGTTGATCCGATGAGCATCGTTGTGAGTGAGCCCGTTCCGCGTCCAGGCATTCTGGATATCGCTGCCTATGTACCCGGCAAGGAACATGCTCCTGGCGTTGCGCGCGTCTTCAAGCTTTCCTCCAATGAAACGCCGCTTGGTGCCAGCCCCAAGGCAATCGAGGCATTCCGTCAGTCCGCCGGGCATCTCGAGCTTTATCCGGATGGTCAGGCGCTGGCGCTGCGCGATGCAATCGCCTCCGTACATGGGTTGAACGTCGCAAATATCATGTGCGGCAATGGGTCGGACGAACTTCTTGGCCTGCTGTGTCACGTCTATCTCGGTGCCGGTGACGAGGCGATCATCACTCAGCACGGCTTCCTCGTCTACAAGATCCAGATCATGGGCGCCGGTGCGACGGCCATCGAAGTGCCGGAGAAGGATTACACGGTCGACGTCGACGCGATCCTTGCAGCCGTTACGGACAAGACCAAGCTCGTCTTCATCGCCAATCCAGGCAATCCGACCGGCACCTATGTTCCGGTCGCCGATATCCGCCGCCTGCATGCCGGCCTGCCGAAGAATGTCATTCTCGTGCTCGATGCGGCCTATGCGGAATATGTGCGCAAGAATGACTACGAGGCGGGCGTCGAACTGGTTTCGCAGAACAGGAACGTCGTCATGTGCCGCACGTTCTCGAAGGTCTATGGCCTTGCCGCACTTCGTATCGGCTGGATGTATGGCCCGGCCGGCATTCTCGATGCGCTGAACCGCGTGCGTGGTCCGTTCAACATGAATGCCCCGGCAATCGCCGCCGGTGCCGCAGCCATCCGCGACCAGAACTTCGTCGGGGAAGCCGTCGAGCACAATCTGCTCTGGAAGGACAAGCTGACCCATGCCTTCGAGACTATCGGTCTTACGGTTACGCCTTCCGTCACCAACTTCGTGCTGATCCATTTTCCGGATGTCGACGGCAAGCGTGCACCGGATGCCGACGAATTCCTCACCAGCCGCGGTTACATCCTGCGCATGGTGAAGGGTTACGGCCTGCCGAATGCACTGCGCATGACGGTCGGCTCGGAAGAAGCCAATCGCGGCGTCATCGAAGCGCTCGGCGAATTCATGGGACGGAAATGATGAGTGACGTGCATTTCGAGCGGATCGCGCTGATCGGTATCGGCCTGATCGGCTCGTCGATCGCCCGCGACGTCAAGCAGCTCGGGCTTGCAAAACATGTGGTGGTTTCGACGCGCAGTGAGGAAACGCTGCGCCGCGCCGAAGAACTGGAGCTCGGCACCGAATACACGGTGTCGGCCGCCGATGCGGTCAAGGATGCTGATCTCGTCATCGTTTCGGTTCCCGTTGGCGCATCTGAGGTCGTTGCCAAGCAGATTGCCGGCTCGCTAAAGCCGGGTGTGATCGTGACCGATGTTGGCTCGACCAAGGCATCCGTCATCGCGCAGATGGCGCCGCATATGCCGGACAACGTGCATTTCATTCCGGGCCATCCGCTGGCAGGCACGGAGAAGTCAGGCCCGGATGCCGGTTTTGCCGGTCTGTTTCGTGATCGCTGGTGCATCTTCACGCCGCTGCCGGATACCGATGCTGACGCACTGGACAGGCTGAAAGCCTTCTGGATGGCGCTCGGCTCGCGGGTGGACGACATGGATCCGCAGCACCATGACAAGGTGCTGGCGATCGTGTCGCATCTTCCGCATATCATCGCCTACAATATCGTTGGTACGGCTGACGATCTGGAGACGGTGACGGAATCGGAAGTGATCAAATATTCCGCCTCAGGTTTCCGCGATTTCACCCGTCTGGCCGCATCCGATCCGACCATGTGGCGCGATATCTGCCTGCATAACAAGGATGCGATCCTCGAAATGCTGGCGCGGTTTTCGGAAGATCTCGCTTATCTCCAGCGGGCGATCCGCTGGGGCGAGGGCGACAAGCTGTTTGAACTCTTCACCCGTACGCGTGCCGTCCGCCGCTCGATCATCCAGGCCGGTCAGGACGTGGATGCGCCGGACTTCGGTCGCCACTCGCTGGATACGAAGAAGTAGGGCGGAAACGCCATTTTGTTGTGCGCGATTGCGGACGCAAAACCGCTGCACACTTTTGCTGAAATCGCTTAGATCGGCGGGATTTCGCCGATCGGGATCAGCCCACCGGCAAACACCTTGCCGCGGCGGATTGTGATATCGAGGGAAGCCTTCTCTCCGCCGCCTAGTGCCTGCAGCATGTTCGCCGCAGTCCCGATCGTCGATTCCAGGCCCGGAAATGCGCGGCTCAGGCTGTCCTGCCAGGCCGGGATATCCTCAATCCTCAGCTTCATCTTGCCGGACATGCGACCCCTGTCGTCGAAGGAGAATGGACCGGAAAGGGTCAGCACCTGGCCTTGGCCAAGATCGGCCTTGAATTCGCGCAAGTCTCCTTCCGAACCATGCAGCGCAAGTCCGTTGCGGTCGCTTCCGTCAAGAACACCGGCGCGGTCCTTGAGCGTCACGTCGATGCTGGTATTGGTGGCGGGTAGAAGCTGCGGCAGGCCCTTGGCTGTCGTTGTGGCGTTCTGCAGCTGGATGGCGGCGTCGAGATCCGCACCATTCTGGCGCAGATGAATTTCTGACTGGTCAGCCGCGATATCGAAAGCCTGCCCGCTGGCGGAAGACTGAATGGTCGTCTTCGGCTTCTGGATGACCATGGAGGCGCGCTCGACGCCCTTTAGCTTGGTCACGAGGCTGGATTGCAGGCTTTCCCATGTACTGGCGATGGAAAGGCCATGGCCGGTGCGCACTTCCGACGGCGCATCGAGCTCCCATACGATATGGCCCGGATTGTAGACCTGAGCTGCCGAACGCAGAGGGCCGAAGCTTGCGGATATTCCGTTGACGGTATCGTCGACATCCACCTTCGAGCAGAACAGGCCGATGCGGAAGGGATAACCGCGATATTCGGCATTCTCGCAGTTGGCCGAAATACCGGCATCCGCCTGGCTACCGAGCAGAAGCAGCGTCCTTTCGCGCAGGGCCGAGGCGGCATAAAACCAGCCCGCGGTGTAGAGTGCGATGACGAGCACGACGGCACTCGCAAGAAACCAGAGTTTTCTGCTGGTGCCGGATCGGCTTGACGCTGCCATGTTGTTCTCCCAATGGTGCGACGCAAACTAAAATGATGGCATGGCGTGCGATATGGACGAATTTTGGGTCTTTGGCTACGGATCACTGATGTGGAACCCGGGATTTCCCTATGTGGAGCGAGAGGCTGCACGCGTTCACGGGTTTCGCCGCTCGCTTTGCATCTGGTCAACCGCGCATCGCGGAACCGCAGAAAACCCAGGTCTCGTCATGGGACTGGACCGGGGTGGGTCCTGCCGGGGCATGGCATTCAGGGTTGGCGACAAGGATCGTGACGATGCGCTGGATTATCTGCGCAAACGTGAACTCATAACCAATGTCTACAAGGAACGCATCCTGCCCATTGGCCTGCCGGGCGGGCGTCGCGTGCAGGCCGTGACCTATGTGGTCGACCGCCACCACGAGCAATATGCCGGGAGCCTCAGCGTGGAGGAGGCGGCGGAAGTGGTCTTGCGATCGCATGGTCAGTCCGGGCCGAACGATGCCTATGTGCTCAACACGGTGGCGCAACTGAAGCAGATGGGTATTCGCGATCTCTGGCTGGAGGCAGTCGGGGATGCTGTCAGCCTGCAAACGGCTCAGGCCGCCGACTGAGCCCGCAATTCCGCCAAGCGCTTTACCGCAGTCGGTGGCAGCGGCAGGTGCGGGTTGGCCTCTACGGTTTCGATCAGCAGTTCGTCGCTCGCCTTTTCCAGCGTCTCGATCAGGTGCGCATAAAAGGTATCCGGGTCCATGCCCGGCTCGATCGGAGGCAGGATGCGGACCTTGAAGCGGCCGGGATACTTCACCAGTTTGCGGCGGCCCCAGAACAAGCCCCAATGGGCAACGATCGGCACGACCGGAACCTTGACGTCGCGATAGATGCGGGCGATGCCGTAACGGTATTCCGGCGGGGCGCCGGGCGGTTTGCGCGTGCCTTCCGGATAGATGATCAACTGACGGCCGTTGTCCATTTCCTGCCGGGTGCGCTTCATCACCTCGACCATGACCTTGCCGCGAGCGCCACGGTTGACCGGGATCATCCGTTGTTTGGCGACATACCAGCCGAAAAGCGGGATCCACATCAGTTCGCGCTTCAGAATATAGACTGGATCGCGCTGGTAGGGCAGCAGAGCAAACGTGTCCCAGGCCGACTGGTGTTTCGGCGCGAATATGCAGCCGCCTTCGGGGATGTTCTCGATACCCTCGATCTCGAATGTCGCACCGACGATCTTTTCCATCAGCCAGTTGTTGGATGCTGCCCAGGCCTTCGGAACCCGAAAGGCTGCCTTGCGCGGGGAGAGAAAATAGACCGGCGAGAGCAGGATCATGCGCAGGATGGTGTTGGTATAGAACGCGGTATTGAACAGGATCGAGCGCAGCAACAGCATGATGGGTTCCTTTGAGGATTGCGCGTTGCCTACACGAGATCGGGCACGGAAAAAAGAGTTCTCGGTGCGAGATCAGGGAGAAGGGTTCTTGGTTTTGTCAGGATCTTCTTCTGTCCGAAGCCCGGTCCAGCGCGCCATGCCAAGCCAGTCCCGAAGTGAGGCGAGCACGACCTTTCCGTATTCCGACAGCATCGTGCGCAGCGTGTCGGGCTCCGCGAACCAGGCGCGACGGGCAAGATCGGCATTGACCACCGGATAAGCAATGAATTCGGTTGCGGGATCGGCGCGTCGCAATTCATGCAGGCTGCGCAGCATGTGATAGTTGTTGGTCACGACCAGAACGGATTTGTAACCATGGTCATGGATCCAGCGAGTGATCTCGTTGGCATTGCCGATCGTGTCGATCGCATCGTAACCGATATCGACACAGCATTTGAACAGGTCAGCAGATGCCTGGGTCGCCTTGCGGATCTGGGTCGGCGTGGTGGAGGGATGAGCGCCGGAGATAAGCAGACGCTTACCCGCGCCGTCTCGCAACAGGCCGACTGCCTGCTCGATGCGAAGATAACCGCCGGTAAGAACCACAATGGCGTCTGCTTTTACACCGTCGGGCGCGCGCAGCGACGTGACCGAATCAGCGAACCATAAAAAACCGCCGCCGAGGATAGCCGCACAGATAAAGACCAGCATGATCAGTCGCCTTGCGAACCGCCGCAAGGCGCTCTGGCGCGACAATAGCCCGATTTCCGGCCTGCCCGGAGGGCGGCTTTCGGGCGTCCAGCGATTGCTCCAGCCGAATTTCATGACCTGTCATTAGTCGCAGATTGAGGCGGTGAATAGTCCTCGAAACGTTACCAGGTAATATGATTGAATGTCATGATGGTGGCAGTCCATCTGAGCGAGATGGATCGGATCTTACGAGGTCGATTTCGTCGATCGTCCGCATCACGGTGAAACGCGCCGTCAACGTGGTCAGAAGCGCGATGATCAGCATTGTGGCAAAGATGCCGAGATAGCCGTTCCAGCCGATCGTGAAAGATCCGAACAGCGCCATTGCCTGCTCACTTTCCGGTGTCGCACGGGAATTTGACTGCCAGAGGCTGGCCGTGGCGAAGAGGAGCGCTGCCACCACGCCGCCGACCGCGGAGCCCTTCAGGCTGATCTTGAGGAAGTGTTTCTGAAATTCGTTCGCAACGAAGGTGCGTTCGGCGCCGACGAAATGCAGCACTTCGACGATATGGCGGTTGCCGGAAAGCGCGCCGCGGGTGGCGAAGATCACCGTCAGGATCATCGCGGTGAAAACCAGGATCAGAACGCCCGTGCCGATCCAGACGGTGGTGCGGGCCATGGAAACGAGCCGGTCGACCCAAGTGCGGTGATCGTCGAGAAACGCCTGCGGCACTTCCGTCTTCAATAATGCACGCATCCCCTCGAAATCCGGCGGATTGCTCTCGTCGATGGTGATGATGACGAGGCGGGGTACAGGCAGATCGTCCAGCTGCAGGTCGGAGCCAAGCCAGGGTTCGAGAAGTCTCGCGGTTGCGGCGTCATCCATGATCGTGCCGGACTTGGTCCCGACGAATGTCAGCGCCAGATCCCGCGCCTTTTTCAGCGCAGCATCCATGTCCAGCCCTTCAGCCGGCTTGATCTGGATGGTGATCTCGCGGGAGATCTGGCTTTGCCAGCCGGCTGCCGTGGCGCGCACCATGCTGACGGCGCCGAGCGTGAGACAGGCAAGAAAGGCCATGATGGCGATGACGACCATCAGCGCATTGCCCTGGATGTTGGCGGGCGGCAGGATTGCGGCTGTCGAGCGGACGTGCATTTCCGTGCGGCGCCGTGCGGTGTCCTGGCGTCCGCTCTTGCTGGTTTCCTCTTCAGGAAATTGCGACCTTCCCATTCGGCCTGCGTCACTCATAGATGTCGAGCCGTCCATCTGTCAGGATCATACGTCGCGCGTCGACCTGATCCATCAATGCCAGGTCGTGCGTTGCGATAACGACGGCGGTGCCCAGTCGGTTCAATTCCAGAAACAGGCTGAGCAGGCGGCGCGCCATCGGCGGGTCGACATTGCCCGTCGGTTCGTCGGCAAGCAATATCTCAGGGCGGTCCATCAGGGCGCGGGCGATTGCAGCACGCTGCTTTTCACCGCCCGACAGGATTGCCGGAAGGACGTTGATCCGTTCGCCGAGGCCCACCCATTTCAAAAGGTCGATCACGTCATTGCGATAGGAGGCTTCGTCCTTGCCCCTGACCCGCAAGGGCAGAGCGACGTTCTCGTAGGTCGTCAGGTGATCGAGAAGACGAAAGTCCTGAAAGACGATGCCAACACGGCGGCGTAGCATGGGAAACTCGTCGCGCGGGATCTGCGACAGATCGCGCCCAAACATGCGGATGATGCCGCGGGTCGGATTGAGCGACATGAACAGGAGACGAAGCAACGTCGTCTTGCCCGCGCCCGAGGGGCCGGTCAGGAACTGGAAGGATCGTTTGGGAATGTCGAACGTCATGTCCCGAAGGATTTCCGGGCCCATGCCATAACGCAGACCGACATTTTCGAAATGGATCACCGGCGACCTTGTCTTGGCTGTGTGAAGCTTCAGCGGCTATCTCTTAACGCCGCGGGTAAACGAAGGGTAAATCAAGCAGTCAAAAGGGCGATTTTCAGGCCAAATTTGGAAAACGTTAACCATATCAGTTTACGACTGGGGAGAGTTTGTTTCAATGCCCGACCTCTGAAGCCTGATCGAGACTGATCAGGGGGTAAAGAGGAGGTAGGCGGAGAGGGCACCATGAGCACCTTCCAGGACCGTCGCCAAGCCCGTGCCAAGATGCCGATCGATATTCTTCCGCCCGAGGGGGACGAGAAGGACGGCAAAGGGAAGGTCATCCGGTTTCCCAAGCCATTCGTAAAGACGTACGAGGTCGAGGACGCGCATTTCGTGCCGGTCAACGATCGTGCTCGCCGCCACGCTGCTACCTCTTCGAACGATCGCCGACCGCGCAAAGCCGAAGCCATGCCTCGCCAAACCATTGCCGGCGGCATGATCGGCGCGATCGAAGGAAAACTGCTGCGTCTGTCGCCGGATGCCTTCGTTGCCGTGGTCGCAAGCGTCGTGGTGACGGTGTTTACGATCTTCGGTGGTTTCTCGCTGCTTTCGGGCCCATCGGCCGAGCCGGGACCGGCGCTCGATATCACCCATGTGACGATGACGCCGCAGGATGCCAATGGCATGCGTGTGCTCCTGATCAACGGGATCGTCGAGAACCGCACTGAAGGACGCCTCGACATGCCGTCGATCCGTGCCGATCTTCTCTCGGGCGAAACGGTGGTTGCAAGCACGCTGATCTCGACCTCTGCCTCGCAGATCGGTGGCCGCGAAAGCTATGGTTTTTCCGTGCGCGTACCCCATCCCGGTGGAAAACTTCCCGATCTGAGGCTCTCATTGGCCGGGCGCGGAGCCTGAAAGCTTTCTTTAGCAGGGCCGATTGTGCTATCGCGGCGTCTTTGAGAGACACGCAGGAGAGCCTCATGCCAGTCGTGCGCGGCAAGCAGATCGAACCGCTATTCACCGCCGAGCAGATTGCTGAGCGCAATCATGCCATCGCGGCCGAGATCGCCAAGGGTCCGACCAAGGACCTGCTGGTTATCGCCATCCTCAAGGGATCGTTCATTTTCGCAGCCGATCTTCTGCGCTCGCTGCATGAGACGGGCCTTGCCCCGGAAGTTGAATTCATCACATTGTCGAGCTACGGCACGGGCACGGTGTCGCAGGGTGTCCGCATCGTCAAGGATATCGACAGCGACGTGCATGGCCGCGATGTGCTTCTGATCGACGATATTCTCGAATCCGGTCGCACGCTGAAATTCGCCAAGGAACTGCTCTATGAGCGCGGCGCGCGCAACGTGACGATCGCCGTACTTTTGGACAAGAGCGTCAAGCGCAAGGAAGAGCTGGAAGCCGATTATGTCGGTTTCGAATGCCCCGACTATTTCGTTGTCGGCTACGGCATGGATGCAGCCTATGCCTTCCGCGAACTGCCGTTCGTCGGCGTCGTTACCGGCGACGCCTGATACTGGACGAGCGTCGGGAGGTAAGAAATCGCATCCCGGCGGTCGCAAGGCGTTAACCATCCGGAGCCTCCGCAGGGGCTCCGTTTACTCCTCGAAAAGGAAAGTCTGGTCATTTGCTCCCGAATTGAAACACAGGGAGCGATGATCGCTATGGCCAGAATCCTTATTACCGAAGACGAGGAATCTCTCCGCCGCTTCGTCGCACGCGCGCTGCGGCTTGACGGTCACGAGACCTTTGAAGCCGGTGATGGGGCCGAAGGGCTCGAGAAGCTCGACGAGGGCTCATACGACCTGCTTCTTTCCGATATCCGCATGCCGGTCATGGACGGGATCGAACTCGCCCACCAGGCTTCCGCCCGCTTTCCGGAGATGAAAATCCTGCTGATGACCGGTTATGCCGAGCAGCGGGAACGCGCCGACGACCTCGCCAGCAAGATCGTTGACGTCGTGCCGAAGCCGTTTGCGCTGCCAGATATCCGCAAAGCGGTGGCAAGAGCGCTTGCGGGTGTGTCATCGCAGGCTGCCTGAAATCTATCTGAGAGAAGCTGCCACTGACCCTAGCCCATACCAGCGCCAGCCACGGGTCTCACCCGTCCTTCGCCCCCTCGCAAGCGGGGAGAGTGACGTGCCGTTTGACGATGGAGAGGTCGCTACTGCTTCTCCCCGCCAAGACAGGGAGAAGGAGCCGGCAGGCGGATGAGGGGCAATGCTTGCGCCGCCTTTGCTTTTTTACCCTCACCTGATCTCCAGCAAACGCTCCAGATATTGCCGCTCCGCATCGCCCGACAACGCGCCGCCGAGCTTCTCACGAATGGCGTCGAGAATTTCTCGCGCTCGCTGCACGTCGATCTCGTCGGGGACCTTCACCTGATCGCCGAAATCCGGGCCTGAAGTGGCGCGTGGGCGGCCGAGGGGATCGCGGCCGTTCTGGCCGCCCTGGTTGGCCATGCCTTCGCCCTCGCCATTCTGCTCGCCCTGCTGCCCTTGCTGGCCCTGCATGGCCTGCATCATCTGCTGCATCATGTTTTGGGCCCCCTGGCGTAGGGCATTGAGCGCATTGCCCTGTCCCTGCACAGCCTGTTCGCCCTGACCCTGACCCAGAGCCTTGCCTGCATTGCCCATTTCACGCTCAGCCTGGCCGAAGCCTTCGCCGGGCTGCATGCCTAGACCCTTAAGGCCCTGCTGCAATTCGCCAAGCTTCTTGCCGAGGCCTTCCTGCTGCGCGCGCAGGTTCTTCAGCGCCTCGCGCAACTGTTCGGCAGTCATCTGGTCGGTGTTCTGCTGCCCTTGGCCTTGTTGACCCTGCTGCCCCTGTTGCTGTTGGCCCTGCTGCGACTGCTGCTGTTCGCCTTCACCCTGATCGTCAGGGTCGCCGCGCTGCATGCGGTCGCGCAGTGCCTGATCCAGCTTGAAGGTCTGGTCCATCAGCCGCTGCTGTTCCTGCATGATCTCGCCGAGCTTGTCGATCTGCTGGCGCATCTGGCTGTTCTGCTGCTGCTGGCCCTGCTGGCCGCGCTGCGGGCGTCCGGCCTGCAGGTTGTTCATCATCCGCTGCAATTCGTTCAGCATCTGCTGGGCGGCATCGCGATTGCCGGAACGGGCCAGGTTTTCGATCTGGTCCATCATGTTCTGCAGGTCGCGCTGGCGGATGACGTTCTGCGCCTGCATGTTCTGCTGCGCCCGCGGGGCGTTCTGCATCCGCTGGGCCAGTTCGTTCATGTATTGCTGCATCGCCTCGCGCATTTCCTGCATCAGGCGGGCGATTTCCTGATCGTTTGCGCCGTTCTGCAGGGCTTCGGAGAGGTTGCGCTGGGCGTCGCGCAGGCGGCGTTCGGCCAGCGATAGATCGCCATCCTCGATGCCGAGCGCGATCTCCCACAAATAATCAGCCGTTTCCTTCAACTGTTCATCGCCCCGGGCAAGCTTCATGCGGCCGCGGGCGGATTCGATCAGAAGGAAATGACCGAGGTTGGGAATGGTCTCGTCGGGGCGGATCGTCAGCGCTTCGTTGAGCGCGATTGCTTTCGGCATCTGGCGCGTGTCGAGCGCAAAGACCTGCCGTTGCTCGGCAACGGCTGCGGCGAGCGGCTCGGAGAAACCGCGGCCGGGAAGGATCATTTCATGCACCGGGCTGCGCCCCGTCTGGCCGGCGCCGTCGGTTGCGACCAGCGTCACGCGAACGCGCTTTCCGGCCAGCGGATGTTCGATGAGGCTGCGGCTGGTGAGGCCCTTGATCTCCTGGCCTTTTGTCTGGCGGGGTAAATCGAGCCGGTATTCCGGCAACGGATAGAGAGGCGTGGTTGCCGGATCCTGCGGACCTGCAGGCTCGATCAGCGCATGGGCTTCGCGAATGCCGTAATCGTCCTTGGCCTTGAAGCCGATTTCCAGTGCGCCATTGACCGAGCGTTTCGGCTGGCCTTCGAAAGCGATTTCCGGCGGGCGGTCGGGGATGACATTGAATGTCCAGTTCTGGCCGTTGACGGTAAGATTGCCGCTTTCATTAATTGCCATGGCATAGGTGCGCGGCGCGAGCGGCTGGGTGCCGTTTGCCGGGGCTGCGGGCGGCTGAGGCGGGGTCTGGGCGCCGTTCTGCGCCTGCTCGGCAGCCTTTTTCGCCGCGGCCTTCGTCTCTTCCGTCTGGAGCGTCACATCCTGCTTGTTGGCGGTCGTGGTGAAGACCACCGCCTCTTCGCCCTCGCCGCCGGTCACGCGGACCGTCAGGGCGGAGTTCTGCGGTATCGACACGTTGCCGTTATTGTTCTGCGCCTGCTGGCCGGTCAGGAACACCGGTGCGCGCCCGGTATAGGAAGGCGGGGTCAGCCATGCGTCTATGCGCAGATCGGGATTGATGCTCGGTGCCGGCGGCGCGGGGATAAAGGCATCACCCAGGCTGCCACCGCGGTTGGAATAGGAGAAGGCAAGCGCAACGGTAAAGACGAGCGCCGGGATGGCGCGCAGGCCGAAACGGTCGTGCTTGGCGATATCCGGCTGCGGCAGGCCTGCATCGAGCGCTGCGATCCGCTTTGCCATGCGGATCTGGTGTTCCTTCCATAGAGCGCGGGAGAGGGGTGTCTCGAAGGCTGGCTCGTCTTCCTGCACGCCGACCGGTTGGTGCGGAAGATTGTTGCGATCCTCCAGCAGGCGGTCCGCTTCATTGGCGCTCGGCCAGCGAATCCGCGCCAAGGGCAGAAGGGTTGCGATCAGCGCGAAAAGAAATGCAGTGAGCAGGACCCAGCGCAGCCAATCCGGCGACAGGCGGAAAATGCCGAACCAGGATGCGGAGAAAAACAGGGCAACGACGCCGACAGGCGCAAGCGCCCGCGGCAAAAGCCGCTCGAAAAACAGGACGATACGCGCGAAGGAACGCTTCAGGGCCACCCTGCGGGCAAGCGCGGGATGGGTCTCGAAAGCACCTTTGCGGGTAAAGCTCATGCGGTCCGTCTCCGATCGTGGCGGCGCAAACAAGCCTCTAAGATAACAGTCTTTGTGGCGAAGACGAGGGCAGGCTTGGGCCGGCCCCCATATTTTAGGCAATTTCCCGCAATTGTGAATGTCGCGTCAAACGCGCATCCGGGCGTTTATCCGGTCTCAGCTGAGCCAGGCGGGAACGGAATCGAGCCTGATAAGCTCGTCATAGGTGCCGCGCGGACGGATGACGTGGAACTCCGAACCCTTGACCAGAACTTCCGGCACGAGCAGTCGGGAATTGTAGGTTCCGGCCTGTACGGCGCCATAAGCACCGGCCGATGCGACGGCAATCAGATCACCCGGCTTCGGTTCCGCCATCTCGCGATCGAGCGCCAGATAATCACCGGTCTCGCAGACCGGGCCGACGATATCGCCGCGGATGCGCGCGGTATCTGCGGCCGGTACGACGACCGGACGGATCATGTGATAGGCTTCATAGAGCGTCGGACGGATCAGGTCGTTCATCGCGCCGTCGACGATGACGAAGGTCTTTTCGCCGCCATCCTTCACATAGATGACCTCGGTCACCAGAATACCGGCATTGCCGACGATCAGGCGGCCGGGCTCGGTGACTATCTTGCAATTGAGCGAGCGCAACTGGCGCTTCACCGTAT
Source organism: Aliirhizobium cellulosilyticum (assembly GCF_014198105.1). Lineage (NCBI taxonomy): Bacteria > Pseudomonadati > Pseudomonadota > Alphaproteobacteria > Hyphomicrobiales > Rhizobiaceae > Aliirhizobium > Aliirhizobium cellulosilyticum. The sequence continues at coordinate 45,840 of NZ_JACIGW010000007.1, read as the reverse complement.
CCGCATAGGCATCCGGCAGCGGGGGAGGCGTGTTGTCGTCCTTGTAGGGGATGCCGAGGCCGCCGCCGATATCGACATGGTCGATACGGTGGCCATCGGTGCGCAGCGTGTCGACCAGTTCGCGTAGCAGGCGGAAAGCGTGTTCGAACGGTTCCAGCTCGGTGATCTGGCTGCCGATATGCATGTCGATGCCGGTCACTTCGATGCCGGTAAGCGTTGCTGCATGGGCATAGACCGCGCGGGCGCGCTCATAGGCGATGCCGAACTTGTTTTCCTTCTTGCCGGTGGAGATCTTGGCATGCGTGCCTGCATCGACATCCGGATTGATGCGGAAGGAGACATGCGCCTTTTTGCCGGCCTTGATGGCGCGAAGGTTGAGGACTTCCAGTTCCGGTTCGGATTCTACGTTGAAACAATAGATGCCGGCTTCGAGCGCCAGATCCAGTTCGGCGACCGTCTTGCCAACGCCGGAGAACATGATGCGGCTAGCCGGGATGCCTGCTGCCAGCGCACGGCGCAGTTCACCGCCCGAAACGACATCGACGCCGGCTCCAAGGCGGCCGAGCGTCTTCAGGACGGCCTGGTTGGAATTGGCCTTCATGGCGTAACAGACCATGGTGTCGACATCGGAAAATGCCGCGGCGAAGACCTTGTAATGCCGCTCGAGTGTTGCCGTCGAATAGACGTAGAACGGTGTTCCGACAACCTTGGCGATGTCGCGAATGTCGACGTTTTCGGCGTGCAGAACGCCGTCGATATACTGGAAATGGTTCACGTCAGGTCTCGGAAATTACAGAAGCTTGTCGAGGATGAAGGGACGCTCAGCGACCGGGTCTTTTTTTGCGGCGTCCGATTTGCGAACATTCTGCTGTTCCACGGGCGTGCTCGGGCGGTCCAGCTCGCCTTTGCGGCCGCAGCCAACGGTAATGATGCCGGCAAGGCCGAGCACCAGGGCGACGCGGGCGGTATTCATCAGCGACTTGGACATTCTCTTCTTTCTCCGGCACGGACAGGCGGAACTTTCATAACGAAGTTCCAGCCTTTTGTGCAGTTCATTTCCGTATCAATCGGCGATCAATTGATATGGGTTCAATTGCGCCCGCGCCAGTAAGCGATCTGTTTCCGCACCTCGGATGGCGCGGTACCGCCAAAACTCTGGCGGCTGGCGACGGAGGCATCGACGGTCAGGACATCGAAGACCTTTTGGGTGATCGCCGGGTTGATAGCCTGCAGCTCTTCCAGCGAAAGTTCCGAGAGGTCGCAGCCCTTCTTTTCCGCCAGTGCCACGGCATGGCCGGTGGCGTGATGGGCGTCACGGAAGGGAAGGCCCGCTTCGCGCACCAGCCAGTCGGCCAGATCGGTGGCGGTGGAGTAACCCGAACCGGCGGCGACGCGCATACGGTCGACGCGGATCGTCATATCGCGCATCATGCCGGTCATGGCGGCAATTGCCAGTTCCAGGTTCTCGGCAGCGTCGAAAACCTGTTCCTTGTCTTCCTGCATGTCCTTGGAATAGGCAAGCGGCAGGCCTTTCATGATGGTCAGAAGCGCCACCAGCGAACCGTTGATGCGACCGGTCTTGGCGCGCACCAGTTCGGCGGCATCCGGGTTCTTCTTCTGCGGCATGATCGACGAGCCGGTGGAAAACGCGTCCGACAGGCGTACGAAGCCGAATTGTGGCGTCGACCAGATGACGATCTCTTCGGCAAGACGCGACAGGTGCACGGCGCAGATCGAGGCGACGGAAAGAAATTCCAGCGCGAAATCGCGGTCGGACACGGTATCGATCGAGTTGCGGGTCGGCTCGCGGAAGCCGAGCGCCTTCGCCGTCATGTGGCGGTCGATCGGGAAGCCGGTGCCGGCCAGAGCGGCAGCGCCGATCGGGCTTTCGTCCAGGTGGTCGATTGCGTGGCGCACGCGGGCGCGGTCACGGCCGAACATTTCGACATAGGCCATGCAGTGATGGCCGAAGGTGACCGGCTGGGCTGTCTGTAAGTGGGTGAAGCCCGGCATGACGGTGTCTGCATGTTCTTCCGCGCGATCGAGGAAGGCTGCGATCAGCGCGGTCAGCATCTTTTCGGTCTTGCTGAGCTCTTCCTTGACCCAAAGGCGGAAATCGAGCGCGACCTGGTCGTTGCGCGAACGGGCCGTGTGCAGGCGGCCGGCAGCGGGGCCGATCAGCGTCGCCAGCCGCGCCTCGATGTTCATATGGATGTCTTCAAGCTTGCGCGAGAACTCGAACTTGCCGCTCTCGATTTCTGACAGGATCGTGTTCAGTCCTTCGACGATCTTGTCTTTATCTTCGCGAGAAATAATGGCTTTTTCGGCCAGCATGGTTGCGTGGGCGATTGAGCCGCGGATGTCCTGGGCGTAGAGCTTCTTGTCGAAACCGATCGAGGCATTTATCTCCTCCATGATCGCGTCCGGCCCGGAAGCGAAGCGTCCGCCCCACATCTGATTGGAAGAGGTCGCGTCCTTCGTATCGGCCATGGCAGCTCAAGTCCTGGAGTTAAGAAATGGCATCCAAAAGACCGCTTGGTCTCCCATCCGCCCGATTGATCATGATTGCCGCCATTGCGGGGATTACCGCCGGCGCCGTGGCGGTATACGTGAGGAGCATGGGGTCTGGCAATGGCATGGACGGCCCGACTACGGCTTCTGCCGGCCAGTGCGAAGGTTCTGCCGAACTAGCGAAGTCGGTTTCCGCTTTCTCCAAGGGCGAAGTGGCAGCCATGGCGGCGGCGCAACCGCCGCGGCCGTTGCAACTGGCGTTCAAGGGGCCGGAAGGCAAGGAGATGACGGTAGCCGATCTCGCCGGCAAGACGGTGCTGGTCAACCTCTGGGCGACATGGTGCGTGCCCTGCCGGGAAGAGATGCCGGCGCTCAACGCCTTGCAGAGCACGATGGGCGGGAGTGATTTCGAGGTTGTGGCCGTTAATATCGATACCGGCAGCGACCAGAAACCGAAGAATTTCTATCAGGATTACAAGATCGACAAGCTCGCCTTCTACAGCGACAGCTCCATGGGCGTGTTCAATTCCGTGAAAAAGGAAGGCCTCGCCTTCGGCCTTCCGGCAACCCTTATCCTCGATAAAAAAGGCTGCCTGATCGGCGCCATGAACGGCCCCGCGGCCTGGGACAGCGAGGATGCCAAGGCGCTGATCACGGCGGCGAAGGGGAGCTAACCCTCGCCACATTGTTGTCTGTGGACGGCTTTACCGCGTCGGAACCGGAACCTCGCCGCGGTAGTCATAAAATCCACGGCCGGATTTGCGGCCGAGCCAGCCGGCTTCGACATATTTCACCAGAAGCGGGCAGGGGCGGTATTTGCTGTCAGCCAGGCCATCATAAAGAACCTGCATGATCGACAGGCAGGTATCGAGACCGATGAAATCGGCGAGCTGAAGCGGGCCCATCGGATGGTTGGCGCCGAGTTTCATGGCGGTGTCGATCGCGTCCACCGAACCCACGCCTTCGTAAAGGGTGTAGATCGCCTCGTTGATCATCGGCAGCAGGATACGATTGACGATGAAGGCCGGGAAATCCTCGGAGACGGTAACGCTCTTGTCGAGCGAAGCGACATATTCCTTGGCCGCCCTGAAGGTCGGCTCGTCGGTGGCGATGCCGCGCACCAGTTCGACAAGCTTCATCACCGGCACTGGGTTCATGAAGTGAATGCCCATGAACCGCTCGGGACGGTCGGTCGCGGAAGCAAGTCGGGTGATCGAGAGCGACGAGGTATTGGTGGCGAGCAGCGCCTCGGGCTTCAGGACCGGGCATACATGCGCGTAGATCTTGCGCTTGACGCTTTCGTCTTCGGTTGCCGCCTCGATGACGATGTCCATCGGCGCCAGATCATTTACGTCGGCGGAGCCGGAGATTTTGGAGAGCGCCGCGTTGCGTTCCTCATCGGTGATCTTCTCGCCGGCGACGAGGCGGGCGAGCGTGCCGTTGATCGTTGCAAGTGCTGCCTGGATCCGGTCCGGGTCCAGATCGTAGATCTGCACCCTATAGCCTGCGAGGGAGGAAACATGCGCGATGCCGCAGCCCATCTGACCTGCGCCGATGATGCCGATATTCTGGAAGGCCATAACGCTTACTCCATCCCTTGGGCTTGGGCGCACTTGTGGTGCACGCTTTTTATTTGAAAATTCTTATTTAAAAAATGCCGGGCCACGTGTAGCGGTCCGGCATTTTTCTATTCGCCTGGCCATCATTTTGCCAGCTTTTTTCGCTGCCGCGAAGGCGGCTCGTCTGTCAGAGCGCCTTTTCGAGCTTCGGCAGGATGTCGAACAGATCGCCGACGAGGCCGTAGTCTGCGACCTGGAAGATCGGGGCTTCCTCGTCCTTGTTGATGGCGACGATGACCTTCGAATCCTTCATGCCGGCGAGGTGCTGGATCGCACCGGAAATGCCGACCGCGATATAGAGATCGGGAGCGACTACCTTGCCGGTCTGGCCGACCTGCCAGTCGTTCGGGGCGTAACCGGCATCGACCGCGGCGCGTGATGCGCCAACGGCGGCACCCAGCTTATCGGCTACCGGAAGGATGACCTCCTGGAACTTTTCCGAAGATCCAAGCGCGCGACCGCCCGAGATGATCACCTTGGCCGAGGTCAGTTCAGGGCGTTCGGACGAGGCGAGTGCGTCGGAGACGAAGCTCGATACACCCGGATTTCCGGCAGCCGAAACGGTTTCAACCGCTGCCGAACCGCCTTCGCCTGCTGCGGCAAACGATGCCGTGCGCACGGTGATGACCTTCTTGGCATCGGTGGACTGGACGGTCTGGATGGCGTTGCCGGCATAGATCGGGCGCTTGAACGTGTCAGCCGAGACGACCTCGACGATTTCTGAGATCTGCATCACGTCGAGCAGGGCTGCAACGCGCGGCAGGACGTTCTTGGCAGACGTCGTGGCCGGGCCGACGATCACGTCATAGGAAGCGCTAAGCGAGACGATCAGGTCGGCCAGCGGTTCCGCGAGATTGTTGGTGAGGCTTGCATCCTCGGCCACGAGAACCTTGGAGACGCCGGAAAGCTTGGCGGCGGCGTCGGCAGCAGCCTTTGCACCTGCGCCGGCGACCAGAACATGCACGTCGCCACCAATTTTCGATGCGGCGGTGAGCGCCTTGGCGGTTTGTTCCGAAAGGCCAGATGCGTCGTTTTCTGCCAGAAGAAGAATGGTCATGATTGTTGTCTCCTCGTCTTCCGTTCTCAGATCACGCCGGCGGTCTTGAGGCTGGAAACCAGCTCTTCAACCGACCCGACCTTGATGCCAGCCTTGCGGCCGCCCGGCTCTTCGGTCTTCAGCACCTTGAGGCGCGGCGCGGTATCGACGCCGAAATCGGCAGGCGTCTTCTTGTCGAGCGGCTTCTTCTTTGCCTTCATGATGTTGGGCAGCGAAGCGTAGCGCGGCTCGTTGAGGCGCAGATCGGTGGTGACGACGGCTGGAAGCTTGACCTCGATCGTCTGCGAGCCGCCATCGACCTCGCGGGTCACGGTCGCCTTGTCGCCGGCGATCTCGATCTTGGAGGCAAAGGTTGCCTGTGCAGAGCCGAGCAGAGCCGCCAACATCTGGCCGGTCTGATTGCTGTCGTCGTCGATCGCCTGCTTGCCGACGATGATCAGGCCAGGCGCTTCAGCGTCGACGACGCCCTTCAGGATCTTGGCAACGGCGAGCGGCTCGACGGCATCGTCGGTCTCGATCAGGATGGCGCGATCGGCACCCATGGCGAGCGCCGTGCGCAGCGTTTCTTCCGCCTTGGCCGGTCCGATTGACACGACCACCACTTCTTCCGCCTTGCCTGCTTCCTTCAGCCGCAGAGCCTCTTCGACGGAGATTTCGTCGAACGGGTTCATCGACATTTTCACATTGGCGAGTTCAACGCCCGTGCCATCCGGTTTGACGCGGATTTTCACGTTGTAATCGACGACTCGCTTAACAGGCACCAGGATCTTCATGGGGTCCTTCCTTGACTATCTCCGACGGCAAAATGCGACATTTGCCATCTCCTCGTGTGTCAGTGGGCGACATGGATACGCATTTTTCACCCGATTACAACGCCGTTTCCATGCCGACACTTGCGCATTTCTCATATCCCTATTCGACGCGTGCCGGTACCTGCGGAACGCTTGTTTTGTGATGTACGGCGCGCGGGGTGACGATCTGTCGGTCGAAGAGCGGAACCCCGGGGCGACGCATGACTAGAACCAGAAGAGCGCCAGCGATGATGCCACCCACATGCGCTCCCCAAGAGACGGCGTCATCCATGTTCAGCGCCAGCATGACGAATTGCTGGGCGATCCAGAGCGCCAGCGGAATGAAGGCGGGAAGCGGCAGCGGGATACGGAAGAGCACCAGAACCCAGACGCGCACCCGCGGGTGCAGCAGGAAATAGGCGGCAACCACGCCGGAAATCGCACCCGAGGCGCCGATCAGCGGGCCTTCCGATTGAGGGGTAACGAAACCATGGAGTGCCGCGCCCGCTGCTGCGCAGAGAAGATAGAAGATCAAGAAGCGGAAATGGCCGAGTGCATCTTCGACATTATCGCCGAAGACCCATAGGAAAAGCATGTTGGGGGCGAGATGCCAGAAGTCGATATGCAGAAAGGCGTAGGTCAGAAAGGTCATGTCTTCCGGTACCAGAACCAGTGATGGATCGAGAACCGCGTGGTCGAAGATCAGGGCAGGGATGAAGCCCAAGCCCAGTGACGCACGCTCTGCCTGTTCCACCGGAGCGAATGTGGTGAACAGCCATGCCAGCACATTCAACACGATCAGGCTGATCGTGACCCATTGGACGCGGATATATTTCAGTTCGTTCGTGTCATGCAGCGGGACGAACATACGCGACCTCCGGGAGCGGCGTTTAGCGGTGTTTGCCGGGTACCCACAAAATGTCAGCCTGTCCGCGATCATTGGCGAAGCGGGCGGCGACGAAGAGGAAATCGGAGAGGCGGTTGATGTATTTAAGCGCCGCGGCGCCGACCTTTTCCTGCCGCGACAGCTCGACCATCAGCCGTTCGGCGCGCCTTGCGATCGTGCGTGCCATATGCAGGTGTGCGGCCGCTGCCGTGCCGCCAGGCAGCACGAAGGATTTCAGGGGATCGAGCTCGCCGTTCAGGGCGTCGATCTCCCGCTCCAGCCGCTCCGCCTGCGCTTCGATGATGCGCAGTGGCTCATAGCTCAACTCCTCGCCGGTGTCGGGTGTCGCAAGGTCCGAGCCGAGATCGAAGAGATCGTTCTGAATGCGGACAAGCATGACGTCCAGTTCGTCGAGGCCGATGGTATGAAGCCGGGCGAGGCCGACCGCCGAATTGGTTTCGTCAACCGTGCCGTAAGCTTCCACCCGCAGGTCGAATTTTTCGCGGCGCGGACCGGAGACGAGCCCGGTCGTACCTTTGTCGCCGGTGCGGGTGTAGATCTTGTTCAGCTTGACCATGTTTCCTTTTCCTTAGCTCGGCCTTCCCCCGCCGGTGATCCACAGCGTCAGCATGATCAGCGCAATCGCCACTGCCTGCAGGATGACGCGCAACTGCATCAGCTTGTTGGAGCGGTTGGCGTCTGTACCCTTCAGCATGTTGATCAGCCCGCGGATCAGGACGAGCACGACGAGGCCCATCACGATCAGGGTCAGAAAGGTGGTGAAACTCGACATGTCCTGCCTCCCGTCAGTTGTCAGTCGATACGGCGCATTAGCGTGTAGAAAAGCTGAGCCGGGAGCAATTTCTTCAGCAACGCACCCTGCTTTGCAGGTCTGGTTACCAGATAATGCGGCTTTGGACGAGGCGCGTTCAAGGCATGATCGAGCACCTTGTAAACAGCTTCGGGACCAAGCTTGTGGCGGTTGACGGGGCCGCTGCCATCAAGGCGTTGCAGCTGTCGTGCATAATCGGCGGCATGTACGGAGCCGGTGAGGTCGATATTCTCGCTGATCTTGGCGAGTGCATTGGCGGTGAAACGGGTGGCGATCGGGCCGGGTTCGATCAGGCTCACCTCGATGCCGCTGCCGGCCAGTTCCATGCGCAAAGTCAGCGTCAGTCCTTCGAGCGCATATTTGGAGGCCGTATAGGCACCGCGATAATGATAGGGCAGCAGCCCGAGGATCGAGGAGCAGTTGACGATGCGGCCTCGGCCTTGGGTGCGCATGAAGGGAATGACCTGCCGGGTCAATTCATGCCAGCCGAAGAGATTGGTCTCGAACTGGACGCGCAACACGTCCGTCGTCAGGTCCTCCACCGCTCCCGGCTGGCCATAGGCACCGTTGTTGAACAGCGCGTCGATCCTTCCGCCGGTGCGGGTCGTCACTGTTTTTACAAGCTGATCGATCGTGTCCTGCTTCGTGTAGTCGAGGATAAGAGCCTCGATGCCGTCTCTCTCGAGCGCGGCCAGATCCTCCGTCTTTCGCACCGTGGCGAAGACGCGCCAGCCTTCCGCCTTCAATGCCCGTGCCGCATAAGCGCCTATGCCGGAGGAACAGCCGGTGACGATGATCGTTCTTCCTGCAGTCATTTGGGGGCTTATCCTCGATACTCACCTGTACAAGCGGGAGTGTTCCTCCCATATTTCGCGAGAAGTCACAACGGAGTTGACCTTGCAGGAAGAGATGCGCCGGCCGCGATGGCACCGATTGGCCTTCAAGGTCTTGTGGGATGCCTATTGGCATTTCACGGAGGATGACGGCTGGGCGATGGCGAGCCATGTGGCACTTTCCGGCCTGCTGGCGCTGTTCCCGTTCCTGATCTTCGGCACTGCACTTGCCGGTTTTCTCGGTGCGGGCGGATTTTCGGAAACGGCGATCCATCTGATGTTCGATGCCTGGCCGGCCGATATCGCCAATCCGATCGCATCGGAAATCCAGCGGGTAATCGACATGCCGCGTGGCGGGCTCCTCACGGTCTCGGTGCTTGCAGCCGCCTATTTCGCCTCCAACGGGGTGGAGGCCCTGCGCATCTCGCTCAACCGTGCCTATCGGGTGACCGAAACGCGGGCATGGTATGTGACGCGCCTTGCCAGCCTAGGTTACGTCATCGTCGCGGTGATCATCTTTGCGGTGATCAGCATCGTGCTTCTGGCAGTGCCGGTGGCGCAGCGGTTTGCCGAGACGAAATTCCCTTGGCTGATGAGCGATCTCAACGCGCTTGCCAATTGGGGCCTCGTCGGCACCGGCCTGCTTCTGATGCTTGGCCTGCTCTTTTCGCACAAATGGTTGCCGGCTGGGGACCGTCGGATCATCGATGTGCTTCCGGGCGTCGTTTTGACCATCGTCATATGGACGATCTTCGGTTTCGGTTTCGCCTATTATCTCTCGAGTTTCGCCAATTACGCGGCCACCTATGCGGGTCTGGCTTCGATTATGATCGTGCTCGTCTTCCTCTATATGGTCGGCGTGATCTTCATGCTCGGGGCCGAACTCAATGCGGCTATCCTGAAATACAAGGTCTATTCGGTGGTCAATCAGGTGAACAAGAAGCGCAAGGCAAAGCGCGCCGGCCGCTCAGAGCCCGACGATGCGGCGAATGTCGCCGGGCAGGAGGCCCTCGTCACGAAGAGCCGCAATTCCGGTTGAGCCTTCGCTTTTCGACAGTTTTCGCCCGTCGCTTCCGACAATCAACTGATGGTGATGATAGACCGGCTCAGGCAAGCCGAGCAGTTCCTGCAGCAACCTGTGGATGGCGGTAGCCGTATAGAGATCTTCGCCCCGCACCACATGGGTAATTCCCTGCAACGCATCGTCGATCACGACCGACAGATGATAGCTCGACGGCGCATCCGAGCGTGACAGGATCACATCACCCCAGATCGTCGGATCAGCCGGGATTGTCTCGGGGTGGCCGGTGCCGGTTTCCTGCCATGAAAGCTGCTTGCCGACCAGGGCCATCGCCTTCATCACATCCATTCGCCACGCGTGTTTGATCCCCTTGGCGATAAGATGCGCCCGTTCCGCCTCGTTGCGCAGTCTGTCGTCATCAGGATAAAGCGGCGAGCCATCGGGATCGCGCGGCCAGTTTTTTCCATTTGTTTCATATGCCGTAACGTGCGCCTTCACCTCGCCGCGGGTGAGGAATGTGGGATAGACGAGGCCCATGCTCCGCAATCTGTCGAGCGCGTCCCGATAGGCATCGAAATGCTCTGACTGGCGGCGCACCGGCATTTCCCAGTCGAGACCGAGCCAGGTGAGATCGCGATAGATCATCTCCTCGAATTCGGCTGTACAGCGCGTGAGGTCTATGTCTTCGATGCGCAGCAGAAACCGCCCACCACTCGCCTTCGCCATGTCGTGGTTCAGAAACGCCGAAAGCGCATGGCCGAGATGGAGAAAGCCATTCGGGCTGGGGGCGAAACGATAGACGGGTTTTTCTGGCGGTGAGTTCGGCATTGATTGCTTGCGTTCGGGCTTGCTTGCGTCTGGATCCTCGGTTCAAGCCCGAGGATGACGAGCCTGTGGAGACGTTTTTACCACATAGCACCCTGAGAGCTTGCTGAAAGGTGTCTCCTGGCACCTATCATGCAAACCTTTCGTTCGTCATCCTCGGGCTTGACCCGGGGATCCAGACACAAGCATGAAAGCGTCATGCGCGAAGACCAGATCAATATCATCCGCAACGACGCCGATATCGAAGCCGGGCTCAACCAGCTCCTGCAACTCGACCCTCGCCTTGTCCCGATTGCCGAGATCGCCGGCCCGCTGCCGCTCAGGCTTGCTGCGCCCGGCTTTGCCGGTCTCGCCTCGATCATCGTCTCGCAGATGGTGTCGCGGGCAAGTGCGGATGCGATCTGGCGGCGGATCGAGGCGGTGGGGCCGGTCACGGCGCAAGCCTATGCCGCGCTTGATCCCGAGATTATTGCCACATTCGGCCTTTCGCGTGCCAAAGCCTCGACCCTGCGGAAACTTTCCGAAGCTGTGCTCACCGGTGCGATCGATCTGGATGCGATCTGCGTGATTGAGGGCGAGGCGGCGCTTCGGCAGCTTGTGCTTCTCCCCGGCATCGGGCCGTGGACGGCGGAAGTCTATCTGATATTCTGCGCCGGCCATGCGGATGTCTTTCCCGGCGGCGACGTGGCGCTGCAGACATCCGTGGCTCGTGCCTTCGCAATGGAGCAGCGGCCGGTGGCAAAAGAACTCGCCGAAATCGCCCGGTCATGGGCGCCTTACCGGTCGATCGCAGCCAGACTTTTCTGGGCCTATTACGCTGCGACGATGCGTCGCGAGGCTTTGCCCATCGTATAAATGCGGGGAAGTATCCCGCTGCATTTATAGGGCTTCACAATCCTGTAACAACGGACCTAATATAGAGGAGATAGATGCCGAATCGGGTAGGAGCGTCACTTGACGATTGCAGTCTCCCCGCAGGCCTTGCCGGCGCTCGTGTTGAACGCTGACTACCGGCCGCTGAGTTACTATCCCTTGTCGTTGTGGTCCTGGCAGGACGCGATCAAGGCGGTCTTCCTTGACCGTGTCAACATCATCGCCGAATACGACCATTCGGTCTGCTCGCCCAGCTTCTCGATGAAGCTGCCTAGCGTCGTCAGCCTCAAGACCTATGTGCAGCCGACCCGTAACCCGGCCTTTACGCGGTTCAACGTGTTCCTGCGCGACAAGTTCGAATGCCAGTATTGCGGCGCGGATGACGAACTGACCTTCGATCACGTCATTCCCCGCGCCCATGGCGGCGAGACGACCTGGGAGAATGTCGTAGCGGCCTGTTCCCCTTGCAATCTGCGCAAGGGCAGCAAATTGCCGAAACAGGCCGGCATGATCCCGCACCAGAAACCCTATGCACCGAGCGTGCAGGATCTTCATAACAACGGCCGGCTGTTTCCGCCGAACTATCTTCATGAAAGCTGGATGGACTATCTCTACTGGGATACTGAGCTACAGCCCTGATTACACCAGTCGATCTGATCGCACGAAGGCCGCTTAAGCGGCCTTTTTTGCGCCGATGAAGGCAACGGCTGCGAGGAAAATGCTGGCGACGACGTTCCAGCCGGCAAAGGACAGGCCGAGCACGCGAAGGGCAGCGTCGGCGCAGGACGGGCCGTGAACCGTGTTCAGGTCGCCGAGCAGATTGCCGGCATTGGTGGTCACGGCCGTGCTGCCGCCGCAGGCGGTGGGGCCGGGCCAGAAGCCCCATTCGACGCCCGAGTGATAGACGCCCATGCCGGCACCGACCAGCATCATGATGCCGATGACGATCAGAAGCGAACGGGTAATCCAGGAGGGCAGGCCGAAAGCTGCTGAACCAACCGCAAGAATCCCGATCGGAATGCCGAAATAGTAAGGGTCTCGCTCAAGCAGGCAGAGAGCGCAGGGAATGTAGCCGCCGATATGTTCGAAGCCCAGAGCGCTGCCGACTGTTGCGGCCATGGCAAGCGTCAGGAAGCCGGCATAAGCTACTCCCGTGCTGAACCTTGTGGTGGAACCTGCCAGCGCCATTGCGCATCTCCTTCATAATCGCCATCGAACGCTGCCGTTCGATATTGTGCCGATTGGGTCAAATTGGGCCGAAGCTGTAGAGCACAATCCGCCAGTCTGTAAACCGGTGGACATGTCAGCGTAACACTCTGCCTTCGGCAAATTGTCGTGATCGGCCTTCTCGTCTTTCGGAATGCTAACGGGAGACGCGAGAACTGCAAAGGCTCGCTATGGCCGCGCGTCATCGTGTCAGCGGCCCGGACGACGTGTCTTCAGATCTTCACCACTTCGTCTCGCCAGAACACGATCACATATCCGCCTGTCGGCGCCGTGCTTGCCGCCCAGTTCTTGAGCTGTGACATATACGGCTCACGACGCCATAGGTCGGGTCTGTCAGGATCGGCCAGGATTGTGATCTGCTGCCCCTGCCCGTAGACCATCATGTGGGATTTCAACGGATCCCACTCATCGCCCAGACCGTTGTCGAGCATCCAGTGGCAAAGGAAATCACGACAGAGTTTCGGGCGATCCACATAGATGGAACAGCCTCGCCCGGCAATGCAGTGCCTGCACCATTGATCTGCAGGCTTGTCGAGGTCATCGATATCGGGCAATCGGCAACAAAGCGTGCAACCATCGCATGAACGGCTGGCGAGAGGTGCCAGGGCGGGGGGCAGGTTCAAATCTCGTAAGCCTGATTGTTCAGCCCGAACGGTTCAGTCGTGGCTGGCATTTGCTCAGTGTCTTTGGATGCGCTCATGCAGAGCAGTTGCAAGAGCCTGAAGAAACTCCTTGCGTCGTGCGTCGGAGGCCTTTTCCGCTCCCAATTCGACCGGCTCGCGGATCTTCTGCATGAATCCGAGATGATTGAAACTATCGGCAGCCACGTTCACTTCGACCTCATCCATGAAATGTTTCAGAAAGGGCGCCAAGGCGAGGTTGGTGTCTTTCTGATATTGGACAGCCATTTGCTGAGCAAGGGTGCACATCTGGACGTAGGGGCCGAATTCGGCGCTCATCTAGTTCTTCTCCATTTTTCCTCGATGCCCAGTCATTTAGGAAGATTTACGTGCATCGCAACGGGGAGCTTGAAGATGCATGCCGGATATTGTCTCACGGCAGGTCATCCTAAGGCAAATGCGGGGAGATATCTGCACGGCTTTAATCGTGCAAACTGACAATTGATCTGTCTATTTCGGATAATATGGTGCCCCGTGCCGGAATCGAACCAGCACTCCTCTCGGAACCTGATTTTGAGTCAGGCGCGTCTACCAATTCCGCCAACGGGGCACAGTAGATGTGGAACGCGCTTACCATGCGCGGCCACGAAGATGCAAGGCGCAAGTTCTTCAAATATGATCCGCAACGATCCGCTTCCCGGAAGAACGCGAGGCGCGAAGCGGCGTCATCATAAACCGTTAATATTTACAGGCCTTATATTAGAATAATCTGAAACTAATGCCGGCGATTGGAATTCGAATCCGTGGGTTCTGCAGGCAGACCCTCAAGGAGGAGAGTATCATGAAAAAACTATTTGTTTCGGCATTGATGTCCACATGCATCACGGCGGCCGGGCTGACGCCGGTCTATGCTCAGGGATTATCCATCGGGGGTGATCGGGGCGTCAGCGCCAGCGTTGGCAGAAGCAGCAATGGCGGGCTCGGTGTGGGCGCGTCGGTGGGAGGGCGTGACGGCGTGAATGCCGGAGCCAGCGTCGGCGGCAGATCCGGCGGTGTTGGTGTTGGGGCATCCGTCGGTGGTCGCAATGGTGCGAATGCCGGTGCGGGCATCGGACGAAATTCCAGCGTGGCGAGCGCCAATGCCTCGGTCGGAGGAAGCCGTGGTGTCAATGCCGGTGCAAACGTCAACGGTTCACGTGGGCTGAATGCCGGGGTTGCCGCATCCGTGGGAGGCAGCGACGGGGTGAATGCGCGGGTCGGCGCCAGCACGTCGAACGGCATCAATGCGAGAACGACCGCATCGATCGGCGGTACCGGCGGAATCGGCGCGACTGTCGGGCTCGGTGTCGGAGGCACGACTGGTGTCGGCGTGGATGTCGGAGTCGGGGTCGGCGGCGGCACGCCCGGAACAGGGCCGGGTACAGGTCCGGGAACGGGTGGTGGTGGAGCCGGAGGCGGATTGACCGGTCCTCAGCGGGCTGCCTTCAACGCCATGTCGCCGAGCGAAAGGCAGAAGCTGTTGAAGCGGTGCGTGGATGTCTCGGTCGGCGCTTATGATCCGGCGCTCGTCCAGCTCTGCCGCATGTTGCGCATGACCGCGTCGCGTTAGCGGCTCGGGTTACTCAAGGGGTCGGCTGACACGCCAGCCCCTTGAGTGTGCTGCATCCACGACAGATTTCCTGTCACGTATCACGGCCGGCCAGATGCAAGATCTTTTCGCGCAGGATACGAGCTATATTGCGGGTATTTCTATAGAGATGGAGCTGGGTTGCGACCTGCCGGACATCACGGTCGCTATTGCGTGTCAGGCCGATGACGAGGCTTCCCATCTCATCGCGTTGTTCCCACATGCGGCTCATGATCGGATGATCGGGCACGGCGCAGCTGTCGGTGCGCAGGATGTTGGCATCGTCCAGATGCCAGTCCGTCAGCTTCATGATCAGCAGCTTGCCGGGCGAATGGCGGCCCAAACTCTCGTCATAGGCGGTTTTCCACGTATAGGCCTCACCGGCCATGATGAAAACGATGATCGAGGCGATCGCGCGGCCATCGAGATCGACCGTGTGAATGCGCACCGCGTCGATTTCGGCGAGGTTGGTTATCGCTTCGCGGGCGAAGGCGGCACGATAACGGTCGTTGATCAGCGCTGACCGCTTTTTGCCCTTCCAGCCTTTCGCTTCCAGGGCGAGGAATTCCTCCATCCGCAGGCGCACCTCTTCCGGCTGTCGGGCAACGTTGTAGGTCAGGGTGCCAAGCTTTTCCAGGTTGCGCCATTGGCGGCGCATCTCGCGATAATGATGTGCCGATACAGATTGCTTCAGGTAGCTTTCACCATCGAGATAGCTTTCCAGCATCGGGCGCCGGAACGTGTCGGTCGTGGCGACTGAAAGATCGCGGGCGATCGCGACGGCCTTCGCCAATTGAGCGAAGCGACCGTTAAGGCGAATATCCGGCAGAACCAGAACCGATGGCAGTTTGGTCTGAGGCTGGGTCAGAACTTCGAACAGGTTGTCGATCGTCTCGGCGGCATCCTCTGTGTCCAGCAGTGGAGTTCCAAGCGGCCCAAAGGGATTGGCCCAGGTACGGATGATCGGAGCGCCGACCGAAAAGCCTGGCCGCTCGACGGTAAAGGGCATCAGCAGGCGCAGGCGCGAGCGCATGCCGTTGTCATCGCGGATCAGCGCGAAACGCACCTGCTTGTCTTCCACACGCGGCATGGCAGGAGCCAGAAGGCGGGCGGAGAAAAAGATGTTGGGTTCCATCGCCCGATGCGACAGAAACTCCAGCTCTTCCTGCAGCTCATAACCAAGGGTTGCGGGATAGAGCAAGAATTCGCGTCCGGCCCGGCCGACAGGCAGTTTGAGATCGGCTTCGGGCAATTCCTGTCTATCCTGTCCCAGAGCAGCTTGCCCCTTCGCATTTTCGATGCCCGGTGGTGGGAATTGCATGGTCAATTCGCTCCCAAACCGGCAAGAGGCCTACGTGCGAAGGCAAATAGCGTGATGCCGAGCGTACGGCGGACTGTCAGATGAAGCAGCAGGGATTCGATCATGATTGCAGTAGCAGCCGCAACGGCTGCTCCAGTCAAGCCGAATAGCGGGATCATCACAGAATACAGGATTACCGCAGCAATCAGGGTTGCAGCATAAACTCCAACACAGAGTTTCTGGTGTCCGGCCATAGTAAGTAGGACTTCTGCAGGACCGATGGATGCCTTGGCCAGGATGCCGGCAAAAAGGATGGCCATCAGCCCATAGCCGTCGGTAAAGTTCGGGCCGAAGAGGGACAGAAGCATCTCGCCGGCGGCGAGGGCGCAAAGGCCGATGATGAGCGACGGCCAGAAGGTCCAGCGTGTCGACCGGGCTGCGAAGTCGGCAAGCGCATCATGGTCTGCGGCGGCAATGATGGCTGAGAAACGCGGTGCGGCTGCAGCCTTGACCGAGAAATAGACGAATTGCACCAGCACGATCGTTTTTGCTGCGGCGAAATAGATGCCGACCTGATCGGGCGGGAGGTAAAGGCCGACCACGACCACATCGGCATTGGTCAGCAGAAAACTGATCCCGTCAACGAGAAAGAGCGGTAGCGAATATCTCATCCAGGTGCCCAACTGATATTGGCGCGGCGCCTCGCTTTTCTCCTTGCGGATCAGCGCGGCGAGCTGCACGAGATGGGCAAGCGTGGTGACATAGGTCGCGGCGAGTGCCGCTCCCATTGCAGTCGTCGCATCATGCGGTGCGTCGATGAATTCCGCAGTCGCCATGAAGACGAGGATGAGGATCGGTCTCAGAATGAAGGTCGGCGCCAGTGCCGAAACGGTCCAGCCGCGCGCCCTTGCCATGCCGTCGAGAATATCGCCGAGCGCGATCATCGGGATGATGAAAAGCGCAATGCCGATCGGAACGAGATAATAGGAGGCGATATCGTTGCCGAACACGGCCAGGAAGGCAAAGCCCAGTGTGCCGACCAGCGTTGCCGTCAGAAATGCAACAAGGCAGGATGCCACGTTCAGCCCGCGCAATATCGCGGTTTCGCCGCTTGCAAGATGCTGATGGTAGAAGCGGATGATCGAGGTGTGGAAGCCGAGGCAGGAGAGATTGCCGGTCAGGATCACGATCACCCAGACGAAGGCGTAGAGACCGTATTCGAACTCCCCCATCAGCCGTGCGAGAGCGATTTGGGAGAGAAAAGCGATTGCGGCCGAGGCGATGCGAATAGCGAAAGCCGTCAGGGCCTGCCGCTGGGCCTTCGCCGTTTCGCTGTTGTCCGTCAGTGCGGTGCCGATTTTTGCGATCAGCGGTACGATCCGGGCGCGCAAGCCCGGCGGAAGCAGTTTTTCCGCTGTTTCGATAACCGCTATGAAGGGCAAGGGATACTCGTTATGCCGCACAAATACTGATGAAAAGCATGGCAGGTCGCGGTTAAGAAACGGTTGGCAGCGACGATAGACTGATGGATGCCGTTGGCCTCAAAAGCAAAACGCCGCCCATTGGGCGGCGTTTGTATCAGCTATTTCCAGATGCCTCAGGCCTGTTCGAAGGCGCCGTGGCAATGCTTGTATTTCTTGCCGGAACCGCATGGGCAGGCCTCGTTGCGGCCGATCTTGCCCCAGGTCGACTGATCTTCCGGGTGACGATCCTCGGGGGCGGCAATGAAGTCTTCATCGTCGCGGCCGGTAATCTGGTTTTCGCCGGTCATCGGGTCGAGATGATGTTCCTCATAGGTCTGTGGCGGAACCGGCGGCTCCGGATTCTGCATCAGCTCGACGCGCATCATCTGGGCGGTGACGGCTTCGCGAAGGTTAGCCAGCAGCGCCTGGAATAGTTCGAAAGCTTCTGCCTTGTATTCCTGCAGCGGGTCACGCTGAGCATAACCGCGGAAGCCGATGACGGAGCGCAGGTGGTCGAGATTGACGATATGCTCGCGCCACAGGTGATCGAGCGTCTGCAGCACGATCGAGCGTTCGACATAATTCATCACCTCGTTGCCGAAGCGTTCGCGGCGATCCTTGGCAGCGGCGTCGGCTGCCTCGGTAATGCGCTCGCGGATATCGTCTTCGCCGATGCCTTCTTCCTTGACCCAGTCCTCGATCGGAAGTTCGAGGTTGAGCAGGCGCTGGACATCCTGATGCAGGCCGGGTGCGTCCCACTGTTCGGCGTAGGCGCGTTCCGGGATATGCTTGGCGACGATGACCTCGATGACTTCGTTGCGCATGTCCTCGATGGTCTCGGAAACATCTTCCGAATCCATCATTTCAATACGCTGTTCGAAGATCACCTTGCGCTGGTCGTTTGTGACGTCGTCGTATTTCAAAAGGTTCTTACGGATGTCGAAGTTACGGGCTTCGACCTTCTTCTGGGCGCGTTCCACGGCCTTGTTGATCCATGGATGGACGATCGCCTCGCCTTCCTTGAGGCCCAGCTTCTGCAGCATGCCGTCCATGCGGTCGGAGCCGAAGATGCGCATCAGGTCGTCCTGAAGCGACAGGAAGAACTTGGAGCGGCCGGGGTCACCCTGACGGCCGGAACGGCCGCGCAGCTGGTTGTCGATACGGCGGCTTTCGTGGCGTTCGGTGGCGATGACGTAGAGACCGCCGGCCTCCAGCGCCTTGGCCTTGAGTTCCTTGATTTCAGCGCGGATCGCTGCTTCCCTGGCATTGCGCTCGGCTTCGTCCTCCACGCCTTCAAGCTCGCGCTCAAGACGCATGTCGACATTGCCGCCGAGCTGGATGTCGGTACCGCGACCGGCCATGTTGGTGGCGATCGTGACGGCCCCCGGCACACCGGCCTGGGAAACGATATAGGCTTCCTGCTCGTGGTAACGGGCGTTCAGCACGTTGAAGTTTTCGAAGCCGGACTGGCGCAGCATGGTGGCCAGAAGCTCGGATTTTTCGATCGAGGTCGTACCGACGAGAACCGGTTGGTTGCGCTCGTGGGCAGCCTTGATCTCGACGATGATCGCCTTGAACTTTTCCTCGAAGGTCCGGTAGACCTCGTCGTCCTCGTCAATACGGGCGATCGGCAGGTTGGTTGGAACTTCGATGACTTCGAGCTTGTAGATGTTGCCGAATTCTTCCGCTTCGGTCTGCGCCGTACCGGTCATGCCGGCGAGCTTGGAATACATGCGGAAGTAATTCTGGAAGGTGATCGAGGAGAGCGTCTGGTTCTCCGGCTGGATCTGTACCTTTTCCTTGGCTTCCAGCGCCTGGTGCTGGCCTTCCGAATAACGGCGACCCGGCATCATGCGGCCGGTGAATTCGTCGATGATAACGATCTCGCCGTTACGGACGATGTAATCCTTGTCGCGGGTGAAGAGCTTGTGGGCCTTCAGCGCGTTGTTGATGTGGTGGACGATCGCGACGTTTTCGACGTCATAGAGCGATTCACCCTTCAGGAGGCCGGCCTGCCGCAGCAGGTTTTCCAGCTTCTCGGTGCCGACTTCGGAGAAGTTGGCGGAACGCTGCTTCTCGTCGATCTCGTAGTCTTCTTCGGAGAGAAGCGGGATGTAGGTGTCGATCGTCGTGTAGAGATCGGAACGGTCGTCCAGCGGGCCGGAAATGATCAGCGGCGTGCGCGCCTCATCGACGAGGATCGAGTCCACTTCGTCGACGATCGCGTAATTGTGGCCGCGCTGAACCATCTGGCCGCGCTCGTATTTCATGTTGTCGCGCAGATAATCGAAGCCGAGTTCGTTGTTCGTCGCGTAGGTGATGTCGCAGGCGTAAGCCGCACGGCGCTGCTCGTCGTCGAGGCCGTGGACAATGACGCCGGTCGAAAGGCCGAGGAAGCTGTAGAGGCGGCTCATGATGCCGGCGTCGCGCTGGGCGAGGTAGTCGTTGACGGTAACGACATGAACGCCCTTGCCGGACAGCGCATTGAGGTAGACCGGCAGGGTGCCGACCAGCGTCTTGCCTTCACCGGTCTTCATTTCGGCGATCGCGCCGTCATGCAGGATCATGCCGCCGGTCAGCTGAACGTCGAAGGGACGCATTCCGAGCACGCGGCGGGAAGCCTCGCGCGCCACGGCAAAGGCCGGGATCATGATGTCTTCGAGCGTCTTGCCGTCGGCCAGCATCTGGCGAAACTCGACCGTCTTGTGGGCCAGTTGTTCGTCGGTCAGCGCCTTGGTCGCTTCCTCGATGGCATTGATCTTGGCAAGGGTCGGCTTGTAGCCGCGAACGCGGCGCTCGTTGGCCGAACCGAACAGTTTGCGGGCGATGCCGCCGAAGCTGACCATGCGAATGGTCCTTTCTGATCTCAGTGCCATGGGATTGCAGGTCGGAAGAGGTTGGTTCCAATGCCGGCAAATTGTCCCGTAACGCCCGGAAACTCTTCTGGACGCCAAGTTGCGTGACAGATAAGAGGGGGTCCGAATTATGTCAACGGTTGCGGCCGATACACTATGGCCACATTCCGGTGTTTGTGAAGGATTCAGGCCGGATCCAAACCCTGAGACCGGCATCCATGCGAAAGGTAACTTATGTTGCGTCACAAACTTCTCGTCACGGCGGCCATCGTCGCCGCGATCTCGTTCCAGGCTCCCGCATTCGCGCAGGAAGATCCGGTTGTTGCCAAGGTCGGCACGCTCACGATCACCCAGTCTGAACTCGATCTTGCGATGCAGAACCTCGACCCGCAGCTGGCCCAGCTGCCGGACGAGCAGAAGAAGGTCGCAGCCCTTTCCGGTGCGATCGACGTCAAGCTTCTCGCCAGCGGCGCGCTTGCCGAAGGCGTAGACAAGACGGAAGATTTCAAGAAGCGCATGGCCTATATCGGCGATCGCGAGCTGCATAACTCTTTCTTCCGCAAGCATGTCGTCGAAGCAACGACCGATGCCGAAGTCAAGGCTCGCTACGACAAGGAAATCGCAGCCCTTCCGAAGCAGGAAGAAGTCAAGGCTGCCCATATCCTGGTCAAGACTGAGGATGAGGCCAAGGCGATCATCGCCAAGCTCGACAAGGGTGAAGACTTCGCCACGCTGGCCAAGGAAAACTCGCAGGATTCCAACAAGGATGATGGCGGCGATCTCGGCTGGTTTGGTCCGGGCCGCATGGTGCCGGAATTCGAAGAAGCCGCTTTCGGTCTCGAAAAGGGCGCCTATACCAAGGCTCCGGTCAAGACCCAGTTCGGCTTCCACATCATCAAGGTCGAAGACAAGCGCGATGCGCCGCCGCCAGCTTTCGACCAGGTCAAGGACCAGGTGAAGCAGCTCGTCATGCGCGACAAGTATGTCGCCATCCTTGAAAAGGCCAAGGCCGAGCAGAAGGTCGAGATTACCGACGAAGCTCTGAAGAAGGGCTATGAAGAAGTTGGCAAGATGCAGGACGGCGCCGGCGATGCGGCTGCCCCGGAAGCTGCCCCGGCTGCGAAGCCCTGATCCATCGATTACAACGGGGGCGTTCGTGCCCCCGTTTTTCTATCGCTTACTGAAAACTTTTCGCGCAGGTATTGACCATGTCCGCTTCCGTCTCCCCGCTCGCCCCGAAATCCTATCCTGAAATGCCTCTGGTCCGCGGTGTGCGGATGGCGACGGCAGCTGCAGGCATCAAGTACAAGGGCCGCACGGATGTGCTGCTGATGGTTTTCGACAAGCCTGCGGCGGTTGCCGGCGTGTTCACCAAGTCCAAATGCCCTTCGGCCCCGGTCGATTTCTGCCGCTCGAACCTCTCCCATGGCGTGGCTCGCGCAGTGGTGGTCAACTCCGGCAATGCGAACGCTTTCACGGGTATCAAGGGCAAGGCTGCGACCGCTCTGACGGCGAAATCTGCATCCGAAGCTGTCGGCTGCGGCGAGAACGAGGTTTATCTCGCGTCTACCGGCGTCATCGGCGAACCGCTCGATGCCACCAAGTTTGCTGGTGTTCTGGGCGACATGAACAAGACCGCTACCGGCGATTTCTGGCAGGAAGCCGCCAAGGCGATCATGACGACGGATACCTATCCAAAGGTTGCGACCCGTACCGCCAAGATCGGCGGTGTGAAGGTGACGATCAACGGGATTGCCAAGGGCGCCGGCATGATCGCGCCCGACATGGCGACGATGCTGTCCTTCGTCGTGACCGATGCGGACATTTCTTCCTCGGTTTTGCAGTCGATGCTATCGGCCGGTGTGGAGCCGAGCTTCAATTCGATGACGGTCGATAGCGACACGTCGACCTCCGACACACTGATGCTGTTTGCCACGGGCGCGGCTTCCGCCGACGGCCAGAAGCAGATTGCCGATGCCAATGATCCGGCGCTCGCCTCCTTTCGCGAGGCGCTGAACGCGCTCCTGAAGGACCTAGCGATCCAGGTCGCTCGCGATGGCGAGGGTGCCACCAAGATGCTCGAAATCACCGTGACCGGTGCGGAGAGCGATGCGGCCGCCAAGACGATCGCGCTGTCGATCGCCAATTCGCCGCTGGTCAAGACCGCGGCCGCCGGCGAAGACGCCAACTGGGGCCGTATCGTCATGGCCGTCGGCAAGGCAGGCGAAGCTGCCGATCGCGACAAGCTGGCGATCTGGTTCGGCGACATCCGCGTTGCCGTCAACGGCGAGCGCGATCCGGGTTATTCTGAAGAGGCGGCCTCTGCCGTGATGAAGGGCCAGGACATTCCGGTAAAGGTCGAACTCGGTCTCGGATCGGGCAAGGCGACGGTCTGGACCTGCGACCTGACCAAGGAATATGTCGCCATCAACGGCGATTACCGGAGCTGATGCGGGTGATGGCAGCAGCATCCGTAGAGCCCGATCTGCCGCTGGTCCGTAGGCTCGAAGCCGTCGGGTTTCGCGCATGGCCTGCCGCGTCCGTCGTCTATGACGGAAGCTGGCAGGTGCGGCTGACAGGCGGGCATCCGTCGAAACGGGTCAACTGCGTCGTTCCGCTTGATCCTTCCGATCACCGGGATCTTGATCTCAGGCTCACAAAGGCTGCCAAGCGTTTTGCGGATTACGGCAGGACGCTTGTGCTGAGGGAAACACCGCTTGCGCCGCCGGTCATGCTTGAGCATTTGGCGCGTAGCGGATGGGAGGTCTTCGAGACGGCGGATGTCATGACAGTCGACCTTTCCAGGCTGGAGCTTCCCGACACGCTCGATTATCTGCCAAGCCACGATATCGGCCGTTTTGCCGATGCATGCCTTTCGGTTGCCGGTGACGATCCGGCTTTGAAGCCGGCGCTTGCCGAGATCCTCAGTGCTATCAAGCCCACATCCGGCTTCTTCATGAAACAGGATCCCGGCAATGGAGCCGTGGCGACGGTGCTGTGCGTGCAGGACAACGATCTGGCCGGCATTCTCTCGCTCGCCGTTGCACCATCCCATCGCCGCGAACGGCTTGGCACAGACATGTTGTCCTCGGCGCTTCGCTGGGCGCGGATCAGCGGTGCGCGCACCGCCTGGCTGCAGGTCGAGTCAACCAACGAAGCTGCCATCGCGCTCTATCAGAGGTTCGGCTTCACCAAAGCCTATTCCTATCGTTACTGGCGGAAATCATGAGCGAACCGAAAAAGCTGCTTCTCGTTTCCGCCTGCGCGCTGATCGATGCCGACGGACGCATCCTGCTTGCGCAGCGGCCGGAGGGAAAATCGCTGGCGGGGCTGTGGGAGTTTCCGGGCGGCAAGGTCGAAGCCGGTGAAACGCCGGAAGAGTCGCTGGTGCGGGAGCTTCATGAAGAGCTTGGGATCACGACGAAAGTGGCCTGCCTTGCGCCGCTCACTTTCGCGAGCCACACCTACGAGACCTTTCATCTTCTGATGCCGCTCTATGTCTGCCGTCGCTTCGAGGGCGTTCCGACCGGTCGCGAGGGGCAGCAGATCAAGTGGGTCAGGCCCAACGCGCTTCGCGATTACCCGATGCCGCCGGCAGACGAGCCGCTGATCCCGATGCTTCAGGATCTGCTTTAGAGCATTTGACCCGGCGAAAACCTGCTCCGGCAGAACGCTTCAATTTAACCGGGAAAAGGCTCTAATTAAAATTAGAGCTGTCGGATTTATCTCGCGTTAACAGTTCGTTCAACGGATTCTGGCATCTTTGTGGCTAGGCACGTAATGATCTGACGAGGCTTCGGGGCAATGGACGACGAGTTCTGGAAAACTGTGCGCAATCGCCAGCGGGCGACGTACAGGTCCGGCAAGACCGGAGCGCTGAATATTGCGCTGCTTTTCGGAACAGCCGTAATTGCCCTGTCGCTGATCGTAACGCCGATGCTGGCGGAGCGGTCGGACCAGAAGCGCCTTGCGCATGTGCAGGAAGACTTCGACATGCTGACCACGGGATCGATCAAACCCGCCGAAGGTGGTTCGAAGCACTACACGATCCGCAGGAGCGTTCTGCAGGAGACTCCCGGTTCGGTTTGCATCGTTCAGGGTTACGGAGCGGACGGCGATTGCTGAACCACTCCGGCGCATGATCGAACCGCTTACATTCCAAGGACGACCTATGCGCCTGTTCCGCAGCTTTATCAGGGATATCAGTGGTGCAACTGCAGTGGAGTACGGCTTGCTTGCCGCGGTCCTCGGCATCACGCTTGCCGCTGCGCTCGGCAATTATTACGAGGCGATGGGCAATATGTTCAACACCATCACCAACACCTACACCAATGCGTCCAAATAAGACGGTTTAAAGCCGTTTCCTCTTTTGCCTGAAGCTTAGCCGTCCAGGCCCTTAAGGGCATCTGCAAGACGCACTTTGGCAGAACCTGGTTTCAGCGGTTGCTGCTGGCTCTCATGATGCGCCCATCCGGAGGTGTAGATGATCGAGAACGTGGCCCTGATCCGGCCATCGGGATCGGAATAACGCTCTGCATAGATTTCCGCTGCCCTCAGGAAAAATGCGCGCCCAAGGGGTTTTCGGCTGCGACCCCTCAAGGGATTGGCCATGCCCATGGCGCGCAAGTCGCGCATCAGCGGAAACAGGCTGTCATATCGAACCGTATAGTTTTCTGCGTCCACCACCGGAAGGGCGAAACCCGCCCGCTGGAGAAGGCCGCCTATATCGCGCACATCGGCGAATGGGATAACGCGTGGGCTTGCGCCGCCTGTCAGCTCGGCCTCGGCCGCAAGCAGGACATCGCGCAACTCCGACAGCGTCCCCGCACCGGGAATGGCTGCGAGGAACAGGCCATCAGGCTTCAGACCGCGGCGAATGCGCACCAGCGTGCCTGGCAGGTCATTGACGGCATGCAGCGCCATCGGGGACAGGACGAGGTTAACCGATGCCGTCTCGATCGGCACGTCATCAAGACCGGCGGACAGGATATGCTCTCCTGCCTTGGCGAAGCGTTCGCTGGTTTCTGCGCGCTGAATTGTTTCGATCTTGCCGGTTTCGATTGCCTTTCGCGCGGCGATTCCCGTTCCTCCGTGCAGTTCGATGGCAAGAGGAAACTGCCGCTCCACAACGGAAAGACGCTCGGCCAATTCGCCTGCCGCCAGATCCAGCAGGAAATCCGCATTGCCGGTGTGATTTGCCAATGCTCGTTCGCGTCTGCGTGCAAGCAGGTCTTCGTCGAAGAGAAATTCCATCATGACCACCCGATTATGCTTCGCTAAGGCGCATTTCGTCGCTTATTGTCAAGTCCATGCCCGGCAATTTGGCCAATAGTCTCGTGAAAATGCTTTCGCAATCCGCTTCGGCCTGTCTGCAGCGGATCGCCGACGTCGTGTACCCTCCGGTATGCCTCGGTTGCGGCGTTCTAACGGGGCGTCATGGGGCAGTCTGCGCCTCCTGTTGGCGTGAGGTCCGCTTCATCGAGAGGCCCTATTGCGACATACTCGGCCTGCCGTTCTCCTATGATCCAGGGCCAGGCATGCTCTCGGCACAAGCCATCGCACATCCTCCGGTTTTCGATCGCCTGCGCGCAGCCACTGTCTTCGATCGTACCGCGCGCAACATGGTTCATGGGCTCAAATATAGGGACCGAGGCGATCTTGCGCCAATCATGGCGGGATGGATGGAGCGCGCGGGGGGCGATTGCCTCCGTTGCTGCGATGCAATCCTGCCGGTGCCTTTGCACCGGACGCGTTTTGCGCTCCGGAAGTTCAACCAGTCAGCCGAGCTTGCGCGGCATCTCGCAATATCGACGGGGAAGCCCTATCTGTCGGCGGCGCTTGTGCGGACGAAGAGGACGAAGCGACAGGTAGGGCTGACTGCACGGGCTCGCGAAGACAATGTCCGGGCAGCTTTCGCCGTCGCCGAGGGACGGGAGGCCGAGGTGTTCGGCAAACACATCGTGCTTGTCGACGATGTCTACACGACCGGGGCCACAGTTAGCGCTGCGACACGGGCGTTGAAGAAGGCGGGTGCCACCGAAGTCAGCGTTTTGACCTTTGCAATGGCACTGGCCGAAACTATATGAGAGACAACAGTCGGTGCGTATTCCTCCCAGCGCGCCCGGAGATTATCATGACGGATGTTACCATCTACACCCGCGAATACTGCGGTTATTGCTCACGTGCGAAAGCTCTGCTTCAGTCCAAGGGCGTCGATTTCGTCGAGCATGATGCGACCTATAGCCAGGAGCTTCGCGCCGAAATGATCGCCAAGTCGAATGGTCGGTCGACCTTTCCGCAGGTCTTCATCAATGGCGAACATGTCGGCGGCTGCGATGATCTGCATGCGCTTGATCGTCAAGGCAAGCTGGAATCGATGCTTGCGTAACAAGGCGTTTAGACGATGATAAAGGTCGCTGCAGTCCAGATGTGTTCCGGTGTCGATCCGGCGAAAAATGCCGCCGACATGTCCCGGCTGGTTCGGGATGCGGCGGCGCGCGGGGCGACTTACGTCCAGACGCCGGAGATGACCGGTATGCTGCAGCGGGACCGCAAGGCTGCCCGCGAGGTTTTGCGTGGCGAGGCGGATGACATAATCGTGGCGACGGCGCATGGGCTTGCTGCGGAGCTCGGCATTTTCCTGCACGTCGGTTCGACGGCAATTGCTCGTGATGACGGCAAGATCGCCAACCGCAGTTTTCTCTTTGCGCCGGATGGCCGCCTGATCTCGACCTACGACAAGATCCACATGTTCGACGTGGATCTCGACAATGGCGAGAGCTGGCGGGAGAGCTCCGCCTATGAGCCGGGCGGTGTCTCCAAGGTGGTGGAGCTGCCTTTCGCAAAGCTCGGCATGTCGATCTGCTATGATTTGCGGTTCCCTCAGCTGTTCCGCGCCCAGGCTGTCGCCGGAGCGACGATCCTGACGGTGCCGGCTTCCTTCACGCGACAGACGGGCGAGGCGCATTGGGAGATCCTGCTGCGGGCTCGGGCAATCGAGAACGGCGCTTTCCTGATTGCGGCAGCGCAGGCCGGGGTGCACGAGGACGGCCGGGAGACCTATGGCAATTCTCTCATCATCGACCCCTGGGGCAAAATCCTCGCACGAGGTGGCGATGCGGGTGAGGAGGTTCTCGTTGCCGATCTCGACCTGGACAGCGTTGTGATTACTCGCAAAAAGGTGCCTAATCTGAAGAATGCACGCGAGTTCGTGCTGGAGGATGTTACCGTCTCAGATGCCGACCGGGGTGCCGGTGGAGTGGCAGTGTGATCAAATATTCGCTGTGCTGCGACAACGCACATACGTTTGAGGGCTGGTTTTCCGAAAGTGCCGATTTCGACCGGCAGGTGGAGAGCCGCTTTCTGACCTGTCCGATCTGCAATTCGGGTTCGATTTCCAAGTCGCTGATGGCGCCTTCCGTTTCCACTGCACGGAAAAAGGAAGCCAAGAAGCAGATGGCGATGGATCTCGCCCGGCAGGAGGCGATGGTCAAGCTTCGCGAAGCTGTTGCCAATATTCGCGCCAATTCCGAGGATGTGGGGGAGAAGTTTCCCGAAGAGGCGCGCAAGATTCATTATGGCGAGGCGGATGCTCGCGGCATCATCGGACAAGCGAGTGCCGACGAAGTGCGTGACCTGATCGACGAGGGGATAGAAGTCGCGCCGCTACCCGATTTTACGGACGATACGAACTGATATGGCCAACTGAGGTGACCAGCGTGGCGAAACTGGCGATCTACAATTTCGGCCTTTTCGTCGCTCCTTAGGACAGCCCCGAAATTGAGGGTTTTCGCTTGCGGGAGCCTGCCAATTTTCTTGCCGCCGAAACTGCGGAAGGATTTATCGGGCGTTCCGGCTATGATGGCGAGATTGGTCCGGAGAGCTGGGGGCAGCAGGTTTTTCCGCGTTTCATAAAGGGGAGCGGTTTTGAGACCGCGCCCTCCTCTCTGTCGATGTGGGCGGATCTGGAATCGCTGACGGCGTTTTCCTATTCCGGCGTCCATGCCGACGCGTTGAAACATGGCCGAAAATGGCAGGTGGAGCGGCGCTGGCCTGCACTTGTCCTGTGGTGGACGGATAGCCGGCCAAATTGGTCTGACGGCGTAGAGCGTTTCGAGCGTCTGCACGACCATGGGACTGGACCGGACAGTTTCAACTTCAAAGATCCCTATGGACCGGATGGTAAGCGGATATCCATCGACCGTGCACGGGTGCGCGAACTGGCTGCGCTCAATGCGGAAAGACACAAGGATCTGATGGCACACGTGCTTGTGCAGAAATCCTGATCAGCTCTCGCGCTTTGCCAGTAGCATGTAGTTTACGTCCATGTCGGGCGAGAGGTTCCAGCGATCCTGAAGTGGATTGAAGAAGACGCCTGTGCGGTGAACGATATGCAGACCGGAGGTCTGGAGCGGGCGTTCGATCTCTTCCGGGCGGACCAGCTTTTCATACTGATGCGTGCCGCGGGGCAGCCAGCGCAGGACGTTTTCGGCGGCGAAGATCGCGAGTGCGCGGGCCTTCAGCGTGCGGTTGATCGTCGCCATGAACATCAGGCCGCCGGGTCGCACCATGGAGGCGCAGGTGGTGAGGAACAGGTTCACATCGGCAACATGTTCGACGACTTCCATGTTGAGGATGACGTCGAATGTTTCGCCCGCCTGGGCAAGATCCTCGGCGGTGACAGCACGGTAATCGATCTGCGTGCCCGTTTCCTGCGCGTGGGTCGAGGCGATGCCGATATTCTTCTCCGATGGGTCGGCCCCGATGACGGTTGCGCCCATGCGGGCAACCGGTTCGGACAGAAGGCCGCCGCCGCAGCCGATATCTAGGATGCGAAGGCCCTCAAGGGGGCGATGCGCCTTAGGATCACGGCCGAAATTCTGGCAGATGCGTTCGCGGATATAGGCAAGGCGAACCGGATTGAACTTGTGCAGCGGGCGGAATTTTCCGGTGGGGCTCCACCATTCGGCAGCCATTTTCGAGAACATCTCGACCTGATCCTTGTCGACCGTCGTTCTGGCTGCTTCCGTCATCGTCTCATCATCCTTCGCGTTTGCGTGTTGAAGTCGGACGTTGAGACGATGAAGTCAAGAGGTTGATGGGCTTTCCCGATGTTGACCGCCAATGCCCTGCGAAGCAGACCTCGCCACCTATGCCAGTTGGTGTAGTCGACAGCCGAGGCTCGCTTCCAACGCGGCGAGCATGATATCGTATACTTCTGTCCAGATCACTGATTTCACTCCATTGCGGCAGGCTACTATTCCTAAGTGCTGCAAGCGTCCATGACGCTTAATGAATACCCAATAGGTCATTCATGACCTATTCAGGCGGATGCTGGAACAATTGGGGCCAGTCGACATTTTATGGCGATAAAAACTCGATACGGAACAATGTCCGTTTCGATAATTTCCTCAGGAGGAAGCCCGTGAAAAAGTTCCTGATGAGTGCTGCGGCTTTCTGCACGCTCCTGGTGGCGCCCGCGATCGCCGAGGCGGCGGTGCGCGGTTACGCCACCGCAAACGTCAATATGCGGTCCGGCCCCAGTACCGGTTATCCGGCGGTTACCGTTATTCCTTACGGCGCGCCCGTGACGATCAACGGCTGTATGAGCTCGGTCAATTGGTGCGATGTCTCCTTTGCCGGCGGACGTGGCTGGGTGTCCGGCAATTACGTGCAGGCATCCTATCGCTCGAACCGCGTTTATGTGGCGCCGGATTACTACGGCGGTCTCGGCATCCCATCCGTCACGTTCGACGTGGACAATTATTGGGGCACCTATTACCGCGACCGCAATTTCTATCGGGAGCGTGATCGCTGGCGGGATTACAACTGGCGTGCACAGCGTCCACTTCCGCCCCCGCCGCGCTGGGATGATGGTCGCCGTCCGCCTCCGGGCTGGGATCGCGACCGTGATCGCGATCGCTGGGACCAATCCCGTGATCGGGATCGCTGGGATCAGTCCCGTGATCGCGACCGGTGGGAACGTGACCGAAATCGTGACAGAGATCAGGCCCGTGACAGGGACCGTGACCGGCCGCGCTTTGACGGCAACGATCGGCGCCCGCCTCCCGGTTGGGATCGCGACCGCGAGAGAGAGCGTGATCGTGACAGGGATAGGGATCGTGCCCGTGAAAGAGAACGGGATCAGGCCCGGGATCGGGATCAGGCGCGCGAGCGGGACAGAGATCGCGATCGTGATCGCGAAAGAGCCCGCGAGCGAGACCGTGAACGCCCGCAGCGCGAGGAACAGCAGCGTCCACAGCGTAACCAGAACTGCGTCGTCGGGCCAAATTGCAACTGACGATTTCGAACAGATCGACGACAGATCGGCAGGGGGTCGCGCAAGCGGCCCCTTGTTCTTATCGACTGCCATTTGCGTATGATGACCGCTTCTTCAGTTTTATGACAGGCGTACTGTTTGCCCATAATCCGGCCATTGCGTGCGTCCCCCCTTTTCGCTAAGAGACCCCAACTCGATATTCAGGCAGCCGCCGGGATATCCAGCGTTAGCAAATAGACGCCCCGGCTTGGCCGAGGGCGAGTTGGTGGTTTTCGTCGTATGGCTCGCATCGTCATGAAGTTCGGCGGCACGTCCGTCGCCAATCTCGAACGCATTCACAATGTCGCACGCCATGTGAAACGTGAAGTCGATGCAGGGCACGAAGTGGCCGTCGTCGTCTCCGCCATGTCCGGCAAGACCAACGAACTGGTGGGCTGGGTTCAGGACATGCCGAAAGTAGCAGGTGCCAATTCACCATTCTACGACGCGCGCGAATATGATGCGGTCGTTGCTTCCGGCGAGCAGGTGACATCCGGTATCCTGGCGATCGCGCTGCAGTCGATGGGCGTCAATGCACGTTCCTGGCAGGGCTGGCAGATCCCGATCCGCACCGACAACGCACACGGTGCTGCACGCATCATGGAGATTGACGGTTCCGACATCATCAAGCGGATGGGCGAGGGCCAGGTGGCTGTTGTTGCCGGTTTCCAGGGGATAGGTCCGGACAACCGGATCGCGACGCTCGGCCGTGGCGGCTCCGACACGTCCGCCGTGGCGATTGCCGCTGCCGTCAAGGCTGATCGCTGCGATATCTATACGGACGTCGATGGCGTCTACACGACCGATCCGCGCATCGTGCCCAAGGCTCGCCGGATGAAGAAGGTGTCGTTCGAGGAAATGCTCGAAATGGCGTCTCTCGGCTCCAAGGTGCTGCAGGTGCGCTCGGTCGAGCTTGCCATGGTCCACAAGGTCCGCACCTTTGTGCGCTCCAGCTTTGAAGATCCCGATGCACCGGGCATGGGAGACTTCTTGAACCCGCCCGGTACTTTGATTTGCGACGAGGAAGAAATCGTGGAACAGGAAGTCGTCACCGGCATCGCTTATGCCAAGGATGAAGCGCAGATTTCGTTGCGTCGTCTGTCCGACCGTCCGGGCGTATCGGCTGCGATCTTCGGGCCGCTCGCGGAGGCCCATATCAATGTCGACATGATCGTCCAGAACATTTCCGAGGACGGTTCCAAGACTGACATGACCTTCACCGTGCCTTCTGGCGACGTGCAGAAGGCGATGAGCGTTCTGGAAGCCAACAAGGAAAAGATCGGCTTCGATGTCGTGCAGACCGAATCAGGTCTCGCAAAGGTATCGGTCATCGGTATCGGCATGCGCAGCCACGCCGGCGTCGCGGCGCAGGCTTTCCGGGCACTTGCCGAAAAATCGATCAACATCAAGGCGATCACGACCTCGGAAATCAAGATTTCCATTCTTATCGACGGTGCATATTCGGAACTTGCGGTTCGGACTTTGCATTCCTCCTACGGTCTCGATAAAAGCGAATGATGTCTAATCCGGCATGATGCTCCTTTCGGTGCGTCGTCGCCGGGTCGGCGATGGTTGGGCTGCAAGGGGAGCATTATGCCGATTAGAGACCTGTCGGCCGGTCCGCGCGTTTTGTTGAAGCGCCTGCGCGAACTGATGGCCGAACCGCTGGATCCGCAGGAACGCCTTGATCGGATCGTCAGCCAGATTGCCAGCAACATGGTGGCCGAAGTCTGCTCGGCCTATGTCCTGCGCTCCGATGGCGTTCTGGAGCTTTACGCGACCGAAGGCCTGAACAAAGAAGCTGTCCACCTTTCTCAGCTGCAGATGGGACAGGGTCTCGTCGGTACGATTGCCGCATCCGCCCAGCCGTTAAACCTTTCCGATGCCCAGGCGCATCCGGCGTTCCGCTACCTGCCGGAAACCGGCGAAGAGATCTACCATTCCTTCCTCGGCGTGCCGATCCTGAGGGCGGGACGCACGCTCGGCGTGCTGGTCGTGCAGAACAAGGCGAGTCGCAACTACCGCGAGGATGAGGTCGAGGCGCTCGAGACCACCGCGATGGTGATCGCCGAGATGATCGCTACCGGCGACCTCAAGAAGATCACAGCTCCTGGGCTGGAACTCGATCTCACCCGTGCGGTGACGATCCAGGGCAATGGTTACAACGAAGGTATCGGGCTCGGACATGTGGTGCTGCACGAGCATCGCATCGTCGTGACCAATCTTTTGAACGAAGATTCGGAAAAGGAAATCATCCGGCTTGCGGAAGCGCTCGGTTCGCTCAGGATCTCGATCGACGACATGCTGTCGCGGCGTGACGTGGCGCAGGAAGGCGAGCACCGCGAGGTGCTGGAAACCTACCGGATGTTTGCCCATGACCAGGGCTGGGTTCGCCGCATGGAAGAGGCGATCCATAACGGTCTGACGGCCGAAGCCGCCGTCGAGAAGGTGCAGAGCGACACCAAGGCGCGGATGATGCGCATGACGGATTCGTATCTGCGCGAGCGGATGCATGATTTTGACGATCTGGCCAACCGGCTGCTGCGCCAGCTCACCGGCTATTCCGGGCGCAGCATGGACGAGCTGCCGTCTGATTCCATCGTGCTTGCGCGCGCCATGGGTGCGGCTGAGCTACTGGATTATCCGCGCGCCAATCTTCGCGGTCTGGTGCTGGAAGACGGTGCGGTGACCAGCCATGTGGTGATCGTCGCGCGTGCCATGGGCATTCCTGTCGTCGGACAGGCTGTGGGTTTGGTGGCGCTTGCCGAAAACGGCGACGCGATCATCATCGATGGAGACGACGGGCAGGTGCATGTGCGGCCGATGCCGGACCTGCAGAACGCTTATGAGGAAAAGGTTCGCCTGCGCGCCAAGCGGCAGGAGCAGTTCCGGGCGCTCAGATCCGTCGAGTCGCTGACCCGGGACGGGCGGCACATCAGCCTCAACATGAATGCCGGGCTGCTGGTGGATCTGCCGCAGCTGGCCGAATCCGGCGCGCAGGGTATCGGGCTTTTCCGCACCGAGCTCCAGTTCATGATCGCCTCGACCATGCCCAAGCTGGAAGAGCAGGAAGCCTTTTATCGCAGTGTGATCAAGCAGGCGGCTGGGCGACCGGTGACTTTCCGAACGCTTGATATCGGCGGCGACAAGGTCGTTTCCTATTTCCGCGCCCAGGAAGAGGAAAACCCGGCGCTGGGATGGCGGGCGATCCGGCTTGCGCTCGACCGGCCCGGTCTATTGCGCACCCAACTCCGCGCGCTTCTGAAGGCTTCTGCCGGTGCCGAACTGCGGATGATGATCCCGATGGTGACCGAGGTTTCGGAAATCCGTGCGGTGCGCGACCTGTTGCAAAAGGAAGTGCAGTATCTCTCCAAGTTTGGCCACACGCTGCCGCGCAAGCTGCAGTTCGGTGCGATGCTGGAAGTGCCGGCGCTGATGTGGCAGCTCGACGAGCTTATGGCGGAAGTTGATTTCGTTTCCGTCGGGTCGAACGATCTCTTCCAGTTCTCGATGGCGGCCGACCGCGGCAATGCGCGAGTTTCTGAACGCTTCGACATTCTCGGCAAACCGTTTCTCAGGATGCTGCGCGATATTGCACGGGCCGGCGAGCGTAACCGGACGCTGGTGACGCTTTGCGGCGAAATGGCCGGCAAGCCGCTTTCCGCCATGGCGCTGATCGGCGTCGGTTTCCGCTCGGTCTCGATGGCGGCGACCTCGATCGGTCCGGTCAAGGCGATGCTGCTTGGTCTCGATGCGGGCCAGCTCGAAGCGGAAATGAATGCGGCGCTGGACGACATTCGCTCGCACGAACCGATCCGGGAGCTGCTGTTGAAGTTCGCGGAAGCGAATAACATTCCACTGTAGGCCTTGAATGGGGCCTATTGGTCGAGCTATGTGCTCACCGTCATCCTCGGGCTTGTCCCGAGGATCTGCTGACCTCTCGACGTGGATAGATTCTCGGGACACCCTCGGGTTAAACCCGAGGGCGAAGATAACGAGCGGCATATCTGGAGTTCTTTAATTGGCTAAGCTTCCTGTCGAAAAGATGCGCGAGCTGGAACGCCGTTTTGGCGAGATCGAGGCGCGTATGTCGGAAGGCCCGGCCGCCGATGTCTATGTGAAGCTGGCTTCGGAATATTCCGAGCTGCAGCCCGTTGTTGCCAAGATCCGTGACTATGAGAAGACCATCGCTGAGATCGCCGATCTGAGGGCGATGCTTTACGACAAGGGCACGGACCGCGAGATGCGGGAGCTGGCCGAGATGGAGCTTCCGGACGCGGAGGAGCGGATCGAGGCGCTGGAAAAGGATATGCAAATCCTGCTCCTGCCGAAGGACGCGGCCGACGAGAAGAGCGCTATTCTTGAAATTCGTGCCGGTACCGGGGGCAACGAGGCGGCACTTTTTGCCGGCGACCTGTTTCGCATGTACGAGCGTTATGCCAGTGCGCATGGCTGGAAGGTGGAAGTGCTATCGGCCAGCGAAGGCGAGGCGGGCGGTTATCGCGAAATCATCGCGACCGTGACCGGACGCGGCGTGTTTTCCAAGTTGAAATTCGAAAGCGGCGTGCACCGGGTGCAGCGTGTGCCGGATACCGAAACGCAGGGGCGCATCCACACGTCTGCGGCAACGGTTGCGGTCCTTCCCGAGGCAGAAGAGGTCGACGTGGAAATCCGTCCGGAGGACATCCGCATCGATACGATGCGTGCATCGGGCGCCGGCGGGCAGCACGTCAACACGACGGATAGTGCTGTGCGTATCACCCACCTGCCGACCGGGATCATCGTTGTGAGCGCGGAAAAATCGCAGCATCAGAACCGCGCCAAGGCGATGCAGGTCCTGCGCTCGCGTCTCTATGATATGGAACGGCAGAGAGTGGACAGCGAACGCTCTGCAGACCGCAAGAGCCAGGTCGGTTCCGGCGACCGTTCGGAACGCATCCGCACCTATAATTTCCCGCAGGGTCGTGTTACCGACCACCGCATCAACCTGACGCTCTACAAGCTCGACCGGATGATGATGGGTGAAATCGACGAAGTGGTTGATGCGCTGATCGCCGATTATCAGGCGGGGCAGCTGGCGTCGCTTGGCGAGCAGCAGGGGTGACCAAGGGGATGTCGGGCCGATGACCACACTGGGCGAAGCCGTCGCCGATGCGAGAGCCCGGTTTTCGGCAGCCGGTTTTGCCGATGCGGCGATCGAGGCGCGGATTCTGATCGGCGGACTACTGGAGCTTTCCTCGACGCAGGTCTTCGTTGGTGGCGATCGCGAGATCGATGCCGCTTCGGTTGCCAAAATAGAAGATGCCGTCGCCCGCCGCTTGAAACGGGAGCC
This sequence comes from Aliirhizobium cellulosilyticum, assembly GCF_014198105.1. NCBI lineage: Bacteria > Pseudomonadati > Pseudomonadota > Alphaproteobacteria > Hyphomicrobiales > Rhizobiaceae > Aliirhizobium > Aliirhizobium cellulosilyticum. Next base: position 9,850 of record NZ_JACIGW010000007.1, on the reverse strand, counting down.
GGTGCATCGCATCTTAGGTAAACGAGAATTTCACGGGCTGGATTTCCTTCTTTCGAAAGAAACTCTGGAACCAAGACCGGATACGGAAGTTCTGGTGGACAGTGTTCTCGATGAGGCCCGGCAGTTTGCGGGCGACAGAGACATCCGCATTCTCGATGTAGGAACAGGCACGGGCGCTATCATTCTGGCATTGCTGGATGGTCTACCATCAGCCACCGGGATCGGTAGCGATATTTCCGTCGATGCTTTGAAGACGGCGGCGGAGAATGCGCGACGTCTTGGTCTGGATCGTCGGTTCCAGGCGGTGGAAAGCCACTGGTTTGACAAGATTGACGGGTGTTTCGACATAATCGTGTCAAATCCGCCCTATATATGTAGTGATGTCATTCCCGACCTGGATCCTGAGGTCCGCGACTTCGATCCAATGGCAGCATTGGACGGCGGGGCTGACGGATTAACCGCCTACCGCGAGATTGCAGACCGTGCCGGGGAGTTTCTCGCGGCTGATGGTTGCGTCGCTCTAGAGATCGGTTTTGATCAGAAACATGCGGTGATCGAGCTATTCGAAGCAGAGGGTTTCAATCTGTTGCTGGCACGTAAAGACTACAGCGAGAATGATCGCGTATTGATATTTGCCAAGTCTGTGGTTGATGCTGCGAAGCAAAAGAAAAAGCTTGGAATTCCAAAGGAAGCGGGATAGTTTGCGGCTACGCATCGGGGCAGCTGGGAATGAACAGCGATTCGTTCGGGTTACGGGTCAATCCTTAATTGCGCTCTTTTCGAAGAGCCGACGAGGTTGAGCACTCTCGATGCGTGAATCAGGTAATTTGACTTTGAAAGCGGCAGGCCGCGTTGGTCGACCTGTACGTAACACGCGAAGTCTTGTACCGGCTTTGACCGGCGAGCCGCGTGGCCCCTTATCAGCGAAGACAGAGAGTTGGTGAACGATAAATGAGGCCAGGACAGCAGAACAAGCGTGGTCGAGGGCGTGGTAGCAACAATAACGGCGGCGGTGGCGGAGGTGGTAACAACAACTTCCAGCGCAAGGGCGGAAACCCGCTCAGCCGGACTTATGACAGTTCCGGGCCGGATGTAAAAATCCGCGGTACTGCCCAGCATATCGCAGAAAAATATGCGACTCTTGCCCGTGACGCGCAAAGCTCCGGCGACCGTGTTATTGCAGAAAACTATTTGCAGCACGCAGAGCATTACAATCGCATAATCGCAGCTGCGCAGGCCCAGATGCAGGATCGCTTCCAGCATCAGGATCGCGGCGAATTCCAGGATCGCGACGGCAATGCTGTCGACCAGGACGATCTCGACGGCGGTGACGGCGACGATCTGGGTTATGCTCCGCAGCCGATGATCGAAGATCAGCAACCGCAGCAACGTCGTGAGCAGAATGTCCAGCAGGGCAGTGGTGGCCAGGACCAGCAGCCGCGCGAAAACCGCCGTGACCGCAATGAGCGCCGTGAGCGTCGCCCCGATCGCCAGGAACGTGGCGAGCGCGCAGAGCGCGGCGAACGTTCTGCCGAGCCGAAGGCTGTTGAAGCCAAAGCCGCGGTTGCATCGCAGGTAGCGGAAGCCGCCGAAATTTCAGCACCGGTTGTCGAGGACGGTTCGGGCCCGCAGCCGGTGATCGAAGGCACGCCGGCAGAGGTCGCCGTCGAAGAGGAAGCACAGGCAGAGGCTGCTCCGCGCCGCCGTCGTGCTGCCAGCACGCGTCCCCGCCGCCAGCCTCGCAAGAGTGCTGAAGCTGCAGAGGGCGATGATACCGCGCCTGAAATGGCGGATGTGGCCGGCGAATAAGCCTGGTCCCATGAAACAAGATGGAAAAATCCGGCCTTTGGCCGGATTTTTTCGTTTTAGGTAAAAATCCGCTCTTTGATGGATAAGGCCCGCATCGAAACGATTGAATGGCAAGTTTTGCGCCGATAGGGTGCGATCGTTCCCGACCTTTTATACATATCCTGATTTTTCAAACGATTATAATGTCTTACCGCACTGCGGAAATTCGTTGCGTTGTCGCAAAATTCCGCTCTAGATAGATTTTTAGACGGCATAGAGCCGCGATTTTTCCAAAAAATCCGCAGGGAGCGATTTCATGACGACATTCGAAACCTACCTTGAAACCCGCAACGGCACGGTGCTGGACGACGATCTCGTCGTTGTTCTCCGCAACATCGCCGAGGCGACACGGGAGATTTCGGACAAGCTCAGAACATCGTCCCTGGACGGCCTGACGGGTGCTACGGAAATCACCAATGTGCAGGGCGAGGCGCAAAAGCCGCTCGACATCCTGTCCAACGAGATCATGCTGGAGGCCTGCCGCAGGTCACCTTCGGTTTCCTTCGCAGTATCGGAAGAACTGGATAGCGAAGTCGCCATTCATGGCGATGGCAAATATGCGGTGATCTTCGATCCGCTTGACGGTTCCTCCAATCTCGACGTGAACGTCACCGTCGGCACGATCTTTTCAGTGATCAGAGCTTCCACTTCCGGCGAGATTCTGAAAAACGGCCGTGGCCAGCTGATCGCGGGTTACGCCGCCTATGGACCGCAGACGACACTGGTGCTGACGGTGGGCAAGGGTGTGCAGATCTTCACGCTGAACGCCGACGGCGTATATTTGATGACTAGCGCCGATGCGAAGATCGTGCCGGAAGCGAAGGAATTCGCCATCAATGCGGCACGCCGGTCATCCTGGGATGACGCTGTCGCATCCTATATCGAAGAGGCGATCGATACTGGCCACAACATGCGCTGGGTCGGTTCCATGGTTGCGGACACGCACCGCATCTTCAATCGCGGCGGGGTATTTCTCTATCCGGCCGATCGTAACAAGCCGGCCTCCGGCGGTCGTCTGCGGCTGCTTTATGAAGCCAACCCGATCGGTCTTCTGGTCGAAGCTGCCGGCGGTGCCGCAATCATCGGAACAAGCACGATCCTCGATATCGAACCCACTTCACTGCATCAGCGTGTGCCGGTGATTTTCGGATCAAAGAACGAGGTCGACAAGATCAGCGCCGCCTACAGGGAGCGTATTGTAGAAGCCGCTGCGGCAGAATGACCGTGCCTTGAACGTTTCAACCTTAAAAGCCGGGACATCCACTGATGTCCCGGCTTTTTATCTGCAAGCTGGGGATTGAGCGGTCCACATATCGCTAAGAAAATTCAAAAAAAGCGAGTGAGAATGAGGCTTGCTCTACGCGGCAAATTATTGGTACTTTTTAGTACCCAAAATTAACGGATGGCTGCGATAATCATTCCGGTTCAACTCGGAGATTCATCATGATCAATTCCGTAACAAGTTCGACAACCTCTACGCTCCTGTCTTCATCATCGACGAGCAGCAGTACGGCTGCAATCGAAAAACAGATAACCGCGAAGGAAGCTGAACTCGAAGAAGCGAAGGACGCGGAGGAGAAGGCTGAAATTCAGGCGGAGATCGATGCGCTTGAACAACAGTTGCAGGCCGCGCAACAATCCAGCAGTTCATCAGAAAAGCCTTATGCCGAAAGTAGCCGGCCAGCCGACAAGTTTTCGGGCGAGAGCAGCAGGCTCGGGACCGGAAATTTCGACGAGACAACAGAGTTCGGAGAGCGGGTTCTCTACGTCTGAGATCTAATTGCTTTTGTACTGCAGGATCGAGCCGACCTCGTTGCACAATCAGATTTTGTTGAATTTCGAGGTCGACGGGATCTCTGCGACTTTCGGTATGCGGGGTGGCGGAGAAAAATCCGCCTCTTCTGGAGCAATCCTCCAATTTCGCTTGCCGTGCCGTAGATTTTTGTTTTTGCACATACTTCTATCGGGAAGCAGCCGACAGCTTTCGGGAGCGATGCTTTAGAGACTGTTCGACAGTTTTTCTTCGATTACGTCTACACGAATCGATACTTTGATGATTATTGTCTCAAGATCATCTTCGAGATCGAATAAATGTTTTGCGCGATCAAGTATCTCATCGTTTGGCCAATATCGATAACCAACAAAACAACAGATTGGGCGCCGGCTGTATTCTTGCGCAGAAGGCGCCTGATCAGCGGTGAATATGCCGCCGGTTGCCTGATGATGCGCTTTGTCAGCGGCAAGCCTATCTATCGTGCAATGACTGCAGAAGAAGAGCAGGACTTCAGAGAAGACACATCCATCTGAACTCCGGTCTCATGATCGAGTTCTGCAGGCGATGATGGGATGATTGCGATGGAAAATCGCGATGCTTCTGCCTCGGAGCCTAAGCCCAGGCCGACTTGGCTGCCGGCCCGGGTGAAAATCAAAACAGGGTGAGAGCGCTTTCGCATTCGTCGCGGGCTTCATCGAATTCATCGACATGAGCTGCGGCCAGTGCCTGGAAATCGGGATCGGTAATGTCCGCTATGGCCTGCGGCATGCCGTGATCCATGATCAGCGTTTTGAATATTCCGATAAGCTGGGTGTTCTTGTCTTCCGACATGGGATTTACCTCTGATGATAATACGAAGCTCACCCCCGAAAGCCTCGATAACGAGATAGGTGTGCGCCACCTGCGACAAAATGGCCAGTCACGAGTTTCTGATCCATAGATCACGGCGGGGTGATCGGAGACGGGCCGGCCGGCGGCGATCCGGTCTGTTTCGACAAGCGCTAAAAGCTTCAACATGCTCCTTTAAAACCGGAAAAAAGGCTCCCATATCTTGGCAGAAGCCAACGGCTGCGAGAGCGCATCCTGCGGCAGGGCTTGCCTCATGGAGGGAGCTCAATCTCAATCATCGGCCTGTGCCTTTATAAAGGGCAGGGCGATTTCTGGAGGTATGAAATGAATATCGAGAAATATTCCGAGCGGGTGCGCGGTTTTCTGCAATCGGCCCAGACCCAGGCTCTATCCGACGGACATCAGCAGTTCGCGCCCGAACATGTCTTGAAAGTGCTGCTCGACGACGACCAGGGCATGGCTTCTTCGCTGATCGAACGCGCCGGCGGCAACGCCAAGGAAGCGCGGATAGCCAACGACGCTGCTCTCGGCAAGCTGCCCAAGGTTTCGGGCGGCAATGGCGAGATCTATCTTTCGCAGCCGCTGGCCAAAGTGTTTTCCACTGCCGAAGATGCCGCCAAGAAGGCGGGTGACAGCTTTGTCACCGTCGAACGGCTGTTGCTTGCGCTTCTGATCGAAAGCTCTGCTTCGACCTCGGCCAGCCTGAAGAAGGCGGGGCTGACGGCGCAGGGGCTGAACCAGGTGATCAATGATCTGCGCAAGGGCCGCACCGCCGACAGCGCCAATGCCGAACAGGGTTTTGACGCGCTGAAGAAATATGCCCGCGACCTGACGGCCGATGCGCGTGACGGCAAGCTCGACCCGGTGATCGGTCGCGACGATGAAATCCGTCGCACGATCCAGGTTCTATCACGCCGCACCAAGAACAACCCCGTGCTGATCGGTGAACCGGGCGTCGGCAAGACGGCGATCGCGGAAGGTCTGGCGCTTCGTATCGTCAATGGCGACGTGCCGGAAAGCCTGAAGGACAAGCAGTTGATGGCGCTCGACATGGGCGCGCTGATTGCCGGTGCGAAATATCGCGGCGAGTTCGAAGAGCGGCTGAAGAGCGTGCTCAACGAAGTGCAGGCCGAAAACGGCAATATCATCCTGTTCATCGACGAGATGCATACGCTGGTCGGCGCGGGCAAGTCGGATGGCGCCATGGATGCGTCGAACCTGTTGAAGCCGGCGCTTGCGCGCGGCGAGCTTCACTGCGTCGGCGCGACGACGCTCGACGAATATCGCAAGCATGTGGAAAAGGATCCCGCACTTGCCCGTCGTTTCCAGCCCGTCATGGTGGAAGAGCCGACGGTCGAGGACACGATCTCGATCCTGCGCGGTCTGAAGGAAAAATACGAGCAGCACCACAAAGTGCGGATCTCGGATTCGGCGCTTGTCGCCGCCGCTACGCTCTCCAACCGCTACATTACCGATCGGTTCCTGCCGGACAAGGCGATCGACCTGATGGACGAGGCCGCTTCGCGCCTTCGCATGCAGGTGGATTCGAAGCCCGAGGAGCTGGACGAACTCGACCGCCGCATCATGCAGCTGAAGATCGAGCGCGAAGCGTTGAAGAAGGAAACCGATACGGCTTCCGCCGACCGGTTGCAGCGTCTGGAAACTGAAGTGACGTCTCTGGAAGAAGAGGCGGATGCGCTGACGGCCCGCTGGCAGGCGGAAAAGCAGAAGCTCGGCCTTGCCGCCGATCTGAAGCGGCAGCTTGACGAGGCCCGCAACGAGCTGGCGACCGCTCAGCGAAAGGGCGAGTTCCAGCGCGCCGGCGAATTGACCTATGGCGTCATTCCGGATCTCGAAAAGCGGCTGATCGAGGCCGAAGCCCAGGATACGACCACCAATGCAATGGTGCAGGAAGTCGTCAATCCGGATGCGATCGCGCATGTGGTTTCTCGCTGGACCGGCATCCCGGTCGACAAGATGCTGGAAGGCGAGCGTGACAAGCTTTTGCGGATGGAAGACGAGTTGGCGAAATCGGTTGTCGGCCAGGGCGATGCGGTTCAGGCCGTATCGCGTGCCGTTCGCCGTTCGCGGGCAGGTCTGCAGGATCCGAACCGACCGATCGGCTCGTTCATCTTTTTAGGCCCGACCGGTGTCGGCAAGACGGAACTGACCAAGTCGCTCGCACGCTTCATGTTCGACGACGAGACAGCGATGGTGCGCCTCGACATGTCGGAATACATGGAGAAGCATTCGGTCGCACGTCTGATCGGTGCGCCTCCGGGCTATGTCGGTTATGAGGAAGGTGGTGCGTTGACCGAAGCTGTTCGGCGCAAACCCTACCAGATCGTGCTGTTCGACGAGATCGAGAAGGCGCATCCGGATGTGTTCAACGTTCTTCTGCAGGTGCTCGATGACGGGCGTCTGACGGACGGGCAGGGACGTACGGTCGACTTCAAGAATACGATGATCATCATGACTTCGAACCTCGGCGCCGAATATCTGACTGCGCTGCGCGAAGACGAGGATTCCGAAAGCGTGCGCGAGCAGGTGATGAGCGTCGTGCGTGCGTCGTTCCGGCCGGAATTCCTCAATCGCGTCGACGAGATCATTCTCTTCCACCGCCTGAAGCGGAACGAGATGGGTGCGATCGTCGATATCCAGCTGCAGCGTCTGCTGAAATTGCTTGCCGATCGCAAGATCGAGCTGGAACTCGACGGCGACGCCCGCGAATGGCTGGCCGACAAGGGGTATGATCCGGTCTATGGCGCGCGTCCGTTGAAGAGGGTGATCCAGAAGTTCGTTCAGGATCCGCTCGCCGAACAGATTCTCGGTGGTCACATCCCGGATGGCTCAACCGTCAAGGTGACATCCGGTTCCGATCGGCTGCTGTTCCGCATCAAGGGCAGCATGAGCGAAGCAGCTTAAGGCTGCTTTGCTTATCAGGTAAAATCGAAATGGCGGCCTGGAGCCGCCATTTTTCTATCCGGAAACGGTTCGGCGGCTTACTTGCTCGCGACTTCGTTGGATGTCTGCGCGTTCAGAAGCGTGTCGATGCGCTTGCGTTCGTCCTCGAAACGGGCAAGCGCCTTGCCTTCGAGTGATTTGCCGCCGGGAAGACGTACCTTCATGGCATCGACCTTGGTGCCATTGACGATCAGTTCGTAGTGCAGATGGGCGCCGGTCGACTGGCCGGTCGAGCCGACATAACCGATGACCTGGCCCTGGGTCACCTTGGCGCCGGGGGCAACGCCCTTGGCGATGGCGCTCTGGTGGTTATAGGAGGAGACATAACCATTGGCGTGGCGGATCAGCGTCTGGTTGCCGTAACCGCCACTATCCCATCCCGCCTTTTCCACGACACCGTTGCCGGTGGCGATGATCGGGGTTCCGCGGGGCGCTGCCCAGTCGGTGCCGGTATGCATGAGCGCGCGACCGAGGATCGGGTGACTGCGCATGCCGAAACCGGATGTCATGCGCGCGTTCGGAACAGGGCTGCGCAACAGGAACTGCCGGATGCTGCGACCGTCCTGATCGAAATAGTCGACCGAATTGTCGTCGTCGGCATTCTGGAACCGGTAGAAGCGCGTGTCGGTATCGCCGAAATGTGCGTTGACATAGAGGAGCTCGCTATCCTTGGAGGCCTGTCCCTTTTTGTCTGCAACCGAGAAAAACGCCTCGATCTTGTCGGTCGAGCGCAACTGCGCCTGAAGGTCGACATTGCTGGCAAGCAATTTGACAAGCAGAGCAGTCATGTCGGTGCTCATGCCATAGGAAAGAGCCGCACGATAAATGCCGTCATAGACGCTTGGCAGGTCGCGGCCCGCCATGATCTGGGGCGGCTGGTCGCTGAAGGCCGATGCAACCGCATCGAGCATTGCCGGCTCTTCGGCATCGACAAAGCGGCTATGGTCATCGAGGCCGATGGTGACGCGGTGCTGGCCGCGCTGATAGAGGCTGGCCCTGACCACCATGACCATTTGGCCTTCCTGGATCACGCCAATGCGGATCACATCGCCAGGGGAAACCTTGTCACTGCCCAAGCGCGCCTGAAGATATCCGGAGAGTTCCTTCGCCTTGCCTTCCGGATAGCCGACCTGGGTCATCGCTTCTGCGATCGACATGGGCCGGCGCACGGGAATGATATCGTCTGCATATTCTCGCGTATGCGGTGTTATCGGCTCGGGCGCGGTCACCGACATATTTTCTTCAACAACACGGGCGCTGAGGCCTGATGTCAGATCGACATCTTCGGATGTGGAGAAGCGTTGCGGATCGACATAATAGAGTGCGGAAAGCTGTGCGTCGCCGGCGGTCAGAACCGAGCCGTTCGAGCGCACGTTTTCCTCTACTTCCTCAAGCGTCATCGGCGCGGCGTAAGCGTAGGTGCTGCCCGATGTCGGGAAAGCAAGCGTCTGAAGACTGACTTCGGATTCGACGTTTGACCCGTAGATCAGGCCGGTTCTATTGCCCGGCTGAGGCGGTGCTTCGCTCGAGGCGAAGATCGCAAGAGGATCGAATTTCGGATATGCTTCTGGAGCGATATGGTCTGCGGCAAGATTCATCTTCACATGGGCGAAGGGGCGGCGGCGCACGAGCTCGCGATTGCCCTCGTGGACCACCGTCGACACTTCCATGATCTTGCGATCCGTCGGCATCGCGACGATCTTGCCGCCGAGCAGGCGTTTGCCGCGCTGGACTGAATCATTGTCGTGGTCGCTGGGAACCGAGGCAGATGCCTCTGCCGGGATGGCGAGCTGCTGGCGTCCATCAAGTGCGGCAAAAAGTGCGACACCCATCAATACAGAAGAGGTTATGCCTGTCAGGAACGTGCCGGAGAGCCAGCGGAACGAAATCTCCCGCTTGTCCGGCGCGCGGCGACCATCAGCAAGGATGGGCGGTTCGTTGCCAAGCGATCGGATCGTGTTGCGGGCCGTGTTCATGCCGACTTAGCCAGTCCCTATATACGCGTTATTGCCATAGGCAGCTTGATGCTGCCTGCAGGACCTTGGGCCAAACATGTGCCCTTTTCCTCGAAATGAGTCAAATCCGCCGCGAACTGCTGTCTTATGGCGAGAAGTCCCAGGACGATTGCGAATGCCCTGTAACGCTCTTTCCATGGGATTGTGAATTTGTCGGGGCGGTTTTGAGGCGGGGCGTCACCATCCCGCTAATTTGGCTGGCCTATATAAGAGGACTGGTTGGTGAAAATCAGCCGAATTCAGAAAAAATCGAAATTTCTTAATGAATTCATTTGTTTGTCATTTTTTTGTAAAATTTCGAATTGAGCCTGTTGACGTTTTCCTGGGTGTGGGACTATAACCCGCTCACTGACGAGGGCGGCGGCGCTGCTAGCGACGAAGCTTCTCGTTCTAAAGAAAA